>NZ_JBQEOR010000011.1:0-109782 GCF_052045285.1 Acinetobacter sp. 22301 | reverse complement strand
TTTACTTCCCTCTAAATAAGCTTGAATGACTTTTAATTTTAACTCTTTTGAATGCTTCGGAATTGGCATAGAGCACACCTCATAAGTTTTAAAAGTCTAACTTATGGGGTGCAGTTCAGAACGGGAGGGGGACACCCACGGGTGTGCTGGATCTATGACCAGTCTGCGAACCCCCTTTCGTTCTGCCACCATAATTTTAATGATTTGGCAGAACTCCCAATAAAAAAGGAGTTGGCTTTGCACATTCATTATTTCTTGGCAGCCTTTGCCAAAAGCTATAACGACACAACTTAAAAATTTAAAGCAGTTTGAATGCCATAAGGTTTTCAGGCTTTAAGTCATTTTTACTTAAAACTTAGCAAAACAAAACTTGAGATGTGCCAAGCACCGTCTTACGGCATTGCTGCGCCTTTTTTCTCCCAGAAAGGGCACAGGCTTTTTATCTCATTTAGACACAACAAGAATTTATAACGGTAAAACGATGCCAACTTTAGAAATATCTTCCAAAAAATTACAGGTTGTTCAAACTGCCATCCAACTCTTTACCACGCATGGATTTCATAATGCAGGGGTAGACCTGATTATCAAAAAATCCAAAATTCAAAAAGCCACGTTTTATAACTACTTTCACTCGAAAGAAGGACTTGTTGAAATGTGCCTAATCTTTCAAAAAAGCCGACTTAAAGAAGAGGTGCTGGCAATTGTCTATTCACACAGCTACCCAACCGCAGCCGATAAACTCAAAGAAATTGTTCGCTTACATGTCGATGTGAATAGCCTTTACTATCTTTTGTTTAAAGCCATTTTTGAATTAAAACTGCTTTATCCACGGGCTTACCGCATGGCGATTGAATATAGAAAATGGTTACTTAAAGAACTTTTTGATTTGATATTTAGTCTAGAAAGTCGTGGCTTAAAAGCTGATGCAAACATGATTTTATTTATGATTGATGGCGCAATCATCCAACTTTTAGATCCAAATAAAGCTAGTGAAAGGGAGCAATTGTTGGATTATTTTTTAAATGCTTTGAGATAATTGAGTGAGGGATGGGTAAGGAAAAATACCCTAAGTGCGTACTTTCCTTACTTTAAAAAGAAATTAAACCTGAACTTAATTTATATAAATATTACTTCTTTTGCTTAAAACGGTATTTACATTTTAGACAGCGATAATCTTGAAAAATATTCTTGTCGATTATTACGCCAGCTTTCTTACCAAAAATATTACCAACTACACCGCCAGTAATTCCTGCACTAATGGCACCAACAAAAGTCCCTACAGTTCCGCCAACAATTACACCTAAAGGACCAGCAACAGTACCAATAGCTGCTCCAACAGTAGCACCAGTCGCAGCGCCACCTACAGTGCCTGCCGTTGTACCGGCAGCTGTGAGTAAAACACCGCCAGTTGTTCTAAGTAATTTGTCATGGTCACGTGCTTCAATTTCTGTAGAACCACACTTAGGACATTGCAGAGCTTTTTCCATAAAATTTCCTGTCTTTCATCATTGAGTGACACAGTTGAGGGCTAAATCAGTAAAGTGGGTAAAGAATCTGTCTTACGATGCAGTATCTTTTGCCTATTGAGTGATCGTAACGATAACTGGTCTGCTTTGATTTTAGCTGAACATTGACACAAATATTTATAGATCATGTAAACACTTGTACTTTAATAATTATCTCATTAAATACCAATGTTTAGAATGACTAACGCTTACATATCCATGTGTCTAGCAGAGAGCAATTCAATAATAATGAATAGAATGTGAATGGTTTTTTGAGTAGATTTTCTGAAGTTATTTAAGAGGACAAGCTATTTAATGATAAAAGGCTTATCCTGTTTGAATAAGCCTTTTTGAATATTAGAGAGCTTTTTTCCAACTTAAAAATTTATATAATCCAAACATGAAGGTAATCCAGATTGGAATTAAAATCACCGATTTTTCAAAGCCTTGAGTCCACATGATATATAAAATCATGCCAATGAAAATCAAAACAATATAGTTACTCAAAGGTGAAAATAGAGCAGGGAACTTGGCAACTTTATCTTCAAGTTTCATAGCACGTTTAAACTTTAAATGAGTAAAGCTAATAATTGCCCAGTTTAAAACCAGCGCAGCCACAGCCATGTACATGAGATAGCTTAAAGCTTCTTCTGGGATAAAGTAGTTCAGCAATACACAACCGAAAATGAGAATAGAAGAAAAGATAACAGCAGGTGTTGGAACCCCTTGTTTACTTACTTTTGTAAAAATTTTGGATGCGTGACCTTGTACAGCGAGGCCATATAACATACGGCTGTTTGCATACATACCGCTGTTATAAACTGATAAGGCAGCCGTCAAAATAATAAAGTTAAGCAAATGCGCTGCCCAGCCAATCCCAAGCTGGCTAAAAATCATCACAAATGGACTTTTATCTAAACCACCGAGGTCAAGCTGATTCCACGGAATGAGTGACATGATGATAGCAAGCGAAGCCACATAGAAAACCAAGATTCGAAAGATGACTTGGTTAATGGCTTGTGGAATGCTTTTTTCTGGATTTTCAGCTTCAGCAGCAGTCATTCCAATCAGTTCAATACCGCCAAATGCAAACATTAAAAAGGCGAGCATATAAAATAGGCCCGAGAACCCATGCGGGAAAAATCCGCCATGCTGCCATAAGTTTGAGAAGCTAGCGATAGAATCATTACCTGCGGTGAGCAACAAATATAAGCCAAACACAATCATGGCAATGACCGCCGCAACTTTAATAATAGCTAACCAAAACTCAGATTCGCCATAAAATTTAACGTTGCCTAAGTTCAAACATGTGACCAAAACAAAGAAAAATAAGGCTGATATCCAAGCAGGAATGTGGGGCCACCAGTAATGCACATATTTAGCAACGGCTGTCAGTTCGGTCATCGCGACCAGAATATAAACAACCCAATAGTTCCAGCCCGATAAAAAACCGGGGAATTTCCCCCAATATTTTTGTGCAAAGTAACTAAAGGAACCGACCACAGGTTCTTCTACGATCATTTCACCCATTTGGCGCATAATTAAAAATGCGACCAAACCGACAATGGCATAACCTAAAATAATAGAAGGACCAGCAGACTGGATGACTTGTGCAGAGCCTAAAAATAAACCTGTCCCGACAGCACCACCCATAGCGATTAACTGGATATGGCGATTTTTAAGTCCGCGTTTTAATTGGGAAGATGAGTTGCTCAAAATATATGCGCTGAATAAAAAAGCTGGCGCTATTGTAATAGATTGGTTAGGGATAACCTAGTTTGAAAAGGATTTTACTCAGCTAAATAAAAAGGGATCCGTACAAAGCTATACGGATCCCTTTTTGAAATCGGTTATTTTATAAATTAGAAAGATACCATTTTGCCCGGATTAATCATTGCACCAATACCATACATGCTTTTGGCAAGTGGAATAACAACGGGTGCAAGGGTACGGCCAAAAATAATATTTTGATGATCAATTTTAGATAACATTTCGAAGTCGTTAGTTTGCCCAACAAAGTCATTTGCAATGGCTTTACCAATACGTACCGTCTGAGCAACGCCATGACCGCTCCAGCCGTGAACAGCATAAATTGGGAATTTATTGCCAAATTTACGGCTATCGACTGCACCATTTACGGTTAAATCGGTCGTTCCACTCCAGACAAAATCCATCTCTAGATTTTTAATTTGAGGGAAAACTGTATGAATTCGATGCTCTAGATAATTTAATGTTTTCTCTGGTCCCCAGCATGTTCCTGTGCCTTGGCCACCAAACAATAAGCGGTTATTAAACACAGGGCGGTAGTAATCAATCTGGAACTGAGTGTCATAGACTGGATGCCCAAATGGCAGTAGCTCTTTTGTATCAAGCTCTAGTGGGGCAGTCGTCGCAACATAGGTATAAAACGGAATAGTAGTATTGTTTTGCTCTGATAAAAGTTTAAAAGAAGCATGGTGCACGGCTAACACCACAGACTTTTTAGCTTTTACGACCGCATTTGCAGTTTGAACATAAATGCCATCTGCTTTTTCTTCTATTGAAATGACTTCTGTTTGTTCATAAACAGTACCGCCATTTTGGCAAAATCCATAAATTAAGCCACGGTTTAAAGCTAAAGGATGAATTTGTCCACCTAACTCATCAATTAAACCACCTGTGTAATAATCAGACTTAATGTAGTCCATGAGTTCATGTTTACCCACAATGCGGGTATGGTCTTCACCTAAATATTTTCGTGCATCGGCGCCTTGTGTTAAACCAACTAAATGCCCTTCATGAACGGCAGCGGTAATGTGGCCGTATTTGCGGTCAAAGTTGAGTTGGTATTTTTCCGAAATGTCATCAATGAGTTGCATTGCTTCCGTAGAGGTAAAATGCCAGAGTTTTTTGGCATCTTCATAGCCTAAGCGATCGGCCATTTCTTGAGCTTCCCAGCGAGCTAAACCAGGGGTAAGTTGTCCGCCATTGCGTCCAGAAGCTGCGCTACCTACACGGTTTTTTTCTAATAAAACAGTCTCTACGCCTTGTTCAGCTAAATGTAAGGCCGTAGATGAACCCAATAAACCACCGCCAATAACTACCACATCACATTCAATATCAGCTTTTAAACTGTCAAAAGTATGCCAATCAGAAAGTGAGCTTTCATAATAGTTTGCAGGGTTATCTACCGAGGTACCATTAACCGTGGATGTATCAAATTTTGCATGTTTTGGATTTAACCAGCTCCACTCTTTACCTACTTGTAGAGATTTACTCGGTTTATATTCCACGTCTTTTAAAAGTTGAGGTTTAGAAATAATTTTCATAATAAAGTTCCTTAAAAATTAATAAGCATTACTAATAGCAATATTTTGTTTTTTAATCGTTTTATAGATAAATAGGAGAATACCCAAAGCTAACCAGAAACATCCAAACATGAGTGAAGATGAATCAAGATTAAGCCAGAGGCAAATAATGCTAAAGACTGATATAAGCGGTAAAAACAGGTTTAGAAATTTGTTTTTAAACCCTGAACGCTGTTTATCTTTAATATAAAACTTCATAAAAACTGAGAAATTTACGGCTGTAAAAGCGACTAGAGCACCAAAGCTGATTAGGCTGACGACTTGGGCTAAATCTAGAAAAACCGCTGACATTGAAATAAGACCAACAAACAAAACCGAGAAAAACGGTGTACCTAATGAAATATGAATTGTCCCAAAATACTTTTTAGGGAAAATATTATCGGTGCCCATTATATACAGTAAACGTGAAGCACTGGCATGAGAGGCAAGGCCAGAGGCGACAGTGTTCATAATTTGTCCGCATAAGAATACAGATTGGAAAAAAGCACCACCCACGTAAAGCACAATTTCAGGCAACGCTTCAGATGGATGCTGAAAGCGTAGATTGTTTGGAAAATAAAGTTGAATAAACCAAGCTGCTGTGAAGAAAATAAGTCCACCCGCAAGAGTCGTTAACATGACTGCGCGGGGAATATTTTTGGTAGGTTGTTTGGTTTCATTTGAAAGCGTAGTAACCGCATCAAAGCCCAAAAATGAAAAGCACAAAACTGAGGCACCCGCAACGAGAGGGAGTAAAGATTGGTGCTCATGCCAGAGTGGAGCCAATGTAAGCACATGCTCATAACCTTGAGTCGAGCCAATACCCTTAATCACTAAATAAACAAAAATGACCATGAGTATGATCGGGGCAAATACAAACAACAGGCTTAAATTGGCGAGCAACCGAATGCGGAAACAGTTTACTAAAGTGACTAAGCTTGCCGACACAATTACCCAGAACCAGTAAGGCAGACTTGGAATCAGTGCGGTGAGATAAATCGCAGCTAGCAAAACATTAATGAGAGGTAATAACAAATAGTCGAGCAGAGAGCACCAACCGACAAAAAAGCCACTTTTAGGCCCTAAACTTTCAGCTGTATAGCTATATGCCGAGCCTGATTTTTCAGAATTTTTACTAAATCTTGCATAGCTCCAAGCAGTGAGTAACATGGCGCCAAGTGCGAGTAAATAGGCCAGTGGTACGTGTCCATTGGTAATGCCAGAGACAATACCGAAAGTGTCAAACACCGTCATGGGAGTCATGTAGGCAATACCAATAATCGTGACTTGCCAAAGTGACAGTTTTTTTAAGGAAGACGTTTTATTTTCCATGTCATTTCAACCTCAAATTCGTTGTTTTGCTTTTCATCCGGAAAAGCGATGCTATTTTTGAGCCAAAACTTCCCCTAGACTTGAATAAACATGTCTATTTGGAGAAAGTTTGTACAAAAGTGGGTGGCTGTTTCGCCTTGGTGACGCCCTAAAGCAAGATCAAATACTTATATCTTTGATATAACTCTAGATCACGACCAATTGAAAAGATTGACACGGTCGTGACAGAAACTGCTCGGGGCTTTGGCCTTTAAATAATGTGCCTGTTCTGATGGTGATATCATTTGAAGTAATCACTCGCGAAGAGTCGTTAATCACAATTGCTTTTTGTTTAATGTTTTTAAGCTTCGGCATAAGAATTTTTTCGAGTGCGGAAACTAAAATATCGGTAGCAATCACACCGATAAATTGATCACGAATCATGACCGGATGGGCAAGGGTGATGGTGTATGCACCATTGCAAATATAGTCGACATATGGCCCATGGATGCACGGACTTTTATTTTGAGCAGGTTTATGGAACCATTCAAAAGAGCGGAAATCTAAAAATCGCTGAGCATTTTGATAGTTTTCAAGCTTGGCTTGTTGCAACTGATCTTCTTTTTTATACCACCATTCGAGTGTCCAATAATCTTGCTCTTCTTGCGTTGCAGGGCTATAACTTGCAAAACCAATGCCTTGACTGTAATGGCTTTCCTGTAATGCCTTTTTAATTTCCTTTTGCAAAGCTGTGCGTTCTGAACCTGAAAGCTTAACGTCTTTTGTTTTTTCAGGTTCATGTTTCGAAAGAATTTTGCTCGCTTTAGTTGCCAGCTTTTCTGTAATGGCTGTCGTTTCTTCAACCACCGTCTTTAACAAATTTTGAAGCTCTTCTATATCTAAATGTTGGGTCATTCCTATAACTCCTAAAATTCCGTATTTCTCACTCGATATTTTATAAGTGCTCTACTTTATTGTTTTTATTCAATAGATAACTTATATCGAAGCATTTGGTCTGTTAGCATCGAAATGATTTTTCGCGCTTGAATAACAGCATCATCTTCATTGCCTTGAACAAAAGATGATAAAAGTTGGTGGTATTGAGCGACGACCAGTTGATGAAATTGATCATCTTGGTAAAGCACAGCAATGAGCGGTGCCCATTCGGCTTGTATGGTTAACTCTTGATTTGCCAGTCGAGCTGATTGAGCAAAAGAGGTAAGTGTTAACAAACAACGTAAATCAAGTTGGGCACGTGTGTCTGCTTCAACGGCCTGTTCAAATTGATCAATAAGTTCTTTAATTTTGCTCAGTTCATATTCAGTGGTTCTTTGTGCTGCCAAATATGCACCATGACTTAAAATTGCACTATGAAACTCGCCTAAATCAGCCAGATATTCATTGGAAGCTTGACGCAGAGGGTGCTTATTTAAGAGTAAATCGGAAGGCAACTCACAAACAAAGCTTCCGCCGTTTCGCCCACGTCGTGTATCAATCAAACCTTTTACGCGTAAAGTATTTAAAGCTTCACGGACCGTAATGGGTGACACTCCCATTAAGCGAGCTAGATCCGCCTCGTTAGGAAGCTGTTCATTGCTTTTGAGCAATCCAGAGATAATTGCATTTTCCAAGCGTTCCACAACTTGTTCCGATCGAGTTGTCTGAGCGATAGGTGCAAAAATTATCGTATATGCTGACATGGCGAATTCTCTAAAAGCTAAGTCAGAGACTTAGCTTAATGAAACGGATAAATGATTAAAACACGCCATATTGATGGACTGCCTGTTCATCTTCAGGCACAGCTGGTATTGCATCCCAAAGTTCAACAATTTTGCCATTATCTACACGCCATAATTCAAAATAGGCATGTCGATTTCCGGCAATACTTCCTTCGGAATGTGTCAACACAAATTGACCATCAGCAATGGAGCGATGCGTTTTGGAGTATACCAAACCTTGTCCTTCATTACGGATATTGTTCAAAAAATCAATGACTGCTTTAACACCATCGCCAATGTCCGGACTATGTTGAATGAACTGATCGTTGTGAGTGTATTCTTTAAATGCTTCGTAATTGCCATCAATTAATGACTTTTTAAAGAAAGAGGTCACAATCTCACGGTTTTTCTCTGGGTCATGGTGAGTTACGATTTCGGTTGGGCCATCTAATTGTGTTCTACCACTCACATTTGGTGCGGCTTCTGCCACAAGACCGTCCCAATGTTCCACAATTTTGCCATCTTTCACTCGGTAAATATCAAACCCAACCAATGGGTTCTCATCTAAGCCTTGAAAGCGGCCATGAATTGCAACCAAGTCACCATCTGCCAATACACGCACAGCTTCATGTTGCATGTCAGGACAGTCTTCTACCAATTGGCGAAGGCCCGAAATGCCATTTGCAACGAGTGGTGAGTGCTCTATAAAGTCTTCAGAAAAATAACGGTCTAAAGCAGTGGTGTCGTGCAAATTAAATAGCTCATGATGGGCTTTAGTCACCAAGTCTTTCATTTCTTGCTTATTCATTTTGATCTCCTTTCAAAACGCATTGTTATTATTCGTTTGAACTCATCACATGTTTAACACGGGTATATTCTTCAAACCCGTAACCAGATAAATCTTTACCATATCCTGACTTTTTGAAACCGCCGTGTGGCATTTCTGCGGTTAAAGGAATATGGGTATTAATCCAAACTGTACCGAAATCAAGTTCACGAGAAAGACGAGTGGCGCGGGCATGGTCTTTAGTCCAAACACTTGAAGCTAGGCCATATTCAACATCGTTGGCTTTTTCAATCGCATCATTTTCATCTGTAAATTTTTGAACGGTAATCACTGGTCCAAAAATTTCATTTTGAATGGCTTCGTCGTGTTGTTTTAAGCCACTAATAACAGTTGGTTCAAAATAGAAGCCTGGACGGTCTGCCTGTTTTCCACCTGTTTCAACTTTGGCGTGAGCAGGTAAGTTGTCAATAAAGGCTTTAACATTTTTCAATTGGTTGGCATTGTTAAGTGGACCATAAAGCGCGTCTTGATCATCGGGCTCACCAAAACGGGTATTTTTTGCAGCTTCAACAAGTTTAGCTAAAAACTCATCATGAACTGCTTCAGCCACAATTACACGTGTTGCCGCAGTACAGTCTTGGCCTGCGTTGAAATAGCCCGTTAATGCAATCATTTCAACTGCTTTATCGAGGTCGGCATCTTCAAAAACCACTACAGGTGCTTTACCACCAAGCTCAAGATGAGCTTTTGCTAAATTTGCCGCAGCAGAAGCAGCAACTTGTAATCCAGCGCGAACTGAACCTGTAATCGAAACAAGAGCAGGGGTTTTATGTGATACAACTTTTGATCCGACTTGTGCTTGGCCTAACACTACGTTAAATGCACCTTTAGGGAAAAATGGTGCTGCAATTTCTGCCAGTAAAAGCGTACTTTCAGGCGTAGTATCACTTGGTTTAAGCACTACTGTGTTACCTGCGGCTAAAGCTGGAGCAATTTTCCAAACAGCCATCATGAGTGGATAGTTCCAAGGTGTAACTTGCCCAACTACACCGACAGGTTCGCGGCGAATAGAAGAGGTTAAACCTTCTAAATATTCACCTGAAGCAGTGCCATTGAGTAGGCGAGCAGCACCTGCAAAGAAACGAATCTGATCTGCTGATGCACCTACTTCTTCAGATGCAATTAAGTGTTTTAACTGACCCGTATTACGACTTTGTGCCTCAATTAAACGATCAGCATTTGCTTCAATAGCATCTGCCAAGTTAAGTAATGCTTTTTGACGAGTCGAAGGTGTACTGCGTCCCCAAATTTTAAATGCTTCTTTTGCAGCGGCATAAGCTGCATCAACTTCTGCCTCGGTTGCATTCGGTGATTGTGCATAAACTTCACCAGTTACTGGGCTGACCAAATCGAAATAATCATTTCCTTTGCTAGCAACATATTCGCCGTTAATGAAGTGTTGTAGTTGAGTTTTAGCCATTTTTTATACCTTGTCCTTAGGTTTTAACATATAACATATAATACTATATGTATTATGTTTTAAATTTTCTGTCAAATGCTTTGATGAGGGGAGTAAGTGAAAAAAGTTGGAATTTAAATCAAATTGGATTTTAAGTTTTTGATTTGATTGTTTAAAAAATATTAAAAATTTATTGAAGATTTTTAGGAGAGGTTGATTGTCGTACTAGTTTAGTAGATTTGATGAAAGATAATTGAATAATTTTCTAATCGAGAGTAGCTTGAGGAGCCAAGATTTATACTTAGCTCATCAATTTCGAGTTCTTATTTATTGAAATTAAAGTGAATGATTAGGTTTTATGACTCGCAAGCAGAATGCTAGTTTCACTGTTATAAATACCTGAAATATTCCTGATTCTTTCTAAAACTTTGTCGAAGTTTTCTAAAGTATCAGAACGTAGCTCGACCAAAATGTCCCATTTGCCATTCGTTTTATGTAAACATTCCACGGCACTTTCTAGACGTAATTCTTTAATCACAGACTGCGCTTTGGTCCCTTCAACCATAATGCTCATCCATGCACGAATAACGTTTCGTTCTGCATTGGGTTTAAACCGTACCGTATATCCGGTAATGATGCCCGAAGACTCTAAATACTCGATTCTCTTTTTTACCGTTGCCCGTGAAACGTGAACTTTTTCGGCTAACTCGGTAACAGACATCCGTGCGTTATCTTTAAGCAAACCTAAAATAATTTGATCAATGTTATCCATATTGTAATTGTCAATTATCAAATTGGTAAAAATTAATTCATTTTTGACTGAATTACAAATTTTGTGAGTCAATTTGATTTTGAATAATAGGGGCATCGGTTAAGCCTAATAATTCAATTTAATGGACTAGATAAGATGAATAATTTTGCAGTTTCTCGTAATGACTTTAACGAGTGGATGGTTCCAGTTTTTGCACCGGCAAATTTCATTCCGGTACGTGGCAAAGGTTCACGTATTTGGGATCAAGAAAATAAAGAATATATCGATTTTGCAGGCGGGATTGCAGTAAATGCATTAGGTCATGCGCATCCAGTGGCAGTAAATGCTTTAACAGAACAAGCAACAAAACTTTGGCATGTCGGCAACGGTTATACAAATGAACCCGTTCTACGCCTTGCAAAACAACTCACTGAAAATACATTTGCAGATAAAGTATTCTTCTGTAACTCAGGTGCAGAAGCGAACGAAGCTGCTTTAAAACTAGCTCGTAAAGTTGGACTAGACAGCGGTGTTGCTGGCAAAAGTGGCATTGTGGCATTTAACAATGCGTTTCATGGCCGTACCTTATTTACCGTTTCAGCGGGTGGTCAACCTAAATATTCACAAGACTTTGCACCACTTCCAAATGGCATTAACCATGTTGCTTTTAATGATTTAGAAGCTGCAAAAGCAGTGATCAATGAGCAAACATGTGCTGTTATTGTTGAGCCGATCCAAGGTGAAGGCGGAGTTATTCCTGCTGACATCGAATTTTTAAAAGGCTTAAGAGCACTGTGTGATGAGTTTGGTGCCTTGCTGATTTTTGATGAAGTACAAACGGGTGTTGGCCGTACAGGTGCACTATATGCCTACATGAACTCTGGCGTTATTCCAGATGTATTAACCACTGCAAAAGCACTAGGTGGTGGTTTTCCAGTCGGTGCAATGCTAACAACCGATAAGTTTGCTCCGCATTTTTCTGTCGGTACACATGGTACGACTTATGGTGGTAACCCGTTAGCAAGTGCGGTTGCAGGGGCTGTATTTGAATTTATTAATACGCCTGAAGTGCTGAATGGTGTTAAAGAGCGTCATGACTACTATAAAAACGCTTTAAATAAATTAAATGAAAAATATGAAGTCTTTAAAACGATTCGCGGTGAAGGCTTATTGATTGGTTGTGCCTTAAAAGATGAATTCGCTGGTAAAGCAAAAGATATTAATAATCTTGCGGGTGAAGAAGGTTTACTGAGTCTTATTGCAGGTCCGAATGTTGTACGTTTTACACCGTCTTTAATCATTCCATTTGCTGATATTGATGAAGGTTTAAAACGCTTTGAACGTGCGCTTGCTCGCTTTGTTGAAATTCAAAAGGATGAACAAGCAGCATGATGATTATTCGTTACATCGAACCTAAAGATGTTAATGACCTTTACCTGTTGGCAAAAAAAGCGGGTTTTGGTTTGACATCTTTGCAGCCCAATATGGAAAAACTTGCTGCTCGTATTGAGAGGGCGTGTAAGACAGTCGCAGGCGCACTCCCAAAGGCAGATCAGGTTTACCTATTTGTTTTAGAGGATACTGAACTCAACAAAGTTGTCGGTGTTTGCGGTATTGAAGTCGCACTTGGTTTAAAAGAGCCTTGGTATAACTTCCATGTAGGAACACAAGTTCATGCTTCTGAACCGTTAAGTGTTTATAACGCTTTGCCGACTTTGTATTTGAGTAACGACCATACCAACTGTAGTGAGCTTTGTACTTTATTTTTAGACCCTGACTATCGCTTAAATAAAAATGGCAAATTTTTATCTAAAGTCCGTTTCTTATTTCTTTCAGCATTCCGTCAATATTTTGAAGAAACGATTGTTGCCGAAATGCGCGGATATTCTGATGCCAATGGGCAGTCACCATTTTGGAATGCGGTAGGTCATAAGTTTTTTAATATCGAATTTACCAAGGCTGATTATTTAAGTGGTGTAGGCCAAAAGGCTTTTATTGCTGAGCTGATGCCAAGACATCCCCTCTATGTCGATATGTTACCTGACGATGCTAAAGCTGCGATTGGCATTGTGCACCCGAATACTCGACCAGCCTATAATCTCTTGCTTGAAGAGGGGCTACGCTATAAAGGCTATATCGATATTTTTGATGGTGGCGCAACGCTGCAAGCGGATATCGAAAATTTACGGGCGATTAAAGAAAGTCTGTCTGTAACGGTACAAGTCGAACAAACTGAAAATATCGCTGTAGGGGATGAATCTTACATTGTGGCCAATGATGATTATGAAAATTATCGCGCCATTCTTGTGTATAGCAAACCTCATCAGAACATATTGCAGTTAACAAAAGAACAGGCAAACCAATTGAATGTTGAAAATGGCTCTTTAGTTCGGGTGCTAAGTGTTCATGTTAAACAAGTTTCGAGTCCAGAAGTGGTCAATAAACTCAAAGCCACTGAACATTTTCGAATGGCTGTTAATTAAGCGGAAATTACTACACATTTCACCAAATTTAAGAAGGAATACTATATTATCGCTAGCGCAAGATGGGTATATGGATAAATACAATCTTGCTCGCTGAGCTGAGATTAATTAGCCTGTTTTTCTATATAAAAGTTAAATCAATAAAATATTTAATTAGTTTATATATTTTAAATGTTTATCGAAATTATATTTTGGAAATCAGGCTAATATAATAATGAAGGAAAGGAATGATGAATAATTTTTATTGTTATAGGTGATGGCTTTTAAAAAGGAATTTATAAGGTCTTAAGTGATTTAATAATATTTTAGAATGGTTTAATGGACTAAATTAATAATCATATAATTTGTTTATTATTAAAGCATTTACGACGGTTGCTATAAATTGGAGTAAATATTACATGAGTAAGAATAACGGAAAGCAGTTCCTGGAAGGAGATCTTCTTGGTAGTCAACATATGACTGAGCAAGAAGAAGAGAAATTGCAGCGCTCATTGACAAATCGTCATATTCAAATGATCGCAATCGGTGGTGCAATTGGTACTGGATTATTTATGGGTTCCGGGAAAACATTAAGTGTTTCGGGTACTTCAATTGTTTTAACCTATTTAATTATTGGTTTCTTCTTTTTCTTCGTGATGCGGGCAATGGGTGAATTGTTGCTTGCCAACACGAATTTTAAAACCTTCGCCGATTTTGCAACAGCTTATCTCGGTCCATGGGCGGGGTTTTTCCTTGGTTGGTCCTATTGGTGTAACTGGATTATTACTGCGATTGCCGATGTAATTGTAATCGGAGGGTACATGCAGTTTTGGTACCCCGATTTACCCGTCTGGATTCCAGCATTTACATCATTGGCCATCTTAACCATACTTAACTTTGTGGCCGTTCGATTGTTTGGAGAACTTGAGTTTTGGTTCTCACTCATCAAAATTACTGCAATTATTCTATTTATTCTGGCTGGTATTTATTTAATTGGTACGGGGTTCACTTCTCCAAATGGGGTTAAGGCCTCAATGAGACATTTGTTTGAAACACAATCTATGTTTCCTTATGGTGTAACAGGTTTCTTGGCTGGTTTCCAAATTGCCATATTTGCGTTTGTAGGTATTGAGCTTGTTGGTACAACTGCCGCTGAGACCAAAGACCCGCATAAATCACTTCCAAAAGCGATTAACTCTATTCCTTTACGTATTTTATTGTTCTACGTGGGCGCGTTGGTTTGTATTATTGCCGTCACATCTTGGGCAAAAGTTTCACCAGAAAAGAGCCCATTTGTAGAAATGTTTACTTTGGTCGGGTTACCAATTGCGGCAGGTTTAATCAACTTTGTTGTTGCGACTTCAGCTTTATCTTCTGCAAACAGTGGAATCTTTGCGACCAGCCGTATGTTATACGGTTTGGCTTTAGACAACGATGCCCCTAAAAGCTTTAGTAAGCTGTCAAAAAGAAAAGTTCCAATTCGCGGACTTATATTTTCAATGGCGTGCGTAACGGTTGGAACATCTATTTTATTTATTGTGCCTAATGTTATGACTGCATTTACGATTATTTCAGCGCTCACTTCAATTTTATGTATTTTTACGTTTATGTTGATAGTGCTTTCATATATTTATTATCGTAAGAAAAGCCCTGAATTACATGCCCAGTCAAAATATAAAATGCCGGGTGGATTATTTATGGCTTGGATGACCATGTTATTTTTAGTGTTTACTATCGTAATTTTGGCTTTGGACCATGATACTTTAATTGCACTTGAGTGCTCACCAATCTGGTTTATTGGTTTATTTATTGCGTATAAATATAAAAAGAAAAAGATGTTGCAGCTTGATATTTTAAAAGCACAAAAGGTTGATTATATTTAAGCTAGAAGATGAAATGTTTTTAAAGCTAGGCGTGTGTCTAGCTTTTTTATTTTTAAAATAATAATTTATAATTTTTGATTAAGATAATTTGTTTATGGTTACATTCTTTAGTAGAAAATTTTTGGTAAGATCCGAAATTTTTTCAGGATTTTAAAATAGCCATAAAGATTAAAATGAATTAAATTGATTTTAAAACTAAAGATTACAAGGTAAAAGGAATAGTAAACCCCTGATACTTAAGTGTAATGATAGTGATTTGTACGATTTTACTATTGGGAAAAGATACATCTGTTTTGGGGTGCAATTTAATGAATATCGAAATGAAACAAAAGTATCTGTTCGCCGCGATTCTGATAGTACTCCTGTTATTGTAGAAATTTCTAAATTTGAAATAATTAATCCTAGTATACCTGAAGGTTGGGAAATTTCATTTTATAAGCAGGAAGATACTATAACTACGACTATTGAACCTAAAGAATTTAGTGGAGAATTTTGGGATGACTATCATGATGGGAACCCTAAAATGGAAAAATTATTTGAAGATACTTATTTAAAGATCTGTAAATTTCATAATTTTTCTATTACGTCCGGTTGATTAATTAAAAGCTGATAAAAAAGCCTCATAACGAGGCTTTTTTATACTCTTTATTTAATACTTGGATCGCCTTTTTTTAAGAAAAAGCGAATCGCTAACTTTTGCAGAAATGTTCCATAAGGAGGGTGGAAAAGCTGCGTCGGGAAAAACCGATGACGAATAAATACAGTTTTTGCATGAGAAAGTTCACGGAAACCTTCTTCACCATGATATGACCCCATGCCTGAGTTACCGATACCACCGAAAGGAGCATCATGGTTAACTACATGCCAACCCCAATCATTAATGGTCACACCGCCCGAATGAGTTTCACGTAAAATACGATCACGTTCTACCGAGCTATGTGTAAAGCAATAAAGTGCTAAAGGTCGTTCATCCGATTTCACATAGGTAATCGCATCATCTAAAGAATCATAAGCTACCACTGGTAAAATAGGGCCAAAGAGTTCTTCTTTCATAATGCGCATATCTGGCGTGCAATTCAGCACAATCTGTACAGGCATTCTGCGACCTTGTTGGTCAAAGCTGTAAGTATCGCAAGGAATAATACGGGCACCTTTTTCTTGTGCATCGGTCAAGATATCTTGAATACGTTTTAAATGGCGGTCATTTACAATCGATGTGTAATTTTCATTGTTTGTGATGTTTTGACCAAACATTTTTATAAAGCTTGATTTTGCAGCATCTACAAACTCATCAATACTTTCTTTGGGAACCAACGCATAGTCAGGTGCTACGCAGATTTGACCACTGTTTGTTGCTTTACCATGCGTAATACGTTTTGCCGCATCGGCAAGCGGGTAGTTGCGGCTTACAATTGCAGGAGATTTACCACCTAACTCAAGTGTAACAGGTGTTAAGTTTTCAGCTGCTGCTCGCATGACGACTTTGCCAATTGCAGGAGAACCCGTAAAGACAATGTGGTTAAATGGCAAAGAGGTAAATCTTGCTGGGTCTGTAATTTCTTCACCAAAAACCGCCACTTCATCTTCGTTAAAGACTTCAGCCAGCATGCGTCGAAGCATTGCATTAGTATTCGGGGTAATTTCAGGCAGTTTAATCATGACCCGATTGCCCGCAGCTAAGGCTGCAATAAGCGGGCCAAGTGCTAAATAAACGGGGAAGTTCCAAGGAACAATCACACCAACCACGCCTTTAGGTTGGTATTGCACACTTAAACGATTTGATAAAAATAAAAGCTCGGTACGGCGTTTACTTGGACGCATCCAGCGTCGTAAATGATGAATCGCATGATCAGCCTCCAACACAGAGCCAAGCAAATCTAATAGCTTAGATTCATCAAGTGATCTTGAACTAAAATCGGAATTAATCGCAGCAGCTAAAGCATCTTGATAACGGATAATTTGTTTTTTAAGTTGATGTAGTTTTGTGCGGCGTGCTTCAAGACTTGGGTAAGGATCTGCTTCAAAATTGGCACGTTGTTTGGAAAAAATAAGTTCCATATGTTCAGTGGCAGAGCCGCTATATTCTTTTAAGGTGGACTGTTCCATTATTATTCCTTCCATACTTTTGCTTATCATACTTTATGCTTGAAGCGTCATATGGTCGATGTTAAATTGAGACAACAAGAGGTAGTTTAGTGCCATTATGCACGTCACTCTAGGGATGGTGTGAATTAAATGCCTAATAATGTTTATAAAAATACAAATGCGGTTATCAAAGGAAATTATGATAATACATCCTTAGGTTCCAATACATATTTGCTGGGTTTGACCAGTTTATTTGATGAAATGGGTTTGCAAGGCCATTCAATATCAGATGTTTTATCTGGCACAAATATTTCGCCAGATGCGATGAATCAATCCTCTTTATATATTTCCCAAGTCCAAAAAATTCAGCTATTTCAAAATATTCAAAAGCTATCACATGATCCACTCATTGGTCTGCGCGCAGGGCAAAAGCAGCGATTGTCAGATTTTGGAGTATATGGCTATGCGTTATATTCCTCACGTAATTTTAGACAAGCAGTCGAGCTTGGCATTCGACACATTAAGCTTGCAGGGCCTATTTTAAAGAAGTCATTTTATATTCGAGATGATGTTGCCGTTTTTGAAGGGCAGGACATTATTGCACTGGGTAAGCTTTTACCTTTAGTGTGCGAGTTTTGGTTTAGCTCAATGCAAACTTTAATTGAACGGGTACTTGAAGGACCATTTCAAGCGAAGAAGCTTTTATTACCATACCCAGCGCCTGACTATGCAGAAGAATATGAAAAAGTGTTTCGTTGCCCCGTTCAGTTTAATGCTGGGGTGATGCAATGGCATTTTGATTTAAAGTGGCTCGATGTACCTTGCCCAAATGCCAACCCGATTACAGCCGATATGTGTAAGTCGTTTTGTGAGCGGATGCTAGGTGCTGCTGAACTTGAAGAGCCAGAGTTGGTGAAAACGATTCGTTTAATACTATTGGATGGAACGGGGCTTTTTCCATCAGCTCAAGAAATGGCTAAACGTTTACATATCTCAAAGCGGACCTTACATCGGCGTTTGGCAGGTTTTGATTTAACCTATCAAGAATTGTTAGATGAGACTCGGCGCCGTCTTGCTGATGAATATTTGCGAGAGACAACTTTAACTATAGATGAAATTGCTGAGAGAATTGGCTTTTCAGATACTTCTAATTTTAGAAAAGCCTATCGCCATTGGACAGGCATTTCACCAAATGAGTATCGAATACAGTACCTAAATTAGATTAAGGTTTGTTTGTTATTTAAATCGAGAAAGTAACTTTTTCTGCAAAAATGGATTACAGAGCAAAATCGCAAATAAAATAATAAATATGCCGATAATGCTAAACAGATCAGGTAATTCATGCCAAAAAACAAATCCCCAAATTCCTGCAAAAATAATGGCAATATAGTTCATTGGGCCAATTTGGCCAGCTGGGGCTAGGCTATAGGCATAAGACATAAAAAGTTGGCTTATATTTGCTAAAAGTCCTGCGGCAATGAGTAATGCTAGTTCATGCCAAGTGAAAATTCGCCAATGCCAGAACATCGGAATAGAGGAAATTAAACTACCAAAAACACAGAAGTAAAAAACGATACGTTCAGGTGGCTCTGTACTGGTTAAAGCTCTTACGGTGACAAAAGCCATTGCTGATAAAAAGCATGCACCCAAGCCAATAAAAGACAATGCGTTAAATAGACCTTGGTCGGGTTTAGCGACAAATAAAACCCCAATGAGTCCAATCACAGCGGCAAAAATCATCGATTTAGTAATTTTTTCTTTTAAGAAAAGCCATGCAATAAGTGGAATAAAGATAGGAGATGAGTAACTAAAAACCATGGCATTTGAGAGTTTTAAGTTTGCAATGGCATAGAAAAAACCGTACATTGCGGCAAGACCCACAATACTTCGCCAAGTGTGCATCCAAAGTTTATCGGTTTTAATAAAGTCTAAACCTTGTTTAAAGAGCATCGGAATAAAAATAAATAAACCCACTGCATTTCTAAAAAACACGACGGTCGCATTGTCTACTGTTTGTGAAGCAAAACGAATGCACACTCCCATAATGGAAAATAATAATGCTGATGTCATAAGACAAAGCAGCGCTTTTCCAAGTTGAGTTGAGGGGAGATTTGAAGCAGTCTGATTTTGCATAGAGAAATAGAGTTCTTAATTTTCGATGTTATTTTAGCAGCGATGTTAAGTTTTAGTGAAATGTGTCGTAATTAAGATGGGAAATGTGAAAAGATGAGGTGATATGCCTCATCTTTTAAACCTTATTAGGTCACGGGTGCAGGGTTAAATACAGCGAGTGAGTTATGAATACCCCAACGGTCCGACCACGTTTGTTTTTCGCCACTAGCCACTTGTAAAATCAGTTCAAAAAGTTCCCAGCCCACTTCTTCAATAGTCTTCTTTCCAATCGCAATATCGCCAGCACTGATATCAATCAGGTCATACCAACGGTTTGCAATATTGTTTCGGCTTGCCATTTTAATGACAGGTACGGCTGCCAGCCCGTAGGGTGTACCACGACCTGTGGTAAAGACTTGAACAGTAATACCAGATGCCATTTGCTGCGTACCACAGATAAAGTCACTCGAAGGGGTAGCCGCAAAAATTAACCCCTTTTTTGTCGGTCTTTGGCCCGGTGCGAGAACTTCTACAATCGGTGAGCGGCCTGATTTTGCAATTGATCCCATCGCTTTTTCTACAATGTTATTCAGTCCACCTTTTTTATTACCCGGTGTGGTATTGGCACTTCGGTCTACTTGGCCTGCTGCTAAATAGTCATCGTACCATTTCATTTCCCGAATTAGATCTTTGGCAACTTGTTCATTTGCTGCACGTGGAGTAAGTAGGTGAATACCATCGCGGACTTCCGTAACTTCAGAGAACATGACTGTACCGCCACATTGCACAATCAAGTCAGCTGCGAAACCAACGGCAGGGTTAGAGGTAACTCCCGAAAATGCATCACTCCCACCACATTGCATGCCTACAACTAAATTAGAAACTGGAACTTCTTCTCGAGTACGTTGATTAAGCTTTTCAAGGTGTTGTTCTGCCACGGTTAAAATATGGTTGACCATACTTTCAAAACCGTTATGGCGTTCATCTTGCAACTGAATAATATCTTCGTTTGCTAGGGGGATATATTTGTTTTCTTTAGGAATGTTTAGAAGTCGTTCGGGTTGCATTTTTTCGCAGCCTAGACTCACCACCATAATTTCTCCACCAAAATTAGGGTTGAGTGCAAGATTATGAATTGTACGAATAGGAACAATTGCAGCGGGGGCATCGATTGCCACACCACAACCATATAAATGGTTTAATCCGACTACACCATCTACATTTGAATATTTAGGAAGTAAATCACGTTCAATAATTTTAACGACATAATCAACAATACCCTCTACACAGTTAACACTGGTCGTAATACCTAAAATATTCTTTGTGCCGACACTGCCATCTTTATTTTTATAACCTTTAAATGTATATCCGGTCAGTGGAGGAAGCTTAGGATCGGGGCGAGTTGCTAATTCAAGATCATCTAGCTCAGGTGCCTCTGGCATTTGGGTAACGGCTTCATTTACCCATGAACCTGCGGATAAATCTTTATTTGCATAACCAATAATTTCCCCATAACGAACAATTGCTTCACCTTGCTTTAATGACTTTAATAAAACTTTATGTCCCTGTGGCACATGATCAACCAAGATGAGTTGGTATTCTTCAATATGTGTAGAAGGTGGTAAACCGCCGTCATTCACTACAATGGCTACATTATCAAGAGGACTAATTTTTATGAGGAGAGGCTTCAGCATGATCATTCCTTGTATACATTTGAAGAGAGGTCATAACGCTTAAGTTAGTTAAGCGTTATGACTTAAAGTTTTAAGAGGTAGGTTTTAACTCGAAGCGCTGGATTTTGCCCACAATAGCGGTATAGCAAATTACTGCTGCAATCGCATGCACACCGACATAAGTCAATGCAAGGTTGAAAGAACCAGTACTTGCTAAGATATAGCCGATCACAATTGGGGTCACGATTCCTGCCGTATTACCAAACGCATTCATCATTCCTCCTGATAAACCCACCATTTCTTTTGGTGCAACATCAGACATGACTGCCCAACCTAAAGAGCCGATGCCTTTCCCAAAGAAAGATAAGGACATAAAGAATACGATTGCTGCTTGAGAATCGACGTAATTACACATAATAATTGAGGTTGAAACCAAGAATCCGACTACGATAGGTAGCTTTCTTGAAAAGCTTAAGCTGTAATTCATTCGAATTAACTTATCTGAAATCAAGCCACCTAAAATTCCACCTACAAAGCCGCAGAGTGCAGGTGCAACTGCTGCAAAACCTGCTTCTAAAATGCTGAGATGTCTTTCTTTGACAAGGTAAACAGGGAACCAAGTCAAGAAAAAATAGGTCAGTGTATTTACACAATATTGTCCAATAAAGATACCGAGCATCATACGTGAAGCAAGCAGCTGCTTAACTTTGCTCCAAGTAATTTTCTCTTTTTTACTATTTTGGCTATTTTCACCCATGTCGAGTAAAGCACCTTCTGAAGCAATATATTTTACTTCTTCGGGATTTACTGTTGGATGATTGGTCGGGCTATAAATGACCTTAAGCCAGATAAAGGAAAGAATGATTCCGAGACCACCCATGACCCAGAAAATAGACTGCCAGTGGACGGTTGCAACAAGCCAACCCATTAGGGGAGCAAAAAGTACGGTTGAGAAATAAGAGGATGAGTTAAAAATGGCAGCGGCAGTTCCACGTTCTTTGGTTGGAAACCATGCGGCAGCAATTTTACTGTTACCCGGAAAAGCAGGCGACTCAGACAAACCAACTAAAAATCTGAGTACAAAGAGTGAAGTAATGATGGTCGCAGTATCACCTAAAATGTCGGTAAAACCGATTAAAACCGTGAATAACGACCATAAAAATAGACTCCAGAAATATACACGGCGAGCACCAAACTTATCGAGTAGCCAACCACCTGGAATTTGACCAATTACATAGGCCCATGCAAAGGCCGAGAAAATATAACCCATGGTGACTGAGTCGATTCCCAGCTCATGAGACATTGGCGTTGCAGCCATTGAAAGGGTTGCACGATCACCGTAATTAAAAGCCGTGACCAAAAAAATCATCGCAAGAATGTAGTAGCGAGTTTTTGTATGTTTGGCTCTTTGCTGAGTCACTACAGCAATATTTGTTTGCAGATTATCCATATACAAACTCTTTTTAATAATCGACCTATTTGCATATCCGTGAAATAGGTGACGTCATGTCAAATTCATCGATAGAATAGATGAGAAAACGGAATTTTGTATCTACTCTATAGTCCTAGTTCTAAAACCGCGTCTTTAGATGTATGACATCATATGATTAAAAATATTATTTTGGCAAGTAGGGTCGAAAAATAATTTTTATGCGGGTTTATATTGACAAGTTGTCTGATGTCTTATAAGTTTTGGTGATGAAAAAATAGTATCAGAATGCCAAGGAGTATTTTAATGGCGACCTCTACACCTATTGTTAAATCCATTCGAGCAATCCCTGTTGCTGGACATGACAGCATGCTGCTCAATTTGAGTGGTGCTCATGGGCCTTATTTCACTCGTAATATACTTATTATCGAAGATAATTCTGGAAATATTGGTGTAGGTGAAATTCCGGGTGGAGAAAAAATTTTAGCGACGTTAAATGATGCTAAAGCCTTGGTAGAAGGGCAACCGATTGGCGAATATAAAAATCTACTTAAAAAAATTCAACAAACTTTTGCTGATCGTGACAGTGGGGGGCGAGGCAATCAAACCTTTGATTTACGTACCACAATTCATGTTGTAACGGCTTATGAGTCAGCATTACTTGATTTGCTGGGCAAGCATTTAAATGTGAATGTCGCAAGCTTACTAGGTGAAGGCCAGCAACGTAGTGAGGTTGAAGTTTTAGGATATTTATTCTTTATCGGTGACCGAAAACAGACTTCATTAGACTATGCGACTACACCTCAGCATAACCATGACTGGTATAAAGTCCGTCATGAAAAAGCGTTAACACCCGAGGCAGTACAGCGTTTAGCAGAAGCATCTTATGACCGTTATGGGTTTAAAGACTTTAAGTTAAAAGGCGGCGTGTTACAGGGCGAACAAGAAGCTGAGGCAGTAACTGCAATTGCGCGCCGTTTCCCGGATGCACGTGTAACGCTTGATCCAAACGGAGCATGGTTTTTAGATGAAGCAATTGCTTTAGGTAAACATTTAAAAGGTGTGCTGGCCTATGCGGAAGACCCGTGTGGTGCAGAACAAGGTTATTCAAGCCGTGAAATTATGGCCGAGTTTAAACGTGCAACAGGCTTACCCACTGCGACCAATATGATTGCTACGGACTGGCGAGAAATGTCACATAGTATTCAATTGCAAGCCGTTGATATTCCTTTGGCTGATCCACATTTTTGGACATTGGAAGGCTCGGTTCGAGTGTCGCAGCTCTGCAATATGTATAACTTAACGTGGGGTTCGCATTCTAATAATCACTTTGATATTTCACTTGCCATGTTTACCCATGTTGCTGCCGCCGCGGTAGGTAAGGTTACGGCAATTGATACACACTGGATTTGGCAAGAAGGTACAGATCAACTGACTAAAGCACCGCTTGAAATTAAAGATGGTAAAATTCAGGTACCAACAGCATCGGGACTTGGGGTTGAGCTGGACTGGGACCGAATTAATCAAGCCCATGAACTTTATAAATTAAAAGGTTTAGGAGCTCGTAATGATGCGGATGCGATGCAATTTTTAATACCAAATTGGTCATTTAATAATAAAAAGCCATGTTTGGTTCGTTAATATTTTACCGATATCTTTGAAAAATTCGCTTTTTGAGTTTTCTTAATGCTTTGCTGTCCATATGGGCAGCTTTTTTTATGTCTAACGATAGTCCTAATATTGAGAGTTTTTAAAGATATTTTATAAAACAATAGGTTAAATTATTTTAGATAATGAACTTTGATCTTTTTTAAAAATTTAATTTTTCAGAGGAAAAATATATTGATTAAAATAAAATTTATGATGTAAGATGTCTGACAACATAAACATGTATGGATATTTTCTAATGGATGCTCTTGAGTTAAAAAACATTGTTTCTGATGGCCTTCTTTCTTTTCCGGTTACTGACTTTGACCAAAATGGGGACTTTAACAAATCTTCTTATGCAAAACGTCTTGAATGGTTAGCGCCTTATGGTGCAAGTGCATTATTTGCTGCGGGTGGTACAGGCGAGTTTTTCTCGTTAACTGGAAGTGAATACTCTGACGTGATTAAAACAGCTGTCGATACTTGTAAAGGTAGTGTACCGATTATTGCTGGGGCAGGTGGTCCGACACGTCAGGCGATTGAACAGGCAAAAGAAGCAGAGCGCTTAGGTGCACACGGTATTTTGTTAATGCCACATTACTTAACTGAAGCAAGCCAAGAAGGTTTAATTGAACACGTTAAGCAAGTATGTAACTCAGTAGACTTTGGTGTAATTTTTTATAACCGTAGCGTATCAAGACTAAATCTCGATTCAATCCAAAAGTTAGCCGAGATGTGCCCGAATTTAATTGGCTTTAAAGACAGCTCTGGTCAAATCGATATGATGACAGCAGTGACTCAGACTATGGGTGACCGTTTGTCGTATTTAGGTGGCCTGCCAACAGCAGAAGTTTTTGCAGCGCCATATAAAGCCTTAGGTTGCCCAGTTTATTCATCAGCTGTATTTAACTTTATTCCAAAGACTGCAATGGAGTTTTATAACGCGCTTCGCAGTGATGACTTTGAAACAACCAATCGTTTGATTAAAGATTTCTTCTTACCACTGATTAAAATTCGCGACCGTAAATCAGGTTATGCGGTAAGCATGATTAAAGCAGGTGCCAAAATTATTGGACATGATGCAGGTCCAGTACGTCCGCCATTAAGTGATTTAACTCAAGCAGACTATGAAGATTTGGCTGCGCTCATTGCGACACTTGGTCCGCAATAATTTAACTGTTTAGGTAGTGGAGCTTTAAAATGAGTAAAAATAACGGTCGGCAGTTTATTAATGGCCAACGCGTTGCTGCAAATGCACCAGCTTTAGAAAGTATAGGTGCAAAAGACTATCAGCCAACAGGTTATGTATTTAGTCAGGCGACCCTTGAAGAAGTGGATCAAGCTGCTCAAGCTGCTCATAACGCTTTTTTAGTTTATAGCCAAACGACTCAAGAACAACGTGCATCTTTTCTTGAAGAGATTGCTCGCCAAATTGAAGCATTGGGTGCCAACTTGCAAGAAGTCGCTTCACTTGAAACAGGCTTACCACTTGCTCGTCTTCAAGGAGAGACAGGCCGTGTTACTGGTCAGCTTCGACTGTTTGCTGAACTTTTACGCCGTGGCGATTTTTATGGTGCTCGTATTGATGTGGCATTACCAGAACGTAAGCCTTTGCCGCGTGTCGATTTGCGTCAATATAAAGTTGGGGTAGGACCGGTTGCTGTGTTTGGCGCGAGTAATTTCCCACTTGCATTTTCAACAGCTGGCGGTGATACCGTAGCTGCTTTAGCAGCAGGGTGTCCGGTTGTCTTTAAAGCACACTCTGGTCATATGGCAACTGCTGAGCTTGTTGCAGAAGCCATTGAACAAGCAATCGAAGTTTGCGATATGCCTAAAGGCACATTCAATATGATTTTTGGCGGTCGTATTGGCGCAAACTTGGTAGAACATCCACTGATTCAGGCAGCCGGTTTTACGGGGTCTCTTGAAGGCGGAATGGCACTTTATAACCTTGCGCAGAGTCGTCCTCAGCCAATTCCATTCTTTGCTGAAATGTCGAGTGTGAACCCTGTAGTGGTTTTATCTCAAGCGCTGAGTTCTCGTGGTGAACAAATCGCACAAGATACGGTTGCCTCATTTAATATGGGATGTGGCCAGTTCTGTACAAAACCAGGGTTAATTTTAGGCGTACAAGGTCCTGAATTTGACAGTTTCGTAGCAGCTTTAGCTGAAAGCACGCAAAAAGCTGTGCCTCAGGTCATGTTGAATGAAGGAACTTTAAAAAGCTACCGTCAAGGTATTGATGCTCTAAACAGTGAAGCTGGTTTTGAAGTTATTGCGACAGGACAAGAGGCCGAGCTAGTTTCTCAAGCAAAAGCACATCTGTTTAAAGCGGATCAATCTGTTTTATTGTCAGGCAACCCAAAACTACAACATGAAGTTTTCGGGCCAATGTCGATTGTGATTGGCGTAGAGGATGAAGCGACTTTGTTAAAAGGGATCGGGGCTTTAGGTGGACAGCTTACGGCAACGATTATTGGTGATGAAAATGAGCTATCCGAAGCAGGCGAGCTTCTTCATTTGCTAACCGGTAAAGCTGGCCGTGTATTGTTTAATGGTTTCCCGACAGGAGTTGAAGTGTCTGATGCAATGGTGCATGGTGGTCCTTTCCCTGCAACGAGTGATGCACGCGGAACTTCGGTGGGTACAGGAGCGATTGAGCGTTTCTTGCGTCCGGTATGTTTCCAAAATACACCACAAGTTTTATTACCCGATGCATTAAAAGATAGTAATCCACTACAGATTACTCGTCTGGTCAATGGGCAATTAACTCAGGCTCAAATTTAAAAGTTGTGCAGCTCAATCAACGCTATTGAGCTGCATATTTTTTAACTTATTCAACGCATTATTAAATATCAACAGAAGCATAAGTTGCTTACTTTTTAAATATGTGTGAGGGTTTGATAACAGAGATAAAATATTTTGATTTTAATAACTTAGAGGTATAAAAACCGAATATGACTATCGTCTAAGTTTATAGTAAAATGAATTTTCTAATTTTTTCAACATTTCATGAGTTCTTCAGATTATGTCTAGCGCAATTAAACCTAGATCAACAAAAAAACTAAGCCAGATTATTGTAGAACAACTGATCGAAAAAATTCAGTCTGGAGACTTCCAAGTCGGAGAGAAAATTCCGACCGAACTTGAATTAATTGAAACTTTTGAAGTAAGCCGTTCTGTTATTCGTGAAGCCATCACTGAGTTGCGTTCTTTAGGGTTTGTCGAGACTCGTCACGGGATTGGTACTTTTGTAAAAGAACAGACGGTTGAACAGAATTTTTTGCTGTCTAATGCCAGTTTAGAAACCATTAACGATATTGTTTCTTTACTTGAGCTTCGAATTAGCCTTGAGTCGGAAGCAGTTTTTTTAGCCTCAGAGCGCCGTAAGCAAATCCATATCGATAAAATGAAAGCTGCGCTTGAAGACTTTGAACGTCATATTTCATCAGATGCAAATGATGGCACAGTAAAAGCTGATTATGATTTCCATATTGCCATTGCTGAAGCTTCTGAAAACCAATATTTCGTTGATTTTCTAAAGTATCTGGGTGAAAAAATTATACCGCGTGCACGCTTAAAATCTATTGAGCAAAGTCCTGAAAACCGCGAAGAATATTTAAAAGCGGTTCATCATGATCATGTCAATATTTATAACGCAATTGTCGATCAGGATGGTTTGTTGGCTCGACAAATGATGCGAGCTCATCTGTCTAAAAGTATTAAAAAGTTTAAGCAGTAAAACTTGAGCTAATATTAAGATAAAAAAGAGAGCTTATTTAAGCTCTCTTTTAATTTTATAGGGTGTTATTTACAGCTAAAGTTTTCAGCTTTTTCGCTATTGCCTTGACCATTGTAACGGGCAATCAGTGGGTAAGGGCAAAGTGGACGGGTACGGTCTGGTGCCCAGTCTTGTGGAAGTTCAGTATTCACTTGACCACTTGGGTTACCTACGCCGCGTGCAGTCGCAATGATTTTGTCAGGTGCTTGTCCATATTCCACCCAGTTGACTAAAGCAGTCAGCGCATCAAATTGGTCGGTCGCAATACCATCACGGGTATGGTTCATGCCCGGAACTCTAAAGAAACGCGCAAATTCAGGCGCTGTACCTTTTGCATCATTTTTATAATATTGTAGTAGCTGATCGTACCAATTTTGGGTGTCATCTACAGAGAAGACGCCGTCTGCTGTGCCTTGTACCACAATCATTTTTCCACCGTGATTACGGAGTTTATTCAAATTCAATTCATCAGGGGGCATCATGAAGGACATCGAACTTTCAGTATAAATATCATTGGTTGCCGAGAGTTTTGGATAATCGGTATCGAAGTTAAAATTAAAGGCAAATTGTCTAGAATTTTGAGTCACAGTTGGGTCTGGCGGAACCTGAAAAAGAATGCCGACAGCAACTGGGTCACGCGCTGTTCCCACCGAAGATTCGAATTTCCAGCTTGCCCAGTTGCTTCCCACTAAACCGGGGTCGAAAGGCTGGGTTGCATAGAGCGCTTGTCCAGCCGAATTTACAGGGCCACGGTAAATGTTGGCTAATACATCAATTTGTTCGGTGCTTAAACAAGTACCATCTCTTGTGCTTGAGCAAACAGGTACATCTTTGTGAATATCAAAAGCTGTACGACAAGATTCGACATCTTGAACCAAGCCATCTGCAACACCGTCTAGAGCATCGCATCGATCTAAAATCGCTTTTGCTAATACTTTTCGCTCTGAACGAGTAAGGGCGGTACTTAAGTCATTTTCATCTGTTGCGACACGACGAAGCTGCTGCGCCGTGTAGAGTTGCGCCGCTGCTGCACGAGGTAAGTGAAAACCCGGTGTACTTGCTAAAATTCCATCATATTGATCGCCCAAACGGGTTGCGGCAATCATGGCATGACGCCCACCATTAGATGTACCGCCTGCATAGGAGCGGTCTGGAAATTTGCCATATGCGGCTTTAATTAGGTTTTTTGCCATAGGCGTGAGTTTGGTAATTGCACCATAGCCATAGTTGATTCTGGCTTGAGGGTCTAAACCAAACATTGGATTTTGTGAAGCATTATGTCCAGCATCGGAGGAAATAACCGCAAAACCATCATGTAGAGCATTGGTGAGTGGTCCACCGCTACCAACCTGACCTGTTGCAGGGACTAAATTACCATCGGTTCCACCATTGCCTTGATAGAGAAAACGGCCATTCCAGTCTATTGGTAAGCGCATTTCAAAACCAATTTGATAGGTTTGTCCATCGACAGGGCTTACCCGTTGATCCATATAACCTTTGACCAAACAATGTGCGCCAATCGGTTTATTGGCGACAGTCAATGTGCCTGCTTCTTGAAGGGTAGCTGAGCTAATGACTGTATTGTTGTATTGAAATCCGAGTAAGTCCGTACAGCTTCCTGTCATTTTTATGCCCACAGCAGGAGACAACTGCGGTGGTTTGGTTGTTGAGGGAATCGTTGTGTCATCATTATCACTTCCACAGCCTGCCAAAGAACCAAGCATGGCAAGTACTAAAGCGGAGCGGGTCAAAATTCGTTTATTGTTGGTGTAATTCATTTATTCATATCCTTATTGAATGAATGTTTGTAATTAATCTAAAACCAAAAAATTAGCTGTGCTTCGTGCAATCATTTTGTTGTTTTGCCAAGCTTCACTTTCGAGATTCAGTACGGTTTTGCCTTGTTTAATGAATCGGCATTTTGTAATGACTTCACCTACAGCACAGGGCCTTAAAAAATCCATTGTTAAGTTGATGGTGGTAGCGGGTTTACGGTCATTGGCGAGAAATGCAAAAAGTCCCATCACATCGTCAAGCATGGCGCAGATCATGCCGCCTTCAACGGTGCCGCGTGGATTGGTAAAGCTTTCTAGGGCTGTGTAATGGATGTTAAGTTCAGTGTTTTGATCATTCCAATGGATATTGTGTCCGCCCAAATGGTGGTGGATGGGCGGTAAGTGTTCTAAAGTTTTTTGATCCATAATGAAGGCTCCATCCTTTTTGTAGGTGTTATAAAAATTATTATTTCAAGGTGTAGGCATCATAAATAACTGCTTTACCCAAACGCATTGCACTACCTACTGCAACGGTCTGGTTAAGCCATGAGTATTTAGGTGAGCTGGTTTCAAACTGCATGGTAATTTTGAAATAGTAATTTTTCGGGTCGACATCTTTGCCTTGAGCAAGCTGTTTTAGTGTTTCTGCTGAGCCATGTCGGTAACCTTTGGTTTGAAGATAAATCAGTGCACCGTCATCGGTTTCTAACAAATATCGCGTATCAATAATTGCCAATCCTTTACTGTCGACAATTTGCCAATCTGCGCCATTATTTAAAATGCGGCCCTTAAGTGATTTCCCTTCGAATGTCCCACCTGTAATGGGAATAATTCGGCGTTTACCTGCATCACTGGTCGTGCCTAATTCCCAAACAGGCGCATTTAGATCAACACTAAATTTTGCTAAAGGCTCAAGCTGAATGGGTGGTGGGCTATATTGCGTTTCTGCATGAGTCAGGCCAATGAGACAAATTCCGCAGAGTAGCGTTACAACTTTCTTCATGATGAATTTCCCGAAATAAAAAGAGGTTCTATGTGTGACAGAACCTCTGGTTTTGAATTATTTAAATTTCCATGTGTAGTCGATGTTGATACGGGTTTCGTTTACAGGTTTGATATTGGCTGTAGAGAGCATGTTGTTGTCATAAATGGCGTAGCGCGCGCGTAGCCCTAGATTTTTTAACCAGCCACTTTGAACGGTGTAGCCTAAATCAAAGTCTGTTTCGCGTTCTTTTAAATTGGTCCCACCTAAGTTGGGTGCATAAATATTGTGACCTGTGGTGTAACGGGTCATAAAACGTAAACCCGGTACATAATCTTTAAAGTCATATTCATAACGGAAGCTATAGGCTTTTTCTTTTGGGTTTAAAAACTCGCCCGGCCATGTGTCAATGAGAAGTCCAGTTTCACCTCCCGTCAAATACGGAAAAGCAGTGTCGCCGTGATGTTGGAAGGTGCCAAAAATAAATTTATGGTTTTGATGTTTGAGTTCGAAATGCGCATGATAAAGATCATTATCGACTAAACCTGCTTTTGCTTGTCCGTCATCTCGGCTGCGGTAGTAACGTAATTGCGAACTAAAGTTGGTGGTGTCGTTAATTTTAAATTGGTGTAAAGCACCGACCATGGTTTGGTTATAAAGATCATCAACATCCATATAAAAAGCGGTGAGTTTGAGTGCAGGATTAAACTGATAGTTTCCACCTAAATAATAAAGCCCATCAGTTTCGGCACTTTTAAATCGTCCATTCACCCCAGAAATTTTAATTTTTTCATAGTTGGTTGAATCCCGATGATTCACTTTATCGAGGTAGGCCGCTTGTAAGTCGAAGTCTTTAATATCTTTACTGGTCAGTGAAATTCCTCGATAGGTTTGAGGAAGTAAACGAGCAGGTGAAGCCACTAAAACTGGGTTCATCGGCATTAGCGTACCAATGCGTAGTTCAGTCTGACTCATTTTGGCTTTTGCTGTGACTCCAATTTCTCCGTAAGAGTCAGCAGGTTCATTGGTACGCGTGTCTCTAGGTAAGTTTCCTGTACCGCCATGCTCTGCGTCGGCATCGAGTTTAAAACCCGCCGTCGCAAGTACATCCAGCCCAAAACCGACAGTCCCTTCGGTATAACCTGAATTGGCTTTAAGAATAAACCCTTGTGTCCAGTCCTTGGCAGCAGGGTAAGCAGATTGCTCTTGATAGTCGCGGTCAAAATAGAAATTTCGCGTGGTGAGTTCTACTGAGCTGTTGTCAATAAAATTGCCAGCCCACACTGAACCTGAGAGCATAAGGGTAGAGTACATCCATAATTTCGACATAGCATTTCTTCCTGAAATATCATTTTTTGTTTTCAACAAGGCATAGTTGTTGTGTGCCTTATTCGGCTTTTAAATCGAATTATTTTCCGAGTAGTTCTCGGGCCACGATTTCTTTCATAATTTCATTGGTTCCCCCATAAATTTTTTGTATCCGCGCATCCACAAAAAAGCGTGAAATCGGATATTCCTGCATGTAACCGTAGCCACCAAAAAGCTGAAGTAATTGGTCAATCACTTCACATTGGACATCGGTGATAAAGCATTTCAATGCGGCAACTTGAGTGACGCTTAACTGGTGTTGTTGATACAGCGCTGCACATTGGTCTACAAAAGCTTGAGCGGCTTTTGCTTTGATTTGAGCGTTTGCGAGCACAAAGCGCGTGTTTTGCATTTGGCTTAAAGGTTGTCCGAAAGCTTTACGTTCTAGTACATAGTCTTTGGTGATTTCGATGGCGCCTAAAATTGACCCCAAAGCCATGATGGAAATACTCAAACGTTCACGAGGTAACTCTTGCATTAAATAAGCAAAGCCTTGTCCTTCTTCACCCAAACGCTGAGTTGCAGGCACACAAACATCATCAAAAAAGAGCTCGGCTGTATCTTGGGCATGCAGCCCGATTTTTTGCAAAGACCGACCTTTTTTAACGCCGTCTAAAGTGGCATCGACTAATAAAATTGAAATACCTTTTGCTTTGGCCTGTGGATCGGTTTTTGCTACCAGAACGATCAGGTCGGCATGCAAACCATTTGAGATAAACGTTTTTGAACCATTCACACGATATTGGTCATTTTCTAAAATGGCCTGAGTGCGTATAGCCTGTAAGTCTGAACCAGCATTGGCTTCGGTCATAGCAATTGCAGTGACGACTTCACCTGTGACCATTTTCGGTAACCAATAACGTTTTTGCTCTTCAGTTCCAATATTTTGCAGGTAAGGAGAAACCAACTCATTTTGCCCGCCAATGGCAACCGCCAAAGACGCAAAGCCCGCTTGAGCCGTTTCTTGAACCAGCATGAGGGAGTAATGAACAGGAGCGCCGTAACCGCCATATTCCTCAGGCACATCAACACACAAAAAACCATTCTCCCCAAGACGAAGCCATAGATCACGTGGGATAAGGCCATTGTGTTCCCACTGTTCGTAATACGGGGCAACCTGTTCTTTTAAGAACCTGCGATAGCTGTCCCGAAATAGTTCAAATTCTGTATCGTGTGGCATGTTGAACCTTTTTTAGGCAAAAGTGAGGCTAAGGCCCAAACCGAAGTTTGAGCTTCCTTTTCTATTTCAATTGCTTATTGCTTTAAGGTGGGCACTCGGATAATGAGCGGATTATCAGTCTGCTTTTGATAAAGCTCATCAATTAAAGGGGCACGACGTTTCGTAATACTGCTTTGATTGAGGTTGCCTTTATCGGTCACTTCGCCTGCATCGAGTTGAGGTGGCTCAGTCATTAAATAAAGCATTGAGACTGTATTTGAACTACCAGTCGCATCTTTATTAAATGTCGTTAAAAATTGGCGGAACCATTGCTGGACTTTAGGGTGTTGTAATATCTCTGTTGCAGAATGTTCGCCCAGTTTAAGACCAGCTTGTTGAGCACACGCGTCTAGTTTTGGAAAAATCAAAAAGCCAACCGCATTTAGGTTTGAACCTGTAATGCAGACATCTTGAACCAGTAAATTACCTTGAATGAGCACTTTGTTGCGTAGTGTGCCCACATTCACAAAAGTGCCTGTATTGAGTTTAAAGTCTTCGGCAATTCGTCCATCGTACATCAGTCCTTTGGTTGGATCATTGATGTCGACCAAACGAACGGCATCGCCTGTATGGAAAAAGCCTTCATCATCAAAAATAGTACTTTGTTGGTCCGCCTTTAAGCGCCAATAGCCTTTCATGACATGTTTGCCACGAACGCAAAACTCAAGTTTGTCACCACATGGAACTAGCTTGATTTCGCATCCCGGAGCAGGGTAACCAATAAAACCAGCCATCACGCGTGGGCCAGTTGTAAAAGCACAAGAGGGAGCAGTTTCAGTCATACCCAATCCGCTCATAATGCGAATTTTTTCTCCGCAATGTTGCTGGGCAATTTTATCGAGTCTGTTCCAGCCCGCTTCTGAAAGCGCTGCACCTGCAAAGAATAGAATTTTAACTTTGGCAAAAAAGCGGTCTCTTAATTCTTCATCTTTTTCTAACGCTTCGGTGAGTTCTTCCCAACCTTTTGGCACATTTAAATAAACTGTTGGAGAAATTTCTTTGAGATTACGAATGGTTTCGTCAAATTTTCCTGCAACGGGTTTGCCATCATCAATGTAAATCGTACCGCCGTTATAGAGTGCGATGCCAACATTGTGACTGCCGCCAAATGTGTGGTGCCAAGACAGCCAGTCGAGTAGGACAGGCGGCGTTTCTTCAAACTCAGGGAAAGTCTGCAATAACATTTGCTGATTAACACACAACATTAAATGCGTGGTTGGTACAGCTTTAGGCAATTTAGTTGAACCTGATGTAAATAAGAATTTGGCAATCTGGTTTTCATCAAGGGTTTGGTAAAACTCTTGAACATTTGAAACTGGCGTATCTAACAGTGATTGAAAAGATGTGCAGATCTGATCGCCCACAATCCCTTTATTGGTCACCACTTCAATGTCGGATGTAATACATGCTTGAATGGCTTTGGCAAAGGCTTGTCCATCGCTGGCATAGACCATACCCGGTGTAAGCACTTCAAACACATGTTTAAGTTTGCCAAAGTCTTGAGAAATCAGAGAGTAGGCAGGGGAAATAGCCGAGAAAGGCACACCCGCCAGCATGGCACCCATAGAGAGTGTTAAATGTTCCAGATCATTACCACTTAAAATGATGAGTGGTCGTTCTTGGCTTAAATTACGGTCATGCAAAGCTTGAGCAATGTGCCATGCGCGTTGTAGAACTTCTGCATAACTCAGTTTGACCCATTCGCCTTGAGCATTGCGTTTTGCTGCAAAAATATGGTCGGGTTTGGTTTGTGCAAAATGAATTAACTGATCTGTCAGTTTTTGTGGATATGGTTTTAATTGCTCTTTGGGGCTGATATAGAGCGTGTCATCTTTATAGTGATAATGAATATCATGTTGCCCTAATTTTACGAACCGTTCGCGGTCTTGTGATTGAGTGGCATTCATTTGCATTTCTTTCACTCCATGGAAAGCGCATCACTGCGCTTTATTTTTTTGCATCATGCAATTTTTATTTAATATGTTGTTGTCCGCATTAGCCTGACTAAATCGGGTAATGACGTGATTGGGTTTGAATGGTAATCCAGCGTAGTTCGGTAAATTCGGCAACAGAGACTTTACTACCAAAACGTCCGTAACCACTCGATTTTGTTCCGCCAAATGGCATTTGTGCTTCGTCATGTACGGTTGCTCCGTTAATATGACAAATACCCGAATCAATCTGTTTAGCGACTTCTAATGCCAGCGAAATATTTTGGCTAAACACTGCCGAAGACAGACCAAACTCGCTGTCATTTGCCAGTGCTACGCCTTCTTCAATGCTTGAAAAACGTTGAACTGTGCATACAGGTCCAAATGATTCTTCGCGGTAAAGCAGCATGTCAGGTTTGATATTGAGCACCAGCGTCGGTTGCATGGTGGTGTCTTCAATATGGATACCTAAAGGTAAGTCAGCACCTTTGTTTTGGGCATCTTCTAGCAAATGCTGAATACGGTTTGCAGCACGGCGACTTTCTAAAACACCGAGTACATTGTCTTTTGAGGTTGGATTACCTGCCTGAATAGAGCGGGTTTTTTCAATCAGTTTTTCAATAAATTGGTCGGCAATATTGTCTTGAATCAAAACACGTTCTGTCGACATACAGATTTGCCCCTGATTGAAAAACGCCCCGAAAGCCACAGCATTTACGGCTTCATTAATATCAGCCTCATTTAAAACCACAACCGGGGCTTTACCACCGAGTTCGAGCAAAACTGGTTTTAAGTATTTAGCCGCAGTCTCTGCAATAATTTTGCCGACTTTGGTTGAACCGGTAAAATTAATGCGTTTCACAGCTGGATGAGACACTAAACGCTCCACGATTTGTGGTGCATCTTCTGCGGCATGCGTAATCACATTGACCACACCTTCACCTAGACCTGCTTCATGTAACACTTCACCAATGAGACGATGTGTTGCTGGGCAGGCTTCCGATGCTTTTAACACTACCGTGTTACCACAAGCCAAAGGCATAGCAAGCGCACGTGTTGCCAAAATGACAGGAGCATTCCAAGGTGCAATTCCTACAATCACACCACAAGGAACCCGCACACCCATCGCAAGATTGCCCGGCACATCTGACGGAATCAGACTTCCGTCAATTTGTGTGGTCATGGCTGCGGCTTCACGTAACATGTTGGCAGCAAGATGAACGTTAAACCCATACCATGTTGCAGTTGAACCTGTTTCTTGCATTCCAGTTTCAACGAATTGCTCGGTTTTTTGGTCCAGTAGATCAGCTGCTTTTAACAAACGTAAGCGACGTTCGGTAGGCGAGAGTTTCGACCATACTTTAAAAGCTTGTTGTGCCGAATCGATTGCACGATCAACATCTTCCAACGTTGCAGCAGCAGCTTTAGTTGCCACCGATCCATCAATTGGACTGATACGCTCAAAAGTTGCCTGATTTGATGCATCAACAGATTGACCGTGAATTAGTAACTGTACATTTTGCATGGGTTGTGTCCTTACATTGCCATTAAAGAATCAAAAGTTAACCAGTACGTTTATAACTCTGTAAACCCGGTTTAATTGATTTTTCATCTAAGAATTGTTTCAAACCTTCTTGGCGGCCATTTTCTGTATCGCGGTGGATACATTGATCAAGTTTGGCATATAAGTAGTCTTCGTTTTGGTCCCATGTCAGTTCGCGGCAACGCTTAAATCCATTTTTAGCGGTACGAAGAACCACAGGGTTTTTCTCAAGTAAGCAATTTGCAAGTTCAGTCACTTCTGCTTTTAATTGGGCAAGCGGTACGCTTTTATTCACAAGGCCCATAGTTTCGGCTTCTTTACCACTAAAGGTTTTACCCGTCATGATGTAGTACAAAGAGGCACGGTGACCAACAGTGTCTGCCATTGCTTTGCTTACAAGGTTACCCGGTGGGATCCCCCAGTTAATTTCAGATAAACCGAAAGTTGCTTCATCTGCTGCAATTGCGAGGTCACAAGCCACTAAAGGTGAGAAACCGCCTCCAAAGCACCAGCCGTTGACCATAGCAATGGTTGGTTTTGAATACATACGAAGAAGTTGCCACTGCCAACGACATGAGTCACGGCGAATACGTTCTTGATAAATTTCAGGCTGAGTGTCGACTTCGCGGAAATATTCCTTCAAATCCATACCCGCTGTCCAAGAGTCACCAGCACCCGTCAAAACTAAAACACGCGCATCTTGATCAAGCTCAAGAGTTTCGAGCACATCAATCATTTCACGATTAAGTGTTGGGCTCATGGCATTTTTCTTTTCTGGACGGTTCAGGGTGACCCATGCAATTCCATCTTCAACTTTGACATCTACTGTTTCCCAGCGGTTTTCATAACTCATCTTCATACTCCTTGAATGATTTTTAGCTGTTCTGGGATTTAATCTAATATCAGTTAAACTTACATTCAAGTCTTTTTTATAAAATTTCATAAATATTTTTTAATTCATTGTATTATAAATACAAATTATTTTTTAAATTAATTTAATATAAAAATATGTTGATTTTTTAGTAAGTTTAACTGATATTTTTGGTGTGTTTAAACAACAATACACAAAGGGCTAAATGGAACGACTAGTCAATAAAGGACAACACAATGGAAAAAATATCAGGACAGCCTTCAAGGGCAAAAATCACGTTGCTACTGTGCTTTGCCATAGCAATTTTTGAAGGGTTTGATCTTCAATCAATGGGGGTAGCCGCTCCACGAATGCGGGCTGAGTTTATGTTAGACAATGCCCAGATGGCGTGGGCGTTTAGTGCTGCAATTTTAGGGACGTTACCAGGTGCAATATTAGGCGGTCGGTTTGCCGATATCGTCGGGCGTAAGAAAATTCTGATTTTTAGTATTTTACTTTTTGGAATTATGTCTTTGCTAACGGCTTATGCTGCTAACTTTAGTTTGCTATTACTCATTCGTTTTTGTACAGGTTTAGGAATGGGTGGAGCACTTCCGATGATGATTACACTTGCCTCTGAAGCTGTACCTGACCAGCACAAAGGCACCGCAGTGAGTATTATGTATAGCGGTATTCCTTTTGGCGGATTACTCACTTCTGTGGTTGCGATGTCATTGGCAGGTGATGCAGAGTGGCGTCATATTTTCTATATTGGTGGGATTGCACCTATTTTACTCATTCCACTGATTATGCGCTTTTTACCTGAGTCAAATGATTACCTGCAACAAAAAGTTCAAGCGCAAAAAACGACACCATTCTTGGAAGTTTTATTTGCGAAAGAGCGTCGTATGTCAACCATTCAGCTTTGGGTCAGTTTTTTCTGCACGCTAGTGGTACTTTATTTCTTGTTGAACTGGTTGCCATTGCTGATGGGTGCGCAAGGCCTATCAAAACTACAGGCAAACTATGTACAGATGGGCTACAACGTTGGCGGAATTTTAGGTTCAATCTTAATGGGTGTATTGCTTGATAAATTACGCATGAGCTTTGTGATTAAATTAATTTATCTCGGCATTTTATTCTCACTGTGCTGTTTAGCAATTTCTCCGACAGTGGCTTTACTTGCACTTTCGGCAGTGGGTTGTGGCCTATTCATTGTGGGAGGACAATCGGCGCTGTATGGTCTGGCTGCTATGTATTATCCAACTGAAATGCGTGGAACTGGTGTAGGTTCAGCAGTTGCAATTGGCCGTATTGGTTCGTTTGCAGGGCCTTTAATGGCAGGTTTTTTACTCTCGCTTGGACAAAGCTCGACCATCGTGATTGGTTCAAGCATTCCAGTGATTTTAATTGCAGCGATCTCTGCATTACTTCTTGTCAAAAAACCTAAACAGCCTGTACATTTAGTACAAAGCTCAGGTGCTCGCTAAGTTTTAACGAAAGTATGGGGTTAGAACCTCATACTTTCACTACAGATTTTCTTATGATGAATGAAAGGTTATGGTACGTTCGAATTTAGTTCCAAAAAAAGTAGAAGATGAGCCTAAGTTAAGTTATATGATTGCTCGTGTTGACCGAATTATTAGTAAACATTTAACAGAACATTTAAAAGAGCTTGAAATTACCTTGCCGCAATTTACTGCACTTTCTGTTTTAGCTTCAAAAAGTAATTTATCCAATGCCAAGCTTGCTGAGCGCTCTTTCATTAAGCCGCAATCTGCCAACAAAATTTTGCAAGATTTACTGGTGAATGGTTGGATTGAGAAAAAACCTGACCCAACACATGGCCGCCGTATTTTAATTACACTGACAGACAGCGGTATTGATAAGCTAAATAAATGTAATGAAGTGGTTTTGAAAGTTGAAGAAAAAATGCTTGAAGGCATTGATATTAACTTGGCTTATTTAATTCGTAATAACCTCGATATTATGGTGAATAATCTTAAAAATTTTAAATAATTTAGATTAAGATTTTCTAAAATTAGTAAATTATACTAATAAATTGAAAAACAGCGATCTAAAGATTATTTAAATCGCTGTATATAATACTAAATTTATTTAGAGCAATATTTTATTGCAGATGGAGAGACTGTTGGTTCTGAATTTAGCCATTGTTTTGTTGGGGTCACTGTAATATCACAATTTTCAGCAACTTTAATTTTAAATGCACTCCAATAGAAGCTTTCTCCAGTATTTGAAGTAGGTGTAAAAATTTGAATTCCTTTCATTGTGTTTAATTCAACTTTTATTGGTGAACCATAAATACCTGGATTGGATGTACCAGAATAGTTGTGAACAAAATAATGGTAATCACCTACCATTAATTTACTTAATGTGATCACTTCAGGGCCATAACTCGTCGTATCATCAACATCTAAACTTATAAAAGGATGTCGCAAAAGCGCTCCCTGATCGATGAATGAAACATGACTGCCATCCGGGGCTAGCATATGCGAGTCAATATCATCGGGGTTTTGGCCCCAAGTCAACCTAACCGTAATATTTTGGCTTGGCTCTGTTAAAATTAAGCAATCATTTAAAGTGCTATTTGATGCTAATACAGTATGTTCAACGGTATTACTGCGTAAACTATTTGCTTGACCATTAATTAATACAATAGAGTTTTGTTTTGCTGCGGCTAAGAACTCACCATTATTATTGGTATTAGTAATGGTGTAGCCAGAGTAGTCTTTGCCCTCAAGCAAAATTTGAGCATTAGCAATTCGTTTTCCACTTGAATCTGCTAAGCAGCCAGCAACATTTGTGGTCTGATAAGGAATATCTGCATTTACAACATTTAATGTACTTGAGCTACCTGCGTAGAAACGATTTCCGTTGTTATCCGTCTGTAAGGTGAGTGTTTGGTTACCATCCTGAAGCCAATAACCACGAGTAGGGTCAAAATAATAAAGTGGAATGGTAGCAGGGGCAATTCCTCTCGCCATTAAAGGAATACGAATATTAGCCAATTGGTTAGCTATCAGTTCAACTTTTGCACCAGTGCTATCTCTCAAATCAACAACCATGGCTCCAAAACTTTCCAACGGTGCTCTTGTATTGTTCACTTGAGTTGCTAAATCGCCTGGCATATTGCGCACTTCTTGTGCAGTGTTAATGAGTGCAAAACTCACATTTACATTACCTTGAATAGGCTGTTCATCTACACGTTTTAGACTATTTGGGGCAATAACAACTTGAGCTGTACTGTTTGCTAAGTTTACCGTTCCACCAGTGATGGCAGAAACAGACCCTCCTAAATTTAAAGGTATGAGTTGAACAATAATACCTGAGAGTTCTTGCTTATCCACTAAATCGACAGTAACAAATTGATCTGCATAACCAGTTTTACTAATTTTAATGACAGATCGACCAACAGCAATTTTTTGTAGTTGTGCTTTACCTTCTATATCAGTATTTAATGATACTGTTTTATTTACTATGCTAACCTGAGCATTATTAATTTGATTACCTGTAGTATTATCAAACACTTGTAAGGCAACACTTGCGGAAGGAGTCGTAACAGGTGAAGTTTCATTTGGATCATTATCGCTATCATTACAAGCCATTAAGCCCATACTTAATGCAATAATTAGCGGTAATTTTTTAAAAAATAATAAATTTCTCATCGATAAATCTCTAATCTGATAAATATAAATAATTTTTAAAATTGTCGTTTTAAAGCTGTGTTATTAATTTTAAAACGAGAATAAAGTCATCCTTTTTAATGAGTGATTTGAAAGTAAATATTTAATAAAAGGTGATTAAATACCTATAATCTAAAATAAATGAGTTTAAAATATATTATAAATTTATTTTTTATTAAAGAGGTTGTTTTGAAGATTTATTATAGAGTGGTTTTTAAATTACTCTTAATAATCAATATTTTTATTTATATTATTTAATAAATTTACGACTATATTTTATCAATTTAAAAATAAAAAATAAGTTAATTTTGATATGACAGTAAACCAAGTTGAGTACTTTTTTAAAAAATTAATTTAATCTTGATCCATAAAGTGGATGCTTATAAATGTCTGAGCTGTTAGATTCACACAGAAAATTTATTTCATTTTGCAAATGAACTTGCTAGCATCGAAGTGACGTTTTTGGTGATGTGTGGCAGCGAATGTCTTCAGGACAACAAGTTTTACTTAAACTAAGAAAAATGATTATTTCAGGGGAACTTGAAGGCGGTGCCAGAATTGCCGAAATTCCGACTGCCGAGTTACTTGGTGTTTCAAGGCAGCCTGTTCGTATTGCCTTTCGGTTGCTCGAGCAAGAAGGCCTCCTCATTAAAAACCCAACTCGTGGTTACACGGTTCGTGAAATTTCAGAACAACTGGTACATGACGCACTTGAAGTACGCGGTGTTCTGGAAGGTTTGGCTGCGAAAACTTTGGCAGAACAAGGCCTAAGCGAAGAACAAAAAAAGACGCTACAACATTGCATTCAAGAAACTGAAAAACTATTTAATGAAACAGACGAGTTTGGTGATGCTGAACTGGAACGTTATCACCATTTCAACGTCATTTTTCATGACACGATTATTGAAGGCGCGCAAAACGTCGCACTCATACAAGCCTTGGCGAAAAATAATCAGCTACCAATGGCATCTGCTCAAGCTATTACCTATGACCAGAATCAAGCTTTGTCTGAATATCGTCGTTTGCACTATGCGCATTTACAACATTGTTCGATTTTCGATGCATTGGTACATCGTCAGGCAGGGCGTGCTGAAACTTTAATGCGTGAGCACAGTAGTGTGGTGATTTTGGGTGAAACGCTAAGAAATGTTCTCAGCGCCTAAGGTAAAATAAGTTCCTTTATTTTCGAATAAAGGAACTTGAGTATTAAAGCTCAATCACAAGATTTTTAGTTTTTGCACGAGAACAGCAGGGCGTAAACTGGTTATTTAGTGCATGTTCCTCATCGGTCATAAACATATCTCGATGATCTGGAGTGCCTTCTACAACGCGTGTAATACACGTGCCACAAATACCTTGTTCACACGAAACAGGAATATCAAAACCATTTGCAATTAATGCTTCAGTAGCAGTCTGCTCTGGTAACACTTCAATTCGGCGGCCCGTACCTTTCACTTCAATCGTGAAAGCTTCATCATTAGACGTATCTACTTTTTGGGCGACAAAATGCTCTTGATGTAACTGTTCACTATACCACCCAGCTTGTTCAGCCGAGCTCATGACAAACTGCATAAACCCTGTAGGTCCACACACATATAAGTGTTTATCAGGTGAAGCTTGGCCCAAAACCTCTGCCATATTACATTCGGTGTCTGGTTGGTCTTGAATGTGAAAATGAACTTGGTCACCAAAGTGTTCGGTTAAGTTGCCATAGAAGGCAATCATTTCATGACTACGAACGAAGTAGTGCAATTCGAAAGGAATATTGGCCGACTTAAGTCGATACGCCATCGACAAAATAGGGGTAATACCAATACCGCCAGCAAATAAAACCGCCTGCTTTGTCTGAGGATGAATCTCAAATAAATTACGCGGTTCACCAATTTTTAAATGATCGCCTTCACGATATTCAGTGTGGATGCAACGTGAGCCACCGCGTGAATTGGCATCATGTAAAACACCAATGACATACCGATGCTTTTCAGTGCAGCAGTTTGAAAGTGAATATTGGCGGGTGAGACCATTTTTAAGATGCACATCAATATGTGCACCTGCCTCAAAATTCGGTAGCTCTGTACCATTTGCTGCAACCAATTCAAAAGCACGAATGGTCGGGGTGAGCTGGTGAATTTTTTGAATAATAACGTCCATGTTCATGCTCCTTTAAATAATCCGAATATTTGGAAACTTCTGTGCGGACGTTTCAGGAGGCGTTTTATTTTCTTCGGCAAGTAGTCGGTCAATGACCTTACGAGACTGGACACCGCCTGCGTCGATATTAAGCATCAGTAACTTGCGATGTGGGTTGTTTAAAATGTTTTGCTGCTGTTGCTCCAGCATTTCTAAATCTTCAGTAAAGATTTTGCCTTGTCCTTCACGAATTTGATCGGTGAGTTCAGCATTATCTGGCTGGAAATTACGCGCCATTCCCCAGAAATACCAGTGAGAGGTTTCAGTTTCCGGTGTAATAAAATCAACTACGATTGAGGAAACTTTTTTGTCTTTCGGTGCGTGGTAACCACCATGTCCAGCATGTGCGACACCCACTTCAATATGAACATTACTTGGAGCAAAGAAGTGACAACGTTGCCAACGATCAACTGGTACATCATCTGCTAAGTGGTTGCCGCGAAGGGCCATTTGCCAAAATGGAGGTGCGATCACATTTTCCATATAGCGTTCGGTAATCACATGGTCACCGTCAACTTTAGTCACAGGCAATGATTCATCAATCTCTTTTTGCCCAATACTGCTTGAGTGAACATAGGTCTCGTGGGTTAAATCCATCAGGTTGTCGACCATCAGGCGATAGTCACACTGAATGTGAAACAGGCCTCCGCCATAGCTCCATTCAGGATGATCTGCCCATTCTAAAGTTGGCAGTTTTGCTTCTTCTGCTAAAGCTTTCTCGCCTGGCCATACCCAAATAAAGCCGAACTTTTCGACAACTGAATATGCTTTGTTGCAAGGGAAACCATTTACACGTTGGGCTGGCATTGAGACGGTCTTTCCGTCACACCCCATCACTAGTCCATGATAACCACACACGAGGTTGCCATCTTCTACATAGCCAAGTGAAAGTGGGGCGCCGCGATGGGGACAAAAATCTTCAACGGCTGCAACTTGGTTTTCTTTGCCACGATAAAAAACGATTTTTTCACCACAAATTGTGCGACCTAGTGGTTTGTCTTGGATTTCTTCTGGGCGGCAGGCAACATACCAAGCATTTTTAATAAACATTGTGACGACTCCTTATCACTTATTGGATCCAATTTATAACAAATAAAAATATTGGTCAATTGATAAGCAGTATATTTATTCAAAAATATTGTTCTTTAAAGTTGGTTAATTTGTATATTTTTAAATATTGTTAAGGACTTTTGCTATTCTTTGGAATTTTAGAGTGAAATTTTTATTAGTTTTTATTTGGATCCATAATAGCTTCAGTTAAGCCATTATGGGAGTGTAAAGATTTAGAAATTAACTGTGTAGTGAAGCATCATGCGCTGTTCATCCAGACTTTTGCCATGTTTGGTGTCGTAGTTAATATTTAAGAAAAGAAACTTAAGATTTTTAATCCAAGCATTGAGATCGTATTGAATCAACACGTCACTTTCTTGCTCAAAATCATTTTGATTCATGGTCTGAAATGAATCACCATAAATATATTTATAGGTCACTTTTAGACCCTTGATGTAGTCTTTAAAGTCATACGAGGCAACGAAATGATAAGACTTTTCATCTGCTTTGGTAAACGCGCCTAAGGTCCAGTTCACCATATGCGGGATGGGTATATTGTCGAGTTTGGGAATACCATCTTTGCCAAAGTTTTCTTGGTAGCCAATTCCAGTTGTAAAGTTGCCATGTTTAATGAAATGCATAGCCCCTACAGATGTATTGTCATATTCTCCAAGTTTTGATTTGCCGACATCATCGTGGCGAAACACACGTAATTTTGTGGTGTGCTGTTTTGTCCATTGATAATCAAAAGCAAAGTAACTTTGATTGATGAGGTCAGTTAAATAGCCATTATAAAATTTCCAGTGGTATCGAGGTGTTTTGCCATCCCATTGAAAGAAATAGAGTCCGTCAGATTCATGTTTTGATATGGCTAGTTTGTGGTAGTCCTCCTCATTTTTGGGTGAATAACGGTTAATCAAACCCAGCTCGAAATTTTGTTGCGGTGTCTTATATTTTAATTCCAAGCCTTTATAGTTCACTCGTAATTGATGTGTATCCACTTGTGGCGTAAGTGGTGAGTCGGGAGTGATTTCACCTACATTCATGCGAAAGTTTTGATATTCAACTCCAGCACCTAAGCCATATTTAACATAGTCTTGCGCTTGTTTTTTTGTGTTAGGGTCAAAAGGTATGACCATATCATTGGTATGTTGGTCGTTACTTAGGCGATATGCATATTGGATGCTTGGATTGAGGTGGAGCTGTACATCATTAAGCTTGGTTGACCAGTCACCACGATAAATCAGACCTTGGCTCAAGCTATGAGTATCGGGACTAGTACCATTTTCATATTGTCTGTCGAAGTTGAATGTTTTTAGTGTGAGTGTATTTTGAAAATTAACATCTACTTCACTATGAGCTAAACAACAGGCAAGGGTTGTCCCTGAGAAGAAAATCCCATAAATAAAAATATGCTTCATTTTTAAATCCGTTTAAAAGCGTTTTACTGTTCTAAATCCGACATGGCTGGTGGCAAGGTCGAGTTCCTGTGGATGCCTCGCGGCAGCACGATAACGCGCGCAATAATTGGTTGCACATAAATAAGATCCACCTTTAATCGTATATTGCAAAATCTGTTCGTGACTTTGCCGATATTTCGAGGGATCTCCCATATGGTGATCTCTTGGACCTGTATAGGGTGTTTGCGTCCACTCCCATACATTGCCAATCAAGTCATATAAGCCAAATGGGTTTTTACTAAAACAGCCAACAGGGGCAACATCCTTAAAACCATCTTCCTGAACATTTTTATATGGAAATTCACCTTGCCAGAAATTGGCTACAATATGGCCTTCATGGGCCGGGCCAATATCGGAATTTTGCTGAAAACCTTTGGCTGCATATTCCCATTCAAGTTCGGTCGGTAAGTCATGACCTAGCCAGTTTGCATAAGCGTAAGCATCATTCCATGTCACCATACGAACAGGCTCATGAGGTGCTGGTTGTTTAGGGTTGTTTGGGCCCCATGGATGTTTCCAATTGGCGCCTTTTTCAAATTTCCACCACTGTAATTCTTCAACTGGATGATCTGGCTGTACAAACATAGCTGCACCACCTTGCTTTTCTGCATCGCTGACATAACCCGTTTGTTTAACAAACACTTGAAATTGGGCATTGGTGACTTCAGTTGCATCAATTAAAAAAGCGGGAACGGAAGTTGTCTGTAAATTTAATGGGCGTTCATCTTCATAACCTTGTGTAGTGCCTAAAACAATTTTTCCTTGCGGAAGCTTGACCATGCCTGCTTCTTTATTGTTAGGCCATCCCGAAGGAAGGCCTGAATAAGAAGTACATTTAGCTTTAGTGCCTAGGTCGGGCAAGGTGGTCTGTTCTAGTTGAGGTGTGGCTTTTTGGCACGCACAAAGTAAGAGAAACGATGAAAGCATCATGATCTGTTTCATCTGGTTTTCCCTACTTTTTATTGTATTGCTCAAAATCCACAACACCATTTTCATCAGCATATCTTAAATATTTGTCATTTAAGACTTTGACGATTTCAGGATGTTCTGCGTAAACATTATGTTGCTCATTAAAATCTGTTTTTAAATTGTAGAGTTCCCAACCGTGGCTTTTAAATTTAGAAGGTGAGTTTTCAACAAGTTTCCATTCGTCAGTTTTGGCGTAGCGGCTGCCATGTAATTCTTTAAAGTCATAATAATTAACAGGGCGAATACGGGCAGTATTATCCTTAAAAGCAGGGATCAGACTAAAACCAGATGGTTTAATTTTGGTGCTTGAAGTTGGATAAACCTGATTATTTTGAATCCCCGCGAGTTCCATCACAGTTGGGAATATATCTCTGACTGTCGCAAAGTTATTGTTGATTCCACGTTGTTTAGAAATTTGCACAGGTGACTTAACAATAAATGGAACTCGCACACCGCCTTCTGAAGCAGCTGACTTCCAGTGGGTAAATGGTGTGCTGCTCACTTCGGCCCAGCGTGGTCCCATGTAAACATATGAGCTGGCGTTGCCTATATTTTCATAACGATTGTCTGCATCCCCCATTGGGAAATTATGATCGCCGCCTTCAGCGCCGTTATCTGACATAAACACAATTAAAGTGTTGTCATATAAATGATGCTTTTTAAGATATTGAATGACATCACCTACGCGGTCATCTAACTGGGTAACCATGCCCGCATAAACTTCCATTTTACGCGCTTCGTATTTGCGCTCTTGTGGTGTAAGTTCATTCCAGCTTTTGGTGCCTAAAGCTTGATTGCCACGTTCGACTGGGTATTCTGCATTTGCAGGAATTAATCCTAGTTGCTTTTGTCTCTCAAAGCGTTGCTTACGAATTGCATCGTAGCCATGATCGTATTTACCTTTATATAAGTCTCTATAATGAGCAGGTGCTTGTAGTGGCCAGTGTGGAGCGGTATAGGCTAGGTAGGCAAAAAATGGTTTTTGCGCTTTATTTTTGTCTAAGTACTCGAAAGCTTTTTGTGTAAAGAAGTCGGTCGAGTAGTAGTTGTCTGGCAATGTAACCTTTTGACCATTTTCTGTGTATTGAGTATTACGTGGATAGTTTTTAGGTTGGTCTTTAAAATGTAAATCGAAGCCGTCGAGTAGAGCAAAAGATTGATCAAAACCACGGGCTTTAGGGTTTTGGTCGGGAGCATAGCCTAAGTGCCATTTACCGACCATGAAAGTATAATAATCTTTAGTCTTTAAAATTTCTGCGAGTGTGTAAGCATTTTGCGTTAAGTGACCTGAATATCCATCAATTTTGATGAGTGCACGCGGGCTATCGGCTCCAACCAATTTTTCTTGTCGTTTTGAAGTTTCATACATCGCACCTAAACCCACCAAGTGATTATCTGCACCTGTCATAAGTTGTGCACGAGTAGGTGAACACATTGATGAAGCATGAAAATTAAAAAGCATTTTTCCTTGCTTTAATAGGCTATCAATATGAGGGGTTTTAATTTCGCCACCATAAGCGCCAATATCTGAAAAGCCAAGATCATCGGCCAAAATAATCATGATGTTAGGTGGTTGTTGATTTTTTGGAGGTGCTGCTTGCGCCGTGTAAAACAATTGGCTGGCAAAAAAAAGTCCCAATGTAAGCTGGCTTACTCTTTTGAGTTTCATAACAACAATCCTTTGATGTTTTAAAAATGCATCTTGCATTTCCTGGAAATAAACTGAGCTTTTTTTGGCTAAAAAATGCTCTGGAATCAATCATAATAGATTTTTTAATATGGATCCATAAAAATATTCAAGCATTCTAATTTTATGTTTTTAATAATTTTATACTTATATAATTTATGTGTTTATATACTTTTTAATAATCCGTTTATAATTTTAGTTGATTTTTTGGATCCAAATATTCAGTATAGAAAAAGAGCAGGATGCTCAAAAAACAAATATTCCTCTAGGTCATTATGGATACGGATATGCATAACCACCCAATCGCTCATCTAGCAATGTCGTGTGTATGTCTTATCCAAGGGAGATACACAAATGGAAAGAGACGTTCTAAGTGAGATCAATCAAAACAATATGAGCCGCTATCAATGGTTCGTCATTTTGATCTGTATTTGTCTCAATATTATTGATGGCTTTGACGTGATGGTAATGGCATTTACTGCTCCATCCGTGTCAGCAGAGTGGTCACTTTCAGGCGCACAAATTGGCTTGTTGTTAAGTGCTGGCCTTTTCGGCATGGCTGCCGGTTCCATTTTTCTTGCACCTTTAGCCGATAAAATTGGCCGCCGTTTACTCATCTTAGTTTGTCTTGTCATTGCAGGTCTGAGCATGCTGGGCTGTGCTTTTGTACAAAGTCACGGCATGTTAGCAGCACTTCGGTTTATTACTGGAATTGGGGTGGGTGGCATCCTTGCGAGTAGTAATGTACTGGCAAGTGAATATGCCAATGCACGTTGGCGCAGTCTTGCTGTGAGCTTAATGTCTACCGGTTACGGAATTGGCGCGACGCTTGGTGGAGTATTATCACTGGCATTGATTGAGCACTTAGGTTGGCGTTCAATCTTTTTAGCAGGAGGGGTGACTACCATTGCAATGCTGCTGATCAGCGCATGGTTATTACCTGAATCTTTAGATTACTTACTCGCGAAACGACCAAAACAGGCACTAGAACGAATTAATGCCACTGTAAATCGTATGGGGCTAAACGAATTACCAGTTATGCCGCGTTATGAAAAAATCAGCACGCAAAATGGCAGTGAACTGGTCAAATTATTTGCAGGACAACTTGGATTTCAAACGCTTTGTTTGTGGTTTGCATTCTTTTTAGTGATGTTTGGCTTTTACTTTGTCATGAGCTGGACACCAAAAATTCTAATTTCAATGGGAATGTCGCCACAACAAGGCGTAAGTACCGGTATTTTAATTAGTATTGGCGGTATTTTCGGGGCAGCTATTATTGGTTTATTGGCATCACGTATGAAAATCTTCTATGCCTTAAGCCTGTTTTTAGGTCTAACGTCTGCATGTGTTTTCCTATTTGTCGCAGTCTCATCTCAAGTCAGCATAGCACTCATGGTGGGGTTATTACTTGGCACACTCATTAATGGCTGTGTGGCAGGTTTATATTCGATTTCTCCAACAATTTATGATGCTGAAATTCGTAGTCGCGGCGTGGGCTATGCAATTGGTTTTGGACGAATTGGAGCAATTTTATCGCCAACGGTCGCAGGCATTTTTCTGGATAAAGGGATAGCACCCGCAACGCTATATGCCTATTACGGCGTGGTGTTTATTTTGGCTATTTTCCTGATTTTAAGTTTGGGTAATGCTTTTTACCGCAGTCAAAAAGAGCAAAACTACTCTCTTAAAACAGCACCTTAATCCATTAAAAATTAAATAGTTGAGATAAAAAATGAAAAAGACGCCATTGTGGGTGGGGGTATGCTTGTGCCCATTATTTAGTCAAGTTGTGCATGCCGAATTTCTTGCAGACAGTAAAGCTGAGCTAACACTACGTAATTTTTACTTTGACCGAGACTATAAAAAGGATCCATATCCCTATACAGCAGGTAGAGATTGGGCGCAGGGTCTAATTTTTAAAGGACAGTCTGGTTATACCGAAGGGACAGTTGGGTTTGGTGTAGATGTACTGGCAATGGCAGGTTTTAACCTAATGGGAAGCCGAGCTGATGACTATGCACGTAGTGGTTTATTACCAGTGAATACCGACAACTCGCGTGATGATTATTATGGAAAAATAGGCATTACAGGGAAGGCTAAATTTAGAAAAAATGAGCTTTTTGTGGGGGACTTAGTTCCACAATTACCGACCATATTTTCATCGCCAGCGCGTTTGTTTCCTCAGACTTATCGCGGTATCCGCTTTGTTTCAAATGAAATTCCAAATCTTCAACTTGAAGGCTTTTATGTCGATGAAGTGCGTCAGCGCGATTCAATTCGTTATACCGATGTTGGAACAGACAATATCAACCATCGTTTTGACAAAGCGGCAACTACCGATTCTTTTTTTACATTAGGTGGAAGTTATCAGTTAAAAGACTACCGTTTACGTGCTTACCATGCCGAACTCAAAGACATTTATCAGCAACAATTTTTGGGTTTTAACGGAAAACAGCCTTTAAATGACCAGATTAATTTTTTAAGTGACGTACGGTTTTTTAATAGTGAGGAAACTGGAAGTAAAAAAATAGGAGAGATCGATAACCGACATATTAGTGGTTTATTTGGTTTGAACTATCAAAATCATACGGTTTCTTTGGGCTACATGCAGTCATTTGGCTCGACTGGTTTACCATTTTTGTCGGGAACCGAAAGTCCGGTTGTGCTTGATTTTATGAGCTCTGACTATTCAAATAAAGACGAAAAAGTCTATTCGATTCGTTATGAATATGACTTTAAAAATGCGCGGGTAGGTGATGTTTCATTAAACGGACTGCGTTTTATGACTCGCTACGCAAAAGGTGAAGACATTGATTTGTTGCAATATGGCGATCAGCGTTTTAAAGAAGAGTCGATGGAATTTGATTTGGGCTATAAAATTCCTGAAGGTAAGTTCAAAGGCTTAGGTATGCGAGCTCGTTTTTCTCACTACCGCAACGATATGCCAAGTAATATGACATTTCATTCGACCAATGAAACGCGGTTGAATGTTGATTACACCTTTAAATTTTAACGTTCAATATTTAACTAAATTCAAGACAAGTTAAAACATTGTGAGCAGCAATGTTTTAACTTTAGTTATCAACTGCACAAAATCCCTCTATAATACCGCCAATCTTATTAAAGCCAATTGAGTCTTTCATTAAACACATGGCTTTAATCTCTCTTTTTTTAAGTCAATTTCTTCGCTGTGATTCGGCTTATTTTTCAATATTTAGAATTTTATGTGTCTGCGCTGACACATAAAAATATTTAGGTGCCAGCATGGAAATCAAGGTTAATTATCTCGACAATCTTCGACAGGAAGCTAAGTTCGATGACTTTACGGTAATTGCCGATCAACCAATTCGCTACAAGGGTGACGGTTCGGCACCGGGCCCATTTGACTACTTTTTAGCATCATCAGCATTGTGTGCAGCGTACTTTGTAAAAGTGTATTGTGCCGCTCGAGATATCCCAACCGATAATATTCGTTTATCGCAAAATAATATTGTTGACCCTGAAAACCGCTACAAACAAACCTTTAAAATTCAAATTGAATTACCAGCCGATATTTCAGAGAAAGATCGCCAAGGGATTTTACGTTCGATTGACCGTTGTACTGTTAAAAAAGTGATTCAAACGGGTCCCGAATTTATTATTGAAGAAGTTGAAAGCATCGACGCAGATGCGCAAGCATTGTTATTGCCAAGCCTAACTTCAGAAAGTCATACCTATATTCAAGGTAAAGACCTACCGTTAGAAGAAACGATTGCTAATATGTCAACTATTTTGGCAAATTTGGGCATGAAGATTGAAATTGCATCTTGGCGTAATATTGTTCCAAATGTATGGTCGTTACATATTCGTGATGCCCAGTCTCCGATGTGCTTTACCAATGGTAAAGGTGCAACTAAAGAAAGTGCTTTAGCGTCTGCATTAGGCGAGTTTATTGAGCGTTTAAACTGTAACTTCTTCTATAACGATCAGTTCTGGGGTGAAGATATTGCCAATGCTGAATTTGTGCATTATCCAGATGAAAAATGGTTTAAACCGGGTCCAAATGGTGAATTACCTAAAGAAATCTTAGATGAATATTGTCTTGAGATTTACAACCCAGATGATGAGTTACTTGGCACGCATTTATATGACACCAACTCAGGTAACGTAGAGCGCGGCATTTGCTCGTTACCTTTTGTGCGCCAGTCTGATGGTGAAGTTGTCTATTTCCCATCAAATTTAATTGAAAACTTATACTTAAGTAATGGTATGAGTGCGGGCAACACTTTGGCAGAAGCCCAAGTTCAATGCTTGTCAGAAATTTTTGAACGTGCTGTTAAACGTGAAATTTTAGAAGGTGAAATTGCACTTCCAGACGTTCCTGAAGACGTATTAGCAAAATACCCGAGTATTGTTGCTGGTATTAAAGGCTTAGAAGAGCAAGGTTTCCCTGTATTAGTTAAAGATGCATCGTTAGGTGGTCAGTTCCCTGTAATGTGTGTGACTTTGATGAACCCGCGTACAGGTGGGGTGTTTGCATCTTTCGGTGCGCATCCAAGTTTTGAAGTTGCGTTAGAACGTAGTCTGACTGAATTACTTCAAGGCCGTAGTTTTGAAGGCTTAAATGATTTGCCTCAACCGACTTTCCAAAGTAATGCGGTCACTGAGCCGAACAACTTTGTTGAGCACTTTATTGACTCAAGCGGTTTGGTATCTTGGCGCTTCTTTAGCTCTAAATCTGACTATGACTTTGTTGAATGGGATTTTTCTGGCGAAGGCGAAGAGTCGAATGCAGAAGAAGCTGCAACATTGTTCGGTATTCTCGAAGAGATGGGCAAAGAAGTATATATGGCAGTATACGAGCACTTAGGTGCGACAGCTTGCCGTATTTTAGTACCGGATTATTCAGAAATTTATCTTGTTGAAGATTTGATTTGGGACAACACCAATAAGGCACTTTCATTCCGTGAAGATATTTTAAATCTGCATCGTTTGGATGATGAGCAGCTTGAGGCATTAGTTGAGCGCTTAGAGGAGTGTGAGCTAGACGATTACACTGAAATCACCACACTCATTGGCATCGAGTTTGATGACAATACAGTTTGGGGACAGCTCACCATTTTAGAACTGAAATTACTGATTTATGTTGCTTTACAACAATTTGAAGAAGCAAAAGAGCTTGTCGAAACTTACTTGCAATATAACACCAACACCGTTGAACGTGGCTTGTTCTATCAGTGCATGAACGTGGTGCTTGAAGTGATGTTAGATGAGGAACTAGAGCTTGAAGACTACCTGACTAATTTCCGTCGTATGTTTGGTGACACGCGAATGGATGCAGTATTAGGTTCTGTCGATGGTAGCGTTCGTTTCTATGGTTTAACACCAACAAGCATGAAACTAGAAGGACTTGATCGCCATTTACGTCTAATCGAAAGCTATAAAAAATTGCATGCAGTTCGTGCTAAAGCCGTAGCGATGTAATTAAAAAAGCGAAAGAAAAAAGCCTATTTTAAAATAGGCTTTTTTTATAAAACAAATTTCTATTTTAAGCAGAAGCTTTAGTGATCTCTATGGTTTCTGCCTCTGCTCTATAACCTTGTTGCTCATCCAAAGTATGTTTAGCCGGAATATAAGACATTGCGCGTTCTGCAAGAGCTGTAATGGTAAGACTTGGGTTAACGCCCAAATTGGCACCTAACATTGAACCATCTACAACATATAAGTTTTTATAGTTAAACACGCGGTTTTGTCCATCTACCACGCCGCGCTCTGGGCTTGAAGCAATTGCGCAACCACCCATACAGTGGGCTGTAAAAGGTACATTAAACAAAATTTCGGTAATAGTCGTCATTGGATGACCATTAAACATTTTGGCAACTTTTTCGGTAAATGCATTGGCCTGTGGAATATACACAGGTAGCTTTTTACCTTCGCTCGATAATACTTTGCCAAAAGGCCAGAACCAATTACGTTTCAAGCGCATGTTGATGGAGGCATCTGCTGTTTGCATCACCAAAAAAATTAAAGTCTGACGCGCGAAACTGACAGGATTACTCATGCGAAGGAAAATAAATGGATGGCAAATAAGTGCCCATAACCAAAAGAAAATACGCGTCCAGCCCGGTTTGCCTTTAGCCATGTAAGTACACATGAGGCCCATGGCATCTGAACCAGTTTGGTAACGAGTCGCTTCAATGTGAGTGTCATGGTCAAGGTAAATACTTGAACCAATGGCAACACCTTTACTCATGTCGACATCTTTACCAAAAAAGCGAACGCCTAAAATCGACTCGGCATTAGTACGAACCCGATTACCCAAATCATCAGAGATATTTGGCAGTGAACCAGACTGTTTTAAACGGAATAACATCTCTTGCGTACCCAAAGAAGATGCAGAGAAAATCACGTTACGAACACGCCATGTACGGCGTTGTTTATTAAACCATGAGCTCGAACATTCAGTTGTAACTTCATAGCCATCGCTGCCATCGGCTTTACCATTGAGTGGTTTAACGTCAACGACTTTGGTTTCTTCGTAAACCTTGGCGCCATTTTTTTCGGCAAAGTACAAATAGTTTTTATCTAAGGTATTTTTTGCGTTGTGTTTACAACCTGTCATACAACCGCCACATGCGGTACAGGTTCCGCGGTTTGGACCTTCGCCGTTAAAATATGGGTCAGGGTAGGTCTTGCCGCCTTGTTCACCTTCGGGTGGAAAGAAAGTTGCAACGCGCGTCGGTTTAAACGTATGTCCAACCCCAACTGCATCGCCCATTTTTTTGAGCATGTGGTCGGCAGGACCGAAAATTTTATTATCCGTCACACCAAGCATGCGTTCTGCTTCAGCATAGTGCTGCGGCATTTCATTTTTCCAGTCCGCGGCATCTGCCCACGTGCCTTCATCCCAAATATGTTCAGGTGGAACAAGTAGGGTATTGGCGTAGGTGATTGAACCGCCACCTACAGCATTACCGCAAATAATGGTGACATGGCGAAAAAAACGCATGTTGAAATAACCAAAAAGTTTCATGCCCGGGCGCCAAATCCAGCGACGGGTATTCCAGTTATTTTTAGCAAAATCTTTAGCTTCCCAGCGTCGCCCCATTTCCATTACAGCAACAGAGTAGCCTTTTTCGGTTAGACGGCAAGCAGAAACACTACCACCAAAGCCTGAACCAATAATGAGGTAATCATAGTCATAATTGTTTGTTGTCATGCCGAGGACTCCTCTCTGGCGATATTTTTATATTGACTGTGTATGTTTATCAATGAATTGCCCAATGCGCTCAATCGAGTCATTAGATTCGTTTAGTATACCCGCGTGGAACTGAAAAACATGTCCGACTCGGTCATAAACCCTTAAGTTCGTCGGAATACCATACTTTTCGGTTTGTTCAGCGAGACGTTTTGCATCGTCTAATAAAACTTCTTCGGTACCGACATGAATTAAAACAGATGGTAATCCCGTTAAGTCGGCATAGAGTGGGGAACAGGTTGGATCGGTTGCCGATTTTTGTCCGCAATAGTTTTTTGCACACCAAGCTAACCAGTCTTCTGACAGCATTGCATCTTGAGCAGCATGAGTTTTCATCGTGCTTCCAGAAAGGTTTAAGTCAACCCAAGGTGAAAGTAAAACTAATGCTGCTGGTAACGGTAACCCTGCATTTCGTATCGCAATTACAGCACTTAAACTCAGTCCACCGCCAGCAGAATCGCCAGCAATCACGAGTTTTTTCGGGTCTTGTCCTTGAGCAAGTAGAGCTTTATAGACAGCAATGACATCTTCAATCGCAGCAGGGCTTGTGTGTTCTGGGGCTAGGCGATATTCAGGTAACCAGACTTGTGCTTGAGCTGCATGTCCGATTTGAGCAGCAAGCTTAGTGTGACTTTTTGAGCTACCCACCACATAGCCTCCGCCATGTAAATATAAGATGCCGAGTCCTGATTGAGTCGTTTTGGGCTGAATATGAACTGTCGGTACTTGCGCAATGGTTTGCTTTTTTGTTTTATAGCCACGTGGCCCAAGCACAATTGCACTGGCTGCATCACTACAAAAACGTTGTAGCTTTAGTGGGGTTTTAGGGGATAAAGCTGGACGTAGCGTGGTACGAATAGTCCATGCAAGAAGCTGCTTCATAATAAGGACTCATACTAAGCCTAATGACAGTCAGCATCTCTTAAAATAAAGAGTATGCTGACCACTGTTTTTATTTTGCTGATTTGTTGAGTAGGCGAGTTTGCAAGGCAGTCGCAGTTGCAAAAATCTTTTGGTAACCCTGTGGAAGAATACGCTGGATCACATCAACGGCTTTCGCATCGGCTCCGATTAGTAAGCGGCGACGGTCTTTACGAACAGCTTCTAAAATTTGTTGAGCTGCATCATCAGCAGGGGTGCGAAGTAATTTATCGAAAGCATCCTGACTTTTTAAAGGATCCATTCCTAAAGACTGGACGCTATTATTCATGCGGGCAGCTTTGGCAATATTTGTACGAATACCACCCGGATGCACACAGGTCGCACTCACTCCAGCATTTTGTAGATCGAGTTCTTGGCGCAATGATTCAGTAAAACCACGAACGGCAAATTTACTGGCGTTATAAGCACTTTGAGTTGGTTGAGCTGTTAAGCCGAACATACTGGAAATATTAATAATATGCCCATCACCACTTTGCTTTAAGTAAGGTAAAAACTCTTTGGTGCCATAAACTACGCCCCAAAAATTAATACCAATGAGCCATTCAAGGTCTTCGTAGCTCACACCTTCAGCCGTACTACCAATTGCGACACCAGCATTATTAAAAATCAGGTTAACTTGGCCATGTTCATCTACTACTGCCTTTGCCCAAGTGGCCACTTCATCACGCTTAGCTACATCAACTTTTTGAGTGGTGACTTTGACAGAATAAGGTGCCAAAAGCTCGACTGTTTTAGCTAATCCAGCTTCACTAATATCGGAAAGTGCCAGATGGCAACCTTGTTTTGCCAATGCAATAGCAATTGCTTGTCCAATACCAGAACCCGCACCTGTCACAGCTGCGACTTTATTTTTAAAAGACTTCATAAAATTCTCCGTTTATTTTTCTCATTTCCTATGGTGAAGCTTGTTTAAGAAATAGCCGAAATCTGAGTGTAGTTTTCAATATCGAAGCAGCGAGTACGTTGTCGATATTCAAGGGTAAAACCTGGCCAGTTATTGGTATTTTTGCCGTCAGCAGTCTGATACCAACTGGTACAGCCTTGTGCCCAGACGGTTTTTTTCATTTTTTCTTGAATGCTTTGATTAAACTCATGTTGAACTTCTGCACGAACATTGGTGAACAAAAGTTTGTTTTGTAGGGTTGTTTGAATGGCATCTAAAATATAATTTACTTGGCTTTCAATCATATACACAATTGAGTTGTGCCCAAGATTAGTGTTTGGTCCATACAACATAAAGAAGTTTGGAAAGCCGCTCACAGTTAAGCCGAGATAAGCTTCTGCACCATCTTTCCATGTGTCTTTTAAGGTGCGGCCATCAAGACCTGTAATCTGCATTGGCGCCATAAATTCCGTTGCGGCAAAGCCCGTACCATAAATAATGGTGTCGACTTCACGCAGATTTCCTTCAGTATCTAAAATACCGTTTTCAGTAATTTCTTGAATGCCCGTATTAATCACATCGACATGAGGTTGAGTCAGTGTTTCATACCAATGGTTAGAGATTAAAATACGTTTACAACCAATTGGATAATCTGGCATTAGGCGATGGCGCAACTTCCCATCTTTAACGACTTTACGGATGTGGCGTTGGAATAAATATTCCACCAAAGGCATTTCATTGAGTGAGGTTGTAAAAGCCAGTAAACGAATTTCATGGTGTCCATATTGCAAGGCACGGTCCAGACTTTGCAAGATCGGCAGTTTACGGAAAGCCTTTTTCTCTAAAGGTTGGTAAACCCGATCTGGTTTTGGAATCACGTAAGGTGCAGAGCGTTGGTAAACGTCTAGATGTGCTACTTGTTTTGCAATTTCAGGTACGAACTGAATTGCACTTGCACCAGTACCGATTACCGCAACACGTTTGCCAGTTAAATCATAGTCATGATCCCAACGCGCTGAGTGGAATGCTTTACCTTTAAAGTTTTCAATACCTTTAAGTTTTGGATAGGCAGGGCGGTTAAGCTGACCCACCGCACCGACTAAAAATTCAGCTTCAAACTGTTCGCCAGTCGTGCTTTGAATGTGCCATACACCTTGTAGGGCATCAAATTCGGCACTGGCTATTTCAGTATTAAATTTGATGTGCGGGCGAAGATCATATTTATCCGCACAGTGACGTAAATATTGATAAATCTCTTGAGAGGTGCCAAAACGATTTTTCCAGCCTAGCTCTTGTTCAAAAGAAAAAGAATACAGATGAGAAGGCACATCACAGGCAGCGCCCGGATAAGTATTGTCACGCCAGACACCACCTACATCAGCAGCTTTTTCAAAGAGCGTAAATTGTTCAAAACCTGCTTGTTTGAGACGAATGGCAAGTCCTAGACCACCAAAACCAGTGCCAATAATGGCGATGCGTACATTTTTATTTGAATTAGACGACGAATTAAACATGGGCTGCTCTAAATCCTTAAAAACAGTGAGCGAAAAAATCGCAATTTCCTGTATGCAGAATAGACGTTTATTTGCTTGATTTAGAGGATGGATGAGGACAAAATATTGTGATTCGAGGACATTCTGAGCAATACAGTGAAGTATGCATGGGCTTTTGAACGCAGTGTACATAGTGTTCGGTTAATGGCTGATTTTGCGGTGGAATCAGGCATTTCTTATGAGACGATTTTAAAAGGGACTGGGCTTAGCCAACAACAATTACTCGACCCTAATATGGTGGTGACAGGCCATCAGGAATTACAGCTGATTCATAACTTGGTTGAGCAACTGGGAGACAGACCAACATTAGGTTTAGAGGTAGGTACGCGCTATCATTTCACCACATTTGGGCCATTAGGTATGGCTCTGATGAGTAGTGCGAGCATTCGTGAAGCACTAGATTTGGCTTTAACCTATTTTACTTTAACCTTTGCTTTTACACGCTTTGATGTGTCGGATACACCGCAAGGAATCCGTATCGAAATTGATGAGCAAGATATTCCATCTTCAGTGCGTCAATTCATTATTGAACGCGATGCCGCCGCACTCATTACGGTACAGCGAGATTTGGTGCAGGACAATTTTTGCCAATATTTGGCTTTTTCTTTCCAACCCAAAGGTGATGCCGAGCCTTATCAGAACTTATTTGGTGTGATGCCTGAATTTGGTGCTGCGAAAAGCTTTGTAATTCTTGATCCGCAAAAAGTAGACCAAAAGTTGCTTATGGCAAATGAATTGGTTTTACATACAGCTGAAGAACAGTGCCGACAAATATTAGAGAAACGCCAATCACAAAATAAATTTACAACCTTAGTGCAACAGCAACTTATGAATGTGCGAGGGGAAATGCCTTCTATGCAAATCGTGGCTGACCGATTGCATTTAAATGCACGAACTTTACGCCGTCACTTGGCATCAGAAAGGATGACTTTTATTCAGATACGTGAAGAGGTCAGACAAGTTCTAGCTGAGCAATATTTGGCATTACCAAAAGTTTCGGTTGAGCAGATTGCCGAGTGGTTAGGTTATGCCGAACCTGCCAGTTTTATTCATGCTTATAAAAGATGGCATGGGAAAACACCTCATGCCATGCGTTTAGTACAAAAATAAAAAAATGAAGGGTGCTTTTGCTTTCCCTTCATTAAAGAATGGTTTATTTAATAAAGCTTAGTTCCTTACTAATTTTTTCTAAAATCGGTGCTTTCTTGGCTTGAAATTCAACTTTGTTTTGTTGAATCAGGTTGTTGCCTTTGGTATCGATAGAAATAATGAGCGGACCAAATTCTCTCACACGGTTAATCCAAAGGGTTTCTGGCATACCTAGGTCTTGCCATTCAGCGCCTTCAATCTCTTCAACCAAAGTTGCTGCAAGTACTGCGCATCCACCTGGGAAAATCGCATGAACTGCAATATTTTCCTGACATCCAGCAGCTGTTTCTGGTCCCATGCCACCTTTACCCACAATGAGCTTAACGCCAGTTTGCTTGATAAATTCCCGCTCGAATTTTTCCATCCGCATACTGGTTGTTGGGCCAATCGAAACCATTTCGAAGTCGTTTTCACCTTTTTTGCGCACAATAGGGCCAGCATGAAAAATCGCTCCGCCTTCAAGGTTAACTGGCAGTTCTCGACCTTGTTCGATCAGTCTGCGATGGGCAACATCGCGACAAGTCACTAAACGGCCAGTCAAATAAACGACATCACCGACTTTAAGGTCTAAAAGATCTTCATCTTTAATAGGAGTTGTCAGAATTTTTTTCATAGTACAACTCCTTCATGAGACAAGATTTCATACGACATATCTGGGTTAATCTTAATTTTGCCACGACGATGTGCCCAGCAACCTGTATTTACGGCAACCCCAATGGTTGATGGGTGGCGTGCAGAAGATTCAATATTGACTCCCATTACGCTGTTATTCCCTGTGAGCCCCTGAGGACCAATACCAATTTCATTAAGACCTTGTTCTAACAGTTGTTCCATTAAGGCAGCGCGTGGGTTCTCACTTGTTGAGTCAACCGGACGCATAATCGCGAGTTTAGAAAGACGAGCTGCGGTTTCAACCGAAGTTGATACGCCTACACCAACCAGTAACGGTGGGCAGGCATTTACACCGCGTTCGGTAATAACATCCATCACAAATTCAGCAACGCCTTCGTAGCCTTGACCTGGCATTAAAACTTTTGCCGCACCCGGTAGGGTACAACCGCCACCCGCCATATAGACATCAATGGTACAAGTGTCGAGTTCAGGCACAATACGCCAGTCTAACCATGGAATTTGAGTACCTGTATTTGTGCCCGTATTTTTTTCATCGAAGGTTTCCACAGCGTTGTGACGTAAAGGACCTATACGAGTTGCCTCAGCAGTTGCTTCGCTCAAAATATCTTGAAGTTCACCAAGCAAAGGGAAGTTAGCACCTGCTTCAACAAAATATTGAATAACACCCGTGTCTTGGCAGCTTGGGCGGTTGAGTTTATCCGCAGCTTGCTGATTTTCTTCCATCGAGTCATAAACTGATTTAGCCAATGGATTGGTTTCTAAAGTACGCAGTTCAATTAACTTGCTTTTCACATCTTTAGGTAGGCGTTTTCCAATATAAGCCGTAAATTTGGCCATAGTGTCCGTAAGGGACTGGACTGCAATATCTTTGTCCATGTTGTGCTCCTTGAAGAAACTTGTTCAGATCTAATTGGTGTAAATAGGGTTATTGGGTTGCTTTGGCAGCGTTTACTTTCACTTTTTGGGAGAAGCTCAGCACTAGTGTTAGTAAGGTCGAGATAATCAGTAAGCCCGCAACAAAATAGAGCCCACCTGTAAAATCCCCAGTTTGATCTTTAATCCAGCCGATCATGGCAGGGCCTGCAAAACCACCTAAATTCCCAATTGAGTTAATCGTGGCGATGCCTGCTGCTGCGGCTGATCCTGACAAGAACATGGTTGGCATGCTCCATAGCGGTGGCTTGGCACAACTAATACCGACATTCACAATGGTAAGTGCGGCAATTAATCCAATGACGTTGTGTGTGCCTGCTGCAATTGCGAGACCAACTGCTGCGGTTAAACATGCAAGAGCAACATGCCATGTACGTTCATTGGTGCGGTCAGAGTGTCGAGACCATAAAACCATGGCAATGACAGAAACGATTGGTGGAATGGCATTTAAAAGCCCGACAGTCATAGACGTTACCCCAAGCTGTTTAATAATTTGTGGTGCCCAGATACCGAGGGTATAAAGCCCAGCTGACGTTCCGAAATAAATCAATGCAAGGGCAAGTACTCGTGGGTTGGCAAGACCGCGAAGAATGCTGTGATGCTGAGGTGCATTTTTCCCGACATCTTCTTCTTTCATCGTTTTTACAAGCCATTCGCGTTCATCCTGTTTTAACCAAGTGGCTTGTTCAGGGCGGTCAGTCATATATTTAAAAACCACAACGCCTAAGATGAGTGCTGGTATTGCTTCAATAATGAACATCCATTGCCAGCCAGCGAGTCCCCAAATTCCATGCATTTCAAGTAACGCGGCAGAGATTGGTGAACCAACTGCTGTGGCAATTGGGGCGGCTGCCATAAATAAAGCAATCACACCAGCGCGATGTCGTGCAGGAAACCAGTAAGTTAAGTACAAAATAATGCCCGGAAAGAAACCTGCTTCGGCAACACCGAGTAAAAATCGCATAACGTAAAAGCTGGTTGAACTTTCTACAAATGCCATTCCTGCTGCAATCAGACCCCAAGTCACCATGACTCGAGCAATCCAGATACGGGCACCGACTTTATGCAAAATAATGTTGGATGGAACTTCAAATAAGAAATAACCCAAAAAGAAAATTCCGGCACCAAACCCGAGAACTGAGGCGGTAAAGCCTAGATCTTCTTTCATGGTGAGTGCGGCAAAACCAATATTGACGCGGTCGATATAGGCTATAAGGTATAACAACATAATAAACGGTACGATTCTCCAAGTAATTCGACGCAACGTTCGCTTTTCAATATCCATTTCCATGTCATGACTCCATATTCATGACTACCAATCCTGATTGGTAGTTTTCGCTTTCTTTACCGCTATTGATTCGGCTAGATGGCTTTTCCCGTTCATCCGCAGCATTCCTTCTGCGGACATTGTTATGCTCTTAAACAAGAGATGGCTTATGTCGGGAAACATTGAAATGGATGTTAAACCCTTTAAAAAACTGATGAATCGATATAAAGTTAAATCACTATTGCAAAAAACTTAATAATCATGAATGCAGATACGGAATTAGCTTTCTTTTGTTTATTGGTTAAACAAGGAAGTCTTGTCGCGACGGCACGAGAGTTAAACTTGACTCCACCTGCGGTTTCTAGACGTTTAACTCAACTTGAAGAGCGTTTAGGCGTAAGACTTTTAAATAGAACAACACGGCGAATTAGTTTAACCAGTGAAGGTGAGGTCTACTTTGAAAATGCGGTTCGTATTTTAAAAGAGATTGATGAAATGGAGCGTTTGGTTTCAAGTAGTCGGGCAGCACCCAAAGGGGTACTGCGTGTGAATGCACCTTTAGGCTTTGGTCGTTCTTATATTGCGCCAGCGATTTCTACATTTTCCAAAATCTATCCTGATGTCGATGTCCAACTGCATTTAACAGACCGCCCGATTAATCTGCCAGATGAAGCCATTGATGTCTCAATCCGCTTTGGCGAAATACCTGATTCACGTCTAATTGCAAAAAAATTGGTAGCCAACCGCCGTTTATTATGTGCCTCACCTAGCTATTTAAAAACAGCAGGCCAACCGCTTACTCCCCATGATTTAACACAGCATCAGTGTATTGTGATTCGGCAAAATGATTCAGCTTATGGTAATTGGCGGTTAAGTCATGGCAAACAAGTTGAAACTGTTAAAGTTCATGGGCAACTGAGTACCAATGATGGTGCAGTCGCATTAAATTGGGCTTTAGAAGGCTACGGTATTTTGATGCGAGCAGAGTGGGACGTAGCAAAATATTTAAGAAGTGGTAGATTAGTTCAAGTGCTTGAAGATTATGAGACACCACCAGCAGATGTCTATGCGGTGTATTTAGAGAGACTGAATCTGTCACCTAAAGTCGCGCATTTTCTAGATCATTTACGCCAATTTTTAAATCAGCATGTCGATGGGCCAAAGCCGCGTTCAAGCTGGTAACGATGGTATTAACCTCAATTAAAAAAGCCAACTTAAAGTTTAAGTTGGCTTTAACATTAGTTTCTATTTAAACGCAAATGCAATAACCGTGTTGCTGAGGTGTGGCGAATTTCATCGGTCCGTGCATTAAAATATCGTTCAGTAATGGCTTCACCTGATAAGTCTTCGACTACTTCAAATCCCATCTGCTCCACGGCCTGATGTAAATCTATTGGTTTAAATTGACCTAGTAAAGGCTCTTTCAGCAAATGGGTAAATTGTGCAACGCCTATACTTCCAAGTCGCTCAATACCGTTTAATTCCTGAAAATCGGTCGAATAGTCGAGTACCACTTCGCTACCGTTTGCGGCAAATTCAGCAATACTTTTTAAAGTTTGCAGCGTGGTTTCGGGGTTTAAATAGTGCGTTGTGCCTAACCATGAAAAAAATGCAGGAGCAGATTGATCATAGAGACTTCTGATCAGAGCTTCCGAAATAGACTCTTTTTCAAAGTTAATCGCGACAAACTCAACGGTAGTAGGAATATTTCCTAACTTTTTTAGCTTGGCTTGTTTGGCCGCTTGAGTATCAGGATGATCAACTTCAAAAATTTTCAAAGTAGGGTAATGGTGCGATTCACGTAGTGCAAAAGAGTCTAGGCCAGCACCCACTAATACATATTGTTGAGTATTTTGTTGAACTGCCTGAGCAAGTAAATCTTCGGCATAGCGAGAGCGACCGACCACTTGTCCAGTAAGTAGACCTAAAGTACGGTTTAAAACCGCAGAATTCATCACTTTAATAATCAGTGAACTAGAGAGAAGTTTTTTCCAGCCTTTACTGGTTAGTTCAAAAGCATAAGGATCTGAAAATACAGGGTTCTGTGTATTTTGAAAATGATTGGCCCGTAATGCAGCAGCGGCTTCAGCAGTACGGCTTGATTGTCCTTCTTTCATCTTTATCCTGTTTTTTTATTTCTTGAAGATATTCAACGAAGAAGGCAGTGTATTTCATGAAAAACTAAAATACACTGCCTATTTCTTACAACTGATTTGATCGAAAATACAAATTAGTGAGTTTTTGTCGTTTGATACGTCACTTCATAATCTTTCAAATCTACTTTTTTCAAACGTTGTTTAAGTTTTTTCAATGACCAAGGCCATGCAGCAAAGTTACGACCGTTGGCATCAAGATAATAACTCTTACATCCGCCGCTATTAAATACCGTTGTTTGTAAGTGCTTTTGTACTAAATCATTATGCTTTTTAATCACATCAGATTTAACATTTAACTTGCTAATTCCTTTGTTTTTAATTTTCAATAAGCCATCTACGATATAGTCGAGCTGTGCCTCTGCTAAACCAATGAAAGAATCATAAACCAGTACGTTAGGTCCTAAAATTAAAAATGCATTTGGTACATTTTCAATGTTGGTTCCTAAATAAGCCTCTGGTGAACTATCTTTCCAAATATCTTGTAAACATTGACCTTTTTCATTGTGGACACGTTTACCAATTGGTGGATGAGATACTTCAAAGCCTGTACCCCAAATAATCACATCAACTTCGTGGCGTTCACCATTCGCAGCAACCACCGTATTGCCTTCAACTTTCACTAAACCATGAGGGATCAGGGTTGTGTTTGGTGCTTGTAGTGCTGGATAATAATTGTTAGCGAATAAAATACGTTTACAACCAATGTCAAAGTTCGGCGTTACGTTTTTACGTAGCACTGGGTCATTAATTTGCAATTTAAGTAATTGCTTACCCAATACATTTACTGGTTTTAGCGCAAGAGGGTTACGTAAACCAAAGTTAATTGCATTCAGTGTTAACGCTACACTTTTACGCCAGCTCGCCTGAATAGCCGGATATTTAGCAATGACTGATTTACTAAACTCGCCCAAGTCTGTATCTGGTTTTGGTAATACCCAAGGTGCTGTACGTTGGAATACAAAAAGTTCTTTCGCTTTTGGTTGAATTTGTGGCACAAACTGAATAGCAGATGCACCAGTACCAATCACGGCAATGCGTTTACCTGTCAAATTATAATCATGGTTCCATTTCGCTGAATGGAACATTTCGCCTTTAAATGTTTCTAAGCCTTCAAGACATGGAATTTGAGCTTCGGTAATTGGACCTGTGGCAAAAATAACGGTTTTAGATAAATATTGACCAGTGGTGGTGTCAAGTACCCACACATGACGTGAATCATCCCACGCGGCATTCAGCAATTCATTATTAAATTCGATTTTAGAGGTAACATTAAACTCGTTACTCACATCTTCCAGATAACTTAAGATTTCTGGTTGGCGTGCAAATAAATGGCTCCATTTTGCACTTGGTGCAAATGAGTAAGAATAAAGAGCAGAAGGTACATCGCAACCACAACCCGGATAGGTGTTCTCACGCCATGTTCCACCCACGCGGCTAGCTTTTTCAATAATTTTATAATTGGTATAACCAACTTGATCTAGGCGAATGGCAGCAGCGATCCCTGAAATGCCCGCACCCACAATAAAAGTATCGAAAATATGGCTTGGTGATTTGACAGCTTTTTTTGCTGATGCATTTGTTTTCATTTGCGCAGTCATATGTGTACTACCTATAAATTTCTTATTTAAATAATTTGTACGATGTACCAAGGAACTTGGTATACAAGCTTGGGGATGCACGTTTCATTAGCCAGAATAACTTCGCATCAATTTGAGGAATGGTATACATCTCATCCTGATCAAGGCGATTAAGGGTTAATCTTGCAACATCATCACTTGTGGTCAGCGCATAGTTCATCAGTGCATGGTCTGCCAGCTTTGAATAGCGTCCGGGAATTCGACCATTTTTAATGATATTGGTAGGTACTAGCGTCGGGCAGAGCACGTTCACCTTAATGTTAAACTTACGCAGTTCGGCAGAAAGCGTTTCTGAAAGCGCACGCACACCTGCTTTAGTCACGTTATAAGCAGTCATTTCTGGTGCAGCCGTGTAAGATGCCGCAGATGCCACATTAATAATCGCGCCGTAACCTAACTTTTTAAACTTGGGAACAAATGCGTGACAACCATGAATAACTCCCCATAGGTTAATATTCATGACCCAGTTCCAGTCTTCTAGGCTGAGTTCGTCAAATTTACCACCCAAACCCACACCAGCATTATTAATGACAAGAGTTACAGGGTGCCCAAGCAAGATTTCAGCAGTTTCAGCGAGATGGTTAACCTGTTCAGCATTACCCACATCACAGCGCATAGCAAAAGCTTTTGCACCTTCTTGTTCAAGAAGTTTTACTGTTTCTTCAGCAGCTTCGAGATTAATATCTGCACACACTACGCTGCCACCACGTTTCGCAAGTTCAATTGCAAAACTTCGACCAATCCCACTGCCTGCACCCGTCACTACGGCATAAGCTTTTTGGCTTGGTTTAACTTTCTTTTTGCCAAATAAAATCATGATTCATCCATAAATAGCTTGAAGAGATACCAGCTACCTCTTTGATAGCTGGAAATGCAGGACGATTAAGACATGCGTACTGGTGGGGTAAATTCTTTAACAAAGTAAGGAGCAATTGCGCCGCCTTCGGTCAGCAATTTCTTTTTGTAATACTCAAGATATTCAGTTGTATCATGATCATTTGGATGAAAGTCTGGGCGTAAGTAGTCAAGAATTTGACCAATCGTACTGCCGAAAACTCCGTCTTTTGGACCAAAGATTAAGCCGACACCACGACGAGCATCTTTCCAGAATTTCAAAGTCAGCATCTCTTGTGGCTTTCTTAACACAGGCACAAATAATGTAGTTGCAGGAATTAAACCTAAGATTGTAAATAACGCGAGGAAGAAACCAGACGCGCGTAGTGCATAGCTACCATTTAAAAGTTGATAGACATCGTAGGCGATATCTTTATGTTCAGATTCTTCAAGCATATGCCACATCCACAATGCACGGCTTTTTTCATCATCTGAATAATAGAAGTTCTTTTCATGCTTCATCATGTATTCAGCAAGTACCGCAGTAAAATGCTCAATACCTGCCATCATTGATAATTTGAGTGGCTGTGGAAACTTTAAGAAAACATACTTAAAGAAGTTTGAGCCAAGAAAACGATATAGTGCAACAGGATATTCAGCATCTTGAAGGGCATCGTTATATTCATTGTGCAATTTTGAATGAATTGCTTCTTGGCCAATCAACGACGTTACTCGCTGCTTTAATATTGGATCTTTGATAAATTCACGGTGATGGCGAGCGGTTTCAATCACCAGATCTTCGCCATAAGTTAAAAACACTGAGAGTGTGGCAAAAAACAAAGTAGCAAATTGATTGTCCATATAGAATCTGACATCAATTTCTTTACCATCAAAACCAATATTTAAATGTCTGATTGGAATTGAGCTTTTGCTAGCAAAATCTGGTAGCTCAATTTCACGCTGAAATTTAAGTTTGTTGAATGATTTTTTAACTGCGGTCGAGATCATGGCGACACCCTGAAGCAAAGTAGTGGTGCATTTTGATGAAAATCAATAAACTCAATGATCAACAAAGCACTGTAAAATTCCATTTTCAAAAACAGATGATTCTCTGCATTGACTACGGTGTTGTTGCTCCGTTATTTGTTTGATTATTTGGCTGAATAACGGAAGAAGAACCGAGGCAGACAAAAGAGCTGCTTAAAGAGTCTTCTTTAATTTTTTCATATTAATCTGACATTATGTTCGGATTCAATTCGGGTAAATTTTTAAATATATAAAAGTATTTTATAGACATTCTTTGTAATAATAATTTTAAATAAATTTGATTTATATTTTTGAAATATAACAAATTAAATTTATTCCTGATCTCGGAAAATAGTAAATAAAAGCATCGATTGATTGATAAGTTGAGATCTGTTTTTCTCAGTTTTTCTGATTAAGTTTGACAACTATTCGGATTTTGTTTTTTTATTTCTACCGAGTTAGATTACATGCTAATCTGACTTTATGTTCGGATTATTGATTAGATCGTATGACTACGCGTAAACCTCGTCAAACTCGAGCCAAAGTCACTGTCGACACGATTATTGAAGCAGGTTTTATTGCGGTGGCACTTCATGGACCGAGTGGAACCACGACACGTCATATTGCAGAAATTGCAGGAGTGAGTGTCGGGTCTTTATACGAATATTTTAAAAATAAAGAAGAAATTTATGATGCGATGAATCACTTTTTTGTTCGGGAAATTCTGGACATGATTACAGAGCTTACACCGACGATTTTACAGTTGGAGTTAGAGCCTGTCATTGAAATGATTTTTTATACTTTTAGTGATTTATTAAAGAAAAATAATGACCGCTATTTGACTGTTTTGCGCTATGCAGGGGAATTGCAGTACGATAAATACATTCCCAAAATTGAACAGGCTTTAATGGAAGTCATCATGAAATATATGATGCATAATCCCAAATACCTAAAAATTAATAATTTACCCGTAATTACATATATCTGTATCAATAGTGGAATTTTTAATGTCGCACGGCATCTTATTTTGCCAAACCCTTATATTAGTTTTGATGAAATGGTACAGGGGCTAACCACTATGATCATGAGTTATATCAACACAGAGATGGCGCGTTCAGAAGAGCATTGAGCAGAGTTAGAATTTTTATAAGTCCAAGTAACGATAAAAAGCCCTCACATAAAGTTTATGTGAGGGCTTAATTGATTTTATGGCATGGTTGGAACTTCTTCAGGACGCATATCGAAAATCAAAATTTCGGCGTTATCACCATTGGTAAACGATAAGCTTCCACCTTCACGAATACGTGCAGCATCGCCAGTGTTAAAGGTTTTACCATTTACATCAACACGACCTTTAGCAACATGTAGGTACACATAACGACCATCAGGAATCACAAAGTCAGCAGTTTCTTCACCATCAAAAAGACCTGAGTAAATATTAATGTCTTGTTTGATCGATAAAGTTTTCTCGCCACCTTTTGGTGAGATGATCAAATGCAATTTACCGCGTTTGTCTGCTTCATCAATATGAACTTGTTGATAGCCTGGCTCTGTATTCACTTCATTTGGAACAACCCAAATTTGCAAGAAATGAACGCCTTCTTGAGCTGAGTGGTTAAATTCACTATGAGCAACGCCACGACCTGCACTCATCAGCTGAATGTCACCCGGCACAATCACAGAGCCTGTACCCATCGAGTCTTTATGCTCTAATGCACCTTCAAGTACATAGGAAATAATTTCCATATTACGGTGAGGGTGAGTACCAAAGCCTTTAGATGGAGCAACGTTATCATCGTTAATTACAAGCAGATCCGAAAAACCAACTTGTTTAGGATCCCAATAGTTAGCAAATGAAAAGCTATGTTTTGATTGTAACCAACCATGATGTGCTGCACCACGCTCGTGAGATAAACGCATATCAAACATGATGTATTCTCCTGATTTAATTTTTTATCTGAATACAGTTTATCGTAGCGTTTATTGGAATGAAGCTATGAAAATAGAAAGCTTGGTGCGATTTATAGAACGATGAAACTTGGACGTAATTTTGCTAGTCAACCAATAGAGTTAAAGGAGAAAAATATTTTTAAATAAGATGAAGATTTCTTTGAGATGAATTTTTACTTTCCATGCTAAACATGCAACATAGAAATTAGTCGCTAAAGAAACAATTTTAAAGAAAAGTACATTAACGAAAATAGCTCCTTTTTATCTCATTTAAAGCTTAGCAAAGAAAAACAAATTTCAAGCCATATACACATTTGTCTATGCTCTATCTTTAAAATAACTTAAGAGTTAAAACCGATAAAAAGATAATATTAAAAATAACTAAAATAAGCTCTTATTAAATAAAATTACTTTTCAATGGAAAAGTTTAGTATTTAGTAGGTTTTTTAATGATATTTTTAAAATAACTTTTATTTTCAATAATTTGAATAAGAGTGTGTTATTGTAAATAAATGTGAAAATATTCACAAAGCTATAATTTTTTGTTAAGATCATTAACATTAAAAACATAGAGATAATAATAATGATCAATAAAGTATTAATAGTGTTGTGTGTGGGTATCGTCTTTGTATTAGGGTATTGGGCTTATTTAGATACTCAAAATAAAAGACATCAAGAGCTAATGCAGATCATACAAGAAGCTGAAAAAAACCTGCAAAGTATCGAACGAAATCCGAATCATGCTCATCACAGCAATTTAGCTTCTTTTCATATGCAACAATATATAGGCGAGAAAAAAATTATTTTCTAGCAATAACGAGCTATAAATTTCTAACTTTTTACAGTGTCATTGGTCATATCTTTTCATAAATTTTGATCATGTTTCTGTTGAATCTGTTAAACTTATTGAACGTATAGTAAAAAAGCTGCATAGGGGTTATGCAGCTTTTTTGTGTTTCAAGAGGGGCTGTGGTTGTTTGCTATGTATAAAGCTAGAAATCAAATGAGTGGCATATTTGTTGCTTCTTAAATTTGAGATTCTTGTTTATAGGACTGAACAGAAAAACAATATTGTTCAGCGACCTACATAGACGTAAATATTCCACAGTTCAGATTTTGCATAGAGGCTACTTATGGCGGCGCCCAATTCTTCGGCAGGCTGGTTAGAGCGTTTATTTAAGCTAAGCGACAATAAAACCACTTTCCGAACTGAAGTTCTTGCTGGTGTAACTACATTCTTAACGATGTGTTACATCATTATTGTCAATCCACTCATTTTATCTGAAACCGGCATGGATCATGGTGCCGTATTCGTTGCAACCTGTTTGGCAGCAGCAATCGGATGTTTAGTAATGGGGATCATTGCTAATTATCCAATCGCACTGGCCCCTGGTATGGGTTTAAACGCTTACTTTACCTACTCGGTTTGTATGGGAATGGGCGTGCCATGGCAAACAGCTTTAGCCGCTGTTTTTGTTTCAGGCCTTGTCTTTCTTGCAATCAGCTTCTTTAAAATTCGTGAAGCGATTGTTAATGCGATTCCAATGTCACTTAAGTTTGCAATCGGCGGTGGTATTGGTTTGTTCCTAGCACTGATTGCACTAAAAAATGCTGGAATCATTGTTGATAACCAAGCGACATTAGTCGGTTTGGGCGATATCAAACAGCCTACAGTATTATTAGCGCTATTCGGATTTTTAATGATTGTGGTTTTACACCAATTAAAAGTTCGTGGCGCAATCATTATTAGTATTTTAGTTGTTACGGCCATCGCTACTGCTTTAGGTTTAAATGAATTTAAGGGTGTAGTGGGTCAAATTCCTTCAATTGCACCAACATTCATGCAAATGGACTTTGAAGGTCTATTTACAGCAAGTATGGTCGGCGTCATTTTCGTATTCTTTATTGTCGACTTGTTTGACAGTACAGGTACTTTGGTTGGTGTTTCACACCGTGCAGGTCTTTTACAAGACGGTAAATTACCTCGTTTGAAGAAAGCATTATTTGCAGACTCTACTGCCATCGTTGCAGGTGCCGCATTAGGTACATCTTCAACTACACCATATATCGAATCAGCTTCAGGTGTAGCAGCAGGCGGACGTACTGGTTTAACTGCTGTTGTGGTTGCAATCTTATTTATCTGCTGTTTATTTTTAGCACCTCTTGCTCAATCTGTACCAGGTTTTGCAACGGCGCCAGCTTTATTGTTCATTGGTGTGTTGATGATCCAAGGAATCACTCACATTGATTGGGATGATATTACTGAAGCTGTTCCAGCATTTTTAACCATTGTATTTATGCCATTCACCTATTCAATTGCTGATGGTATTGCAATGGGCTTTATTAGCTATGCATTAGTTAAATTATTCACGGGTAAGGCAAAAACTGTACCGTACATGGTATGGATTATTGCTGCGCTTTGGGTATTTAAATTTATCGTGTTTGGCGGTTAATATGATTTTTTATAATTTTCTTCTTGAGCTATCTTAGACATAGTTTTCAATAAGAAGAAAATTATAAAAGGGTGTGATTTTGACCACACCCTTTTTTCTTTAGACGTGGAGTTAATATGAATCAAGTCGAGCTGATTCGCGCCTTACCAAAAGCCGAATTGCATGTGCATATTGAAGGGACTTTCGAACCTGAATTAATGTTTGCAATTGCCCAGCGCAATCAGATTCAGATTCCTTACAAATCTGTTGAAGAAGTAAAGCAAGCTTATAACTTTCATAATCTTCAATCATTCTTAGATATTTACTATGCTGGCGCGAATGTTCTTGTACATGAACAAGACTTCTATGATTTAGCATGGGCTTATTTTGAGAAATGTGCCGAAGATCATGTCGTTCACACAGAAATGTTCTTTGATCCGCAAACCCACACAGACCGTGGTGTTGCGTTCTCAACTGTGATTAATGGTTTAAAGCGTGCGTGTGCAGATGCCAAAGCTAAGTTTGGTATCAGCTCTCAACTGATTATGTGTTTCTTACGTCATTTAAGTGAAGAAGCTGCATTTGAAACGCTTGAACAAGCGCTGCCGTTTAAGCAAGATATTATTGCTGTAGGCCTTGATTCAAGTGAAGTAGGGCATCCACCAGCTAAATTTGAACGTGTGTTTGCTAAGGCGCGTGAAGAAGGCTTCTTAATCGTGGCTCATGCTGGTGAAGAAGGTCCACCTGAATATGTATGGGAAGCTTTAGATCTACTTAAAGTGAATCGTATTGATCATGGTGTGCGTTCTGAAGAAGACGAACAATTAATGACGCGTTTAATTAATGAAAAAATGCCATTAACGGTTTGTCCTTTAAGTAACTTAAAGCTATGTGTTGTTAAGGATATGAAAGATCACAATATCCGCCGTCTTTTACAAAAAGGCGTACATGTGACGGTTAACTCAGATGATCCTTCATATTTTGGTGGATATATGAATGATAATTTCTTTGCCATTCAGCAAGCATTAGACTTAAACAATGATGAGTTGAAACAACTCGCAATTAATTCTTTTGAAGCTTCTTTCATTTCAGATGAAGAGAAACAAAAGTGGATTGCAGAAATCCAAAAAATCTAAATAAAAAAACCGCCTGTGATAGGCGGTTTTTTTATACATCAGGTTTATTTAGGCTGTTTAGTCATACTATTTAAAATATTGTCTTTATCAATAAAGTGATGTTTTAAAGCTGCAAGTACATGCCCAACAATAAGAAAACCTGCAAACCAAGAAATATAAATATGTAATGGTTTAACAACAGCTAAAAGCTCTGGGTTATCTTGCACTAAACGCGGAATTTCAAATAAATATAAAACAGGGGCAGGGTGACCAGCACTCCAACTAAACAAGCAACCAGTGACAGGTAAAGCCACTAAAATTACATAAAGGAATAGATGACCCACGTGTGCCAGAGTTTTCATCATCGGTGACATGGTGTCAGGTAGTTTTGGAGCTGGATGTGTATAGCGCCATAAAATCCGGATAATTACTAAAAAGATAATGGTGGTTGCAATGTTCTTGTGCAACGTAATCACATCACCTTTAAAGCTGCCATCAACGTCATAGCTTAAAAAATTTCCACTATAAAAGCCAATAACCCATGCGACGATGAAAATGATTGCCATCACCCAATGCAGAATTTGTGCGGTACGGGTGTAATACTGAGAGGAAGCAGCAGGCATAAAAGACCCTTTTTTTGTCGTTTTGATTTGTGATTTTAGGGGAAAGCGCAGATTTTGAGAAATGTTTTAAATGTGACAGAGCGTGCTAAAAACAGAATGTTTTACTGCATAAAAAAGCATTTGATGAGCTGAGTTTTGGTCGGCAAAATAGTTTGCATAAATGCATCAAATTATTTGTTTCTTCTAAAGTTGAGTTTAGGCACAATACGCGCTGCCAACGTTCAATCAAAGGAAAAAATGATGAAAAAATTGATGCTCGCTCTAGCACCAGTTGTTTTAGCTTTAACAGCATGTGCAACAACTACAGGCACTGGTACAGGTGCTGCTTCTGCACAAACCACAACTCAACAATTGGGAGTTGCTGCGTTAAAGGTTGCTGTAAATGCGAAATGTATTACAGAGATTAATAATGTCGCAGCTTGGAAAACAGCAACAAAATATATGACTGCTGAGCAACGTGATAGCATCCAAACCAATGTTTGTGGTTGTGTGAGCGAAAAGGCTCCAAACAGTGTGACAGCAGTAGAATTAGCTGCAGCTGCACTTGATGTAAATACACGTGCTACAATCGTAAACCAAGTGGTTTCTAAAACTGTAAATGCTTGTGTGGCAGAAGCTTTACAAAAGTAATTAATAAATTATGTGTTAAAGAAGGCTGATTACTATTGATCAGCCTCTTTTGTTTAAAGGTAGTGAGTTGATGTTTATTGCTGGTGTAGATGAGGCGGGACGGGGACCTTTAGTAGGTTCGGTTGTGGCAGCAGCTGTGATTTTAGATCCGAATAATCCAATTTTAGGATTAAATGATTCTAAAAAATTAACTGAAAAGAAACGTGAAAAGTTGTTTATTGAAATACAAGAAAAAGCCTTAGCTTGGTCAATTGCTGAAGCAACTCATGCTGAAATTGACGAACTAAATATTTTACAGGCGACTTTTTTGGCTATGCAGCGCGCTGTTGAGGGCTTGAAAACTCAACCTCAAAAAGTGATCGTTGATGGTAATCAAATTCCTAAAGGAATCATTATTCCTTGTGAAGCCGTTGTTGGTGGAGATGCAAGCCATGCTGAAATTAGTGCAGCAAGTATCTTGGCAAAAGTGACACGAGATCGACAAATGGCAGAATTAGATCAGCAATATCCGTTATTTGGTTTTGCCAAACATAAAGGATATCCTACCAAAGCGCATTTTGAAGCGATTGCCGTGCATGGCGTGATTGATCAGCATCGTCGTAGTTACGCACCTGTTAAACGTGCTTTAGGTCTATAAATACAACCACTTAAAAAATTTAAAGCGACTATAAAGTCGCTTTAATTAGGGAGAGAACAACTTCATACTAACGATTGAAGTTTTTCTGTGCATAATTATCATCTTCATAAGAAACTTGATAATCTTGATCAAGATGTTGAAGGTGTTCATGCATTGCACGTTCATGTTGAATACGTTGATAAATTTCTTCGCGATGAACAGAAACCTCTTTTGGTGCATTCACACCAATACGAACCTGGTTTCCTTTGACGCCAAGCACAGTAACACTGACTTGATCCCCAATCATTAATGTTTCCCCGACACGGCGGGTCAGAATCAGCATGTTTATCTCCTTGCTAAACGCTTAAAACTGCAATATTGGTACCCAAATAAAAAGCTCAACCTCAGTTTTCAGTCAGATTCTAACAGAAATATGAGAACAAAGTCATATTTTGATAATCTCTGCCAAAAAACTTTCCGTTTAATATAACAGAGCCGCTATAAAAAAAACTATAGCGGCTCTGTGTTTTCTTTGATTATTGTCGGACAAGTAAACATTTTTTAATGAATTCTTGACCGGTTGGTAAAATTAAGCGCGGGCGCTGCTTTCACCATGTTCACGATCTAAACCAAAAGCGGTATGTAAGCAGCGAACAGCAAGTTCAAGATATTTCTCGTCGATAATCACAGAAACTTTAATTTCAGAAGTTGAAATCATAAGAATGTTGATACCTTCATCAGCAAGGGCAGTGAACATTTTGCTCGCTACACCTGCGTGTGAACGCATACCAACACCAACGATAGACACTTTAACGATGTCATCACGTGTTGAAACTTCACGTGCGCCAATATTTTTAGCAGTTTCGTTTAAGATTTTTTCAGCTTTCGCTAAATCAACACGGTTTACTGTGAAAGTGAAATCTGTAGTGCCATCTTCTTCAACATTTTGCACTATCATATCGACTTCGATATTGGCATCACTTACTGGTGATAAGATTTTAGAAGCAATGCCTGGTTCATCAGGTACACCTAAAATCGTTAATTTTGCTTCGTCACGGTTAAAAGCAATACCTGCAATAATTGGCTGTTCCATAGTATCTTCTGCCTCAGTAGTAATGAGTGTACCAACATTTTCTTTAAATTCGTCGTCAAAAACGCCGTCGTCGTCATTATCAAAGCTTGATAATACACGTAAAGGAACTTGATATTTCCCGGCAAACTCTACTGAGCGAATTTGTAAAACTTTAGAACCTAATGATGCCATTTCTAGCATTTCTTCAAAAGAAATACGGTCGATTTTTTTGGCTTTAGGAGCAACGCGAGGGTCAGTGGTGTAAACACCATCTACATCAGTGTAAATCTGGCATTCGTCAGCTTTTAAAGCAGCAGCAAGAGCAACACCAGAAGTATCTGAACCACCTCGACCTAGTGTTGTGGTATTTCCATTAGCATCAAAGCCTTGGAAACCAGCAACCACAATAACACGGCCTGCATCTAGGTCATTGGTCATGACATCTGTATCAATAGACTCGATACGCGCCTTGGTAAATGCACTGTCAGTTTTAATACCGACTTGACGTCCGGTATAGGATTTAGCTTCCACACCAATCGAATTAAGTGCCATAGCTAACATGGAAATCGTCACCTGTTCACCGGTTGAAACCATTTGGTCTAACTCACGTGGGTCAGGTGTTTCGGTAATGGCTTTAGCGAGAGCAAGTAAGCGGTTTGTTTCACCACTCATTGCAGATACGACCACAACAACCTTGTGACCGTGATCATGCCAACGCTTCACACGACGAGCAACATTTAAAATGCGCTCGGGGGTACCCATAGAAGTACCGCCATATTTTTGAACGATTAATGCCATAGTTGTTCCATATAAGCCATGACCCTGAGAGGCTTTTCAGGGTCAGTTACACAAAAAGTGAAGTCTTATTTTTGTTCAAGCCATGCAGGTAATGCTGCGATAACTTGTCCAAACTTCTCGTTAAGTGGCGCGCCACCTTGTGCTAAGTCAGGTTTACCACCACCTTTACCACCTAACTCGGTTGCTAGATGTTTGATGATGTCACCTGCTTTTAGAGTTGTAGTGTATTGTGATGCAACTGAAGCAAGTAGGCTAACTTTGTCACCCTCTACACCAGCTAACACAATAACTGCATTCTCTAATTTCGATTTAACACTGTCGTGTAAGTTGCGAAGTGATTTTGCATCTACACCTTGAACAGTGGTAATAAGCGTTTGACGACCAGCAATGGTTTGTACCTGATCAATCAATTCTGACGCTTGGAAGTTTGCCAATTTCTGATTGAGCTGTTCAATCTGCTTTTGTAATGCAGAAACCAATTCAACATTGGCTTGTACACGCTCAACAGTTTGGTCTTTCTGTGCTTTTAATAAGCCATTAATGTGCTGGATATCAGCATCAGTTTTTTGTACTACATCTAACGCTTTAGTACCTGTAACAGCTTCAATACGACGTACACCGGCAGCTACACCACCTTCAGAAGTGATTTTGAATAAACCAATATCACCTGTACGCTTAACGTGAATACCACCACAAAGTTCAATTGAGAAGTTTTTCTCATCAATAATTGAACCCATAGAAAGTACACGTACTTCATCACCATATTTTTCACCGAACAACATCATGGCACCTTTAGCTTTTGCAGCCTCGATATCAAGAAGTTCGGTTGTTACAGCACTATTTGCAATAATCTCTGCATTCACTAAACGTTCAACTTGTTGTAACTGTTCAAAAGTTACAGGTTGGTCATTAGCAAAGTCGAAACGTAAGATATCGCTTGCAACTAGAGAACCTTTTTGTTGTACATGTGAGCCTAAGATTTGACGAAGGGCAGCATGTAATAAGTGAGTTGCAGAGTGGTTACGTGCAGTTGCTTCACGAATATCTGCTTTAACAATCGCTTCAACATTTTGATCTGCTTTAAGGCTACCAACGGTCACAATACCTTGGTGAACAAAGGCACCGCCTGACTTTTTAGTATCTTGAACTTCAAAAATACCAGTTTCATTTTTGAAGATACCAGTATCACCAATCTGACCACCACTTTCAGCATAGAAAGGAGTTTGGTTTAAAACGATAAGAGCTTCATCACCTTCAGAAACTTCGTCAACTTGTACGCCATCTTTATAGATCGCTACAATTTGACCTTGACCAGTGGTGTTGATGTAACCATCAAACTGAGTTTCGCCTTCAACTTTTACAATGTTGTTGTAGTCGACTGCAAACTTACCAGCATCACGAGCACGTTGACGCTGTGCTGCCATTTCTACTTCAAAACCAGCTTCATCAATAATAAAGTCACGTTCACGTGCAATATCAGCAGTTAAGTCTGTCGGGAAGCCGTAAGTGTCGTAAAGTTTAAATACAGTGGCACCAGGAATCGTCTTATCTTTTAATTGAGCAAGCTCACCTTCAAGTAGTTTTAAGCCTTGCTCAAGTGTTTTAGCAAACTGTTCTTCTTCACGAATTAAAGTTGCTTCAATCACATCTTTACGAGCTGCAAGCTCTGGATATGCATCACCCATAACTTCAATTAAAGGTTGCAACATTTTGTAGAAGAACGTACCAGTTGCACCAAGTTTATTACCGTGACGCACAGCGCGGCGGATAATACGGCGAAGTACATAACCGCGACCTTCATTACTTGGGTTTACACCATCAGCAATGAGGAAACAGCATGAACGCGCATGGTCTGCAACAACACGTAAAGAAGGCTGACCTTGGTCTTCAATACCGATAATGTTGGCAGCAGCTTTTAATAGGTGTTGGAACAGGTCAATGTCGTAGTTTGAATTAACATGTTGCAATACAGCAGAGATACGCTCTAAGCCCATACCTGTATCAACAGATGGAGCAGGAAGAGGATGAAGCACGCCATCAGCAGTACGGTTAAACTGCATGAAAACGTTGTTCCAGATTTCAATGAAACGGTCACCGTCTTCTTCAGGTGAGCCCGGTAAACCACCCCAAATGTGATCACCATGATCAAAGAAAATTTCAGAACATGGACCACATGGGCCAGTATCACCCATTGCCCAGAAGTTATCAGATGCGTATTTTTCGCCTTTATTATCACCAATACGGATAATACGTTCTGGTGTTAAACCGATTTCTTTGTTCCAGATGTCGTAAGCTTCGTCATCGGTGTGGTAAACCGTGGCATAAAGTTTATCTTTTGGTAAAGCAAGCCATTGTTCGCTGGTTAAAAATTCCCATGCGAATTTAAGCGCATCACGTTTGAAATAATCACCGAATGAGAAATTACCTAACATTTCGAAGAATGTATGGTGACGTGCAGTGTAGCCAACGTTGTCTAAGTCATTGTGTTTACCGCCAGCGCGTACACATTTTTGAGATGTAGTTGCACGCACATAGTCACGTTTCTCAAGACCTAAAAAGCAGTCTTTAAACTGGTTCATCCCAGCATTTGTAAATAATAAAGTTGGGTCGTTGGCAGGAACAAGAGAACTCGACGCGACACGTGTATGCCCTTGCGTTTCAAAGTAGCGCAAAAATGCTTCACGAATTTCAGCAGATGTCATTAAACGAGTACTCACAACCAAGTCACTCCATATTTTCGAATTTGGCTAAATGTATCAATGCCTGTTTGTTTTATGCCAAACCTTGCATGTGATACGGGGCTTATTTTTTAAAAACGCTAAATTGTAGCGGAAAAACCCCACCGAACCAACGATTTTAAAAGGAATATCTTACAAAACTGTGATTTGGCTAAAAATCTATATTCAATTGGCCTTGACGTGCTTTACTATATGCCTTCTTTAGTTTGTAGTTTTGTTGATAAGGATAGGTCATGCAACGTATCGCCATTAATGGGTTTGGTCGGATTGGACGTAATGTTTTACGCGCCTGGTTCGAAAGCCCAAAACAATTTCATTTTGAAATCGTGGCGATTAACGATATAGCAGATGTCCAGACATTAGTGCATTTATTTAAATATGATTCTACGCACGGCCGCTTCAATGGAAATGTAGATATATTCATTGAAAATGAAAAAGTTTTTTTGAATATTCAGTCAAATCAACGAACGCTAAAAGTTGAGGTTTTAAAGCAGAAACAACCTGAACTTTTACCATGGTCTAGTTTAGATATTGATGTGGTACTTGAGTGTACAGGACTGTTCCGTTCTCATGCGGATGCGACACGTCATCTACAAGCAGGGGCGAAGCGGGTCATTATTGGGGCGGCACCTTTTGATCATGTTGACGCAGCCATTGTTTATGGTGTGAACCATAATGAAGTCAAAATGACTGATCAGATCATATCAAGCGTTTCATGTACTACGCAGGCTTTAGTTCCATTAGTCAAAATCATTGATGATGCTTTCGGTATTGAAACTGCGCTTATGACAGAAATTCATGCAGTGACAGCAGATCAATCTGTTCTTGACCACGCACATCGTGATTTACGTCGTGCTAGAGCTTCAGGGCAAAATATTATCCCGACCACATCTAGTGCACTCGGCGCATTAAAGCGTGTTATGCCTAAAATGGAAGACCGTATTGATGGTTATTCAATTCGTGTACCAACTATTAATGTGGCGGCAATTGACTTAACTTTTATCGCGCAATCTCCAATTACTGTGCATCACATTAATGAAATACTAATTAAAGCATCTCAAACAGACTATGCAGAAATTATGGCGGTAACAGATGAGCCATTAGTTTCGAGTGATTTCAATCATTCACCTTATTCACTCATTGTTGATTTAACTCAAACTATGGTTGTAGGGCATCAAGCTAAAGTATTCGCTTGGTACGATAATGAATGGGGCTATGCAAACCGATTATTAGATTTGTGTGATTCTTTCTAAATTTAAAATACCTTAAGAAAGCTATTCAAAGATTAAATCTGGTTAATTGGCAACAAGGGGATAGCTCAGATATTGGCCCATTCTTTGGTCGAAGAACTTTTGTCTATGATATGAGTGAATGAGAATAAGGTATTGAATATTATTATTAATTCATGAAATCTTCTTTTTGACTTTAGAGTTTATTAAGAAAGATTTATGCAAATTGTCAGGTGCATGGCACAAAGTATCATGCTACACTAAGAGAAATCGGGTGTGTTCCCGATTTTTTTATGTGGGGTCGTTCCACGTTGATCAGATTTTAGGCTTGAAATATGACCATTTCAGAGACATGGTTGCTGCCTGACGGGGTAGCAGATGTATTGCCGGAACAGGCGCAAGTCATTGAAAAACTTCGCCGTGAAGCTTTAGATTTCCTCGCGGTACGAGGTTATCAATTGGTATATACACCATTTATCGAATACATCGAATCGTTGTCTTCATTATCAGAATCAAATCAAGACTTAGATTTAGTAACTTTTAAGGTCATTGATCAGCTCTCAGGCCGTTTACTCGGTGTTCGTGCTGATATGACGCCGCAAGTTGCACGTATCGATGCACATGTAAGACCAGTTGAAGGCGTTGCACGTTACTGTTATTCAGGGACTGTATTACATACTAAACCACAAAATTTCAATGCCACACGTGCACCTCTACAATTAGGTGCAGAGTTATACGGGCATGACAGTATCGAAGCTGATGTCGAAATGGTCGATGTTATGCTGGGGTTGATCGAGAACATCTATACTTTACAAGGCGCGCATTTAGATTTGGGTCATGTAGGGTTGTTCCGCAGTTTAGTAAAATGTGCTGGACTGTCAAAAAATGAAGAGCATGAGCTTTCAGATCTTTATCAAAGAAAAGCGTTACCAGAGTTAGCTGAATTTACTCAAAACCTCAATATGGGTTCTGATTTCTATGCACTTGGCCGCTATTCTAGTGATCTAGAAGCATTGCAGGCGAATTTAAGTGCAAACATCTTACAAGATGCTGAGTTTAAATCAGCATTAGATGCACTTAAAACGACACTTGCGCAAATTAAAGGCCGTTGGCCAAATCTCAATATCGGTATTGATGTTGTAGAGCTACGTAGTTATCACTATCACACTGGCTTAATGTATGCGGTCTATGCACCGAATCGTGCTGCGCCTTTAGCACAGGGTGGTCGTTATGATGGTATTGGTGAGCACTTTGGCCGCGCACGTCCTGCTACTGGCTTTAGTTGTGATTTATATGCCTTAGGTGCAAATCAGTTCGCCGAAATCGAAACTGTTGTTGCTCCAAAAGGCTCAGAACAGGATTTACTCTCAGCAATTTCGAATGCACGTGCTCAAGGTTTACGTGTAGTTCAATTGTTAGGTAATGATGATTTAAGTTCTATTCCATATGCGACCCATCAACTTGTGTCGCAAAATGGACAATGGAATATTGAAAAGATTTAATCGCCAACGGTAAATTTTTACTGGTGGTTTCCAATTTTAACAGCATGATGTAATGAGGCTATTATGGGCAAAAATGTTGTGGTACTTGGTACCCAATGGGGCGACGAAGGTAAAGGTAAAATCGTCGACCTGCTCACAGATCAGGCGGCTGCGGTAGTACGTTATCAAGGCGGACATAACGCAGGTCATACTCTTGTCGTAGGTGGTAAAAAGACTGTATTGCACCTCATTCCATCAGGCATTTTACGTGAAAACGTATTGTGCTTAATTGGTAATGGTGTAGTACTGTCACCAGCCGCGTTAATTGAAGAAATGGGAATTTTGGAAGCAGAAGGTGTTCCTGTTAAAGAACGTCTACGTATTTCTCCAAACTGTCCACTCATTTTGCCTAACCACATTGCACTTGATCAGGCACGTGAGAAGAAACGTGGTAATGCTAAAATCGGTACTACAGGTCGTGGTATTGGTCCTGCATACGAAGATAAAGTGGCTCGCCGTGCAGTGCGTGTTGCTGACCTTGTTCGTGGTGGTGCAGCGTTAGAAGAAAAACTTCAAGAAATGCTTGAGTTACATAACTTCCAATTAACTCAGTTCTACGGTGTAGAAGCTGTTAAATTTGAAGATGTATTGGCTCTTTGCAACCAATGGCGTGAAGTGCTTGCTCCATTAGTGATTGACGTTACTAAAGTGTTGCATGACTATCGCAAAGAAGGTAAGGCTGTAATGTTTGAAGGAGCTCAAGGCTCACTTCTAGACATCGATCACGGTACTTATCCGTATGTTACAAGTTCAAATACAACTGCTGGTGGCGTAAGCTCTGGTTCAGGTATGGGACCTTTACATCTAGATTATGTATTAGGTATTACTAAGGCTTATACAACACGTGTAGGTGCTGGTCCATTCCCAACTGAATTGGTTTACGATGCCGCTGCTGATTCTGGTGACCCAATTGGTAAACACCTTGGTACAGTTGGTCATGAATTTGGTGCTTCTACTGGCCGTCAACGTCGTTGTGGTTGGTTTGATGCTGAAATTCTTCGCCGTTCTGTAGATGTAAACTCACTTTCAGGTATTTGCTTAACTAAACTTGACGTTTTAGATGGTTTGGAAGAAGTAAAAATCTGTGTAGGTTATGAAAATACAGATTCAGGTTGTGTAGGTTCTTCAGATGCGGTTTCTTTTGAATGCTTGAAGCCAATCTATGAAACTATGCCTGGTTGGAGCGAGTCGACTGTTGGTTTAACTAGTATCGATCAATTACCAGCAAATGCTTTGGCTTATGTTAAGCGTATTGAACAATTAATCGAATGTCCGATTGATATCGTTTCAACTGGTCCAGATCGTGCAGAAACAATTGTTTTACGTCATCCATTCTCTGCTTAATTAGCAAAGATTAAAAAGGCCTCCTGAAAGGGGGCTTTTTTTATACCCGACTAAAGTGCAGTTTTCGTTTTATTAGATTCAGATTAAAACATTATATATAGATAAGGAAGGATGGGCTCAGGATGAAGCTGCAACCAACTATTTCAAAAACAATTTTTTATTCTTTTTTATTTGCTATTGGTGGTTCACCCACGCTGGCGATGTTGGTTATTTATGGACAGGAATATCATGAAGATTTCTTTATGACAGCTTTTATGAGCTTGTCGGTTTTGTTCGCATGTGTGTTAATTCCTGTTGTACTCATACAAAATAGTTATTTACTCTGGAAAAGGGAAAGTCCTAATCTTGAAGAGAAAGTTAAAACCTTAAGTCATGTTTATCTGGGTTTAAATGTAATCTGTTTAATTTTCTGGATTTATTTGATGACTTTATCTACTTGATCGTTACATAAATACTATGATCATGGAGAAATGAGACATTCAAAGCATGAGTGGTATTTCTTATAATAAGTGCAAAAGAATAAACAGCTTTTTATCGATTTAGGTGATCCGTGTTATGAATAAAAAACTCTTTTTAAGCTTGTGTGCAGCAAGTGTGATGACCATTTCTGGCTGTGCAACAGTAGCGGACATGGCTGGTGCAGATACTGCAACCTTAAATGCTCAATCTGCTCAAGGTTTTAATAAGATGGTGCAGGAAGCACGTGGTAAGGGTGCTCTCGATACAAGCTCTAGTACATATAACCGTATTAATGCTGTATTCAACCGTTTAAAACCATATGCCAACCAGATGAATCAGACTGGTCAACCATTTAGCTGGCAGTTAGCGGTGTTGAAATCAGATACGATTAATGCTTACGTTGCACCTGGTGGCAAGGTAGTGTTCTATACAGGTATTGTGAATAAATTGAACCTGACAGATGCTGAAATTGCAGCTGTTATGGGACATGAAATGACACATGCTTTAGAAGAGCATGCAAAAAGCAAAATCGGTGCACAAGCTTTAACTGATTTAGCTTTAGGCATCGGTTTAAGCTATGCGGGTAATAATGTAGGCCAGCTTGGTACTGCTGCCGCTCAGTTAGGTACACAAGTGGGTGTGGGCTTACCATATTCTCGTAGCTTGGAAAGTCGTGCTGACCAAGGTGGTTTAATGTTGATGGCGCGCGCAGGCTATAATCCAAATGCAGCGATTACACTTTGGGAAAAAATGAATAAGCTTGAAGGTGGCGGTGGTTCATCATTCTTGTCTACTCACCCATCTAACTCACAACGTATTGGTGATATGCGTAAAAACTTACCTGCGGCAATGGCAGTTTATAATAGCCGTAAATAAGATGTAAATTTTATATAGATAAAGAAAACGGATGCTTAAGCATCCGTTTTTTATTTAAGGAGCAGGGTTGGGCTGTTGAGTATGAATGGCCTCAATACCTTTTAGAACTTCACTTGGTAATTCAATCTCAAATGCCTGAATATTTTCTTTGAGTTGATCTAAATTAGTGGCACCAATAATTGTGCTGGTCACAAAGAACTGTTGTTTAATAAAAGCTAAGGCCATCTGAGTTAAGCTTAGTCCATGCTTTTCTGCTAGCTGCGCATATTGTTCAGTTGCCCACTCACTTTGAGGGTTGCTGTAGCGGCTAAAGCGAGGGAATAGTGTCACACGAGCATTAGCGGGACGTGCACCATTTCTAAACTTGCCAGTTAGGTAACCAAAAGCCAGAGGAGAGTAGGCGAGCAAGCCGACATCCTCATATTTAGCAATCTCTGACATACCTATTTCATAAGTACGGTTAAGAAGACTATAAGGGTTTTGAACACTTACAAATTTACTGACACCTAGCTTTTCGGCCAAATGTAAAAATTTCATGGTGCCCCACGGGGTTTCATTTGATAAACCAATATAGCGAATGCGTCCGCGATTAATCTCTTCTTGTAGGGCGAGTAATGTTTCTTCTAGAGGTGTTGTGTCGTAATCATTTTCAGCTTGCTGATTGCCATAAGCGAGCGTACCAAAAAAGTTGGTGTGACGTTCAGGCCAATGCAGTTGATAAAGGTCGATATAGTCCGTTTGGAGGCGTTTAAGTGATCCATCTAGAGCTTTGGCAATATGGTCATTATTAAAGCGTGTATTGCCTTCTCGGATGTGTGTTCCTCCAAAGCCCGGACCTGCAATTTTAGATGCGAGAAAGACTTTGTCACGTTGTCCATTTTGGGCAAACCAATTGCCAATAATTGTTTCAGTTGCGCCATAAGTTTCAGGTTTTGGTGGAACGGAATACATCTCTGCCGTATCCCAAAAATATAAACCATGGGCCAAGGCGTAATTGAGTTGTTCAAAAGCTTCTTGTTGGGAGTTTTGCTCACCAAATGTCATGGTGCCTAAACAAATTTCTGGAAGTTTAAGGCCTGTGCGACTAAGTGGGTTAAATTGCATACAGCGGAATCCTTGGAAATTTTGAGTTAGCCTAACGGAGAATATGTATTCAACTTAAATCATAAAATTAGAATAGTTTGTAAGTTTTGTGTATTAACTCATTGTTGCATATAAAAAAAGCAAACCGAAGTTTGCTTTTTATTAAAAATTTAATGAATATTATTCTTCATCGTCGTAGTCTTCATCAGAAACAGTGTTTTCTTCTAATGATGCATCAAAAATAAGAATGGCTTTACCATCAGTTTGGATCATACCTTGATCTTCTAAGGTTTTGAGTACACGGCCAACCATCTCACGCGAACATCCAACAATACGGCCAATTTCTTGACGAGTAATGCGAATTTGACGACCGTTTGGCAAAATCATTGCTTCTGGTTGAGAAGATAGATCGATTAAACAACGTGCAATACGGCCAGACACATCAATGAACGCAAGATCTGTCATTTTACGAGTCGTATTTTTTAGACGGCGAACTAATTGTGCAAAAACAGCATAGCTTAAGTCTGGGTATTGTTTGCTAAGTTCGTGGAAGTTGTCATAAGAGATCTCTGCAATTTCACAGACATCACGAGTTCGAACTTCGGCTGTACGTTGAGGGTTCGGTTCGAAAAGCCCCATTTCCCCAAAGAAATCGCCCGGATTTAAATACGCAACAACAATTTCACGTTCATCATCTTCACGCAAAATAATTGAAACTGAGCCTTTTAAAATTAAATATAAAGATTTTGACTCTGTTCCGGCATCAACAATTGTGGTTCGTTTTGGATATCTGTTGATGTGAGCACGTTTTAACAATGCTTTAACGGATTCAGGTAGTTGCCCCGGAGATAAAGCATCTGTGCTGAGTTGTGAAAAATTTGAAGTCATGCTTAATATGTTCCGAATAGGGTAAACAATTCACACAAGCTCGAGATGAGCTATTACACAGAAGAGATGAAATTCCTTATCAACTCATTTTATGTTAGTGTACAAAACAAGGGCCTGTTGACATTTCACAGATGGTTGCAACATAAGACAATTCTTTTAGACGTACCAAATAAGAACTATGAAATTTAGCCATTCTAAATAAATAGATCTTAACAACGGAACGTACAAAATAACTTGGTCTTGCGCTATGCCTGCGCTGCTTTAATTGCAACTCAGATTATGGCTGAAATTTCACAAACTTTATTACAAAACTGGACAAAGGATTGCCATTGTCTGGGTTTTGCGTCTTATTTGGATTAATTTTTAGCTATAACGCAATCCATAGATGAAATGTCAACAGACCCTGCTTAAATTTATAATTTTTTTTGGGTAGTTGCAATGCAAACAAGTGTACATTGGCTAGAGAATGTTGCTTTTGAAGCGAAATCGGATAGTGGGCATAGTGTCATCATGGACGGCTCACCTGAGTATGGTGGTGAAAACCGTGGTCCACGTCCTATGGAATTGATATTAATGGGACTTGGTGGGTGTGCTTCGTTTGATATTGTGACCATTTTAAAGAAATCTCGCCAAGATGTGACGAATGTTGTATGTAATTTAAAAGCTGAGCGCGCTGACGCAATTCCGGCTGTGTTTACTAAAATCCACTTACATTTTGTGGTAACTGGTAAGGCTGTGAAAGAAAAGCAGGTTGCAAAAGCAGTTGAATTGTCTGCCGAGAAATATTGTTCAGCGAGTAAAATGCTTTCCGATGGTGGTGTTGAAATTACACATGACTTCGAAATTATTGAAGCGGAATAAGGCATTTTTTGATAACTAGAAATTAAAAAAAGCTGACATGAGAGTTGGCTTTTTTTATTGTCAAAAATAACTAAAAAATAAAAGGAAGAATGAAAGTGAATATTCGTTCTGCTAAATCAGAAGATACTCAAGCCATATGTGATCTACTTAAACAGATGGGATACCCACAGCCTCTTGCTCTTATTCAAGAAAAATTTGAAATACTCCATAATGACGCTAACTCACAAATTTTAGTTGCTGAAGAGAGGGGTAAAATTTATGGTTTTTTATCTCTCTACTTTATTCCGCAAATAGCTTTGCAAGGTGACTTTGCCAAAATATGCTATCTGTGTGTTGATGAGAATATGCGTAGCAAAGGTGTAGGGCATTTACTGGTCCAAGAAGCAGAAAGGTTAGCAAGACAACGTGGTTGTGACAGAATGGAACTTCATTCTGGAATGCAAAGACCTTTGGCACATCAATTTTACCTAAGAGAAGGCTATATCGAAGCGCCAAAGTATTTTCGTAAAGCTTTAAATTAACGAGCTGTATTTAGAAAAAGTTGAGGATCTACCCGAGCATTATTAAGGCTCATGCCCCAATGCAGATGAGGGCCTGTCACGCGTCCTGTTTTGCCTACTAAACCTAGTGTTTCTCCTTGGCGGATATGTTGGCCTTTCTCTACTTTAATTGCGCTTAAATGGCAGAACATGCTGACTAAGCCTTGGCCATGATCAATCAATACAGTTTGTCCATTAAAAAAATAAGATCCAGTTTGGATAACCACACCATCTGCGGGAGCAACAACTTTTTGTCCTACTGGCGCAGGAATATCTAGACCTGAGTGAGGCGCGCGTTCCTCGCCGTTAAAGAAGCGTTTTCTTCCAAAAGAGTTGCTAAATTTCCCTGAAGTCGGGCGTATAAATGTAGGTAGGGTTTGCCATGAGCTCTGTGTAAATGAGGTATACACATCATTTTGTTCTTTTGCTTCTTGAGCGTAGCGGTCTAATTGACTTTGGTTAGGGTTCACATAATCTTGGTTCGTGACTTTAATCCGTTGTTCTGCGTAAGGATAAGACTTAACTTCTATTTGAATCGGGGTTTTATTTGTGTCGAGTTGAATACTGCCGATTGGAGTAGATAATGGAATGCCAAGCACGGCATAACGCTGCTGACCTTCTTGGCTAATTAAAACAGGCTTTTGTTGAAAAGTGACCTGAGTAATATCAGTAGTTAGAGGAACAACTGCAATTCCACCAGGTCGTCTAGAGTCTTGGGGGAGCTGAGCGATTGCCAGTGCCGAAGTAAAAAGACAAGTTGTTGTTAATATAATATGTTTAAAGTGCATTTTTCATTTCAAAACGAGTAGGAAACTAGCAAGATAAACTAAAGCTTAATTACTAAATTCTCAATGAAGACTTTGTGAAAAGCGTAGTAAGAATAAGCATGAATCTAAATATTCAAGCATTTTAATAAAATGTAGCTGAACTGTACTTGAAATATATACAAAACAATCCCATATTATAATGGAGTTTTACTCACTGTTATTTTTATAACATTATGAAAAATATATAAAAATTTATTTGAAATTCGAAGAAGTGTTCCCATCTATTAGACAAGTACAAATTTGTTGTGAGGAATAACAAGAATGCGTTTTGAGAAATTTACAAACCGCTTGCAGCAAGCCCTCTCAGATGCTCAATCTTTAGCGATGGGTAAAGACCATACCGCTATCGCAGGTATTCATATTTTGTCTACCTTGTTAGAAGAGCCATCAAATATTAGTTTGTTGCAACAAGCAGGTGCACGGTTACCTGAACTTAAACAAAAACTTGAACAGGCTATAAAAGATGCGCCGACAATTGCCAACCCAACGGGTGATGTTAACTTAAACCCAGAAGCCGTTAAAGCGCTTAATTTGGCAGACAGATATGCGCAAAAGGCAGGTGATGAATTTTTATCAACTGACTGGGTTTTATTAGGTTTGGCAGAGACAGGCGAAACTAAAAATATTTTAAGTGCGGTAGGTGTAACTCCCGACAGCTTACGCAAAGTAATTGAACATATTCGAGGTAATGACAAAGTCATGAGTAATAATCACGAAGACCAACGTGACTCACTTAATAAATATACGATTGATTTAACAGAGCGTGCTTTATCTGGAAAACTTGATCCTGTCATTGGGCGTGACGATGAAATTCGCCGTACTATTCAGGTTTTATCGCGTCGTACCAAAAACAACCCTGTTCTTATTGGTGAGCCGGGTGTAGGTAAAACCGCTATTGTTGAAGGTTTGGCACAGCGTATTGTGAATGGTGAAGTGCCAGAGGGATTAAAAAATAAACGTGTTTTATCCCTCGACTTAGGTTCATTACTGGCTGGTGCTAAATATCGTGGTGAGTTTGAAGAACGTTTAAAAGCTGTTTTAAAAGACTTGGCAAAACACGAAGGCGAAATCATCCTGTTTATTGATGAGTTACATACACTCGTAGGTGCAGGTAAAGGTGATGGCGCAATGGATGCAGGTAATATGTTAAAACCTGCGTTGGCTCGTGGTGAATTGCGCTGTGTGGGTGCGACGACCTTAGATGAATATCGTCAATATATTGAAAAAGATGCAGCTTTAGAGCGTCGTTTCCAGAAAGTGCTAGTTGATGAGCCAAGTGTTGAAGATACGATTGCAATTTTACGTGGACTCAAAGAAAAATATGCCACTCACCATGGTGTGCAAATTTTAGACTCTGCGATTATTGCTGCGGCGAAAATGTCTCATCGTTACATCACTGATCGTCAATTACCAGACAAGGCAATTGATTTGATTGATGAGGCAGCTTCTCGTATTAAAATGGAGATTGACTCTAAACCTGAAGCACTTGATAAGCTCGATCGCCGTTTAATCCAATTGAAAATGCAATTGGAAGCTGTGAAAAAAGATGAAGATGTCGGCAGTAAAGCTGAAGTCACTCATCTTGAAAAACAGATTGCTGAAGTCGAGAAAGAATACAACGATCTTGAAGAAATCTGGAAGTCTGAAAAAACTTTGGTAGAAGGTACTAAACAGGCTCAGGTGGAACTTGATAAAGCACGTATTGCTTTTGAGAAAGCTCAGCGTGAAGGTGATTTGGCTGAGGCAGCACGTTTACAGTATGGCGTAATTCCAGAGTTGCAAAAACAACTGGAGCAAGATGAAGTTGCAGAAGAGAACGAAGAGCCAAAACTCATTCGTACTAAAGTAACTGAAAATGAAATTGCCGAAGTTGTTAGTGCTGCGACAGGTATCCCGGTTGCTAAAATGATGCAAGGCGAGCGTGAAAAACTCCTTAATATGGAAGAGTTTTTACATGACCGTGTTGTAGGGCAAGATGAAGCAGTTGTTGCAGTGTCGAATGCAGTACGCCGTTCACGTGCCGGTTTGTCTGACCCGAATCGACCTAGTGGATCATTCTTGTTCTTGGGTCCAACAGGTGTTGGTAAAACTGAGTTGACTAAAGCACTTGCTAACTTCTTGTTTGACAGTGATGATGCCATGATTCGTATCGACATGAGTGAATTCATGGAAAAACACTCTGTTAGCCGTTTGGTTGGTGCACCTCCAGGATATGTCGGTTATGAAGAAGGCGGTGTTTTAACCGAAGCTGTTCGCCGTAAGCCATATAGCGTGGTGTTGTTTGATGAGGTTGAAAAAGCACATCCAGATGTATTCAATATCTTGCTCCAGGTATTGGACGATGGCCGCTTAACCGATTCACAAGGTCGAGTAGTGGACTTTAAAAATACGGTAATTGTGATGACTTCGAACTTGGGTTCACAAGATGTACGTGAGCTAGGTGAGGGTGCAACTGATGATGAAGTGCGTACCATTGTAATGAATGCGGTAAGTCAGCATTTCCGTCCGGAATTTATTAACCGGATTGATGAGCTTGTGATTTTCCATTCACTCAAAAAAGCACAAATTCGTGGTATTGCCGATATTCAGTTGGATCGATTACGTTCGCGTCTTGTTGATCGTGACATGAGTCTAACTGTAGATGATACCGCTTTTGATTTATTGATTGATGCTGGTTTCGATCCTGTCTATGGCGCGCGTCCATTGAAACGTGCGATTCAACAACAGATTGAAAACACATTAGCACAAAAAATCTTGTCGGGTGATTTTGTCGCAGGTGATACTATTCTAGTTAAAGGCGAAAATGGGCATTTAGTCTTCGATAAAATGAAACTCAGCTAAGCTTTTTCTGCTAAAACCGAAAAGAGAATATGGAAACATATTCTCTTTTTTTATGTTGAATCAGTTTTTAAGGTTGATGTGAGTAAAGCAATTATGGCATCTGAAACTTTCTGAGTTAATGTCTTTAACTTTTGTTCTGAGTGACCAGATAAAAAATAACGATAATGATAAATATGCTGTTGGTAAGAAATGCAAATAAAAAAGGTGCCCACAGGTTTTTCTGGGGTTTCACTTCCGCCAGATTTTAATAGCCCAGTACAACTGACAATAATATCAGCTTGTTGAAATAAGCTTTGACCCAGCCTACACATTTCCTCTGTGACTTGCGGTGACTCTGCTGTGTAAGTCTCTATTAACTTTGGATCGATATTTAAAATACTAATTTTAATGCTTGGGTCGTAGCTAACTAAGCCACCTAGTAAAATATCTGCACCACTATTTTTATGAATAGAAAACTGACTTGTTAAATAACCCGAACTCGCACTCTCAATAAAAGCAATTTTGAGCTGGCGATCTTCTAATAGTTGGCAGCACTGCTGAAGCATTATTTCACCTCGAATGGTGTTTATTTATAAATAAAATCAATTTACAGATAAATTATAAAATTACAGTAAGTGATTTAGCAGTGTCGTACAAGTCTGAGATAAAAATCTATAAAACAACTTGAATATTCACTAAATGCTTGTGTAATAGTTCAGGTTTTAAAATGATCAATGTTAATTGTCGGGAAGTCTATTTATAACATTGCGACATGTTTAAAAAATTGTTAATTTTGTTCGATATAACGAACAATAACAATTTAGGATAAATGCAATGAACAATAAACAAGGACCTGCGCTGTGTATTTTAGGTTTTATTTCGCTAATACCCATCAATGTATGGGCTGCACAGCCTCTAAGTGAAGGGGCCTTAGCAACACAAACAGGGGCAGTAAATGCAGCTTTACCTGTGATTATTGCGAAAGCTCAAGACGATGCTAAGAAACCAATGATAGAACAACAACAAGCACGTCAGGTGTTAGGGGATAATTATTTACAACAAGTTCGATGGGATGCACTTAGAACAAGTGTACTTTCACCTTATCAAGAACAAAAACAAAATCATGTTATCGATAGTAGGGAAAAGAAGAAACTAGAAATGATGGCATTACCGGAAAGAGCAGACCGATTTACCAAATATGATTTTGAATCAAAAAATGTTCATGGCGAGGTTATTATTACCGTGAAGTAATAATAACCTCTAGTCTTATTAATATTGATCTAGGCCAGGATGCTGGATTTTCCATGCACGGTGGATTTTTTGATTACGTTTAAAATCAGGGCCAATAGTTTCAGAAGTGATTTCTTCAACCTGAAAAATAGCTTCGATCTCTTCGTCCATCTCAAAACCACGATAGTTGTTTGAGAAATAAAGCGTTCCTTCACTGTTTAAACGATTCATTGCACGTTTAATGAGTGAAACATGGTCACGTTGGACGTCGAAAGTACCGTAGAACTTTTTAGAGTTTGAGAATGTCGGTGGATCGATAAAAATAAGGTCATATTGTTCGTGACCTTCTTTTAACCACTCAAAACAGTCACTCGCAAAGAACATGTGCTGTTCATCTGCGTGATCTACAGTCAGGCCATTTAAAACGAAGTTTTCTTTTGACCAGCTTAAGTAGGTATTAGATAAGTCTACACTTGTCGTACTTGCAGCACCGCCTAAAGCAGCATGTAAGCTTGCTGTAGAAGTATAACTATATAAGTTCAAGAAGTGCTTACCACGAGCTTCTTGAGCAATACGTAAACGCATTTGACGGTGGTCAAGAAATAAACCTGTATCTAGGTAATCTGTCAGGTTAACTAATATTTTAGCTTTACCTTCCTGAACGATAAAACGTTTTGAAGCTGTGCTTTGTTTCGTATATTGATTTGTACCAGTTTGGCGCGCACGTGTCTTAATAAATATGGCATCGCGGTTTAGACCGGTAACAGCGCGAATTGCAGCGAGTGCTAAGTTAAAACGTTTTTTTGCTTTTTCAGGATCGATTGTTTTTGGTGGTGCATATTCCTGCACATGTAAGCGATCGCCATATAAATCTACAGCGACATTAAAGTCAGGTAAGTCTGCATCATACAAACGTAAGCAATAAACATTTTCTTTCGTTGCCCATTTTTTCAAGGCAGTCATATTTTTTTGCAAACGATTAGCAAAATCTTGAGCTTCTTCCATTTCAATAGGTTGAGCTTGCCAAGTTGCTAAGAATGGCTGAGTTACTTTTTCTGGCTTAATTGAACCAAAACGAATGTAAATTGGTAACTTACCATTCATTAAACGTAAAGTTTCAGGTGCTTCAAACGCTAAAACATCGGCTTGTTCAATTTGAGCTGCAATAATTGCTGCATATTGATTCGGAAAATGTTTTTGTAGAAGTGCAGATAGACCTAAGTAAAGAGAGCGGTTAGATGCTTTATCACCTAAACGTTCACCATATGGAGGGTTAGTCACAATAAATGCAGTTTTGCCTTCAGCTGAAAAATCAGGCCAGTCCGCTAAAGTACGTTCTTCAATTTGAATTTGGCCTAACTGTTTTTCAAAGCCTGCCGCAATAATATTTTCACGGGTGGCTTTTACAGCTTCCCAGTCTGCATCGTAGGCATAAAATTTAGGTAAAGGTAATTCAAGCGCCTTTTCGTGACGTTCTGCTGCTTCAGCTTTAAGCGAAAGCCAAAGTTCACGGTCATGACCATGCCAACCATTAAAACCAAAACGGCGAACAAGGCCTGGTGCACGGTCAGTCAAAATCATTAATGCTTCAATAATAAATGTACCTGAACCGCACATCGGGTCGAGCACAATCTCTGGCTTACGTTGTTGAAGCTGAGCTTTTTGTAAAATTGCCGCAGCAAGGTTTTCTTTAATTGGCGCATCCGTCATATAACGACGGTAACCACGTTTATGTAATGAATCACCTGATAAATCTAGGCAATATGTATGCTCAGTTTTACCTGCTAAAACATACAACGTAATTTCTGGTTGTTTAGTATCAATGCTCGGACGACGACCTACAGCTTCCATAAAGGAATCTACAACACCATCTTTTGCTCTAAGCGTTGCAAATTGAGTGTTAACCTTAATTTCACGTTCTGCATGTAAGCGAATAGCGAAGGTACTTTGTGGTGCAAAAATAAGTGACCAGTCAAAACTAATCGCACCTTCATAAAGCTCTTCTGCTACATCACGTGCATCGTGTGTATGTTCAAGTTCATAAGTATGAATCGGAAGTAAAACACGAGAAGCAAGACGCGACCACATACAGATGCGGTAAGCATGTTCAAGCGTTCCTTCAATGATTAAACGTCCTGCTTTACGTTCTGTCACTTTGGTGCCAAGCTGTTCTATTTCTTCTTGTAAGAGGGCTTCTAAACCATCAGCACAAGTAATCCAATAGTGGTTTAAACGTAAAGAGGTATTCATAAACTCGATTGACCAAAACATATAAATATTAACGATGCAAAGTTTAACTTATTTTGATGTGTAAAGGTTTTTAAATTATTGCAACCTATCATAATCCAACCAATAAACTGATTTTTAAAGATTAAAACAATTAAAGTGGTATGTATTTTGCTAACTCAATCCTATCAATGGTTATTTAATTAACAAACATAGCCAGTTTTTAACCATTTTATTATTTTAAATTGATGGGGTAATTATAAATGAAAGACATGATGGGGAATGGTTTTATTGCTAATGCGGATGCTTTCTCAGTAGCGACACAAATATATGTACGTATGCGTAGGGTGACGGGGCGAGTAATTGATGCAATGTACGTTGTCCAAAATAAAGATTATGCAAAATATGTCATTGCGCTGGCACTAGAAACAGAGGATGACGAATTAAAACGATGTGTTGAGCGATTGAAATCGTTGGTTGAGACAATACCTGAGCTTTCTCAAAAAGAAAAAATTGCTGTTGTTAAAGTCGATGAAGAGTCGGAAATTACTGCCGAGGATATTTATCGGGCACAAGTTCCGCACCATTACATTGGTGCATTAAGGTAATTGCCAATAAGGTTCTAAATTTTCTGGTCAATTTAGGGCCTTATTCTGTAAAGTTCTTCTGCGAAAAGAGCGGAATTCAGCTACACTATGCACGTTTTCGCGATTCGACCCATAGGAATCCATTATGCATATTGCAGCGTTGCATCAACCGAGCCAGGTTCAGCTCAATCAAGACGGAAATTTAAAACATTTTTTAACGATTGAGGGACTTTCAAAAGAAAACCTCACCAAGATTTTAGATACCGCACAAAGCTTTTTAGACGATAATAATAATTTAATTAACCGTCCGCTCTTAGAGGGATTGACGGTTATGAATCTCTTCTTTGAAAACTCCACACGTACCCGTACTACTTTTGAAGCAGCAGCAAAACGTTTGTCTGCCAATGTACTGAACATTGATATTGCACGTTCAAGTACTTCAAAAGGTGAAACTCTGCGCGATACGCTCTGGAACCTTGAAGCAATGGCAGCGGATATCTTTGTTGTTCGCCATTCATCTTCGGGTGCTGCACATTTCATTGCTAAAGATGTATGTCCAAAGGTCGCGATTATTAATGCAGGGGATGGACGTCATGCTCATCCGACGCAAGCGATGCTTGATATGCTCACCATTCGCCGTGAAACTAAAAAACCATTTGAAGATTTAAGCGTTGCTATTATCGGGGATATTAAACACTCTCGTGTAGCACGTTCGGATGTAGCTGCATTACAAACTCTAGGTTGTAAAGACATTCGTGTGATTGCACCGAATACATTATTGCCAGTGGGCTTTTCGGAATATGGCGAGCACGTTCGTTTGTTTAACAAGATGGATGAAGGTATTACCGATTGTGATGTGATTATTGCCTTACGTATTCAAAACGAACGTATTGACTCTCCAGCGTTATCTTCACAGTCTGAATTTTACAGAATGTATGGTTTAAACAAAGAACGTCTTGGTTTAGCTAAACCAGATTGCATTGTGATGCATCCTGGACCAATGAACCGTGGTGTAGAAATTGATTCAAGTGTTGCTGATGGAGATCAGTCGGTTATTTTGAAACAAGTAACCAATGGTATTGCAGTTCGTATGGCCGTATTGGCGTTATCAATGCAAGGCCAACTCCAAGAGCAAGGTTTAATTGAAGCGATTACGTTGTAAGGAATGGATCACATGAGTATTGTAAAAATTGAAAATGTACGTGTGTTAGACCCAATCCAGAAAACAGACAGCGTACAAACTGTATATATTGAAAATGGCAAATTGGTTGCTCCAGTAGCGCAAGCTGAACAAACCATTGATGGCCAAGGTAAATGGTTAATGCCAACCATGGTTGATTTATGCGCGCGTTTGCGTGAACCGGGTCAACAGCAACATGGGACATTGAAATCGGAAGGTAAGGCAGCACGTGCCAATGGTATTTTGCATGTTATTACACCACCTGATTCAAAGCCGATTGTACAAGACAACGGTGCTCTCATTCATGGCTTGATTGAAAAGGCATGGCATGATGGGGGCATTCACATGCATATCATTGGTGCTCAAACCCAAGGTTTAAATGGTAAGCAACCAGCAAACATGGCGGGCTTGAAAAAAGGTGGTTGTACTGCTGTTTCTAACGCGAATGCTGCTTTTGAAAATGATGATGTAGTTATTCGTACCTTGGAATATGCAGCGGGTCTTGGTTTAACAGTCGTATTTTATGCTGAAGAGCCGCAGATTGCTAAAGATGGATGTGCACACGAAGGCTTTATTGCTTCTCGCCAAGGTTTGCCGATGATTCCTGCAATTGCTGAAACTGTAGCAATTGCAAAGTATCTGCTTATGATTGAAGCAACTGGCGTAAAAGCTCACTTTGGTTTGTTATCTTGCGGTGCATCGGTTGAATTAATCCGCGCAGCAAAAGCAAAAGGTTTACCTGTGACTGCCGATGTAGCAATGCATCAGTTGCATTTAACTGAACACTTAACTGATGGTTTTAATTCACTTGCGCATGTTCGTCCACCATTACGTTCTGAGCAAGATAAAGAACTTTTACGTCAAGGCTTAAAAGAAGGCGTGATTGATGCAATTTGTACGCATCATGAGCCTTTAAGCAGTTCAGCAAAAATGGCACCATTTGCTGAAACTCAACCGGGCATTACTGCTTTTGATACTTATGTATCTTTAGGCATTCAGCTCATTAATGAAGGTTTATTTGAACCTTTAGAGTGGGTTGAAAAAGTGACTAGCGTACCTGCGCAGGTTGCCAATATGACTACGCGTTGGGAAGATGAGGCAGGATGGGTATTAGTAGATCCTGAATTAAACTGGACAGTAAGCAAAGACACAATTTTATCACAAGGGAAAAATACTCCATTGCTGGGTCAAAACCTTACCGGTAAAGTACTTCAAACTTTTGCTAACTGATAAAACGGTTATTTAAAGTAAATTTAAAATATAAACAGGTAGATCAATAAGATCTGCCTGTTTTGTAAAGACTAGATGGAAATTTGTATATAAATTATTTAAAAAACAACAAAAGATTGAGCGCACATTAGAATAAAAAACTATCAGCAAAGAGAAGTATTTGAATAATCAAAAGTTGCTGGTTACGACGTATAAAATTCGGGAGAATAACCAATGTCGATAAACCCTATAGAACTGCTTAAAGAAAAAGTATCATCAACAATATTAGATAATCAGGATGGATACCTAGGCGAAAAATCGAATGCTTTATCTAAGTTTTATCCAATTTTACTTTCATTATTAGCTGCTAAACCTGATCTTATTGGACAATTAAAAAACAGTTTGGCTCCTTCGTTATCAGACCTTTTTTCTCATAATGACCAAATCAAGAATACTGTACTGACTCATTTAAGTGGTACAGCACCAAATAATGAAATCGAAAGCACACTCAACAGTGCAATTAAACCTAGTCTTAATGCAATTTCGGACGTTGCCGGAAATGATCAACAGAGTATTGTAAATTATTTACGTCAGCATGCAGATACTATTCGTTCGCATTTACCGGGATGGGCAGTAGGTCTATTAGCTCCTTTAGGACTTGGAGCAGGTTTATCTTCAGTTCCACATGCAACTTCAGCAGCCCCACCATTAGCTGCAGCCAGTGAAAAAACAGGCAAATCTCGTGGGTTCCTCCCTATTATTGCCTTAATTATTTTGGGTCTTATCATTGCTTGGTTATGGCGTTCTTGCCAGCATAAAGAAGCTGTACCAGCACCTGAACCAACGGCTGCCGAGGCTACTACCGCAGCTGCACCTGCGAGTTTAACCTTAAGCACAGATGATAAAGGTGCTGTTAGCCAGTGTCAGGCAGGTATTGGCGATCAAGGATTCTTAGCAACCCTACAAACTCAAGTTAAGCAGGTTTTCTCATCAACTCAAGATTGTAACGTGGATACTAGTCAAACTTATGCAGCTGGATTCACAGATAAAGATGCACTTGCGGGCGTGCTTGGTGCCTTAAAAGGTGTGCCAAATGCATCTTTAGAATGGATAGGTGACAAAATTACTTTGAAAGCAGGTGATGCAGCAGCGTTAGCAGCATTAACCGCAAAAGTAAAAGCTCTTGTTCCTCACACTGAAGTTGTTTCTACTGCACCAGAAACAGCTGAGCAATCTGTAAGCAATAGCTTAACTGCTTCGCAAACTGCTCTAGGCTCAATTGATCCGAATAATGTCGATGTAAATGCATTAGTAAAAGCACTTAACTTGCAAATCATTAACTTTGCGAGTGGCTCAAGCGATATTCCAGCAGACAACAAAGCTATTCTTGATCAAGCTGCAACACTTTTAAATAAAGTCAGTGGTGTGAAATTAAATGTGGGTGGTCACACTGACTCGACGGGTAATGCAGCAGCAAATAAAGCTTTATCACAACGCCGTGCTCAAGCTGTGGTCGACTATTTAACATCTAAAGGTGTAGACGGGTCTAAATTAGTTGCACAAGGCCATGGCTCTGATCAACCAGTTGCAGAGAACACGACAGAAGAAGGACGTTTTAAAAACCGTCGTATCGAGTTTTCAGTAGCTCAATAATATTCTGATTTATGAAAAATTAGTTATTTTAATTTGAAAAAAGCTTCTCATTTTGAGAAGCTTTTTTGTTGAAACAAATAGTGTTGGATTGATATGAGAATCAGTTTGGTTGGAAGTGGGCGAGTTGCCTTTCATTTAGCAAAGGCTTTATTGGGCCAAGGTCATCACATCGTACAAGTCTATGCGCGTGATTTTGAGAAAACCCAAAAGTTTGCAGAGCAATTTCAGTCAAAAGCATGTCAGTCACTTCGCGAATTTCAACTGGCCGATCTTATCATTTTAGCGGTTTCAGATAGTGCTATTGCAGAGCTTGTAAAACAAGTTCATGAATTCTTTCCTGACACACTTATGGTTCACACCTCTGGTAGTACTGATATTGAAGTCATCAGTCAGGTACATGGAAAAGCAGGGGTGTTTTATCCATTACAAACATTTAGCCTTGAAAGAGACGTTGACTGGTCAGCAACACCATTATTTGTGGAAGCGGTAACAGATATTGATCAAAAACTACTTTCAGATTTAGCAAATAGCCTAAGTAATAGAGTATATCAATACACCTCAAAACAGCGTTTAACTTTGCATTTAGCAGCAGTATTTGCCTGTAATTTTAGTAACTATTGTTTTGATATGGCAAAGCAGGTTGTAGATAAAGAGCAGGTCGACTTTAACTTGCTCTATCCTTTAATTTTGGAAACAGCTAAAAAAGCGACTGAAAATGATCCAAAGCAAATGCAAACTGGGCCTGCAATGCGAGGTGATCAAAATATTTTGAAAATGCATCAAGACTTATTAGCTCAAGCAAATCAAGATGACTTAAAACAGGTCTATCAACTTTTAAGTGATGGCATCGTGAAGCGCCATCACTCGGACTAAAGCTTGCTCAAAATTAAGGTTCGCCGTTATTGCCCCATTTTAAGAAACCCGCACGTTGATTTAAACGTTCAAAATATTGGTCAACATGCTTAAACGTTGGGTGGTCAAAAGGAGTGGCTTTCCAACGTTGTACAGACAGGCCAATTGGAATATCGGCCAAGCTAAATTGTGAACCAGCAACATAGGCTTGGGTTTTTGCAAGTTGCTGATCGAGAATCTGCATATGATGATTCCAGTCATCAATACCTTGTTGTAATAAGTTTGGATCTTGATGATCTGGTGAGTGTCTCAAGAGAGACATAATTGTATAAGTCCAGCTGTTATTTAGCTCGATTGCTTGCCAATCAATCCACTGGTCAACAAAGAATCTTTCTTTCGCTTGAATAGGGTAAAGCTGATGTTCTTTATCATACGCATTTGCCAAATAACGGATAATACTGTTGGACTGCCAAAGCACTAAATCGCCATCTAAAACAACAGGTATTTGCCCGTTTGGGTTTAATTGTAAATATTCAGGTGATTGAGCAGAGCGAAAGCCGCGACCCCAATCTTCTCTTTCATATTCAAGATTTAGTTCTTCACACAGCCATAAGACTTTGCGAACATTGATGGAGTTATCGCGCCCTAAAATTTTTAACATGTGTTGTCCTTAGCAATTTTTAGTATGGCAAGTACCAGTTTCTATAAATAGCTAGATTTGGTTCGATTGGCAATCATTAATTGGGCGGTAGTGTTTGTTTTTTTGAGTGAATGAGAGTTCTTTCTTTTAATGAATAAGCTAGCATATAAAATTTTAGATAACTTAATATTTGGATTAATAAAGGACTAGGAATAAATTCTATAACATAGCCTTTTTATTTAATTTAATACTTAATTATTTGATATTGTTGGTTGTGGATTAAAATTTTTCTCAATATATTAATAAATCTCTATCGAATATGAATTTGTGATAAAAACTAATAACAAGTATAAATTGTTAGATAATGATGAAGTAATAATATTGATTATTAAGGATAAATGTTCATGGCATTTTTAATTGAAGGATCTAATTTGGATGATGAGATATCTTTGGATATGTTTTATCCAGAATCCTTCCGGTCTTTAGATGAACTAATTGTAATTCATGAGGAGAATTTGATTGTTGTGAAGGAGATTTGGAGTGGGAAAATGTGTGATACATTTTTTAATTTGCATACTTTAGAAAGGATTGATCCCTTTAAAAGATATAACCAAGAGAATGGAAAAGCATTTATAGAGACAATTGATGATTTAACAGTGGTAACTACTGTAAGTATTGAGACAGGAACAATGGCCGAATATTTATTCGGTGCTGTTTTTAGAAATGAGCAACAAATATTCAAGTCTTTGAAGGTAAGATATTCTTCTTTACCAAAACAATCCACATATGAAAAATATTTGAATGTTCAGTCCAACTTAAAAGTTATTCAGAAAAGTAGAGAAAATTTTTTTAAAGAATTTATTGATTTATCTTTTGAAGAAAAAATCTCAAAATTAAGACAAATATTTAGAACTAACTTTAGAACGAATTGCGAGATAGGTTACTATCCACCTGAGTATTTTTTACCTCAGGAGTTATTTGAATCGCTTGATAATGACAGTGAGTTTAGAACAGCACTTTTGGAAGTTTTAAGACTTGAAGAAAGCGCAACAAATGAGCCAGCATCCGTGGTTTTTGATAATTTAATTAAACACTATGTTTATTGTAAAGAGGCTTAATTCTGATGTTGACTGAAATTGCTATTGCTGATGCTTATGGTGCAGGTTTTGAATTTTGCAGCCAAGATAAGATTATTTCACAGAATAATTTAGAATTATACAGCAAACATGAGCTATACGATATCTTAGGCAAGTATACAGATGACACACAGATGTCGATTGCGATAGTGGAGTTTATATTATCAGGTCAAGAATGGACTAAAGAAAATATAGCCTCAAAATTTATAGAATGCTTTAAAAGAGATGTGCGATTAGGGTATTCAGAAGGTTTCTTTAATTTATTAAGTAAAGTTGAGTCTAGCAAAGAGTTACTTGAACTAATAATACCAACAAGTGAGAGAAATGGGGCTGCGATGCGTTCAGTTCCTATTGGTTTTCTAAAAAATAAAGAAGATGTAGTTGCTTTAGCAAAGTTACAAGCACAAATTACACATGATTCACCCATAGGAATTCAATCCAGCTGTGCTGTCGCTTTAGCTGCCCATTTTGGAACTTACCAAAAAGGTTCTATTAAGGATTTAGAGAGGTTTCTAAAATCAGAGCAATATGGTAACTGGGATTATAATTGGAAAGATAGAGTATCTTTAAATGCATATGATACGGTCAGTGCTGCATTAACATGTTTATTGCAACATAGTTGTTTAAGTGAGCTTCTAAAGTCATGTATTAATTTAGGTGGAGATACTGATAGCGTTGCAGCGATAGCTGTTGGTTTAGCTACATGTTTTATAGAATACAAAAAAGATTTACCTATTCAACTTTATAATAATTTAAATGAAGATAAATATGGAATACCTTTTTTATTAGATTTAGAGAGTAAGTTTCTGAAAAAATGCAATTTAGATAATTAATTATGGCACTAAGTCATCAAAACTTAATGCCATATTTTTAAGTAAAAATAATATACTCTTTACTTAATCTTCTTAAAGATAAAGTCATTAATTTTATGACCTGACTCAATACCACGGCGTTCAAACTTAGTCACTGGGCGCCACTCTGGACGAGGGTAGCTGTTGCCTTTACCCGCCAAGTTTTCAAGATCTGGACGGTTATCTAAAATATCAAGCATCCATTCAGCATACGGTTCCCAGTCTGTTGCTGCGTGGAATGTACCACCAAGCTCAAGTTTTTGTTCAACCAATTGCATACGCTCGTGAATAACAAAACGACGTTTGAAATGACGTTTCTTTTGCCAAGGGTCTGGGAAGTAAAGTTGTACGCAGTTAATGCTGTTGTCTGGCATTTCACGTAAAACCTGAATCGCGTCTGCATCAAGTACACGTAAGTTTTTAACTTCTGCTATACCTGCTTCATATAGGCATTGAGCAATACCAGGTACGTGAACTTCAATACCCACATAGTTGCGTTCAGGGTTTGCTTTTGCCATAAGCACTAATGAACGACCCATACCAAAACCGATTTCAACAGTTAAAGGACGTTCTGGATGTTCGAAGTACTGACGTAAGTCACCAACAGGATATTCCAAAATTAAATCGCGATGTTGTTCTAATGCCGTGCGTTGAGATGTATTAAGTGGTGCTGAACGACGCATAAACGTCACAATTTCACGGTGTTCAGGCAAATTGTCTAAGTCTGCAATTTGCGTTTCTAACTGATCGATCGACATAACCTTGGCAATATTGAAATTCAAATGCGGTATTTTAAGTCTTCATGTGGTCAAGTCAAATGTTTCGATGTTTTTCTTCATGTAGATGTCATGTTCAATATTTAATCTAAGAATCTATATAAATTTCAAATGAACATATTTACTCATGAAAACTTTTCAATTACGCACACTTTCTGTGCTATTAGGGGCACTTGGTGCTTTTACATATAGTCCTTGGGCACAAGCACAGCTCATGTTTAGTCAATATGTTGACGGCAGTAGTAACCGCAAAGGTTTGGAAATTTATAATCCAGATGGGACTACAGTTAATTTAGCCGACTATGAAATTCAACAATTTAATAATGGCGGTACAGCAAAAACAGCGACTTTCCGTTTACAAGGATCGTTAACCAGTAAGCAGAAGTTTTTAGTAGGTCGTTCTGAGTTACAGGCTGAACTTGGTAGTAAGGTCAATCAGGTCGCTGCATTATCTTTTAATGGTGATGATGCCGTTGTACTCGTTTATAAAGGCACACCTGTAGACCGTTTTGGGCGTATTGGTGAGCGACCGGAATCAGGATGGGGAACAGCCGTTTCAAGCTTGGGAAATAGTTTTAAGCGTATTGAAACTGAGAACCCAGCTTTAAGTATTGATGCAACCGCTACATTTGATTTGGACCGTTCATGGTTGGCTTGGGCAAATCGAAATGACTTTTCAAATTTGTCTGGCTCAATAACACAGCCACCTGTTGAAACGGTGAGTTGTTCAAGCTCCGATACACCAATTGCTGATTTATCAACTGCAGCACAAAACCAGACCTATACAGTGCGTGGTGTGATAACTGCTGACTATCGTTATGCCAATGGTTTTTCTGGCTTCTATGTTCAGACACCAGATACGAAAGCACGTGCGAATGTTAGCAATGCTATTTTTGTTTATATTCCAAATAGCAGCGCTGTAAAAGGTGGACAAGTTGGCGATGAAGTTATTTTGCGTGGTCGTTTAACAACTTATCAAAACCAATTACAGTTAGATCAATTACAACAAGATATTCAAACTTGTAATAGCAATATGGCAAATCAGGTGCAGCCGATTAGCCTTGAACTTCCATTTGCTAGCTTAACAGGTGGTTCAACTCATTCTCCGCAGCGTTATCAAGGTATGTTGGTTAAATTACCTCAGACTTTAACGGTAAGCGAGAACTACAATTATGGCCGTTATGGTGAATTATCTCTAAGCTTAGGTCGCTTATATATTCCGACTAATTTATATCCAGCGTTATCTCCTGAAGCTAAAGCTCTTGCTCAGAAGAATTTATTGTCGAAAATTATTTTTGATGACGGCTATAACAATCAAAACCGTACTCCGTGGTTACCGACAAATTTTAGTGCTGCTAATACGCTACGTTCAGGTTATCAACTTAAAAATGCTGAAGGTATTTTAGAATATCGTTTTAATGGTTGGCGTGTGCAACCAGTGCTTGGACGCAATCAACCTGAAGTAATTACTCAAACAAACCCGCGTCAAAGTGTCATTACCAAAAATGCTAATCACATTCGCGTAGCTTCATTTAACGTTTTGAACTATGACAATGGCGCAACGGGTTTCCCAACGGAGCGCGGTGCAACGACACAAGCTGAGTTTGATAAACAGCATCGTAAAATTGTGAGTGCATTAAAAGCGATTGATGCTGATGTGTATGGTTTAATGGAAATTGCGAACAATGGTTATGGTCCGAACAGTGCAATTGCTCATTTAACCAGTGCTTTAGGTAGTGATTGGAAATACGTTGTTCCTGAAAACTTAGACCGTTTAGGTGGTGATGCGATTGCGGTTGCTATTATTTATAACAGCAAGCGTGTTAAACCTTTGAATAAACCCGTTGTGCTTGATTTGGGTGACAAGAACCGAACAACATTGGCGCAAAGTTTCCAAGCCGTTCGTGGTAATAAAACCTTTACCGTTATTCCAAATCACTTAAAATCGAAAAGCTGTAGCGGGGTGGATGCTAGCTCTACTGATGCAGACCAAAAAGACGGTCAAGGCTGTTGGAACCCGACTCGTGTGAAAGCAGTAGATCAAATTGTGCAGTGGTTGGCGAAAAATCCAACTCAAGTGCCTAAGCAAAATGCTTTACTTGTAGGGGACATGAACAGCTATGCAAAGGAAGAACCTATTTTGTCATTTGAAAAAGCAAACTACAAAGTTTTGCTGAATGACGCTAAGGTAGGACAGGGTGCTCAGGCATATAGCTATGTATTTGGTGTTGCGAGTGATGCCAATGGAAATGGTGGAGCAGGTAACTTAGACCATGCAATTGCGGATGCATCTTTATATCCAAAAGTAGTGAGAACCTTTGCATGGCATATCAATGCAGATGAGCCAACCGTTTTAGACTACAACGAAGAATATAAAACTGATGAGCAAAAGGCACTGTTTTATGGTGAAGATGCTTATCGTTCTTCGGACCATGACCCTGTAATTGTTGATCTGGATTTAAATGGAAAAGACTCAAGCCATCCTGACGATGATAAGAAAAATGGGATCTTTGATTTCTTAAATGAATTAATGAATTGGCTTAGTCAGCTGTTTAAGCGTAATTAACGGAAAAATTGCGTGACGCAAATGTGTTTTATCATATTTTAAACAATCGTCACGCAAGATAACTTGCAAGGAATAACTTTTTCAAGAATATTAGATGGTGTAAGTATTTTATAAGTTTACGCTTTTTTACAATTAAGGAATTGTGCAAACCTTGCAGGTTTTCTAGAAGCAATTTAAAACGTTAATATGAGATAACAAGGATCAGATATGAAATTATATTATTCGCCAGGCGCATGTTCTTTAGCTGCACATATTATTTTAAATGAAATTAATGTTGATTTTGATTTAGAACGAGTAAATTTAAAAACACATAAAACAGAAAAAGGCGCAGATTATTACGAGATTAATCCAAAGGGATATGTACCAGCTTTAGAAATTAACCCTGGCTTAATGTTAACCGAAAACGTTGCGATTTTACCGTTTCTTGCTCAGCATGATCCTAAGCAGGATTTAATTCCGCCATCAGGGATGGGCCGTGCGAAAGTATTGGAGTGGTTGGGGTATTTGAACTCTGAGTTACATGATGCCTATGCAGTATTCTTTGGGGCACCGTTAACGACTGATGAAAAAAATAAAGCTTATGCAGAAATTGATCGCCTTTTAAAATATATCGATAATTATTTGGCTGAATCTGATTATGATTATTTAGTAAATGATAATTTCGGCCCAGCAGATGCTTATCTATTTGTTTTAACAAATTGGTCAAACTCAATTGAGCACGATTTAACACCATATAAACACATTATTGCATTACGTAATAAAGTTGCAGAACGTCAATCTGTACAAATTGCGATGCGTGATGAAGGTTTAATTTCATAAAAGATTTTAAAAGCCAAAAAAAGCCCCTAATCAATAGGGGCTTTTTTATACTAAAGAAGATTAGTGTTGAGCATCTTTTTTCACATCAGCAGCTGCATTTTCAACAGCTTGAGCTGTATCAGCAGTCGCTTTACGTGCAGTAGCTTCTGTTTCAGCTGCAGCTTTAGCAGTCGCATCAGCAGCGTGATCGGTTGCAGCATCAATCTTCTCAGCAGCATTATCAGTTGCAGTTGCAATATCATCAGCAGCTTTATCACCAGCAGATTTGATATCAGCACTTGCTTGTTGAGCAGCATTTTCTAAGTGTTCACCTGTAGTCGCACCAGTTTCTGGAGCTTTATCTTTATTACAACCAACAAGGGCAACAGTCGCAGCAAGACCTAAAGCAACAAGTAATTTATTCATTGTGTTTTTCCTTCTAATTCATGGCATCCAAATATGGATGTCTAAAATATAAACATAAAGTAAATGATTAATAAAGATCGAAAATTGTTAAAAAGTTGTAACTCTAGTATTAAAAAAGCCTAGCATTTTGTAATGCTAGGCTTGAAATAAATAATAATAATTTTGACCGATTTTACTGCCCAGAGCGGATGATGTAATCAAACGCTGAGAGTGATGCTTTAGCACCTTCACCTGTAGCAATAATGATTTGCTTGTAAGGTACAGTCGTACAGTCACCCGCAGCAAATACACCTTGTACATTGGT
>NZ_JBQEOR010000010.1:0-130599 GCF_052045285.1 Acinetobacter sp. 22301 | reverse complement strand
TTCCCTCTAAATAAGCTTGAATGACTTTTAATTTTAACTCTTTTGAATGCTTCGGAATTGGCATAGAGCACACCTCATAAGTTTTAAAAGTCTAACTTATGGGGTGCAGTTCAGGACGGAAGGGGGACACCCTCGGGTGTGCTGATTCTTAGGTTCAGTCTGTCAACCCTCTTTCGTTCTACCACCATTATTTGACAGTAATGCGGTAGGACTTCTTTTACCTAAGGAGTCGCTCATGCGCAACATTTCTATTTTATTGGCAACCATTGCCAAGCCTTTTATTCCAATATCGTTTAGCTCATCTTTAAAACTGTTTAATTGAAAATACGTTTTAAAGCTTTAGCTCGTCACGACTAAAAACTTATATCAACAATAAAACTTGAGATGTGCCAAGCACCGTCTTGCGGCTTTGCTGTGCCTTTTTTTCTCCCAAAAGGGCACAGGCTTTTTATCTCATTTAGAAACAACAAGAATTTATAACGGTAAAACTATGCCAACTTTAGAAATATCTTCCAAAAAATTACAGGTGGTTCAAACTGCCATCCAACTCTTTACCACGCATGGGTTCCATAATGCAGGGGTAGACCTGATTATCAAAGAAGCCAAAATACCGAAAGCCACGTTTTACAACTACTTCAACTCCAAAGAACGCCTAATTGAAATGTGCATCGCCTTTCAAAAAAGCCTACTCAAAGAAGAAGTGCTCTCCATTATTTACTCAAGCCGTTACTACACCCAAAAAGATAAACTTAAAGAAATTATTGTCTTACATACCAATTTAAACAGTCTGTACCATTTGCTGCTTAAAGCAGTTTTTGAAATAAAACTACTGTACCCGCAGGCCTACCGTATGGCAGTTGAATACCGAAAATGGTTACATCGGGAACTTTTTGACCTGATTTTTAGCTGTGAAACCCGTGCTTTTAAATTCGATGCAGATATGGTTTTAAACCTTATAGATGGTTTGCTGCTACAGGTTTTAAGCTCTAACAGTTTGGATGAAAGAAATGTGGTGTTGGAGAGGTTTTGGGGGAGGGGGGTATTAAATGAGTTACTAGATGAACCCATTTTAAAAAGAGGAAAATAATGAAAACTATATTTATGAGTATTTTGAGTTGGTTGCTACATTAAAATATTAATAAAACTGTTTAGATTATTTAAATATTTAAAATTGCTAATCAAAAAAGTGTTACTTAAACTGTTTTTGTAATTATGTTTGCATGGCTTTTAATTTTAATTTTATAATAATTTTATTGTTTTTTATTTGTAATTGACGTGGAGTGGGATATTTACTTATAGGTTTACTATGTTAATCTCTTGCATATTGTGATGAAAAGAGTATTTTATACTAATCATAATAAATATCTTACTAATTATTAAAAAGTATTATAGGAATAATATATGACAAACTTCGTAGATGTTCTAAAGGAAATGCGTGATCACTACCAAAATAATATTAATACTGGTGTAGCAATACCATATTATCCTAATTTGGTTGAGGATTCTTTAGATTTAATGGAGGCAACGAATAAGTATCTTGTCGCTGATGATAGTGAATTAGCAGATAATCCTGTTCAAAGTAAATTGAATGATTTACGAAATCAAGCAAAGGTTTTGGCTACTAATACTGCATCAACTATCGAAGAAAAATTAAAAAAATCTGCTAAAGAGCTGAAAGACAGTGATAATTCTGATAGTTTACACTCAAAATTTAAAGATGAACTGAATAAAATTAGAGAGGATGCTAAGAAGAAAGCAAGTGATAATATAGATAAAATGTTTGATGAAGCAGAAAAGATCGGTAACGATTTTCCAGCAGCTCAAAATCTTATCCTCGTTGCAGCACAAAAAATTAATGAGCTTATTAATGATTTATTGACTAAGATAGTTGACTATATTGTTGGTATTATTAAAAATATTGTTGAATGGATAAAAATGGCTTGGGATGCTATTACTAAAGTCTTTAATGATATTACTAAAGTCTTTAATGATATTATAATATGGATTTCGCACTGGTTTAAATAAAATAATTTATTCATAATAAGACCATTACTATTTAAGTAATGGTCTTATTTATTTGGTAAATATTTATTCTTGTAAATTATAAAATTAATTAATTTTTGTTTTTGCGAAATTTATAAATTTAAAATTTCCATTGATTAGTATGAATTAATATCTACTGATTGTATGTAATCAACTAGATTAATAGAGTTTATAAAGAACTCTCATATTCTACATACCCATCTTCAATTGCAGGAATAATCTCTACAAACTCAAAGTAGGGAACTGTACAAAATTCAGAGTCTCGAATCGCATCAATCACAAAATAATAATCTTGTAGAGATGTGGTCTCAAACACAGCAATATCACTCGCTTTAGTACTAAACGCTTCAACGTCATACCACCGAACTTTTACAGTCGGGTACTTCTCAAAAATAGGTTTAAGCTTCTGTGCACTAAACTCAGCCCGCTTTTCACGAGCTAAAGCCAACCAAGCGGGCAATGCTCTTAAATGAATAAAAAAAGTATAGGTTCTAGACATAACCACTCCATGACTGAGCCGAGTTGTAGTTCAATTGAAAAGACAGGATTTTCTTGTCATATCAATATGACTCAGTCAGTATATGAGTGATTACTCACATTAAATACTCGCATTTCGGGCCATGTCAGAAACACTCCCAGATCCACGCAAACGCCCGCGTCAAGCACGTTCAGTGGCTACTTTTGAAGCAATATTAGAAGCGGCTGCTCGCATTTTAGAGTCTTTAGGCTTTGCTGGATTTAATACAAATGCCGTGGCCGAACTTGCTGGCGTAAGTATTGGTAGCCTATATCAGTACTTTCCATCTAAAGATGCTTTAATCGTTGAGTTAATTCGACGTGAGCGGGCTGAGCTTTCAAAACGTATAGTTGAAGCCATACAAGAACATGAAGCCACAGATTTAAAAGAAAAACTAAAACTCGTCATACATGCTGCTGTGCAACATCAATTAAGCCGTCCGCAGTTGGCACGAACCCTTGAATTTGCTTCTGAACTCATTGGAAAAGACATTGAGGAAAGTGAGCTTCAACACGAGCTTGAAACCATAATTTCTGACTTGTTTATACGTTCTGGCATTTCACATGCGCAGACAGTCGCACAAGATGTAATTGCTTTAAGCAAAGGAATGATTAACGCAGCAGGCATAGCAGGGGAAAGTGATTTAAATCATTTACAGCAGCGAGTTGAAAAAGCTGTATTTGGTTATTTGAATCTATATTAAAGATTATTAATTTTGCTATAAAATAGCTTTTTTTATTTTATTAAATAATTATATTTTTTTATTGGGGAATTTATGAAAGATGAAATTATGAGTAAAGGCGATGTAAGTGCGTTTACTTCAATTTTCTTAGGTTTGGCGGGTTACTCTATTTTTATGTTTTATCTACTTGCTAAACGAAGTAAAGGAATAAATTACTTTGATGATTTATCTTCTTTTAATTATAACGTGTCATATTTAATTTGTTTTCTCATTTTTATATTTAGCAAATTTTTTAAGGAAAATAAGTATATAGCTAATTTTATGCCACTTTTAATAGGGATTCTTTTATCTGTGATGTTCTTTATTGTTGTTTTATAGGGGGATAGATGTGATTTATGAACTTAAAATGTGGATCTCTGCTGAGGTGGTTGATCCATTTTTTTCATTATATTCGTATGTTTATAAAAATTTTGTTCTTGTCCTTTCCTTAAGTTTCTGTGTGATTGTACTGCTTTGTGCTCTTAACCCAAGTATAGTTTTTACTCCTAAAAAAGAGGGTTTTGTTGTTTATAAGCCTGAATTTCAAATTAAACATGGGCGTATGACATCACTGATAATAAAAAGAGGCAATAAAAAATTTTTATTAATTGTGCATATTTTAAAAATGAGAATGGTTCATTTTGTGAATTATATAAGCCTAGAAAACTACTTAAAGTTGAGGGAGGTTTTTTTCCTAATTCATCATTGTTTTTTAAAAGTAAGTATATTGTAGTTAATAAAATTCGTTTTGAAGATGAAAAAGGTAGTGTAATTAATTTTTCAACAAGTGAAGAAAAAATTACTTCTTGGTGGAATTGGGTTGTGTTCCCCATCTTATTGATGAGGTATTTAATTTTAATCTGGCTAGTAGTGGTTGTTTTAATATTACTTTTAAAATTAATTAAGTATAAGAAAAAAATCTAATTTTATTTAAAAGTAGTTTTACCTTTATATTGAGTTGAAAGATAGATAGGAAAAAAGGGCTGCTATTAGCAACCCTTTTTTACAGCATCTATATTGTGCTGTTATATGCTTAATCTTACCAGCTTAACGCCCCACCAGTTTGGTAGTCAGTTACGCGAGTTTCGAAGAAGTTCTTCTCTTTACGTAAGTCCATCATCTCAGACATCCACGCAAATGGATTCGTTACACCAGCAAATTGCTCTGGTAAACCTAACTGAGATAAACGACGGTTACAGATGAATTTCAAGTATTCTTCCATCATGCTTGCGTTCATACCCAATACACCGCGTGGCATTGTGTCACGTGCATATTCGATTTCAAGCATCGTACCTTCAACAATCATTTGAACCACTTCTTGTTGGAACTCGGCAGTCCAAAGGTGAGGGTTCTCAATCTTGATTTGGTTAATCATGTCGATACCAAAGTTCAAGTGCATAGATTCATCACGCAAGATGTATTGGAATTGCTCAGCAACACCGTTCATCTTGTTACGACGACCCATACTCAAAATTTGAGTAAAGCCACAGTAGAAGAAGATCCCTTCAAGTACACAGTAGAATGCGATCAAGTTACGAAGTAAGCGTTGGTCGTTTTCAGGCGTACCTGTGTGGAAATTAGGATCAGTTAAAGATTGAGTATATTTCAAACCCCAAGCTGCTTTACGTGCAACAGATGGAACTTCACGGTACATGTTGAAGACTTCGCCTTCGTCCATACCTAAAGATTCGATACAGTATTGGTAAGCGTGAGTGTGAATTGCTTCTTCAAACGCTTGACGCAAGATGTACTGACGGCATTCAGGGTTAGTAATGTGACGGTAAATCGCCAATACCAAGTTATTTGCAACCAAAGAGTCCGCAGTCGAGAAGAAACCTAAAGAACGCATAACAATAGTACGCTCATCTTCGGTCAAGCCATTTTCAGACTTCCAAAGCGCGATGTCATGGTTCATGTTAACTTCTTGAGGCATCCAGTGGTTTGCACACCCGTCAAGATATTTCTGCCAAGCCCACTCATATTTAAATGGTACAAGTTGGTTCAAGTCCGCACGACAGTTAATCATTGCTTTGTCGTCAACTTGAACACGTTGAGCACCCATTTCTAGCTCTTCAAGGCCAGGGGCAACGTCTAAATGTTCTAAGGCTTGAGCGGCTCTAGCCACTGTATCGGAGGCAACTGTTGGTCGCACGGAATGGGTTCCAGCGGATTGTGGAGCTGCCACGCTCGGCGATGATGGCTGCGCAGTAGATACATTCTGCGAATCTGACGCTTTTTCCGATTGGACGGGCGCAGACTTGTGTTCAGGTGTAGTCGGTTTTTGCGAATCATCTTCAAAATCGTCCCAACTAAGGATAGACATTTTTGTTCTCTCTTCGTTGTATATATCTATATTTGACATCTCTTAAACGAAGATGTCCCTACTATACGCTTTTAATGTGTAAACAAAATTAAGTTTTATTGATGCATGACCAAATTTTGGGCCTTTGGTCTCTACTCACTACAACTTATTTTGTTTACGCTGCTGCTTACGTATTGTGATAAATGCGTAAACCATCGGCATATAAAAGAAAATAAAGGCAAAGATTAAAACTCCAACACCAAGCATATAGTTATGGCTGAGATGAGAAAGCATAATCTTTACCTCTTTTAAGATTGCTCTTTAGTGAAAAAGAGCAACCTTATTGAATGTTATTGGCAAGCTTCACAATCAGGGTTGTCGATTGAACAAGCCATTGGTACAGGAGCGGCTTGAGTGAAGCCTTCTTCTTCAACCGCTGCTTCTGGTTTCTTCGCTTCTACAACAGGGGCAGCAACAGCCGCTGCTTCAACAGTCGCAGGTTTGACTGCGTTTAAAGCACCTGTGTTAATTGTAGATTTTTCAGCAGAAGTTGCACCTAAAGCTCGGAGGTAATAAGTCGTCTTAAGACCACGTAACCATGCCATCTTGTAAGTGATGTCAAGTTTCTTACCGTTTGCACCAGAGATGTAAAGGTTAAGCGACTGAGCTTGATCAATCCATTTTTGACGGCGTGATGCAGCATCCACGATCCAACGTGTATCTACTTCAAATGCAGTAGCAAAGATTGCTTTTAATTCTTCAGGAATACGAGCAATTTTTTGTACTGAACCTTCAAAGTGTTTAAGGTCGTTAACCATTACTGTGTCCCAAAGACCGCGTTCTTTTAATGCACGAACAAGGTATGGGTTAATAACAGTGAACTCACCAGACAAGTTAGATTTCACATATAAGTTTTGGAATGTTGGCTCAATAGATTGAGAAACACCACAAATGTTAGAGATGGTAGCAGTTGGAGCAATCGCCATCACGTTTGAGTTACGCATACCGTCTTTTTGAACTTTGGCACGTAAAGTGTCCCAGTCTAAACGTTGAGTACGGTCAACTTCGAACATGCGCTCTGGACGAGATTTCGCAACAATTTCTAAAGAGTCGATTGGAAGGATGCCTTGATCCCACAATGAACCTTTGAATGTTGAGTAAGCACCACGTTCAACAGCCAAGTTGCTTGATGTTTCAATTGCGTAGTAGCTAATTACTTCCATTGATTCATCAGCAAAATCAACAGCAGCGTCTGAACCGTAAGCAATACCCATTTCGTATAGCGCATCTTGGAAGCCCATGATACCCATACCCACAGGGCGGTGTTTCAAGTTCGAGTTTTTCGCTTGTGGTACAGCGTAGTAGTTAATGTCGATCACGTTATCGAGCATACGTACTGCTGTTTTAATAGTGCGAGCTAACTTCTCACGGTCTAACACACCACCTTGAACGTGTTGTACAAGGTTGATCGAACCCAAGTTACATACTGCAATTTCGTCTTGATTTGTGTTCAAGGTAATTTCAGTACATAAGTTAGATGAGTGAACTACGCCAACGTGTTGTTGTGGTGAACGTAAGTTACATACATCTTTGAATGTGATCCATGGGTGACCAGTTTCAAACAACATAGAAAGCATTTTGCGCCATAAGTCTTTAGCACGTACTTTCTTGTGTAGCATGTTAGTTTCTTTCGCTACAGACTCATAGTAAGCATAACGCTCAGCAAATTCAGCACCAGTTAAGTCGTGCAAGTCTGGAGTTTCAGAAGGGGTAAATAATGTCCATTCACCATCTTCAAATACACGTTGCATAAACAAGTCTGGAACCCAGTTCGCAGTGTTCATGTCGTGAGTACGGCGACGGTCATCACCCGTATTTTTACGAAGCTCTAAGAACTCTTCGATGTCTAAGTGCCAAGTTTCTAGGTATGCACACACAGCACCTTTACGCTTACCACCTTGGTTTACTGCAACAGCTGTATCGTTCGCAACTTTCAAGAATGGAACAACACCCTGAGACTTACCGTTAGTACCTTTAATATAAGAGTTCAAGGCACGAACAGGTGTCCAGTCATTACCTAAACCGCCAGCCCATTTAGAAAGCATCGCGTTGTCACGCATTGCACCATAAATGTCATAAAGGTCATCGCCAATCGTTGTTAAGTAACAACTTGAAAGCTGTGGACGTAATGTACCTGAGTTAAACAGGGTAGGCGTAGAAGCCATGTAGTCGAAGCTAGACAATAAGTTATAGAACTCAATTGCACGCTCTTCTTTATCTTGCTCATTGAGTGCAAGACCCATCGACACACGCATGAAGAATAATTGTGGTAATTCAAAACGAACGCCGTTTGAGTGAATGAAGTAACGGTCAAATAAAGTCTGTAAACCTAAGTAGGTAAACTGATTAGAACGTTCTGGCTGAATTGCTGCTGATAATTTTTCTAAGTCGAAGTCAAGCAAGTCAGGTGAAAGCAAATCAAGCTCAACACCTTTTTTCAAGAATGCTTCAAGTGCATTGTTTTCAGGTGTGTCTGTTGATAAGCCTAAGAACGTTAAACCAGTGCTCACTAATTCGTTACAAAGCAAACGTGCAGTCACGTAAGTGTAGTTTGGTTCTTGTTCAATACGGGTACGTGTTGCCATCATCATTGTTGTGGCAATATCACTTTCTTTTACGCCGTTATATAAGTTTTTAACGGTTTCATCGACAATGGCTTGAACGTCAATACCTTCCAAACCTTCAGCTGCCTTAGAAACAGTTGCTTGCAATGCACTTAAATCAAGTGGCTGAAGCTGACTGTTTTTGTCGGTAACTTGTAAAGTAGGGTGGTGGTTTGAGTTCGTTTGCTGACGAGCGCTAGCACGTTGTTCACGGTAAATCACATAAGCGCGGGCAACCTTTTGTTCCCCAGTACGCATTAAAGCAAGTTCTACTTGATCTTGAATTTCTTCAATATGGATCGTACCGCCCGATGGTAAACGGCGAGTAAAAGTATTTAAGACCATTTCCGTCAACTGGGTAATACGGTCATGAATACGGCTAGAATCCGAACTCTGTTGACCTTCCACAGCAAGAAAAGCTTTACCAATCGCAACTGAAATTTTCTCTGCATCAAATGCAGCAACATCTCCAGTGCGCTTAATCACCTGAATTTGACCGGGAGTCGAAGTAATTACGCTCATGCCAGCATAGCTCCATTGTCACTTTTGTTATGTTCATAGACCGTTTGAACCGAGCAAAAAAACATGCCACGATATTTGAGGGATAAACACAAGACTTAGTAGTTAAAGTTTATTTTCAACACAAGATACGGGATTTTTCATAGCAGATCAATCTTGACTTTTTAGTAATTTTTTATCTGTATGATTTGATGGGAGATAGCATAGCAAAGCTGTTAAAAAACACTTATAGATAACTTTGTGGATAACTCAAAAAACAAACACTTAAATAAATTTAAACTAAACAGAGAAATAATTTGTTTAATATTCATACATTGGAAATATGAATAGAATATGAAATTTAATAACAATAAATAAATCTTAAAAACACGTGAAAATTCAAAGGTTAATAAAATGCAACAAAATACGATGGTCATGTATCAGTTTGGTGAACGCCTACTTGTTTACAATGTAAACGTGTGTATATTGCAAATGATAAACGAATGTATCTGCAAGATTTTTAAGATGCATGAAACGAGATTTATAGGGGCAATGATATGAGCCAAGAAGAAAAGTTACCAAAGATTCTGATCGTTGAAGATGACGAGCGCTTAGCGCGATTAACTCAAGAATATTTAATTCGCAACGGCTTGGAAGTTGGTGTAGAAACTGATGGTAACCGTGCAATTCGTCGTATTATTAGTGAACAACCAGATCTAGTGGTCTTGGATGTCATGTTGCCGGGTGCCGATGGCTTAACAGTTTGCCGTGAAGTTCGTCCACATTACCATCAACCCATTTTGATGTTGACTGCACGTACAGAAGACATGGACCAGGTGCTTGGTTTAGAAATGGGCGCAGATGACTATGTTGCTAAACCAGTTCAACCACGTGTTCTTTTAGCGCGTATCCGTGCACTATTACGTCGCACAGATAAAACTGTAGAAGATGAAGTTGCACAGCGTATCGAGTTTGATGACCTTGTAATTGATAATGGCGGTCGTTCTGTAACGCTAAATGGTGAACTTGTTGACTTCACTAGCGCAGAATATGACCTATTATGGTTGCTTGCATCAAATGCTGGTCGTATCTTATCGCGTGAAGATATCTTCGAACGTTTACGTGGTATCGAATACGATGGTCAGGACCGTTCAATCGACGTCCGTATTTCACGTATTCGTCCAAAAATTGGTGATGATCCTGAAAATCCAAAGCGTATTAAAACAGTACGTAGTAAAGGTTACTTGTTCGTTAAAGAAACCAACGGGTTATAAGGTCTGAATAAACTTCCTATAAGGTTGGTCGAGTGTTTAAACACAGTATATTCCTGCGAATATATGCGGGACTGGTAATTCTTGTTGTTCTGGTTGCTGTCTTTGGTTATTTGCTTGTACAAATTATCAATTATCAACGGGCACAAGAATACCGAGAATCTTTAACCGATGGTATTTCTTATGTCATTAGTGAGGGAGTCGCTCGACAACCAGGGAAGCAGCAGAAAATAGACTGGGTTTCAGATGCGTCAGATTTATTGGAACTTCCAATTTATTATACTGATGCAAGCAAGGTTGAGTTATCTCGTACCGAGAAAAAACGAATCGAAGCTCAAAAATCTGTTGTCCGTTACGATGCCAGTAATAGTATTGCGTATATCATTATTGGCTTGCGTGATGATCCTCAGCACTTTTTATCTATAAAAGTCGACAAAATTACTGAGCGCCAAATGAAGGCTCTCCCTATTTTTGTACTGGATTATTTAATGTTTTATCCGGGGCAAGAACAAGAATATCTTGCCAAGATTCAAAAACATTTCTCTTACCCAATTAATATCTACAATATTCAAGATATTAATCTGGACTCCGAACAAATTGGTCGTTTACGCCAAGACCAAAGCGTCATGTTGTACAAAGATAGTGCGACAGTACGCGGAACAACTATTTCAATCGTCTCTCCAATTCCGAATCAGCCTACACGGGTTCTCGTGCTTGGACCGGTGCCGATGTTTAACTGGATGCCTTTGCAGCTTTCAGCAGGGATTACTTTATTTAGCTTATTTTTGCTGAGTCTAGGTGTCTATGGGTTGATCTTGCCGCTAGAGCGTAAAATTCGCCAAGTACGTTATGCATTAAACCGCATGAAGTCTGGTGATTTGTCATTGCGTGTTCCTATTGAAGGAAGTGACGAAATGGCAAACTTGGCATCAAGTTATAACAACATGTCTGATCATATTCAGCGTTTAATCGAGGCTCAGCGTGAGTTAATGAGAGCGGTATCTCATGAGCTTAGAACGCCTGTTGCCCGTATTCGCTTTGGTACAGAAATGTTGGCGGAAGAAGATGATTACAACCATCGTATGCATCAGGTCGATATGATTGATAAAGATATTGAAGCACTCAATACCTTAATTGATGAAATCATGACTTATGCAAAACTAGAGCAGGGTACACCTTCACTCGATTTTGATGAAATTACTTTATTTGATGTGTTAGATCAGGTTGCGGTCGAAACCGAAGCTTTAAAAACGCAAAAAGAAATTGAACTTGTTGCTCCTCCACTTTATGTAAAAGTAGATGCTGAGCGTCGTTACTTACATCGTGTTGTTCAAAACTTGGTGGGTAATGCGGTTCGTTATTGCGATAATAAAGTTCGGATTACCGGTGGTATCCACAGCGATGGTATGGCCTTTGTTTGTGTTGAAGATGACGGCGCAGGTATTCCTGAACAAGACCGTAAAAGAGTATTTGAAGCTTTTGCCCGTCTAGACGATAGTCGTACACGTGCGTCGGGCGGTTATGGTTTAGGGTTGTCTATCGTAAGCCGTATTGCCTACTGGTTTGGCGGTGAAATTAAAGTGGATGAAAGCCCGACATTGGGTGGCGCTCGCTTTATTATGACATGGCCAGCAAAACGCTTTAAACAGCCTCCTTTAAAAGCCAATAAAAAAGCACCTTCATAAGGTGCTTTTTTATTGATCTATTTATAGTTGAGTCGCATCTGGTTCCAAAATAGGTTTTCCGCTTCTTAAGCTGGTTAACGCATCGGAATTAAAATCGATCAGTAACGAATTGTTTTTTGCATCAATCTGGTATTTTTGAATAAGAGGTTGATCTCCATTAAGCGTTTCTATTTTATATTCATCTGCAATATGCAAAATACCTTCTAGGTTTGTTGTCGTTGACGCAAAATCCTGTCTAAATATTTCATAGACATCCCGCAAGTCAAAAATTGCATTGTTGGCATCTGGATGTTTGTGAATATAGCTTTCTATATGTCGCACCAGTAATTGTGCAAACAAGTAGTAGTTTGGTTTATGCGTATATTCTAGAGTCATGCATTTTTCTCCTTATTATCTGTTATTAGCATACATGGCAAAACACAGGTTATTGTATAAAATTCATTACACTAGATGATGAAATGAAAAAATTATAAAGAGATAAACACTCGATTACGTCCTTGGCGTTTTGCTTGATATAAAGCGTCATCTGCTTCTTTAAATAAACTTTCAATCGCTCGATGGGAAGATGGGGAATATAAGCTTATCCCAATACTCACCTGTATAAAAATTGGTAATTTCCCATAAATATAAATCGGTTGCTGACTAATTTTAATTCGAATCTGTTCAGCCAGTTCAAATGCACTTTCCTTGGTAGTATCTGCAATAAAAATGGCAAACTCTTCACCTCCAAAGCGACCTAATAAATCATGAGGATGTAAAATATTTTGAATCGTGGTGACACAAGTTTGTAGCGCCCGATCACCGATTTGATGACCATAGTTGTCGTTAACTTGCTTAAAGTGGTCGACATCAAGCATGAAAAAAGCTGAGGTCTTATTTTCTTTTTGTACTTTTTCTTGAAGTAATCTGACCGACTGTAAAAACTGGCGTCGAGTCAGACTTGAAGTTAGTTCATCATGTGCAATGGCATGTTGAAGCTTTTGAATTAACTCTGAATGCAAAACACTAATACTAGAAACCGTAAGTGGGGCAATCGTCATCATAATTAACCCAATTCGGATTGAGATCGTATTGCTGAAATATTCGTTTGGATAGAGCAAAAGGTAATGTCCAGAGACATGATAAATAATATAAGCACTGGTAAAGCTAGTAATGAGTGCAACAACAATAGGTTTGTAGCGAATGGCACACCAGATCAGGGCAGCAATCGGGTAGAGCAGCGAACCCGGACCAGAGTCATAATAGCTAGCAGCAATCGAAATAAGCACAGCGCCAAAAGGTAAAAGGTCGGTTGGTTGTAGGCCACGATTTCTTGAAAAGTAATGTTTAACCTGACTATATTGAGGGATGTTCAATATGATAGGTAAAAGAAGCAAGGCATTTTGCAGTTCTGAAGTAAACCAGTAACCAAACTCATCCAGCAAGCCACCAATCATAAATTTGGTATTAAACATAGGCACGAAAGTTGCTGCAAACAATGCACCTACTACGCTACCTATTCCGCATAATCCAAATAAGAAAAGGTAGGAATAACCGCGATAGGCCGCCTTAATATGTTGATTAAAAAACATATAGAGCGCAAACGTAGTAACAACATAAAGAAAGTTTGATGTTGTTAAAACAAGTGTGAGAGCAAATGGAGTGCCCTGAAATAAGTCAGCAATCACATATCCTATATAGGCACCTAAAAATGCGCTTGGTCGGCGTGTGATTGGAAAACGAATAAGCAATCCGAGCAAAACCGAATTGGCAGGCCAAAAGAATGCAAGAAAACTTAAAGGGCGAGATGCAATGCCAATGAAACAACATGTCGCAATAATGAAGCTAAATAGGAGAAAAAATTTAAAAAAGGAGAGAAATGAAAATTCACGAAGTGAGTATGGCATCAGCTGCCCTTAATGATAAATACTCTTATCCAAGAGTAATAAAATATTATGCATGATTAAACATTCATCATAATTCAGAGGAGAAGCTGAATACAATAAAAAACAAACTAATATTATAAAAAAGTAAGTTATAAAAAGTTAATAAGCGCTTCAACTGTGTAAATATTCTAAAATTAAAAAATGAAAAAAATCATCATAAATAAAGAAACAATTAAATAAACCGATTATGTGCTGTGAAACCCCCCTTACAACACATAGAAGAATAGTTTTGTCTAGAAAATCATCCGAAAGACTAAGACGCTTCAACTAGCATGGGAAATTAGAAATCAGGTACAATTGGCGGGATTAATTTTGTGTTTGGTGTATTTGAAGGCCAATACATACATTCTTTGTTAAATAATAGGCCTGCCAGGAGTTATCCCCGCATGAGTGCCATTACTCCATACGACTGGGCGATTATCGCCTTCGTGATCGGCGTTACATTTCTTTGCGTCTTTATGCTCACAGTTCCCTTACTCCTCGGGGGAAAATCGTGGGGACGTGCTAAGCAAGAGCAGTTTGAATCAGGTGTCGTGAGTGCTGGTGGCGCTCGCATTCGCCTGTCTGCAAAGTTCTATTTAGTTGCAATTTTCTTTGTTGTCTTCGACTTAGAGGCGCTTTACCTCTATGCATGGTCTACTTCTGTGCGTGAAGTAGGGTGGTTGGGATATACCACTGTAGTGATCTTTGTCGTTGATTTATTGATTGCGCTTGTTTATGCCTTCTCTGTAGGTGCTTTAAGTTGGTCACCAGCAGATCGCCGTAAATCAGCAGGTGAAGCGGTTAAAATCGGTTCACCAACAATGAACATTGCTGAAATTACACGCTTTAATTCTATTGAAGAGCTCGTAACTGACCCTACAGGCCAGATTCCAGCTCAATCATCAGGTCGTGTTAAGTCAAAAACTACACCTGCATTGTCATCTGAAAAGGAGTAAGTCGGGATGAAATATACTCTGACCCGCGCGAATCCGGATGCTGATCAATACCCATTGCAAGAACGTCAAATTGTGACGGATCCGCTTGAAGAGGAAGTGAATAAAAACGTATTCATGACTCGTTTAGAGGATGTCTTGCATACAGCAGTAAACTGGGGACGTAAAAACTCTTTGTGGCCATTTAACTTTGGTACCTCATGTTGTTACGTCGAATATGCAACGACCTTAACAGGTGTGCATGACTTGTCACGTTTCGGTGCAGAGGTTATCCGTGCTTCACCTCGTCAGGCTGACTTGATGATTGTTGCAGGTACCTGTTTCGTAAAAATGGCACCAGTTATTCAGCGTCTGTATGAACAGATGTTAGAGCCTAAATGGGTCATCTCGATGGGTGCTTGTGCAAACTCTGGAGGTATGTACGACATCTATTCAGTAGTACAAGGTGTAGACAAAATTATTCCTGTTGACGTGTACGTCCCAGGTTGTCCGCCTCGTCCTGAAGCATTAATTCAAGCTTTAATGCTTTTACAAGACCAGATTCAATTAGAGCGACGCCCGCTTTCTGCCGTGATCGGTGATGATCTTCAGCCAGTATATAAGCCAAAGATGATGCCAGAACGTGACCGTAAGAATGCTGAGCGTATTGCCGTTAAAAACTTACGCTCTATGGATGAGATTAAATAATTTTTTGACGGTGTTTTGACATATCTAACTGATATGTTCATCGAGAAAATTGACAGAATTTGTATTAAATAGGAAGCCAAGCCAATGGCTGAAACTGACATTGCTATGCCAGAGTCAACAGCAGTTGATTCACGCCCAGCATTTGCAATCGTAGAAGAGCTCAAAACCAAATTTGGTGAGAACTTTTACGTGCAGGCGACTTTTGAAGAGTTTCCAACAGTCTGGGTCGAGCGCGCACGCGTGCAAGAAGTCCTTATGTTCCTGCGTAAAGTGGAACGTCCGTATGTAATGCTGTTTGACTTATCTGCGATGGATGAACGTTTACGTGTTCATCGTGATGGTTTACCAGCATCTGACTTCACTGTGTTCTATCATTTATTATCGCTTGAGCGTAATAGTGACATTCGTATCAAGGTTGCCTTGAACGAAAATGATCTTAATATTCCGACAGCGACAAATATCTGGCCAAATGCCAACTGGTATGAACGTGAAGCTTACGATATGTTCGGTATCAATTTCGAAGGGCACCCAATGCTCCGTCGTATCTTGTTGCCAACTTATTGGGAAGGTCACCCGCTTCGTAAAGAATATTCAGCACGTGCGACAGAATATACGCCGTACATGCAAGACAAAGCGAAACAAGACTTTGAACAAGAGCACTTACGTTTTGTACCTGAAGACTGGGGTCTTAAGCGTGGTAACGCTGATGAAGACTTTATGTTCTTGAACTTAGGTCCTAACCATCCATCTGCACATGGTGCGTTCCGTGTTGTATTGCAGTTAGATGGCGAAGAAGTGAAGGACTGTGTACCTGATATCGGTTATCACCACCGTGGTGTGGAAAAGATGGCTGAACGTCAAACATGGCATTCTTTCATTCCTTATACTGACCGTGTTGACTACTTAGGTGGTTGTGCTCAAAACATGCCGTATGTAATGGCTGTTGAGCAAATGGCAGGTATTAAAGTTCCTGAACGTGCGCAAGTGATTCGTGTCATGTTGAACGAATTGTTCCGTATTAATAACCACTTATTATTCTGTGGTACGGCAATTCAGGATGCCGGTGGTATGACACCAGTATTCTATATGTTCGCGGACCGTCAAAAAGTTTACGATATTGTTGAAGCAATCACGGGTTACCGTATGCATCCAGCATGGTTCCGTATTGGTGGTACAGCACACGATCTTCCAAACAACTGGCAAAAGCTTGTTAAAGAATTGCTAGAGTGGATGCCTAAACGCTTAAACGAGTACTACACAGCAGCATTGAAAAACTCTGTGTTTATTGGTCGTACGCGTAATGTTGCACAATACGATGCCAAATCTGCGCTCGCATGGGGTGTAACTGGTACTGGTTTACGTGCAACAGGTATCGATTTTGATGTACGTAAATATCGTCCATACAGCGGCTATGAAAACTTCGATTTTGATGTGCCGGTTGAGTATGAAGGCGATGCTTATGCACGTGTGCTTGTTCACTTCCGTGAAATTACCGAGTCGCTAAAAATTATTCAACAGTGCTTGGATAACATGCCTTCTGGTCCATACAAAGCGGATCATCCATTGGCTGTTCCACCACCGAAAGATAAGACATTACAAGATATTGAAACCTTGATTACGCACTTCTTGAGCGTTTCATGGGGTCCTGTCATGCCAGCGGGCGAGTCATCATTTATGACTGAAGTGGTTAAAGGTGCAAGTACTTATTACTTGACTTCAGATAAAGCGACTATGAGTTATCGTACTCGTATTCGTACACCGACGTTTACTCACTTACAGCAAATGCCTTCAGTGATTAACGGAAGTTTAGTATCTGACTTAATCATTTATCTGGCGACCATTGACGTGGTTATGGCTGACGTGGATCGCTAAGAGGTAACACATAATGATGATTTTGACTGATAAAAAACCACGTGTGAATGTCGAAGGGATTTTGACTGCGGAAGAAATTCACGAAATCGAACATCACATTGGTCACTATCCATACCCTCGTGCAGCCTCTTTGGATGCATTGAAGTGTGTACAGCGCCGTAATGGTTGGGTAGATGACGCTCAAATGAATGCCATCGCACAGTTGTTGTCGATGAGTGTTGCTGATTTGGAAGGCGTTGCAACATTTTACAACCGTATCTATCGCCATCCGGTAGGTCGTCACGTAATTTTACTTTGCGACTCAATTGCTTGCTTCTTAATGGGTGCAGAAACTCTTGCTGAAGCATTCCAGCGTGAATTAGGAATTCAGTATGGTCAAACGACACCAGATGGTCGTTTTACATTGCTTCCAATTTGCTGCCTAGGCAACTGCGACAAAGGCCCAACTTTAATGATTGATGAAGATACTCACGGTTTAGTCGAAGTGACATCAATTAAACAGTTATTGGAGAAGTATGTATGAATACTGAACCAAAACCAATTTATGGCGACGGTAATCCGGAAACTCATCCGCTTACTTGGCGTTTAAGTAAACAAGAAGCGGTACGTAGTGCTGATGATTACGAAGCACTTGAAGGTTATGCTGGCTTTAAAAAAGCTTTAGGCATGAAACCTGCTGAAGTGTTAGATGTCATTAAAGCTGCAACTGTAAAAGGTCGTGGTGGTGCGGGTTTCCCTGCGGGTATTAAATGGTCATTGATGGCACCAAATGATGGTGGTCCACGTTACTTGATCTGTAATGCCGACGAAATGGAACCGGGTACCTTTAAAGACCGTTTGTTGATGGAAAAACTTCCACATCAATTGATCGAAGGGATGTTAATTGCGGGTTATACCTTAGAAGCAACTCAAGGTTATATCTTTATCCGTGGTGAATACATCGAGGCTGCTCAATATCTAAATGAAGCATTAGAACAGATTCGTGCTAAAGGTTATTTAGGCGAAAATATCTTAGGTTCTGGCTGGAATTTTGATCTGCATGTACATACGGGTGCAGGGCGTTATATCTGTGGTGAAGAAACTGCATTGATTAACTCGCTTGAAGGCCGTCGTGCTAACCCACGTACTAAGCCACCGTTCCCGCAAGTTGCAGGAGCATGGGGTCGTCCGACGATTGTGAACAACGTTGAAACTTATAACAACTTGCCAGCAATCATGCTTCGTGGACCAGAGTGGTATATCGGCTTGTCAGCGGGTAAATCAAAAGATCCAGGCACTAAAATTTATGGTGCATCGGGTAAAGTTAAATTCCCAGGTCTTTGGGAATTGCCGTTTGGTACAACTGCACGTGAAGTAATTGAAGATCATGCAGGTGGTATGCGTGAGGGCTTAAAGCTCAAAGCATGGTTGCCAGGTGGTGCTTCAACTGACTTTTTACCAGCAGATACCATTGATTTACCAATGGATGCAGACACGATTATGAAAGCAGGTTCTCGTTTGGGAACATGTTTGTTAATGGTAGTAGACGAAACCCAATGTATGGTATCGCTCACTCGTAACTTAGAAGAGTTCTTTGCGCGTGAATCATGTGGTTTCTGTACACCATGTCGTGATGGTTTGCCATGGGCTGTTAAAGCGCTTAAAGCACTTGAAGCAGGCGAAGGTAAGAAAGAAGATATCGACCATTTACAAGAACTAACTCGTAAATTATGGATTGGTAAAACTTTCTGTGCCCATGCGCCAGGTGCGATGGAGCCGCTTATGGGCGCACTCAAACATTTCCGTGGTGAGTTTGAAGCGAAAGTGACGAATCGTCCTGTCGTGCAAACCAGCAACGTAGAACAAGCTTAAGGAATTCGACTATGGCTACAATTCATGTCGATGGAAAATCGTATGAAGTCAACGGCTCGGAAAACTTGCTACAAGCATGTTTGAGTCTGGGCATCGACATCCCATATTTTTGTTGGCATCCATCCTTAGGTTCGGTTGGTTCTTGCCGTCAATGTGCTGTTACGCAATATGCGAATCCAGAAGATACGCGTGGTCGTTTAGTCATGTCTTGCATGACACCAGCATCTGACAATACCTATATCTCAATTGAAGACAAAGAAGCAACGGATTTCCGTGCATCTATTGTTGAATTTTTGATGACGAATCACCCGCACGACTGTCCAGTTTGTGAAGAGGGTGGTCACTGTCATTTACAAGATATGACTGTAATGACGGGCCATGACCGTCGTCGCTACCGTTTTACAAAACGTACCCATTACAACCAAGAACTCGGCTCATTCATTGCGCATGAAATGAACCGCTGTATTGCTTGTTACCGTTGTGTTCGTTACTACAAAGACTATGCGGGCGGTACAGACTTTGGCGTATATGCCAATGCATCTCGTGTTTACTTTGGTCGTCCGGAATCAGGTACTTTAGAGTCTGAATTCTCTGGTAACTTGACTGAAGTATGTCCAACAGGTGTATTTACTGATAAGACTCATTCAGAGCGTTATAACCGTAAGTGGGATATGCAGTATGCACCAAGCGTGTGTCAAGGCTGTTCTTCTGGTTGTAACATTTCTCCGGGTGAACGTTATGGTGAAATCCGTCGTGTAGAAAACCGTTTTAATGGTTCGGTTAACCAATACTTCCTTTGTGACAAAGGTCGTTTTGGCACAGGTTATGTAAACCGTGCAGACCGTCCACGTCAGCCTCAGTTCCGTAATGGTGAAACTGTTGCAACTGTTTCTGTCGATCAAGCTCTCGATCAAGCGATTGCTAAGCTTCAATGCAAAAAAGTTTTGGGTATTGGTTCTCCTCGCGCAAGCTTGGAATCTAACTATGCATTACGTGAGCTTGTAGGCCAGGCAAATTATTCAACTGGTATTGCACAAAAAGAGCAAAAGCTTGTTGAACTTGCTGCATCTATCATGCAAACCGAGGGTATTTACAACCCGAATATGCGTGAAATTGAAAGCTATGATGCTGTTCTGATCTTAGGTGAAGACCTAACTCAAACTGCACCTCGCATGGCATTGTCTGTTCGCCAAGCTGCGAAAAACAAAGCACGCGAAATGGCTGCAAAAACACGTACACCAGATTGGTTAGCTGAGCCTGTACAACGTATTGGCCAAGAAGCAAAATCTCCGGTTTACATTTTAGCTGCAACTCAAACTCGTCTTGCTGACGTTGCAACTGGTGAAGTGGTTGCTTCTCCAAATGACATCGCACGTTTAGGCTTTGCAGTTGCTGCGGCAGTGAATGGTGAAGTTGTAAGTGGTTTAGATGAAGATGCAAAAGCATTTGCTCAAACCATTGCTGACACTCTAAAAGCAGCAAACAAACCATTAATTATTGCGGGTACAAGCTTGCAAGATGCTTCTATTATGGAAGCTGCAGCACAGTTGACTCAGAACTTAGGTTCTAAAGCTGGTTTAAGTCTTGTAGTTCCTGAAGTGAACTCTATGGGCTTGGCATTGTTCGGTGGTTTAAGCCTTGAACAAGCATTTGCTCAAGACTACGACACACTTGTTATTGTTGAAAATGACTTGTTCCGTCGCTTACCAGCTGCACAAGTAAAAGCTGCATTAGATAAAGCTGAAACAGTAATCGTGCTTGATCACAGTGAAACTGAAACTGTGAAACAGGCTGATATCGTTCTTTCGGCAGCAAGCTTTGCAGAGGGTGATGGTACTGTTGTAAGCCAAGAAGGTCGTGCACAGCGTTTCTATCAAGTTTACGATCCAAGCTACTACAAACCTGAATATGCAATTAAAGAATCATGGCGTTGGTTACATGCCATTGAAACTGGCATTAAAGGTAAGGCTGTAGATTGGACATTGCTTGACGATGTAATTGAAAGCATCGTGAAAAATGTACCAGTACTCGAAGCTATCCAAGATGTTGCGCCTGATGCAGGTTACCGTGTACATGGCTTGAAAATCGCGCGTGAACCACGTCGTTATTCAGGTCGTACAGCAATGCGTGCGCCGTTATCGGTTCATGAGCCTAAACAGCCTACTGATCCAGATTCAGCATTAACATTCTCAATGGAAGGTTATGTTGGTCCGCAAAAAGCATCATCATTAGTACCATTTGCATGGGCTCCGGGTTGGAACTCTCCACAATCCTGGAATAAATACCAAGATGAAGTCGGTGGTCACTTAAAAGGTGGTGATTCTGGTGTTCGTTTATTCGATCGCTTGGCAAAACGTCCTGCACGTAGCTACGTTGCTCCAGTGCCAGTAGTTGCAAATCCTGAAAGTTTCCGCTTAGTTCCAATGCACCATATTTTTGGTTCTGGCGAATTCACCATTAAAACACCTGCAATGGAAACTCGTATTCCTGAAGCTGTGTTTGCAGTGGGCGAACAAGATGCAACTCGTTTGAACCTTCAAGAAGGTCAACGCATTACAGTAAAAGCAGGCGAAACAACTGTAAGCTTGCCGGTACAAGTAATTGAATATTTACCTACAGGTTATATTGGTTACCCAGTTGGTTTAGCACCAATGGTGTCACTAGCTGAGCCTGTTTCAGTGGCTTTAGGAGTGTAATTCATGAATCAAGAAATTATACGTCAAACGCCACTTTGGGCTGAGAACTGGCCGATTGCCTATGCTGTCGTTCAAGCAGTTGTGATTTTGCTTGTTGTAGTTTTAGTTGCAGCGTTGATGTCTTTTATTGAGCGTCGTTTACTTGCTTGGTGGCAAGACCGTTATGGTCCAAACCGTGTTGGTCCTGGTGGTATGTTCCAGATCGTTGCCGACATGCTCAAAATCATGTTCAAAGAAGACTGGACACCAAAGTTTGCTGACAAACTTACATTCCGTTTAGCACCAGCTGTTGCAATGGCAACAGCGGTTCTTTCATTCATGGTAATCCCAGTGAGTCCTTCACTGGGTGTTGCCGACATGAGTATCGGTTTATTGTTCTTCATGGCAATGGCTGGTATTGCAGTCTATGCGGTTTTATTTGGTGGCTGGGCTTCAAATAACAAATACTCGTTGCTTGGTGGTTTACGTTCAGCAGCTCAAACTATTTCTTATGAAGTGTTCTTAGGTATTTCATTGATGGGTGTGGTTGCAATTGCAGGCTCATTTAACCTTCGTGAAATTGTTGAAGCACAACGTGATGTTTGGTTTGTCATTCCGCAATTCTTAGGTTTCTTGATTTTCGTAGTTGCTGGTGTTGCGGTAACTCACCGTCATCCATTTGACCAACCAGAAGCAGAACAAGAATTGGCAGAAGGTTACCATGTTGAATATGGCGGTATGAAATGGGGTATGTTCTTCGTTGCTGAATATGTCAACGTAGTACTGATCTCTGCATTGATCGTGACTTTATTCTTTGGTGGCTGGTTAACGCCATTCAATTTAGAAATTCCATTTGTTCCACCATTATTCTGGTTTGTGATTAAAACAGCATTCTTTGTAATGATGTTTGTATTGGCACGTGGTTCTTTAATGCGTCCGCGTTATGACCAAGTCATGAACTTTGGTTGGAAAATTTGTTTGCCATTGGCGTTGGTCAACTTGTTAGTGACTGGTGCTGTGATTCTGATGAATCAGGCCTAGGACAGCAGGGAGTACAAAATGTATAAATTTCTAGCTGGATTCGGATCAATTGTACGTACGTTACTCATGGTGTTTAGCCATGCAACGCGTAAACGTGACACGATTTTATATCCAGAAGTTCCGGCTGAACAGATTGTGCCGCCACGCTTTCGTGGTCGTATCGTATTAACGCGTGACCCTGATGGGGAAGAGCGTTGCGTAGCATGTAACCTATGTGCGGTTGCATGTCCGGTTGGCTGTATCTCACTACAAAAAGCAGAAACAGAAGATGGTCGTTGGTACCCGGAGTTTTTCCGTATCAACTTCTCACGTTGTATTTTCTGCGGTATGTGTGAAGAAGCTTGTCCAACAACTGCGATTCAGCTCACACCAGACTTCGAGTTAGGCGAATATGTACGTCAAGACCTTGTTTATGAGAAAGAAAACTTACTCATTTCAGGTCCAGGCAAATACCCAGACTACAACTTCTACCGTGTAACGGGTATGGCAATTAACGGTAAAGAGAAAGGTCAAGCACAAAAAGAAAGTGCACCAATCGATGTACGGAGTCTATTACCATGATGTGGCCGTTTTATTTGATGGCACTCGTGGCCATCGTTTCTACGGTTCGTGTAGTGACTAACACGAACCCTGTACACGCTCTACTTAGTCTAATTGTTTCATTGCTTGCTGTTGCTGGTATTTTCATGATCGTGGGGGCGCCTTTTGCAGGTGCTCTTGAAATCATTGTTTATGCCGGAGCAATTATGGTTCTGTTTGTCTTCGTAGTGATGATGCTTAACTTAGGTCAACACACCGTTGAACAAGAACGTAAATGGCTTTCTTCAGATGCTTGGGCATATCCAGCACTCATGAGTTTCTTGCTCGGCTTGCTTTTAGTTTGGATGCTTGGTGGTGAATACACCACTATTTCAGCACCGCTTGGGGCACAAGTGATTGGACCAAAAGTAGTTGGTCAAGCACTCTTTACTCACTATTTATTATTGGTTGAAGTTGCCGCGATGTTATTGCTAGCAGCCCTTGTTGCAGCATACCACTTAGGTAAACGTGAACCAGGTGCAGAAGAGGAAAAAGAATAATGGGCCAGATTCCTTTAGAACATGGTTTGATTGTTGCAACCATCCTTTTTGCACTCGGTTTTTACGGTGTAATGGTGCGACGCAACCTATTATTTATGTTAATGAGCCTTGAAATCATGATGAATGCTGCAGCATTGGCATTTGTTCTTGCGGGTAGCGTATGGGCACAACCAGATGGGCAAGTGATGTTCATCTTGATTTTGACCCTTGCAGCAGCAGAGGCATGTATCGGTCTTGCGATTGTCCTTCAGTTCTATCATCGCTTCCATCATTTGGATGTGGATGCTGCTAGTGAGATGCGCGGATGAGTTATTTATATTTAACAGTATTATTTCCGCTAATCGGTTTTATTTTATTGGCGGCAGGACGAGACAAACTCTCTGAAAATGTTGCAGCTGTTATTGGTGTAGGTTCTGTAGGTTTATCTGCATTATTTGCACTCATTGCTGGAATGGCATTTACTACGAGTGGTCAGCAAGTTTTTGTTCAAAACTTGTGGACATGGTTCAATGTTGGCGGTTTTGCGCCGGGCATTAGCTTACATTTAGATGGCTTATCTTTACTCATGATGGGCATGATCACGGGTGTTGGTTTCTTAATCCACATCTTTGCATCATGGTACATGCGTGGTGAAGAGGGCTATGCGCGTTTCTTCTCTTATTTCAACCTGTTTGTTGCAAGCATGCTTGTGCTTGTATTGGGTGACAACTTGGCGTTGTTATTCTTGGGTTGGGAAGGCGTAGGTCTTTGCTCTTACTTGCTAATCGGTTTCTATTATGCAAACCCTGCAAATGGTTGGGCTGCGATCAAAGCGTTTACAGTGACCCGCGTTGGTGACGTATTCTTGCTTATTGCTTTATTCTTGCTTTACCAACAATTTGGTACGCTGAATACTCAGTACATCGTTGAACACGCAGCAGAAGTAATGACGAAGAGTTCGTCACTTACAATCTGGACTGCATTAATGTTGTTCTTGGGTGCTGCTGGTAAGTCTGCTCAAATTCCATTGCAAACATGGTTGGCAGATGCGATGGCAGGTCCAACACCTGTTTCTGCATTAATCCACGCAGCAACAATGGTAACGGCTGGTGTGTACTTATGCTGCCGTCTATTCAGCGTATTTGAACTTGCTCCTGAAGTGATGCAATTCATTTCGGTAACTGGCGCGGTAACTTTGTTAGTTGCAGGTTTTGCTGCACTCGTTCAAACAGATATCAAACGTATCTTGGCTTACTCAACAATGAGTCAGCTTGGCTATATGTTTATGGCTGTAGGTGCGGAAGCTTATCAAGCTGGCTTGTTCCACATGTTGGCTCACGCATTCTTTAAGGCATTATTATTCTTGTCTTCTGGTGCGGTGATTTTGGCTTACCACCACGAGCAAAACATCTTCAAAATGGGTGGTTTGTTCAAACGTAACAAATTCCTGTTTGCTTGTTTCGCGATTGGTGGCGGTGCATTAGCAGCTATTCCATTCTTAACAATTGGCTTCTTCTCTAAAGATGCGATTCTTGGTGAAGTTTGGGTACAAGGTCAATCAGTTGCTTTATATCACACCTTATATTGGGTGGGTGTAGCAGGTGCATTCCTGACTTCAATCTATACATTCCGTTTAATCTGGGTTGTATTCTTTGGTCAAGAAAACACGCCTTACCATGAAATTAAAGGTGCAACTTACTGGGCTCCATTGGGTATTTTAGCTGTATTGTCTACTTTTGTTGGTGCGGTATTAAAAGCACCGGTAGCAGGTATTCTGAATACTGCAAAAATCCCTGAATTCCATGTCGCTGAACAATTTGTAGAGGGCATGCATGGGGCAGAGCACTTAGCAGTAGGTATTGCACTAGTTGGTCTAGTTGTTGGTATAGCATTATTTACATTTGCTTATGGTGCAGTGAAATCATTCGCTCAAACAAGTTTGGGTTCAGGTTTGGCACATATTTGCCGTACCGCTTTTGGTTTTGATGCATTGTATGACATCGTTTTTGTTAAACCTTATTTATTCTTCGCCAAAATCTTTGGCCGTGATCCGATTGACGGTTTGTGGTTAGTTCTTCCTGCACTCGTGAAAGGCGGAAATAGTTTTACAAGCTCACGTCAAACAGGTTCATTGCGTGAATACGCATCAAGCATGTCACTCGGTGTAGTGGTGTTATTGATGATCTTGATCGTTATTCAGGTAGTGGGGAAATAAAATGGAAAACAATTTAATTTTACCCGCGCTGATCCTTGTTCCGTTCATTGCCGGTTTTATTTGTTGGTTAGTCGATAAGCTCGACAAAACTTTGCCACGCTGGATTGCCTTAATTGGTATGCTCATTACTTTGGGCTTAGGTCTTGCACTTTGGCAAAGTGGAACTTATAGCTACGAGTTGGGTTCTAAAATCCCAACTTGGTCTGCTGAGTTCTATTTACCGTGGATTCAATCACTCGGTATTGGCATTCACTTAGCTGTGGATGGTTTATCTTTACTCATGGTGTTATTAACAGCGTTACTTGGTGTACTTGCTGTTGGTTGTTCATGGGGTGAGATTCAAAAGAACGTTGGTTTCTTCCACTTAAACCTATTATGGAGTTTAGGTGGCGTTATCGGTGTATTCTTAGCGATTGACTTGTTCTTGTTCTTCTTCTTCTGGGAGATGATGCTTGTACCAATTTACTTCTTGATTGCGTTATGGGGTCATAAAGGTTCAAACGGTCGTTCACGTGTTTACGCTGCTACTAAGTTCTTCCTTTACACGCAGATTGCCGGTCTAGTGATGTTAATCGGTATCCTAGGTCTTGTAGTTTATGGCTACATGATGACGGGCATGATCGGTTTTGATTACAACTATTTATTAGCTGTAGCTAACCACTTACCTGCAGGCTTAGCTTACGGTTTCATGATCTGTTTCTTCATCGGTTTTGCGGTGAAGTTACCAGTATTCCCATTACATGGTTGGTTACCAGATGCGCATGCTCAAGCACCTACAGCGGGTTCTGTAGACTTAGCGGGTATCTTGATTAAAACAGCTGCGTATGGCTTGCTTCGTTTTGTTATTCCATTCTTCCCGACAGCTTCTGCACAGTTTGCAGACATTGCGATTATTTTCGGTTTGATTGGTATTTTCTACGGCGCATGGTGTGCTTACCAGCAAACTGACATGAAACGTTTACTTGCGTATACGTCGATTTCACACATGGGCTTTATCTTACTTGCAATCTATGCAGGTAATATTTTGACCTTCCAAGGTCTAATGATCATGATGTTGGCACATGGTTTGTCATCAGCTGCATTGTTCATTATGTCTGGTCAAATCTACGAACGTTTACATACACGTGATTTACGTTTAATGGGTGGTCTTCGTGGCCAGCTTCAGTACTTGCCATTTTTCTTGATGTTCTTCGTTGCTGCTCTTGTAGGTGTACCAGGTTTAGGTAACTTTATTGGTGAATTCCTGATTTTGATGGGTTCATTTAATAAATATCCTGTCTTCACGATTCTTGCTTCTATCAGCCTTGTATTTGCAGGTTTATATGGCTTGATCTTGATTCACCGTGCTTTATTTGGTGAACCAAATCCTGAACAAAAGCAACATTACACTAGTCCATTGAAAGACTTATCTGCTCGTGAAGTTAGTATTTTGATGATTTGTGCGATTGGTCTCGTTTGGCTTGGTATCTACCCACAAACATTCTTGGATGTATCTCATTCAAGCATGCAGTGGTTGGTCAATAGTTATGTGCCAGTACAAGAAGTCGTTGAAACTGTTCAGCAAACAGCTACTCAACTTGACCATGTGGAGATCCAATAATCATGAACTTCACAGTATCATTTTCTACGCTTATGCCTTTAGCTCCGGTGATGATTGTTGCTTTGACAACAATCGTCGTCATGCTGTTAATTTCAATTAAGCGTAATCATAATTTAATCGCAACAGCTTCTGTTGTTGGTTTAAACCTTGCTGCACTTTATATTTTATTTGCAGTATTTGGCGGTAAGTTTGTACCGGCAAATGTGATGGGCATGTTTATGGTTGATCCATTTACCATGTTCTATCAATTTATGATTTTGATTGCGGCATTGGCATGTTGTACTTTGTCTCATGCTTACATCGAAACTTATAAAGACAACCGCGAAGAGTTATATCTTTTGTTACTTGCTTCAGTAGCAGGTGCAATGTTGATGGTTGCAAGCTCTCACTATGCATCGTTCTTCATTAGCCTTGAGTTAATGTCGATTCCTGTATATGGCTTACTTGCTTATACTTATCAACGTAGTAACTCACTTGAAGCGGGTATTAAGTACCTTGTACTTTCAGCAACAGCTTCTGCAATGTTGTTGATGGGTATGGCATATATCTATGCATATACAGGTTCACTTTCATTCTATGATTCTGTACAAGCATTATTTGAAGCAATCAAACAGCCAATGGTGTTATTAGGTTTAGCACTTATTATCTTTGCTGTTGCATTTAAATTGTCGCTTGCGCCGTTCCATAAATGGACACCGGATGTATATGCAGGTGCACCAGCGCCAATGGCAACTTTCTTAGCGACTGCTGCTAAAGTTGCAACAATTGGTTTGTTCGTGCGCTATATGCTTGCTTCAGGCGCAATGATGGTGAACTCGTTAGTAACTATTTTGACGATCATTGCTGTATTGTCGATTTTAGTTGGTAACTTACTCGCTGTTCGTCAAGTTAACTTAAAACGTATTCTTGGTTATTCATCTATTGCTCACTTTGGTTATTTGTTAATTGCTTTAATTAGCATGACTTATGCGAGCTTGGGTAGCGTAACTGTATATGTGGTGTCTTATGTATTAACAACTATTGGTGCCTTTGGTGCAGTAGCGTTAATGTCTAGCCCATATAACAACGTAGATGAAGCACAAAGCCTTGCAGACTACCGTGGTTTGTTCTGGCGTCGTCCAGTACTTACAGCAACTTTAACAGTCATGATGTTGTCTTTGGCTGGTATTCCATTAACAGCAGGCTTCATTGGTAAGTTCTTGGTGGTAATGGCTGCTGTAACAACTCAACACTGGTTCTTAGCTGCAATGATTATTGTGGGTAGTGGTATCGGTTTGTACTATTACTTACGTGTGATGGTTGTAATGTATATGACACCACCAGAAACTCCTCGTATTGATGCAGATGCTCATTGGGGACAAAAAGTGGGTGGTTTAATGGTATTAGCTGCTGCAGCATTAGTTATTATTTTGGGTGTCTACCCAGATCCAATGATTAATTTGGCACTAAAAGCAGAAATTTTATCTCCATTACATTTCATGCTTTCACAACAGTAATTCTGGTGTACAAAAAAGCCTCCAAATCTGGAGGCTTTTTTTTATTGAGCGTTAAAAAAAGATTATAATAAATACGTTTTTATATTTTTAGGTAACATCTGTGGCCATTCAAGAAATTCGTCACCCACTTATTCGTCATAAATTAGGCTTGTTACGCCGTGCTGACATCAGTACTAAGAATTTCCGTGAGCTTGCTCAGGAAGTGACTATGTTATTGACTTATGAAGCAACAAAAGATTTACCAGTTGTGGATTGTGAAATTGATGGATGGGCTGGAACTGTTACTACTCAGCGTATTGCTGGTAAAAAAATAACGATTGTACCGATTTTACGTGCCGGAATTGGTATGTTGGATGGCGTACTTAATCTAATTCCAAGCGCCAAAGTGAGTGTTTTAGGTCTTGAGCGTAATGAAGAAACATTAGAAGTTCGCACGTATTATAAAAAATTAGTTCCAGATGTGGCTAATCGTCTTGCAATGATTATTGACCCAATGCTAGCAACGGGTAATTCGTTAGTTGCTGCTATTGATGTGTTAAAGGCAAGTGGTTGTAAAGATATCCGTGTTATGGTGTTGGTTGCTGCTCCAGAAGGTGTCGCTAAAGTTGAAGCAGCTCATCCGGATGTGCAAATTTATACGGCATCTATTGATAATGGCTTAAATGAACAAGGTTATATTGTTCCTGGCTTGGGTGATGCTGGCGATAAAATTTTTGGTAGTGTACAAAAAGATTAATTTTTTGAAATAGCATTAAAAAGAGACTTCATTCAACCGTATAATTTTAAAAACGGAATCGTGAGTCTCTTTTTTATTTACTGCAACGACTGGATTGGAAAAGTAGGGGAAAGATCATGAAGCAAGAGTTTTATACTGGATGGGTAAAACAATATAACCCTGATAAAGGTTTTGGTTTTATTGAGACCACTGAAGGAGATATTTTCTTTCATATTTCTGATTTCCCTGCATCAGAGGGCGAACCGAAAAGAAATGAAAAAGTGAGATTTCTTGCTGCAGATAATCAGGGCAAATTTAAAGCGATCAAAATTGAGCGTGTTGACCCGAATCCTGCGAAAACCAAGAAAAATAAAATTGCGGATCACAATAAAGCGATCACAAGCGAATTGCTATCAAATTTTCGACGCTAATCAACGAAAAGATCAGGTTTTAAACCTGATCTTCACAGAATTGTAAGAATGCTTTGAGACCTGGACCCTGATATTTTTGACGATGTACCAGCATATAAAGCGGACGGGTAAGCTGCCAGAATGGTGTATCTAAAATTACTAATTGTCCCTTTTCAATTAAAGGTTCAATGGCAAGTTTAGAAATACATGACATACCTAAACCACCAGCAACAATTTTTAAAATTGCTTCATTGTGACCTAGGGTTAAACGAATATTCGCATCTGGCAGATCTTGCAATATAGCATTATCAAACACTTCACGAGTTCCTGAGCCTTCTTCACGTAAAATCCATTCGACTTGAAGAAAATCATGCGCTGTTAGAGGTCTATTTAAACGTGCTAACGGGTGATTTGGGGCACAGCAAACTGCAAGCTCATCATCACGCCAATGAATACATTGGAGTTGAGGTAAGTGACATGATCCCTCAATTAAAGCTAAATCAAGTTGGAATTGATTGACTGCTTCAATCATTTGGCGTGTATTGCCCACTTGTAATTGCAAATGCGCTTTAGGATGATGCTGTAAAAAGTTTGCCATTAAATCTGGCATGAGGTAATCACTAATCGTTAAAGTGGCCCCAATACGTAAATCAATGCTTTGCAATTCACCTTTTGCAGCTTGCTCAAAAGCTTCACAGCGACCTAATATTTCTAATGCTTGAGGCAATAGAAAACGACCTAAATCATTAAGCTGTAATCGTTTACCTAAACGATCAAATAGAGGCGCACCAAGACCATCCTCTAAATCTGCTAAAGCCATACTTGCTGCACTTTGCGTCAGTCTGACCGCATCACTCGCTTTAGTGACAGTTCCTTCTTGAGCGACTGCTACAAAAACAGCCAACTGGCGTAATGTCATGCGCATGTTTAAAAAGCCTTAACGTTTAAAAGTATTCATTATTTCGGCTGTCATGCTAACATGAGCGCACTATTTCATGCCACGTTGAAATCATGTCAATTGAAAAATTTAGCGTAGAAAAAGTTTTATCTGTACACCGCTGGACTCCAACTCTTTTCAGTTTCACCATGACCCGCCCTGCACATTTTAAATTTACTGCTGGGCAATTCGCACGTATTGGACTAAAAGTTGAAGAGGAACTCGTTGTTCGTGCTTATTCGGTAGTCTCATCACCATTTGATGAAACGCTTGAGTTTTTTTCGATTGTAGTACCAGACGGTGCATTTACGTCAAATCTTCAATATTTAAAGGTAGGAGATGAGCTTTATTTAGAAAAAATACCTTATGGTTATTTGACTTTAGCTCGCTATCAACAACCTTTACCACATGATTTATGGTTATTGGCAACGGGTACAGGATTAGCTCCATTTTTATCGATGTTACAAGACTTCGATACATGGTCTAAATATCAAAAAATTAATTTGGTCTACAGTGTCCGTACCGCAGCTGAGTTAGCTTATGTCGATCGTATTCAAGAGATTGCTGAAACTTTTGGGGAAGGACATAACGGATTTAAATTTATTCCGATTATTACTAGAGATCCATCTGCGCCATTGCATGATCGTTTGCCGATTCTGATTGAAAATGGTGAATTAGAAAAATCTGCTGGTATAGAGCTGAATCCTGCCTCAAGCCACGTTATGCTTTGCGGAAATCCACAAATGGTAGATGACACTAAAGAGGCTTTAAAGCGCCGTGGTTTGACGATGAATCGTCGAGGTGAGGGAAATATTGCGGTAGAAAACTACTGGTAATAAATCTTATTTTGAAAGTAATTTAAAATTAATTTTATGGATATGTTTATTAGTGGACAAACATATCCATAAATTCGCGAATTTCTGAAATTGCGCTGTCTACATCGGTTGAAAGCCAAGTTGGCTCAAAAAGACCTGCATAATGTTCCAAACGATCTTGTGGAACGACTAAGCGAACAGGACAGTCTTCTTCTAGTAAGCGCCAAGGTAAAATCGGAACATCATTGTCTAGAAAAATATTGATATTACGAATATCAACAATCATGGCATTAATGCAGTCAGGAAATGGCATGACGGAAAATTCTTCAGTACGGCGACGAAAATACTCTAAATCACCCCATTTGAGTTCATAACTTGGTTTATTAAATTCAATAATACCAATGAGATGTTCGTCTCTCGTCTGATGTATATAACATTGATGCGTGACGTCAGTGTCGAGATCAAGTGTTACGTTTTGCTGACGATACATCATAAAATAGAGCAGCTTTAAAACAAGGGGGCTTATTATAGCCTATTTTATAAAAAGTAAGCGCTAAAACATATTGTATTACAAATAGAACCTTAAAGAAGCTCGAGCATAATTTATCAATATTTTTAAATGGCTAAATATTTTTGCCTAAATTTTATACTGTTTTTATTATTTTAATAGTAGAGTTTTGCAAACACAGACACCTTAGCATAATGCTTTTTCACACAATGCAACAAACCAAATTGCTATGATGATTATAAAGTTAATGATAAAAGAAGAGGGGAAAGAAGATGCATGATTTTTCAAAACCACCTCATGTGACGAGTCCTGAAGAAACTGCGAAAAAAAGAAGATTGCCAGTTTACATTTTAATTATTGTTGGGCTTTTTCTTATTGCACTCATCGTCTACATGGTTGCTGATCACAGCAAAACACCTAAAGAAGAAGCCGCTTTTCAACATGAGGCCACACCACATGTCATTAAGAGCACTTCAGATTTGAATATTTATAAAGGGTAATAAGTTAGCCAGTATATCTTCATAGAAAGCCTTTGGGATGTGACCTGAAGGCTTTTTTTGCAACCTTTTGCATCAATTTGTTGTATTTATGCAGAAGTGTGTTGATTACAAAATATTCAAAACATAAGGTGAGATAGACCGCATTTATCGTCATTTTTAACAACGAAAAGTGTTTTTCATAATTGATGGCACTGAAAAGAACATAACAATTGAGGACATAACAATATGAATGAATTTTTTGATGGGCCTCGCGGCGCTCAGTTTGATGCGATGTATTACTGGGATCAGTTTCATCCTATTTTAGCTGCAATCGTCATCTTACTGGTTGGCTGGATAATCGCTTTATTAGTTGCGGCAGGTGTAAAAAAACTTCTGCAAAAAGTAAATACCAATGCAAAATTATCTTCAGCAACTGGGCGTGCTCCAAACATAGAAGGTCTTATTTCAAAAGTCGTATTCTGGTTTATTCTAATCTTAGCTGTTGTCGCAGCTCTCAATGTACTTAACATTAGTGGAGTAAGTGGCCCGTTCAGCAATATGGTGAATCAGGTACTCGTCTATATTCCAAATATTATTGCTGCTGTTGTGGTGGGTTTTATTGGTTGGATCGTTGCTCGACTGGTGCGAGCGGGGGTGACCAATGTTTTATCCCGAACGCAACTCGATGATAAGTTAAGCAGCGAAGTGGGTGTAGGTGGAATTAGCCAGAATATTGGTGAAATTCTTTACTGGCTTGTATTGTTACTTTTCCTTCCGATTGTTCTTTCAATATTAGGATTAACAGGCTTACTGATTCCAGTTCAAAATATGGTAAATGATGCTGTAGCATTCTTACCAAATATCTTTATTGCTGGTGTTATCGTTTTTGTTGGTTATATCTTGGCAAAAATTGTACGCGGTATTGTTGAAGGTTTAGTAAATAGCTTAGGTGTTCAGGCTCAAGCTGAAAAAATTGGTCTTTTCAAAAGCTCTAACGTAGGCAAATTCTTAGGTTCATTTGTTTTCGCAATCATCATTATTACAACATTGATTGTAGCGTTTGAAGCTTTAGGGATTGAGACAATTTCTCAGCCAGCAACAGCAATGCTTAATGAAATCTTGCAGGCAATTCCAAACATTATTGCTGCTGGTTTAATTCTACTAGTTGCTTATATTGTTTCTCGTTTTGTTGGCCGCTTAGTAGCCGAATTAATTGCAGGTACTGGTGTTGATGAAATTCCTGCAAAGTTAGATGTACAACGCTTTTTAGGCCAAACTAAAGTTTCTAATGCAGTTGGCTGGTTAATTGTATTCTTTACTATGTTATTTGCAGTTTCTGAAGCTGCGGATCGTCTTGGTTTCGATCAAATTAGTGGTCTAATCGCAATGTTTATCCATTTCGGTGCAAACATTCTATTGGGCGCTGTAATCTTGGTTATTGGTTTCTGGCTTGCCAATGTTGTGGCGAACGTGGTTCAACGCGGCGAATATAATAGCTCGCGTTGGTTAGGTAGTTTAGTTCGTGTGTTAATTATTGGTCTTGTACTTGCGCTTGGTTTAAGAGCGATGGGTATTGCAGATTCAATCGTTAATCTTGCATTTGGCTTGACTCTAGGCGCAGTTGCAGTTGCTTTCGCTCTTGCATTTGGTTTAGGTGGTCGCCAACCAGCAGAAAGACTGTTGAGCGATTTGCTAGATAAAGCTAAAAAAGAAGCGAATGAACCAAATCCTCTGTATCAACCACCGTCTACTACCACAACGAGCAGCCCATCTGCTGGTAGCTCATCTGCAACTACGAGTTCGTCAACATCTACAGTTGCACCAACGACTACAACTTCACCATCAACTGTTTCATCTGATGCAAAACCAGCTGATTCTGCACAAGTAAATCCAGCAGAACCACCAGTAAATAAACCGTTTGGATCTACTGGAGAAAATGACGAAATTTAGTAAGTAAAACTAATTTTCAGATAAACCGTACAAAAAATCTTTGATTTTTGTGATAAGTTCGACCACTCTATATTGAGTGGTCGTTCTTTTTAGACGTTATAAAAACAAATAAGTGAGGAAAATACGATGAAGAAACCAGGTCGTTTTTTAGCACCGATTGTCATTGCGGGAATTACGGTAGGTTTTTTAGCAAGTGCTTATAAATTTGTGTTTAATAAATCTAACTCATCAAAACAGGCAACAACTCATACTCGTAATTCTGAAAAATCATCAAATGATTCGAAAGCCTCAAATTAGCTTATTGATCATTTAAACGTATTGTGCTGCTGCATAAGCGGAAGACCAAGCCCATTGGAAGTTATAACCTCCTAAATGGCCAGTCACATCAAGTACTTCCCCAATAAAAAACAGTCCTTTCTGCTTTTTACTTTCCATTGTTTTGGAAGATACTTCACTTGTATCAACTCCACCTAAAGTAACTTCGGCAGTACGATAGCCTTCTGTGCCTGATGGTTTCACAGCAAAACCATGTAGTTGCTCGGCAATATGATCTAGCTGTGCATCACTGATATTACCAATTACTGTCTCGCTCTGCTCTGGCCATATAAGTTGTTGTAACTCTTGTACAATACTTTTTGCCGTAAATTCATTCAGAAGAGTACGCAATAAAACTTTAGGTTTGGCTTTCTTTTTGTCTTTTAAATAATTTGCTAAATCTTGGCTCGGGAAAAAGTCAATTTTAAAACTTTCACCGGTATTCCAATAGTTTGAAAGCTGTAAAGAACTTGGACCACTCAAACCACGATGCGTAAACAATAAGGCTTCAGTAAAGCTATTTTTCGAGTTACTTAGAGTCACATCTAAAGCATTACCACTTAGGCGTGTAGTGACTTCTTTAATATGATCTGAAAAAGTAAATGGGACTAAACCTGCGCGAGTTGGGAAAACCGTATGTCCAAATTTTTGTGCCAGTTCATAGCCAAACCCAGAACCACCCAAAGTTGGAATGGATAAACCACCTGTAGCAACCACTAATGACTCACAGCTAAATCGGCCTTGGTTTGTGTGTACAGTAAAACCGCCTTTTTCTAATGGATCAATCTGTACAGCTTCACATTGAGTTTGGATATCAACGTTATTGGTTTTATCACATTCACTCACTAGCATCTCTAAAATTTCTTTAGCGCCGTTTAGCGTGAATAATTGCCCGTGTTTTCGTTCTTCATAAGCAATTTTATAATCACATACCAAACCGATAAAGTCCCAGTTGCTGTAGCGTGATAGGGCAGAAATAACGAAGTGTGGATTATGAGAAATATAGTTGTCAGGCTCTACATACAGGTTGGTAAAGTTACACTTGCCACCGCCCGACATTAAAATCTTTTTACCAATTTTATTGGCTTTTTCTAAAATTAAAACCGAGCGCCCTCGTTTAGCAGCATGTGCAGCCAACATGAGTCCAGAAGCACCTGCACCTAAGACAATGACATCAACATGACTGTTAGACATAAGAGATTCTCGATTAATCGTGAAAATTTAAAAGGGGCATATACTATCATGCCGAGCCTTAGTCATGCTAAAGACATTTACTGCTATGCGGAGTAATGTGTACTAAAAGCTAATAAGTTATTGATGTGTTTTTATTTCTTATATCTGCCTGTAAACCACCAGAATGAATTGCCAGAATGCGAGTACCTTCAGAAAAGTAATTATTCTTTATAAGATCAAACAGACCGAACATCATCTTTCCCGTATAGATCGGTTCAAGTGGTACCGCATGCTGCTCTTCAAAACTTTCTATAAACGCCAATAACTCGGGTGAAGTTTTTGCATACCCACCACAGCAGTATGCATCTGTCACAGACCAGTTCTGTTTTTTGGTCCACTGCCGAATTTCTTGTTGTAAAAAGTCACCTTTTAAAGCCGAAAATCCTAAGACTTTTTGATCGGCTGAACTCCTTTCAATAAGACCTGAAATCGTTCCGCCAGTTCCTACTGCACAGCAAATCACATCATAGTTTTGCAAATCGCTTTGATTGATAATTTCCTGACAACCTTGAACTGCCAGTTCATTGGTACCGCCTTCAGGAATAATGAAAGTTTCAGGAAATTGATGGTGTAACTGTTGAAGATAATTTGCCTCATCTCGTAAGCGATATTCATTGCGTGAGACAAAATGTAGATACATTCCTAAACTTTGAGCTTTTGCTAAGGTTGGATTAAGAGGTTTATCAGCTAACTCTTCACCACGAATAATCCCAATACTTTTTAAGCCAAAAAGATGAGCGGCATAGGCAGTCGCGGCAATATGATTTGAATAGGCCCCTCCAAAAGTCAAAATGCTCGATAAACCTTGTTGTTTTGCGACAAGCAGATTGTATTTTAGTTTGAAAAATTTATTGCCCGAAATTTGAGGATGAACTAAATCTAATCGCTTAATGTCGAGATGAACTAAAGAGGGGAGTTCAATATGCTGATAGGAAACAGGTTGGGCAATGTGATCAAACATTAGAAATTGAGAAAAATAATGATTGATCACATTGTAGCTTTTTAAATAGAGCTTTAAAAAGCTGTTTACGAACTTGTATCGACAGAAGTAATTACTGACATGCCAGGGCGTAAGTGCTCCATTCCTTCTTGATTTGGATCAATGGTAATACGTACGGCAATTCTTTGAACTACTTTGGTAAAGTTTCCTGTTGCATTGTCAGGCTTTAACACACTGAACTCAGAACCCGCAGCAGGTGAGATCTGCTCAACATGTCCTGTAAATTTTTTGTGTTTCATGGCATCGACTGTGAACCATGCTTTTTGTCCAATTCGCATATTGGCAATTTGGGTTTCTTTAAAGTTAGCAATCACCCAAGTTTGTTGTGGAATTAAGTAGAGTAACTGCGAGCCTGCTGCTACATATTGCCCAACACGAGGGTTCACCTCACCAAGTTGTCCATCCATTGGAGCAACAATAACGCTATAGTCTTTGGTGGTTTGCGCTTGGTCTAACTGTGCTTTAGCACTGGAAACTTGTGCTTCTAATCCAGCTTCTGCCACTTGTGCTGTTTTAAGCGCTTCTTTGGCAACTAAAACATTGGCCTCTGCCTGCTTCAGTGCTGCAAGGTTATTTTCAGCATCTGCTGCGGCTTTATCTTGCTCAGATTTAGAAGCTGCTCCACTATTTCCTAACTGTTGATATCGTCTAAGCTGTGCTAAAGAAAGCTCATATTGAGCCCTAACTTGTTCAACTTTAGCCTGTGCAGCCACAATATCAGCTTGTTTTTGAGCAATAGACTGTGTCTGATTGGCTAAAGTATTTTTAGCTTGTTCAACTCCAGAAGCCGCTTGCGCTACTTTTTGGTCGTAAGTGGTTGCATCAATATGCATTAATACTTGACCCTTTTTAACGTGGTCAAAGTCCTTAACTAATACATCTTTAACATAGCCATTAATTTGCGACGATAAAATCGTTGTTTTACCTTTAACATAACTATTGTCAGTTTGCTGAACACTCGTTGCGAAGGGTCCGATTCTCCATGCCCACAAAATCACTAAAATACCGACAATGAGCACAACTAGCATCCATAATAAAGTTGAGCGTTTTGTTGGAATCAGTTTGCTCGCAGGTGCCGGTTCGTTAGATGGAGCGGGAGCTGCTTGAGGTGGATCTTGTTCCGGTTTGTTTTGATCATCTGACATATATCAATCTCAATTTCTATTTCATCAATAAAGAAGCCGTTAAGGACGGCTAATTCCTCTACGTTGTAGATATTTACTTCGTGCAATATTAAAACCACCCCACAAGAGTAGTGCGACAGCAAAAATACCGTTTAATGCAATAACGTCATTGTAGGCACGCACTTGCGCTTCACGAGTGACCACTTGATTAAGTGAGCGCATGGATTGGGCTGTTTGTAATGCTGGGTCAGTAGTCGTAACTGATGCACTGCGTTGATATGTAGAGAGCCTTTGAGCAACTAGAGGATCTGCTTGTTCCAAATCTTTAATAATCTCGACTTGATAGTTTTGTGTGCGGTGTTGTTGATAGGTCGAGAAGAATGAAGACCCGACAAGGCCGCCAAATGTTTGAGTTGCAGAGAACAGCACAATAAAAGTCACCACATACGAAGGACCTTTAGCCAAAGTTTGCGCAAAGCCAATCAGGAGCAATGGCCCAATAAATAAACCACCTGCAAAGCCTACTAAAAACTGACTTGCAAAGAAGTTCACAGGTCGGACATCACTCGTTAAGTGATAATCTAATCCACACGCGACTAAAATTAAAAATTCTGCAAAAAGTAAGTGGAAGATAATCCGTTCGCGTGAAAAAGTTAGTGCACTAAAAAGTGTTCCGCTTAAAATCCCTATCAATATGACCACATAGAGTGGAACAAATTGGTCAGGACCCATTCCCATGGTTTTTAAGAAATTAACAGCTGCGTAGCTTTGTTCAGACATTAAAAGTCGAATGGCAAAGGCACCAAAAATGAAGCGTAGGGTCGAAGCGGCACCTAACCAGCGTGTCATAATTAATGGATTGGCACGATAGTGCTCATAGAGCAAACCAAGAACAACTAAACTAAAACCTGCAATTAAGACGTAAGCAAGCCATTCACTGTTGAACCACCATAAAATTGGACCTTGCGTGAGCACAATACACAAGCAGGCAAAACCTGGAGCCAATAAAGCAAATGTAAAGAAATCCTGCTTCTCAAAAACATAAATTCTTAAGCTCCGCGGTAATTTCAATGAAACGACCATGGCTAAACAACAAAGTGCTAAGCCGAGCTCAAAGGTATATAGAACAGACCAACTGTCTGTATTTACAAGAAATGGAGAAATAATCCAAGCTAATGGTACGCCAAGTTGCTGAAAACCAAAGGCAATATATATACCTTTTGCCATGTCTGCTTTTTTAAAAGCTTGCATGGTGTAATACATACCTAGTGAGCTTAATGGCGCACCAGCTAAACCAGATACAACCCGCGCAAATAGGGCCATTTCATAAGTATGCACAAAAATATGTAATACCAGAACTGCAATAAAAATCACGAGTCCTATTTCAGAAAATACTCTCAGGCCATACTGTTGCCGGGCTTTAAATAAAATCAGGTTTGAACTGACGTTTGCCATGACATAAGCAGCAGGCAACCAAGCCGCTTCGGAAGGAGTTAGTCCATACTCACCTTGGATTAAAGGTAAATTTGCCGTAATAAAACCATTACTTAAGCTTGCCGAAAGGGCGATAAATAAACCAATAAAAAAGTAAATAAACCGCTTAGGTACAGAGTGTGCAATAGCTGCTGGTGAACCAGGTAAAGTCGGTTGCTCTTCTGGGGTCCAGTCGGGTGGTGTTTCCAAATAACGAGGCGTTTTACTCATTCTATCCCTCGAATTTTTTGTATTTGAATACCATGAAATAGTAATTCAATTGCTCGTTTTGCTAAGCGAGTTTGTTCTTCTGGCTCATGTCCTTGAAATGAAGAACCCAACATTGCTGTGACCATTGCATAGTCATCGGCGGTCAGATCAGCTCGGCACAATTTTTGTTCTATCGCATTTTCAATCAGTGGGTTAAGTGCATTATTTCGCCGTTCATAAATTTTTAACATAATTGGATCTTGTCGATCAATCACTCTCCAAAAATCTTGCAAAATTGCGAGTTTGGGAAGTTGCCTAATATGTCCTTCAATTAAACGAAATAAACCATCCTCGAATTGTTGAAAATGAGCTGCTTTTTGCTCTAGCTGTGTAATCGCACGTTCTAAAAGTGCACTAATTAAAGCTTTTCGATCACAAAAATTACGATAGAACGTCGCTCTGCCTACACCAGCGTGGTCAATCACAACTTGTAAGGGAACATTAATACCATGAATACGAAAACATTCTTCGGCTGCATTGAGTAATTCATCCCGATTATGGGCTGCAATTTTTTGACGTTTACTCATGTCATCGGTTTGGGGAGTTCTAAAGGTTATATATTTAACGGACATTTTTGTCCGTTGTGAAGATTTAAATTGTAAAAACATGAAAATTCAATTTTCATCATTTATATCTTCGCCATTTTTATATGTGTCATAAAAAGCTGTTAGAATACCGCGCAATTGCATGATGCTAGGTCAATACAATGTTTGAGTCCCTTATTCCTCTTTTTTCAATTGCGATGGCATTGATGCTTGGAGCAATAAGTCCTGGGCCAAGCTTTATTTATGTTGCACAAAATTCAATTTCTAAATCACGTAAACATGGGTTGTTTACCGCTTTAGGGACGGGGACAGGCGCAGCGCTTTTTGGTCTATTAGCAGTTATGGGATTGCAAGCAGTTTTATTGGCGGTGCCTTCTGCTTATCTAATTTTAAAAATTGGTGGTGGGCTATATTTACTTTGGCTGGCTTTTAAAATTATTAAACATGCTAAAGAACCAATTGCGATGGAAAACGATGGCAAATCGAAAATGACCTATAAGCAGGCATATCGATATGGCTTAATTACCCAGTTAAGTAATCCAAAAATCGCAGTCGTGCTAGCGAGTGTATTTACTGCTTTGTTGCCAAAAGAAATTCCAAATTATTACTACGTCGCATTACCAGTGATTTGTTTTATGATTGATGCTGGTTGGTACTCATGTGTGGCAATGCTGCTCTCTTCAGAGAAGCCTCGAAAAATGTATCTGAAAGCAAAAACAGGGGTGGATCGAGTTGCTGGAAGTATTGTGACTTTATTGGGTTTAAAATTAATTTTCTTCAAATGATAAGTCTTTAATTAAAATATCTACAAAATCCAAAGCCAGCTATTTATAGTCTGGCTTTATTTTTGAGTAAAATATATACAAATTGAAATATCTTTTTTAGCACTTAAATACTTTAAAAGTGGTAACTTAATAAATAAAACAAAAAGAAATGAGGATCACGTTATGAAAAAACTAATAGTGAGCATTTCTGTAGTTTTTCTCATCTTAACTACAGGATGTGAGATGAGAACGACGAGTAAACAACAATCGGCAAATGAGCGGACTATGAGTATTGTGGGTACTCCAGTTCACGAAAAGGACTATAAAATTTCCGATATACAAGTGAATAATCATGAGCAATCTAACTATTAAGTTACTTGCTGGATGTGCAACTTACTGTATTTTGAATATGGTAATTGCATGTGAGCCTGCTTCTTTAGATGGGGAGCTTTTTCAGGAAAAATATGATTTAAATCATGATGGCATGTATAGCCTAAAAGAATTTCAACGGGTTGAAGACTTTTATCCTTATAACTGGCCGAGTGATAAGCGTTTTCAAGGTGAAAACAAGCAGACAGAGCTATTTCATTATTTAGATGAAAATAAGAATGGCTATTTAACAAATGAAGAGTTGGGAAATATACACGTTTTATTTAATAACCCTTGCGAAGGGTGGCCGTGGTCATAATTTAGTAAGCTTTGTTTAAACCTATTCAAAGCCCTTAAAAATAAAAAAGCTCCCAATTTAGGGAGCTTTTTTTGAAAGCAGATTAAGAAACTTTATCGCCAGGTTTCGCACCGCTGTCTGGAGAAATAATGAAAATACCTTCACCATTTCCGGCAGCAAGTACCATGCCGTTTGAAATACCAAAACGCATTTTTCGTGGTGCAAGGTTAGCCACCATAACAACCAATTTACCTTTTAGGTCTTCTGGTGTGTATTGGCTACGAATACCACTAAATACATTGCGTGGTTCAGCTTCACCAACGTCTAAAGTAAGTTGTAGTAGTTTATCTGAATCTTCAACTGTACCTGCTTCAATGACCTGAGCAACACGTAAGTCAACTTTTAAGAAATCTTCAATACCGATAATTTCAGCTTCACCAACTGCTGGAGTAGGCGCTGCTTTTTTCTCAGCTGCTTTGTCTTTTTTTACTGCCGCTTTTGTTGCTTCTGGAGCAGGAGCACCTAAAGACTCTTTAGAAGCATCAACCATAGCTGCAACAGCTTTTGGATCAACACGCTGCATAAGCGGTTGGAACTGCGCAATCTCATGGCTTACAAGAATTTGTTTGCGTGACTCGAAATCGAAGCTTTCAAGTTTTAAGAAATCTTGAACTTGTTGAGCTAAAGTTGGCAGAACTGGAGCTAAGTACACTGCGAGTTGACGGAATAAGTTGATACCCACAGAGCAGACGTCAAGAACTTGTTGCTCTTGACCTTCTTGTTTAGCAAGTGCCCAAGGCTTTTTCTCATCAATATATTGGTTTGCACGGTCAGCTAGCGCCATAATTTCACGGATCGCCGTAGAGAATTCACGTGCTTCATATGCAGCAGCGATTGAATCGCCAGCATCAATAAAACTTTGTACTAAATCAGTTTCTGCACATTGAGCAGATAACGTATTGTTAAAGCTGCTGTTGATGAATTTCGCACAACGGCTAGCAATATTAACGACTTTACCGACTAAGTCTGAATTTACTTTTTGAACAAAGTCATCAAGATTTAAGTCAGAGTCTTCAACTTTATCTGAAAGCTTAGATGCAAAGTAATAACGTAAATATTCTGGGTTTAAATGCTGTAAGTAAGTCTCAGCCTTAATGAAAGTACCACGTGACTTAGACATTTTTTGTCCATTTACAGTCAAGAAACCGTTTACAAACAAGCCTGTTGGAGTGCGATAGTTCGCACCTTCAAGCATTGCAGGCCAGAATAAAGCATGGAAATAAACAATGTCTTTCCCAATAAAATGATAAACATCGTTTTGGCTGTCTTTTTTCCAGAAATCATCAAAGTTTAAATCTGGGCGTTTAGTTTTGATGTAGTTTTCAAAACTAGACATATAACCAATTGGGGCATCTACCCATACGTAGAAATATTTATTTGGTGCGTCTGGAATTTCAAAGCCAAAATATGGTGCATCACGAGAAATATCCCAGTCTGCTAAACCAGCTTCAAACCATTCATCTAACTTGTTCGCAATTGAAAGAGGTAAACGACCTTCATCACGCGTCCATTTCTGCAAATATTCTGAAAAGTTTGGAAGCTTGAAGAAATAGTGATCTGAAGATTTTTCAACTGGTGTTGCACCACTTAAAGTCGAACGCGGGTTAAGTAGCTCAGTTGCATTGTAAGTTGTACCGCACACTTCACATGAGTCGCCGTATTGATCTTCTGATTTACATTTTGGGCATGTACCTTTAATGAAACGGTCAGACAAGAACATCCCTTTTTCTGGGTCAAATAATTGAGTTACAGGACGAACTGCAATATTTCCAGCGTCACGGTTTTTAATATAGATATCTGTTGAACGTGCTTTGTTTGCATCGCTATGCGTTGAATCGTAATGATCGAAATGTACACCAAAACCGTCAAAATCACGGATGTGTTCTTTTTGAACATTCGCAATTTGCTCTTCTGGGCTAATACCATTTGCTTCGGCACGTAGCATAATTGCTGTACCGTGAGCATCATCCGCACATACATAAGTCACATCATGACCCATTGCTCGCATGGCACGAACCCAGATATCTGCCTGGATGTAACCGAGTAAATGACCCATATGAATTGGACCATTAGCATAAGGGAGGGCATTAGTGACTAAAATTTTACGCACGGATTTCATTCTCTCATTCGTATTTATAAGGTGGAAGATTTTAACTGATGCAGGGAGATAAGCAAAGATTAATAATCTCCGGCTTGGCATAAGAGATTTCTATTAAAATAGATTTTGGTCAGGCATGGTTTCTCTTTAGAACAGATAAACAAATCAAAAAATATTTGAATCTTCCTGTATTGTCTTTGTTTCAAATTGCAGTTACGGTCAGAAAATAAGCCATAACGATGTATAACTAATAACTTATTCAGGTAATTTTTTAATTAACTATGAGGATAACAACGATGACTACAGAAAATAAATTAGATGAATTAAAGGCAAAAGCGGCTGATGCAAAAGTACAAGGTGAAAAAGCTTTGGACGATTTAAAGGAAAATGTAAAAGAGAAGCAAGCTGCTGGTAAAGAAGCAGTTGAAGATAAGGTAGACCAATTAAAGGCAAAAGCAGCTGATGCGAAAGTACAAGGCGAAAAAGCTTTGGACGATTTAAAGGAAAATGTAAAAGAGAAACAAGCTTCTGGTAAAGAGGCTCTTGAAGAAAAAGCAACTGATTTAAAAGGTAAACTTGAGGATGCTCAGCATAGTCTACAAGATAAGTTTGATCACTTGCGTACAGAAGCAGCTCATAAACTTGACGATGCTAAAGCCAAAGCTGCGGAATTAAAGGAAGAGGCTGCTACAAAATTTGATGAGTTGAAAACGCAAGCAACAGCAAAACTTGATGAGTTGAAGAAAACTGCAACCGATAAACTCAATAAATTAAAGAATCATGATTCTGCTGAATAAGCTGATTTAAACTAAAATCTGCACTCCTTACCTAAAAGATGAGATCTGAAGTGAGTAATTATTCATCCCAAGGTGAGCGAGTGTGGAGCAATACTGTTACACTATCTCCATTAAGCTGTAATGATCTGTTTTTGGAGTAAACAATATGTCTTGGCTTTCTTCATTAAAGTCCGTTTTTTCACCCGCACAAGAGGTGAAAGAAGATGAAATCCAAACCGTACTCCAAAATTATTTATTACCGCATTCGAAAGATGCTTTAAAGGAGCGCATTAGTCAGCTTCAAGTTCAGGGTCGTGTATTACAACTTACGATTAATACATTTCCTGATGAAAAAGAGCATTTGCAGCAAATCCATGATGATTTAGCTGGTGCATTAGAAAAGTGCGGTATTGAAGAACTTAATTTACACGTGGTTCAACAAAAGCGCCCTACACAAGAAAGTTCAAATTTACCTCCTGTGCTTGATGCCTCACCTAAATCAGAACCAGATCCAAATAATCCACCGATTCAAAAAGCCGCTCCGCAACAAAGAGATGTTCCACTTCACCCTCGCATTAAGAATGTTATTTTAGTTTCATCTGGAAAGGGTGGCGTTGGTAAATCGACAACTACCGTCAATTTGGCGCTTGCCTTGCAAAAAATGGGTCTTAAGGTTGGGGTATTAGATGCTGACATCTATGGTCCAAGTATTCCCACAATGCTAGGAAACGCTGGCAAAACTCCACTTATTGAAAGTGAAAATTTTGTACCTTTAGATGCTTATGGTATGGCTGTGCTTTCTATTGGACATTTAACTGGTGATAACAACACACCTGTTGCATGGCGTGGACCAAAGGCAACAGGCGCTCTAATGCAATTGTTTAATCAAACACTTTGGCCTGATTTAGATGTACTCATGATTGATATGCCACCAGGTACTGGTGATATTCAGCTTACGCTTGCACAGCGTATTCCGGTTACAGGCTCCATCATTGTGACTACTCCACAAAATGTTGCCTTGCTTGATGCCACCAAAGGAATTGAGTTATTTAATAAAGTTGGTATTCCAGTATTAGGTGTCGTCGAAAACATGTCGACTCATATTTGCTCAAACTGTGGTCATGAAGAGCAAATTTTTGGTATCGGTGGTGGTGATAAGCTTTCCGAGCAATACCATATTCCATTGCTAGGCCGTTTGCCTCTAAATGCTCAAATACGTGAACATGCTGATCAGGGTAAACCGAGTGTTGTGGCAATGGATGATGCGGCTGATAGTTATATTGAGATTGCTAAAGCAGTCTGGCAGCAGATTGAAAAAATCCCTCAACGCACACGTAATGATAAGCGTATTTTCTAATTTATTAAAACCCGGCTTTAAGTCGGGTTTTTTATCATGTGATTAAAATAAAAAATTAAATTACTGAATCCTAATAACAAAGCTGAACTTGAAATTGGCATGTAGATTGCTACCTTACACTTTTTAAAAAGAAAGGTTAAAAAATGCAATTTAAGTATAGTTTGGGCGTAATCAGTTTATGTAGCGCTTTATTTTTTGTTGGATGTAACGATGACAACTCATCTGCTTCACAAACCCCAACAGTTCAGGAACAAAAACAGAAGTTACAGCCGATCATTATTCAAGGGGCTTTGCCAGTAGAATCGGAAAAAATGGCTTCAAAATTACAGAATGTGACTGTTGAAACATTAGGCGGATGGACTTTCTGGAAAGGAACCTATAACGGTTATCCAATGATTATTTCTAAAACTCGCATGGGTATGAGTAACTCTGCTGCAGCAACTGCTCTAGCGATTGAGCGTTATAAACCGATTGCGATCATTAATCAGGGAACTTCAGGTGGACATGATCCTGATTTGCATGTTTACGATATTGTTTTAGGAAAATATACAACCAATATTGGTGCATTTAGAACTCCTAAACAACCAGTGGGTGGTGGTTCAAACTCACTCACATGGGTTGAGGCTTTTGACGTTTTGCCAACAGATGAATCTGACCCAGAGCCGATTGCGATACGCAAATTTGAAGGTGACAGAGAATTATTAATGGCGGCCCACAAAGTCCGTTATGATAAAGGTGATGTGGTTGAAGGAACAATTGGTTCAGCAGATGTCTGGAATAATGAGCTAGATCGTATTCAATTTTTCCATCAACGTTATGGTACTTCTGTTGAAGAAATGGAAGCAGCATCTGTTGCGCAAATCGCAAGTCAATTTAACGTTCCTTTCCTAGGCATTCGAATCTTATCTAATAATATTACCAATAATGGAGCTTATGACCCTGGTACAGGAGAGGCTTGCCAAGAGTATGTACTTAATGTGGCTGAAGAATATATGAAATCAAAATTGCCGAAATAATGATTTAAACTTATGCAAGAAGAGTGAAAATTTTATAAAACCTCTTCTTGCTTCTTTTGACGATGTCTACTTTTCCAGTTTTTAACAACCATCCAGCGCCAGAAAATTTCTGTGCATATATATAAAATAACAGCAAATACAAAAGCTTCTACAACAAGTCCAGTCATCAAGATTTTCGCGAGGCTAAAATCAATGTGGCCATGGCCGAAATGAGTAATCCAACGAGAAATCTGATGCAATACACCCAGCAACATTTCTTTGTTAATCATATGCACATGAAAAATGTGGGCACCGAACCAAAAACCAATATATAGAATAGGAACTAATGTAAGCGGGTTACTTAACCAAGCGAGCATCAAGCTAATTGGTAAATTTACTTCAAATAGTAATACCGCCATCACAATAAATACGCTGTGAAAAGGAATAGGCAGTAAACCAAAAAAAGTTCCAACAAAAACAGCTCGGGTGATTGATTTTCGATTGACATACCAAAGCACAGGATTAAGGGTCTTTTTACCAAAAATCCTTAGAAATTTCATATTTGAAACTTTCTCGGGGGAGGGAAGCCAAGATTGAAAAAAATGCTTTGCCATAATCATTAAGGGTAGTAAAGCGCGATGCTCTATATAAAAAAATCAGAAACAATATATGAATTGAAACTTATTAAAAGCTTAAAATTTAAACTTACCATTGCTATATATTTTTTATTATAAAGACTTTTGATGGAAAAATAGACTTAAAATAAAAATACTTATGTTACTTAACTCATAATCTATTTGAAAAGTATAACAACTGACCGTAAAGTTTTCTTCTCGACTTTATGTGATTTTTGTATAAATAATTGTTTTTATATACTTTATTTTTGTTTTAAAAATAATTTGAAATACTTTGTCTTACAATTACCTTTTGCCTTGTGACAGGATATCTATTAATCTGAGATGACTATATTGTGAGGTCATTCAATGATTTCATGGCTTTTTATTGGCTTAGTAGCCACAATTTTACTTACTCCTGGTCCAACCAATACTCTGCTCGCTTCTTCTGGGGTACAAGTGGGCTTAAGGAAGTCAGTAAAACTTATTCCAGCAGAAGTTTTGGGTTATGTCATCTCTATTTCTGCATGGGGAATGCTGATTGGAAAAGTGTCTAGCACACTACCAATGCTGCCGCCTATTCTAAAGCTATTGAGCGCTTGCTATATTATTTTCTTAGCCATCAAGTTATGGCATACGGCAAATCAAGAAGTTGAATTAAATCAGCCAACGATTCGTGCTCGTGAGTTATTCTGCGCCACTTTATTAAACCCAAAAGCCTTACTCTTTGCCTCAGCAATTTTCCCGGTAGCTGCATGGAGTAATTTTCATATTTATTTAATTCATATGATGGCTTATTTAGCGCTTATTACCCCAATTGCATTGTTCTGGATTTTCTTGGGATCGGTTTTAGCTTCTAAGAAAGTGGGTTGGTTAAATCAAACTAACTTGCAAAAAACCGCTTCACTTGTATTGGTCAGCTTTTCAATTCCAATTAGTTATTCTGCTTTACTGAACCTTTAAACGTACTGCTGAGCTATTCTTATTTATTTGAGTAGCTCTGTGTTGTTTTCATAATTGGTTTTTTAAGTTAAAGTACGTCGAAATCAATGAATTTACCTTTTGGATAGAAAATACATGGCCATTAAGTCTGATCGTTGGATTCGCGAGATGAGCGAAAAACACGGCATGATTGAACCTTATGCAGAGAATCAAGTCCGTTTTGATGAAAATGGTGAAAAGTTGATTTCTTACGGGGTCTCTAGCTATGGTTATGATGTACGCTGTGCCCGTGAATTCAAGGTTTTTACAAACGTACATTCTGCAATTGTCGATCCAAAGAATTTTGATGACAAAAGTTTTATCGATATTGAGTCTGATGTTTGTATTATTCCGCCAAACTCATTTGCCCTAGCGCGTACAATTGAATATTTCCGTATTCCTCGCAATGTGTTAACAGTGTGCTTAGGTAAATCGACCTACGCTCGTTGCGGTATTATTGTAAATGTGACTCCATTAGAACCTGAATGGGAAGGTCACGTTACTTTAGAATTTTCAAATACAACAAATTTACCTGCACGTATTTATGCAGGGGAAGGCGTAGCACAAATGCTATTCTTTGAAAGTGATGAAGTATGTGAAACCTCTTATAAAGACCGTGGTGGTAAATACCAAGGTCAAACAGGTGTTACACTTCCTAAAACATAATTTTCTTAGCTGAATAATAGTTTTAATAATGATGGGTCACTGAGGTGGCCCAATTTTATACATAAAATTTTTATGAGAAGCGTTTATCGGAATTATGATAAACGACAGTTTTCTTTTGTAAAAAATGATATAAAATGATCAATGATTGATTTGTTTTTTGCTCTGTATCACAGAATTTAAAAGCAAATAGAGTAGATATAGGCTCTCTTTGATAATGTTTAGTTAAATACATGATCAAATGTAGATAAGCCAAATAAAAAGAAATTAAACAGGATTATGCCCCCACGGATACGGAGGTCGGCCATGCGACAGTTTACGTCTCTTCGAGTAGCACTTTTGACACTCGGAAGCTTATGTTTTTCTTCAGCTTACGCTGCTTCTACACTGGTGCCTATGTCTGATTCGGAACTATCAGCAACTCGGGGCCAAGCCCTGATGAGTATGTCTTATATTGCACCTAATGATTCGGCAAATCTGGAAAAATTGCGTGATAGCAGTAGTAATGTAGGATTTTATAAATTAGGTTTAGAGGCCGAGTTAGAAATTAATGCCAATATTCGTAAACTTCAGTTAGGTTGTGGTGGGATAAATGGTGCAGGCGGCTGTGATATTGATTTTGATAATGTTAGTTTAAGTGGTGTAGCAGATACACGCGAGGGCCGGGTAGCAAGCGATGCTAAACTGACAAATCCTTTTTTCGAATTGGCAATAAAGAACCCAAATAGTGCATCAACTCGTGAAGTAGCTGGTATTCGCTTGAGTGCTGAAGCAGTTGAAGGGCTTTTAACTATTGGCACAGAAAACTCAGCTACACCAAATGGTATTAATAGTTTAAGTGGTTATATGGTAGTAGCACCCCAAGTAGGTGCGGCGACTGTTGAGGCTGCACGCATCACGCAAACAGGTAGTCCTGCTTGTGGCGTATATCCATCTCCTTCGGGTTGTGGTGTTAACCAAGCAATTACAGGTAAAGCTAGAGGTGAAATTGCATTAGGAGCAGGATTTAATCTTGATTTCCAGACTAAGTCTTATGATATAACACTGTCCCCTACCCAAAAAGCACAGTTATCATTACCACAATCAATTGTATCCGGACACCGGATGAGCAGTGTAAATTTATTAGCCTCTGCTATAGTCAATGGTATTGATTTGTCGGGTACACTGGCAGCTGATGTTGATATCCTTGGGGGAATTACGTTAAATGGTAATCTTCGTGGGACCATTAATAATTTACCTGTAACAGTACCGTTGTTAGAAAATTTAGGTTATATCCATAAAATTGATTTGAGTGGTAGTCCATTATCATTATCGATGCAGGGACAAGATATACGTTGGCCTGGAACAGTATCAACAGCAATGCGTGGTTGGTGGCTAGAGTTATCAAATCCAATAGATATTGGTCGAATTGACCCGACTAATAGCGTCGTTATTAAAACAGATACTATTAGAGATGCACTTACTGAAGTGAGTAAAGAATTAACCCAGAATCCATTAAACTGTGGTTTCTTGGCTGTAAATTGTATTGGTGGTGATTTTAATGTTGGGACAAGGGATTTATCAAACGCGAGACCAGCAGTACTAGAATTACAGAATTTACAATTAGCTAATCAGTCTTTTGCTCCAAACTGCTACGGAAGTTTAAAATTCTGCTAAGTATGAATGCATAGTTTTAAATTTTACATTCATCGGAAAAGTAAGTTTTTAAGCTCTTTTTTTTGCATTCGTGCAAATATTGCGCATAATGGAAATGTGGAAGGGTTGGCAATATCTATTTGGATTTGCCTTCTAGTCTAGGGAGAAAAGGAAAAATTCACCTAGCATCAAGGATTGTTAAAGAAAAATAAATATGGTGCGCGGCATCGTATAAACAGGAAGGTCAAGATGACTACACTTAATTATACGGTAAGGTTTCAAAAAACCGTTCTGGCAAGTTTAATTGGCTTTTGTATAAGTCAGCCAAGTTTTGCTCTTGAAGAACTTTCTGATGCAGGTTTAAGTGAAACCACTGGTGAAGGTATTGCTATCTTGCCACAGAATACTTATATGGTATTTCGTGGAGCTGGAGCGAATGAAACTACAAACCAAATTTTAACTGACCGCACTAAAGATACGGGTTATATCAATTATGTACCCGTAGGTCCATTAAGTATGACTTCGGCAGACACCAATAAAAACGGTTCGGTTGATTCAGGTGACCGTGCAGTGGGTAAAGCTGATATTTATCTTTATGGCCTTGCTTTATCCAAATCTGATAATAATACTAATACACGTATAGCTTCTACTGAGGCAGCAGCAATATCAAGCTGGGGTACAGCTGTTAACCCTTGGATATTTAAAGTTGCAACTGAAAATTCAGTACCGAATTTTAGTGCAAATAATTGTACAGGTGCGACTGATCCTAATTGTCAATTAACCTATCTAGCTTTGGAAGCACCTTTATATGAGATTGGAACAAAAGATACGGCTGGTATAGATGCTTATAAGTTGAAACTAGGTCTATGGTCCGATATCTTTGTTCGAAATCCGAATAAAATAAATGGAGCAGCAGATCAATTTAATTATGGCGACTCAAATGGTTTAATTGGTACAAGTACTGATGCAACTCGTGCAAACCGTCTTCGTTTACAAGGAGTGTGGAATAACTTTAGCTTAAATGGCAGCCGTTTACAGCTTTTCCAAACATTAGGCGGAGCAACATCTGCTGGTGGAATGAGCCCTTTTTATAATAATACTTTGGGGGTTGCCGGAGTTATACGTTTGAATAGCGGAGACAGCAAGGATGTTAAGGCTATTACTACAAGTTCTCTAACTGAGGGATCTACTACTACTCCGTGGACTCTTATTCATGCAGGTGCTAATTCAACATTAAGTACAAGCACAACAGGTGATTGTAATAATGGAGGAACAGGAAGTTTTGGTACCTCAGCGGGATGCCGCTATTATGTAGAAAAACGTACACGTACAGATAGTAAAACTGCCACAAAAACGTGGGATGCTTCAGGTTTATCGAATGCTGGAGTTTTACGTTTGAGTACACGTGAAACGAGCGATAGTGGAAACCTTATCACACCTGCAATTAATGGTGGCGTAGCACCCACTTTTGATGCTAACGAGGGAGTTTACCTTTATAACCCAAATATAAATCTTGTATTAGGTACTTTGTACCAGCCTTTGATTTTAGGTTCTGATGGTAAAAACTTTAGTTTAGAAATTGCCCGTATTGCGAATAAACCAGAAATTTATAAACAAATTTATACTGACTATAGCGGTGTGGATACCTCTTATAAAGGCTCAACTTGTAACGTTTATCAATGTGGTAACCAACTAACTTTAGGTGGTAAAAATTATCAAGGCTATAATGCAACACACAGTAGTATTACCATTGGTACTGCCTTTAGTGAGGATGGCGGAAAAACTCTAAGAGCTTCAACCGATGAAGGAGCAGTAGGTATTTCGTTTGGTAAGTTAAATTCAGGTACGGTTTCACGAACAACTTATTCAAATCAGATGACTGAAGTACATTATAAACAACGTGGAGTAAATACTCAGACGTGGGTTCAGTCTTATAGTTGTACTCTATTTATTTGTGGTGCTGGTACAACAGGATATTTATATCAGTGGGAATATAATAATGGCTCAACACCTTGGGCAATTTTAGCTCCAACAACAAAGCCTGCTGATGCTACATGTTCTCCAACTATTGGTTGTAGTAGCACTTCTGGAACTACACCTATGTATGGTTCAATTGCAAACCGTGTTTGGGCAAACTCATCAGCTGTTTGGTTAACTGCAGCAAATAATGAAGTAAATAATTTAATTGGCGCTAATAATGGAATGACAGGTACAACTTTTCCAACATTAAATCAGGCGCCCACACCTGTTATAAATTCTAGCCCAATAAATAACCTGGGGTCTGCTGTCATTGATGGTGTTTTAATCCAACACTTGAAACTGACAACTAAAGGTCTATAAGAGGTGGGTAACGCGATGAAAAAAATAACTGCTTTACTCCTTGCTCTTTGTGCAACAGTGACTCATGCAGAGCTACAAACTTTAGATAATGAAGCATTACAGGCGATTAATGGTCAAGCTGGTGCTGATTTATCTTTAATGCTCAATTTAAACCAAACAGCTAACGGTGTATTTGACAATGGTAGTGGTGGTGTCTGTGAGAACGTAGAGTTTTGCCATCTTGGCTTGGCAATTAATAAGCGTTTTGTACAAGCAGATGCGAGTAAACCAAGTGGTTGGGCCGAAAATAGTGATAGTGGTAATAAACTTTGGCTCGTATTTAAAGGCGTACAAGGTACTTTAAATATTCAAAAGATGGGTTTGGATGGCGCTGATTTAAAGTATTTGGATAAAAATAATACTGAAATGATTAAGCCTGCTATTCAGCTTAGTTTTAGTGCGGCACAGCCAATTTTAATTCGTAACTTTGGTTTTAATGCTTTATCAATTGAGCAAGATAACTTTACCAGCTCAACAACAGCGCAAGGGTCGAGTGCAAATATGTATGATTATGCATATTTCAAAAAGCCAACTTATGCGGCTACTGCTAATAGTGCAAACCAGCAAGTTGCTACTGCAACACCATCGGCGTATGACCATGGACGTGAAACTGGTTTTATGGGCTTGATGATGAATGGGAATTTGGCTATCCAAGGAAAAGTCATGGTCTTTAGCTGTGATGGCAGCCATCCTCGTTGTTAAGGGTTAATGTAGATTTCAAAGGAACTGAAGTGATGAAAAAAAATAAAGAAAATCACAGCTCAAAGTTTATTTTAAACGCATTAACAACCAGCATGTTGTTAGTGAGCGGACATGTTTTTGCGTTAGAAGCTTTAACTGATGCTGACTTGAGTGCTGTTAATGGGCAAGATGGGATTTCGATTCAAACGACGTTTAATGAAATCAATATTGATAATGCTTACTGGGATGACCATGCAGGTACACCTAGTAGTGCAGATCAGGTCTTAAGAGCTCAAGCGAGCGGGATAAAAGTTCAAAAAAGTAATGCATCTAGTCAGCCTTTAAGTACAAATTACCGTTTAGATGTAGGGAGTAACCCAACTACGGGTAAAACTGGACTCGACTTTTCTATGCAAAGCAGTCCATCACTTATAACTGTAAATAGTTTTAAAGTATGTAATAACTCTGCTACTTGTTCGCCGACACTGGGGCAGCTAGCTATTCAAACGACTTCTCCTCTAAATTTGGCACTTACAACCCAAGATGGTCTATTTAATGCAAATAGTCAGTCGAGCATGACGCTTGGTATTAATAATGCCAATATTTATTTAGGGCAATTAGATGCTCGTAGTCAGTTAAATCAATTAATTTTAAGAAATTTTAACTTTAATTTTGTGGGTAAAGGAGCCATGCTGATTGACCCAACTCGTGGCCTAGTTTTACAGACGAATACTGGAACTAACGTTGCTAGTGTAGGGCAAACTCCAAATAGTACCTATGGCTATGTTGATTTTAACCGTGTAGCAGATTCAGCTTCTGGTCTAACAGCAGGCACATATGTAGACAGTAGTGGAAAAGTAACTAATTCAGGCCTGAATATTGAGGTCATGTTAAGTTCTAATGTGGATAAAACTAACCCTTATGCTTTAGACGCAACTAATAGTCCCCAAAATGCGAAAGGTTTGATTCGTTTAGGTGCTAGCGGACGTATGGTAAATAGTTATTTACAAGTCCGTGGCATGGATGGTACGTCAGATACAACAATATTAGGTACAGCAAATACTGCTACGGGTACGGGCTCAAGTAATAGTATTTTAGGTAATTCTGGCATTGCCTTTCGTATGAAAGGTGAATTCACTAAAGATAATGATTCAATGCTAGGTGCAGATGGTAAAGCAACCACTTTAGAAATTGGTGGAGCAGGTCTGAATGCTTATGGTTTCGAGTTTGGCAATTTAACTGGTCTTAACTCAGCTACGCGTGGTTATTTCGACAGCGGAAATATTTATCTAAATCTTGCTGATACAAAAACTTTATTAATGCCAAACAACGCGACTTTAAATGCAATTCGTTTAGGGTCGGGTACTTTAACAACAGCTGCTGATTACCAACATAACATTCACCGTGATACGGTCACTAATCCGTTTAGCTTAATTCTTGCGATGCGTGGAGCAGAGTTTCAAGCATTTTCAAGACGCGGTCGTTTTACGACAAGTGCAAATGTTGCTGCTGCCAATCAGTTTGCAGACAATGGTGCAAATAACCAGTGGGGCTTAGCATTACCTTTTTATAATTTAAATGCTAACGCTGCTGTATATGGTTTAGATGCACCAGCAAATAGTGCTTATTACTATACAAAAGATGCAAATGGTAAGCCTGTTCGAAATGTTGTGGCTACATCTGGAACGACTTCGCGTTTAGGTTTTGGTATTGCTGCTGGAACTACGGGACGTGATGCGACAGGAACCAAAACAACCTCAATTTTATTAATTGATGGTTCTCCAAATGCTAATAATGGTGGTAGTCCTACTGATTATTACATGGGCTTACGTAATATCGATATGTTCCTCAAAGGTAATGGAAGTATTGGTTTAGAAAATGGCAGTCTTAATATTAGTTTAAAAGAGATGCTACTTGCTTTATCAACAGAAATTGCAGCTGGTTATCTACCAGGGGCTAAATATAAAACTTGTCCAGCGACGGGTTCATGTACTTCACCTATAGATAATTTTGCCAAAAATAATGATGTCTTATTTGGTCTAAAACTCCGGTTTGGTGGCGATCTTAACTTATCAATTGTGCCAAATAGTTCAATTGCAGATGGTAGTGCCTTAACTGTACTCGGCGATTTCACAGTGCCTGCGACAGCAACTGGAAATACGGTTCAAATTAGTGATCCGATTGATGGTTCTGCAATTGGTTTTGACAATATTACAGGAAAGCTAGCGTTTAATAGTGCTTTGGTTGTGGGTAAAGATACAACAAGTGGTTTAGGTAAAGTTGGCGTAAATACGGCGGTTTATTTTAACCCTGATAAGAGTATTGACGGCGCATTACGTGTTAAAGACATTAATTTCTATCCGCCTTCAACAGGAGCTGGAGCACGTTTAGGTGAGCTTGCAATTACTGGTGGACGTTTAAATAGTAGCTTTAGTATTGTGCCTAGAAATGGGGCCTTTAACTAATATAAAAAAGTGACGATTATCGTCACTTTTTTATATAAATTTTATTTTAGTGTGATTGGATTTGCATTCGTCGGGTTATAGAGATAATTGCTTTGTACTTGAATATTATTCTGATAGTCTGAACAAATAATAAGCGTTTGTCTCTTAAGGATTAGAGCGACATGAAGAATAAAAATATAGGATATTGGCTGTTACTTGTCAGTAGTTCAAGTGTTTTTGCAATGCAACCTTTGAATGATCAAAGCCTTGCAGCAACGACGGGCCAAAATGGTTTAACTTTAGGAATTCAGGCCGATAAAGTTAAATTTAATCAAGTCGCACTCATTGATACTAACGGTATTGCTTCAACTTCTTATAACAGTAAAGCTGGTTTTGTCATTGCTGGAAACTCTACTAATCCAGTTCCTGGTATAGAGTTTATTAAAGCCGCTGTATCGGGTAATCCTTCTTTTAATATTACAATGGATACCGATGCTGGGGGGGGAAATCCTTTTTTAAATTTAGCTATATCCATGGGGAATGATGTAAATGGTATTCGACTTCTACCTTTTTCAGTTTATTTAGCCCCAAGTACATCTTTATCTAGCCCATCCGATTATGCATTAACAAGTTATGCACCAAAATCAATTTTTAGTTCGGGAACGACAGTAAATACGGGTGTAAAAGAAATCATTCGTTCTACTGGAAATCTAGATATTAACTTTGTACAAACCAATAAACCCCGTTTAAACATTCAACTGGGTCATGCTGCCCAGTCCGTTATGGTTAAATTTGGTGGGGCAATTCAATCTATTTGTTCTGCTACTACGGGTTGTCCAATTACTTTAGTGTCCGATAATACAGGTGCTACATTTGGGTTTAAGTTTGCAGGAACAAATACCTCAACTGGTTTTGTGTTAGATGGTTTTTATGCAGGTGTTGAACCAACTGGATTAACTTTTGGGAATACAGGCGCATCTAGTAAATTTGATGCTTCACTTACTAATGTCACTTTAGGAAATATGGGTACTCAAAATACAACAACGTTTAATAATTTATCTAATGGTTCTATGGGGAGTTTTGGTGTCACTGGCGTTTCTGTAACTGACTTTAAAATGAAAGTAAGCGGCTTTTAAAAAAGAATAATAGCTTAACCTGAAATACGAAAGAGGGCAGTTGTGAAAACAATCGCCCTCTTTTTTTAAGGTTATAGCGAGTTAAATAGTATCTGATCTGGTATGTTCTAATTGTTGAACAATTTCATCTAAAGCTTTAATACGTTTCACTTGGTCCCATAATTCTTTCGCTTGAGGATAGGCTTTGGTCATCATGCCTAACCATTGCTTATAACGACCAACCATCCCAATTTCTGTTTTTGCTTGACCGTTTAAAAAGCGAATTTGTAAGTCAACGAGTTGTTCCCAACTAAATAATGCTTCATCCATATTTTGGCGAATGCATTGGGTTAAATCTGGAGTCGTTACCGCACCACGGCCAATCATTAAGTCTTCACAGCCAGATTGTTGCTGACAAGCTCTAGCATCAGCATTGGTCCAGATTTCACCGTTAGCAATCACATTAATTTTTAAAGCTTCTTTAATAGGTAGAATTTTTTCCCAATAAGCTGGTGGTGTATAGCCATCTGCTTTAGTTCGAGCGTGTACAGTTAACCAGCTGGCACCTGCATCTTCAACAGCGTGGGCATTTTCCATCGTATGGTTTTCATCAAGATAACCTAAACGCATTTTTGCTGAAACAGGAATATGTTCAGGTACAGCATCTCTTACTGCTTTAATCAGCAGATGTACCACGTCTGGCTCATCAAGAAGGACTGAACCACCACGATGTCGATTAACGGTTTTTGCAGGGCAACCGAAATTAAGGTCGATTGCAGGTGCACCCAATTCAACAACTTTTGCTGCATTTGCTGCCAGCATATCTGGGTTATTACCTAGGAACTGAACATGAACAGGCGTACCTGCTGCTGTTTTACCATCATTTTTTAGTTCAGGACAAAAACTATAATAGATGTGGTCTGGCAAAATGCTGTCTGTAACGCGAATAAATTCGGTCACACACCAGTCGAAATCACCAACAGATGTGAGTGTATCCCGCATGATCGGGTCAGTTAAACCTTCCATTGGAGCGAGTATGAGTTTCACAGTCTGTGTCACCTGAGTAAAACGAAAACAGCGTTATACGGGATATGCATAACGCTGTCTAGTATCGATTAAATTTTAATTTTTTTAGCGCCCTAAGATCATCTCAAGCACAAATTTACTGCCGATAAATCCAATCGCTAAAAGTACAAAACCCATTAAGGTAAAACGAATTGCTTTTTGACCTCTCCAGCCAAGTTTGTAATGGCCGATCAGTAATGAGCCATAGATAAACCAAGAAATAATACTAAATACGGTTTTATGAGCGAGATGCTGAGCAAAGAAGCTATCAATTGTTAAAAAACCAAATGTAAGCGCAATCGTTAATAAAATAAAACCTGTAATGATCAGATCAAATAATAAAGATTCCATTGCCTGAATCGGCGGGAGTAAGTTGACCCAGAAACGTTTTTTTTGTTTCTTTTTGAGTTCACGGTTTTGGAACCACATTAAGATCGCATGTATGGTTGCCATCAGTAAAACTGCATAGGCAGAAAGCGAAAGAATGATATGAGTATCAAGTCCTAACGAATGCTGTTCAATAAATTGATCTGGTCGACTAAAGGCAAACCCTAAAATAAGACCAATAGCTGCGACAGGAATGCCTAACAAGTTTAACGGCAGAATAGGGCGGAAAGTACTAAAAATTAAGCTTAACAATAACATAAGCCCCGATGTAAAAGACATCAGGTTAAATACATCGTAGTTAATTCCTGCTGGTGTAAGCATGGCATCGCATAAAACTGTGCCGTGCAGTACTAATGCCAAGATAGTAACAAAAGCAAATAACCATGAGTTTGGTTCACGTTTTGACATTAAACGAATAAACAGATACCAGAAAGAAGTGGTATATGCGATGAGTGCCAAAATTGTATAAACCAAGGGGAGGCTAATCATGTCAAACCTTTTTCAGGATTAATTCATCTATATAAGATATAAATTCGCTGCGAACTAAAGTATCCTATAGCATTCTATGCATAAATTTTCTATTTCGAGAAAGATTTTTTTGCAACTAGCCATTTTAAGCGGATTTTGCAATGTTTGATACCTTAACAGAACGACTCACACAGAGTTTAAGAAATGTTACTGGCTCAGGGCAGCTGACCGAAGACAATATTAAAGATACCTTACGTGAAGTACGTATGGCACTTCTTGAAGCCGATGTCGCGTTACCTGTAACTCGTGAATTTATCGCGAAAGTTAAGGAAGAGGCATTGGGCCAAGAAGTGATGACTCAGTTATCACCAGGCCAGGCATTTGTAAAAATTGTCTATGACGAACTCACCAAGATGATGGGGGAGGCGAATGAAACACTTGATTTAAGTGCGAAACCTCCTGTTGTAGTATTACTTGCTGGTTTACAAGGTGCAGGTAAAACCACAACTGCTGCCAAGCTGGCACGTTTCTTAAAAGAACGTCAAAAGAAAAAAGTAATGACTGTTTCTGCCGACGTTTACCGTCCGGCAGCAATTAAACAGTTAGAAACTGTTTCAAATGAAGTTGGTGCAGGCTTTATTCCTTCAGATCCTTCTGAAAAGCCAATTGATATTGTTAATCGTGCAATTGAACAGGCAAAAATCCAGTTTGCTGATGTATTGATTGTCGATACGGCAGGCCGTCTACATGTCGATGCAGACATGATGGACGAAATTAAAGAATTACATGCAGCAGTTAAGCCGACTGAAACTTTGTTTGTGGTTGATGCCATGACAGGTCAGGATGCTGCAAATACAGCAAAAGCATTTAATGATGCTTTAGCACTTACTGGTGTGATTCTTACTAAAACTGATGGTGATGCACGTGGTGGTGCAGCGCTTTCTGTGCGTGCCATTACTGGTAAGCCAATCAAGTTCTTGGGTATGGGTGAGAAGCTTGACGCTTTAGAACCATTCCATCCAGACCGTGTTGCTCAACGTATTTTAGGCATGGGTGACGTACTTTCTTTAGTCGAAGAAGTTGAACGTAAAATCGACAAAGAAAAAGCCGAAAAAATGGCGAAAAAATTGCAGAAAGGCGGTAGCTTCAACTTTGAAGATATGCTGATGCAATTTGAGCAAATGAAAAAAATGGGCGGCATGATGGGCTTCTTAGACAAGTTGCCTGGCATGAGCGGTGCAGGAATTCAGCAAGCGATTGAGCAAGCGAACCCTGAAAAACAAGTCAAGAAGATGGAAGCGATTATCCAGTCAATGACTGTTAAAGAGCGCCGTAATCCAGACCTGATGAACCCAAGTCGTAAAAAGCGTATTGCGGCAGGTTGCGGTATGGATGTTGCTGAAGTGAACAAACTTATTAAGCAACAAGCGCAAATGGCCAAAATGATGAAGAAATTTGCGAATCCATCTGGTATGAGCAAAATGATGCGTTCATTAGGCAATATGCAAAAGCAATTTGGCGGTGGCGGTGGCGGAATGGGGCCACTGTTTGGTAATAATGACCAAAAGAAATAAATCCATAAAATAAAAGGCGCATATAGCGCCTTTTATTTTGTTCTGTATTTTAATCTTTAGGGTAATGAGCAATATATTGCTGTAACCCTTTGAGTAAAAGATCGGTTTCTACCACAGGCTCATATTTTTGTAGGAATTTGGCAAATAGTTTTGCATCACCACCAGTTAGCAGCAGCTTTTTAGGAGATTGCTGCATAATATTTTCAATGGTACTAATCAGGCCTAATAAAATACCGTGATGTACTGCATCTACAGTGTTATTGCCCGGATTTAGATTGTCAAAAGCTGAGTCTGGAATTTTAATACCCTTGGTATTTTGAATAAGAGCATCTCGCTGCAAATACAAATTAGGCAGGATGTAACCTCCTAAATGCTGTTTACCTTGAGTTAGGTCAATTGTGAGCGCTGTTCCGCAACCAATAATGCAATAGTTTTCATATGCTTGAGCTACAGCTAACACTTGTAACCAGCGGTCAATCCCGAGTTGACTTGGAACTTCATAACCACACTGTAAACCTGCATATTCAGAGTGAACTTTCGCAAAAACTACTGGAATTTCAAGCCATTTTAAAATCTGCTGAATGCGTTGATTATTCTCGGTATCAAGTACCGAAGAAATTCCAATGCGATGTAGACCTTGATGTTTAAAGTGTTGGATTAACCCAAGTAATAAATCGGCAGGAGACTGCAAATGTAGCTCAGCTGCATGTTCAATAATTTGCTGATTTTCAGTAATCCAGTATTTTAAACGAGTGTTTCCGATATCAAGCCATAAACTTTTCATGGGGAAAATACCTGATTACTGAGTTATTTGTGGTCTTAGGCGACCTTGATAAAACTGCTGTGGTTCTGGAGTTTCAAGAATTACTGCACCTTCATTGGAAATTCCAACGAAACGGCCATGTATCAGTCCTTGACTATGTTCAAACTGAACTAGCTGATTAATCCACGCCGCATGATGGTTAAAACGTCCCGCTAAATTGTAGCAGCCATGATCAAACCAGCGAGCAGCATTTTGAATGGCAACATAGAGCTCTGAAATTAACTCAAGACGACCCATTTGCTCTAGACCTAAATCCTCTAAAGAGGTAATTGGCTGATCACTATCAGTCACTGGTGGTGTTTTTAAATTAATACCTACACCTACAATAGCCTGATGCTGAGACAGTGGTTCGACTAAAATTCCACCCCATTTGCCCTGAGCACTATATAAATCGTTTGGCCATTTCACTTGCAGATTCAGAGCTTGTAACTGGGGGATTTGCAAAATATTCAGAGCAACTTCAAGTGCTAAGCGACCATCTAAGGGTGTTCGAGTTTGCACCAATGTGCTTAAATAAATGTTTCCTTCAGGTGAAATCCATTGCCGTTGATGTTGACCTCGCCCTTGAGTTTGTTGAGCACTGCAAACCAAGCCCGTTGTAATGCCTTTTTGGGCAATTTCACGAATATCATCATTGGTCGAAGTTGTGGTTGCTTTTAATAAAACCACTTCTGGAAGCTGGTTTTTTGCGCTTAAAAGTTGTTGTAGTTGGCGAGTCTCTAAATCCATGTTGAATATGAGCAGAGTGGTAAAACATTTATGGAGTTAATCATATATTTACTCATTGGTGCAATTGCTGGTTTTACTGCCGGATTGTTTGGAGTTGGTGGTGGACTAATTATTGTACCAATCCTCTATGTCGTTTTTACCCAGTTACACTATGATCCAGCGGTAATCATGCATATTGCAGTCGGAACATCGCTTGCAACCATTATTGTGACGTCTTTTAGTTCTGTTTCAGCTCATCATAAAAAGGGTGCAGTACTTTGGCCTGTTTTTCGTAATTTAGCTCCTGGACTGGTGTTGGGTTCATTTTTAGGGGCGGGTATTGCTGACCTGATGTCTGGCCAGCATTTGCAACTTCTTATTGGTATTTTTGCGGTTGTGATGGCCTATCGGATGTTTAAAGGAGCACATGTAGTTGTTGATCCAACGCGTCAGCTTCCTACAACCCCTATGCAATTCATGGCGGGTGGAGGAATTGGTATTGCCTCTGCAATTTTTGGAATTGGGGGAGGAAGTTTAACCGTTCCATACTTAAACCGTCATGGCGTGGTTATGCAAAAAGCAGTCGCGACTTCTGCCGCTTGCGGTTTACCAATTGCGGTTGCTGGAGCGATTGGCTTTATGTGGTTTGGTGCAAAAGAACAAATCTCAGTGCCTAACACGATTGGTTACGTACATATCTATGCGTTTATTGGCATTAGTGTCATGAGTTTTGTCACAGCGAAGTTTGGAGCAAAGGTTGCTCATGCGTTGTCGCCGCAGATGTTAAAAAAATGTTTTGCTTGCCTCTTAGTGGTGGTAGGTAGTTATTTTATTTATAAAGGCATTATGCACTAGAGACTAAAATTTTAAATTTATAAGACTATAGTTAAAAGCTTGAATTTTTAGGAGTTCGAGCTTTTTTTATTTATAAAATATAAGAGCGCTCCAGCTTTTATTCATCTGATTTTGGTGTTGTTTTTAGATGAGTTGGCTTAAAATGCAATAAAATTGTCAGACAATGACATAGTTTTTAATCGATGGGATCAGTTAAAAACAAGGATGCGAAAGAAAAGCATGGATTAATGCATATAAAAAGTAGCGGGTGATTTATGAATCTCGAAGACACAGAAAGTCTTTCTGAGCAAATTGTCAAATATATTAGCGAACAGATCATTAGTGGCGAGCTAGTAGAAGGCGAACGTATTCAAGAACTACGTATTGCCAAAGAACTTGACGTTAGCCGAGGATCAGTTCGTGAAGCATTGTTATTATTAGAGCGTACTCATTTAATTGAGATTTTTCCACGCCGTGGGGCAATTGTTTCAGAAATGTCTGCACAACAAGTTAAAGCGTTGTTTGATACAAATATGATGTTATTGGGGCATATTGTACAACGCATGAGCGAAACATGGCGTGCGCATGAAGCAGATCAATTACAGTTGCTATTAGAGCAACTTCTTGAGCATGTCAAAGCAGGTGATATCGAAAAATTTTATGATGGGGTCTTCCAATATTTAGCTGAACAGCAAGATATGGTGGGGAATCCTTATCTAATGAAATTTTATAAAGAGTTATTACCTTCATTACGTCGTAGTTATTTTTTGACCTTAAATACCTCTAAGCGGGAACTACAAGAAGCATTTGCATTATTTAAACTCGTGACTGATGCAATTTTAATCCGAAAATCACAACAAGCCGCTTTATTTATGGAAGATTTTTGTCGACACTTACGTAACCTTGTGTTGGAATCGCTGACACGAATGAAACAGATTGAATTGGCTTGGGCAAGACGCTCACGCCGCTAGTTAGGGCATTATGCGTTTAAGCAGTTTAAAACTTTCCGGCTTTAAATCTTTTGCAGATAGTACAACCTTAAATTTTAAGGCTAACCGCACAGCAGTGGTTGGTCCAAATGGTTGTGGCAAATCCAATGTAATTGATGCGATCCGCTGGGTGATGGGTGAGTCAAACGCTCGTCAGCTCCGTGGTGGTAGCATGCAAGATGTTATTTTTACGGGGACTTCCAAACGTAAGCCCGTTGGTGTGGCCAGTGTTGAGCTACGCTTTGATAATACTTATGGAAAGTTGGGCGGATCGTATAATGCTTATAATGAGTTAGCTGTTCGCCGTCAGGTCACGCGTGAGGGTAAGTCAGAATATTTCTTAAATGGTACACGTTGTCGCCGCCGTGATATTACCGATATTTTCTTGGGAACAGGCTTAGGACCACGCTCTTATGCGGTCATTGAGCAAGGCATGATTAACCGCTTGGTTGATGCCAAGCCTGAAGAAATGCGTGTGTTCATTGAGGAAGCCGCGGGTGTTTCTCGTTATCAGGCTCGTCGTCGTGAAACTTTGCAGCATCTTGAACATACAGAGCAAAACCTTTCGCGCTTAGACGATATTGCACTAGAGTTAAAATCGCAGCTTAAAACGCTTAAGCGTCAGTCGGAAGCAGCGGTTCAATATAAAACTTTAGAAAGCCAGATCCGTACGCTCAAAATTGAAATTTTGTCTTTTCAGGCAGAGAAAAGTGTACGTCTACAAGAAGAATATACTGTTCAAATGAATGAATTGGGTGAAACCTTTAAATTGGTTCGCTCAGAGTTAAGCACGATTGAACATGATTTAGAAGCAACCAGTGCTTTGTTTCAGCGACTTATTCAGCAATCTTCACCGCTACAACAAGAATGGCAACAAGCTGAAAAGAAACTATCAGAGCTGAAAATGACTCTTGAACAAAAACAGAGTCTATACCAGCAAAATAGTACGACTCTCGTTCAGTTAGAGCAGCAAAGATTCCAAACTAAAGAACGTTTACAGCTTTCTGAATTGCAACTTGAAACACTGAATAATCAGCTAGAAGAACAAACAGAAGCTTTAACTGGAGTTGAGCATACAGCGACGGAGGCTGAACAAAACTTTGCTGATTTACAATCTCAGCAGAAACAAGCACAACAACAGTTTCAGCAAGTAAAAGCTCAGGTTGAAAAACAACAGCAGCAAAAAATGCAGATGTCAGCTCAAATTGAACAGTTGGGTAAAAATGTTCAGCGCATTGAGCAGCAAAAAGAAACGCTGCAACATCAAGCAAACCAAATTCAATCGCATGTTCATGAAGATGAGCAGGGCGAGCTTGAGCAACTGCAACAGAAATTACTTGGCGAAATCGCGTCGCTTGAAACTGAAATTGAGCAACAATTACTGCATTTAGAGCAATCTCAACAGCAACATCAATCAAGTAAAAATCAGCAGCAAACGCTGAAAACAGAAATCCAAGTTTTATTATCAGAGCAGAAAAACTTAAGCCAGCTTGTTGCTAAACAAAATCCAAAGCAAAACCAAGATACGCTACGTTTAATGCAGGCTCTAGAGTTAACCGAGCAAGGTAAACCACATGCGCAGATTGTTGAGAAGTTTTTAGCAAAATGGTTGCAAGCTCATATTCTTGAGACTGAACAAGTCTTTCAAGAAGGAGTTGCCCGCCAGTTAAAACCTTCAGAGCAAACAAGTCAATTTAAAGGGAACTTGGCTTGTTTAAATGAGTGGATTGCATCGCCACAACTATCAATTTTTTCAAATGTAGCGATTGCACAAGATTTATCTCATGCTTTAAATGTACAAAAGCAACTGCAATATGGCCAGTCTATTTTGACTTTAGATGGTTATCATGTCGGGCAGGATTGGGTCATTGCTCTTATGTATGATGACGAAAGTCAAAGTGCGCAAGGTATGCTGAGCCACCGTATTCGTCTAGACGAAATTGAACAAGTTCTTCAAAAGCAGCAACCAGAATTACAAGTATTAGATCAAATTGTAGTTCAGCAAAAAGATGAGCTGGGACAGCTACAAGTTGACTTGCAGCAGAAACAACAAGTCATTAAACAAAAACAAAAAGACTTGCAACAGCTTGATGTGCAAATTGTCAAGCAACAAACCGCAGCACAAGCATTTTTACTGCAAAAACAGCAATTAAAAGATCAACTTGATCAGTTAGACATGCAGCTTGAAGAAGATGCAATGCAAAAAGACGATCTTGAAATTGATTTGCATGCATTAGCAATCAAGCTCGAAACCATTTTACCTGACTATAAAACTTTGCAATTTCGGGTAGAAGAATTAACAGAGCAGCTAGAAGAACAGCAACAAGCCCTGCAACATCAGCTACAAGAACGTGAAATTTTATGCCGTAATAGCACGCAGACAACTCAACAGATTGAGTTGCTTGAAAAAGATATCTCATTCTTGCAGAGCCAATATCAGCAAATTGCAGCTCAAATGGAGCAAGCGAAAAAGTTTGTTGACCCTATTCAATTAGAGTTACCAAATCTTGAGTCAGAGTTTCAGCAACAATTTGCTCAAACTGAAAAGTTGCAAAAGAACTGGAATGAATGGCAGCTTGAACTCAATAGTGTGCAGGAAAAACAGCAGACTTTGACCGATCAGCGTCATCAATATCAACAAAAAGATGAGCAGCTCAGAGAACAACTTGAAGCGAAACGGTTGGCATGGCAAGCAGCCAAGTCAGATCGTGAGCATTATCAAGAGCAGCTTAAAGAGCTAAATGCCGAGTTTCAAAAAGGCTTACAAATAGATTTAGTCGAGCACCAGCAAAAACTGGAAAAAGTACAGAAACAGTTTGAAAAAATCGGTGCAGTTAACCTTGCCGCTTCGCAAGAGTTTGAAGAAGTTTCTCAGCGTTTTGATGAGCTGAGTCGCCAGATTCAAGATTTGGAAAATACGGTAACTCAATTAAAAGATGCGATGAAAAGCATTGACCAGGAAACCCGTAAGCTGTTTATGACAACTTTTGATCAGATCAATCAGGAGTTGCAAAACCTGTTTCCAAAGGTTTTTAATGGTGGTGAGGCGAGTTTAAGTCTTGAAGATGACTGGCAATCTGGTGTTAAACTGATGGCAAGGCCACCGGGTAAGAAAAATAGTTCTCTAGCATTACTTTCCGGTGGAGAAAAGGCTTTAACAGCGTTAGCATTAGTATTTGCGATTTTTAGATTAAATCCGGCACCGTTTTGTGTACTAGATGAAGTGGACGCACCACTTGATGATGCGAATGTTCAGAGATATTGTAATTTGGTAAAAGAACTTTCTGAACATGTACAATTCATTTACATTACACATAATAAGCTGGCGATGACCATGGCAACTGATTTGTTGGGTGTGACCATGCCTGAACCGGGTACATCAAAATTAGTCACTGTCGATTTAGAACAGGCAAAAGAATACGGGTTAGTTTCGGAGTCATAGAATGGAAATCAATACGATTATTGGCATCGTTGTTGCCATTATAATTATGCTAATTGGCTTAAAAATGATTTTAAAAAAGCCAAACCATGCTGAACCCTCATTAGACAGTGATTTACATATTAATCCTGATAGTAATCAACCGGTTATACCTAGGCACGTGAGAGATCAGCTTGAGAAAACTGAAGCTGAATCTGTAGCGGTGACTAGTGCAGAGCGAGTAGAACCGACTTTAAGCGAAGCTCCTGAAACAAAACAGTCAGAAATTGAGACCGTAGAACCCGCTAAAGCAATTCAAACTGAAAAAACTCAAGCAGTTGTTGAAAACGCTTCTGTAAAAGAAATTAAATCTGAAGAAACAGTACCAAGCTCTGCCATTCATAAAGATGGTTCAGTTGAATTGGTTGATACAGTTTCTGTTAAACCGGAAGCTGAAGCTTTAGCAAAAGAAAATTTGGAAGCTGAAAGCGAAAAAACTGAGCCTGAGTTGAGTTTAAATCCGAATATTGAAACCGCCGAAATTGCTGAGTTTGAAGGCGAGAGTAATATTCTGGATGTGCATTTACATGAACAGCAACGTTATGATGATGAAAGTGCATTAGCGATGGCTGAACAGATTATTGCGCTAAATGTTTATCCAAACCCTCGTCGTGCATTGTCTGGCGATAAAGCGCTTAAAGTGCTGTTGAAATATGGTTTACGCTACGGCGAAATGTCGTGCTTCCATCGTTATGAAAATACCGATGAGCCGAGTGTACTCATGTTCTCTGTATTGCGTATGACAGACAATGGACCAGCTGGTTTTGATCTTGAAACTCTATCTACTGAACAAGTTCAAGGGTTGGCATTTTTCCTTGCGCTTCCAAACAGTAAAGCCGTGACTGGTTTTGATATGATGGCGAGTATTGCAGGTTTAATTGCTCGCGAAATTGATGGCAAAGTTTACGATGAGAATAATCTTGAATTTACGCCACAGTTAAAAGAGCACTGGCGTCATCATGTGATTGATTATCGTCCGGCACAGGCGACCGCCTAGTTTTAATTTTTTACGTTCGTTGCGATAATTGCAACATATCTAGTCGCAGCTCAGGGTGGAGAAATTTCCACCCTTTTTTATGGTGAATAACATAATGGCAACAACTTCCGTGATCGAACAGATGCGTCAGCTTATTCAACTGATTGCAAAGCATAACCATGCCTACTATGTCATGGATCAGCCGACAATCTCGGACAGTGAATATGATCATTTATTTCACCAGTTAAAAGCTTTAGAAGAGCAATATCCTGACCTTGTTCAATCAGATTCACCAATTACAAAAGTAGGGGGGCAAGCACTCTCTAAATTTCAAAGTGTGACTCATGTAGTTCCGATGCTTTCTTTGGGGAACGTTTTTAATCAGGAAGACTTATTCGCATTTGCACGCCGTGTTGAAGAGCGTTTGCCTAATCAAAAAGTACAATACGAAGTCGAACTAAAACTTGATGGTCTTGCGATTTCTCTCTGGTATGAAAATGGTGTGTTAATACGTGGCGTTACACGTGGTGACGGAGAAACTGGTGAGGACATTACCCAGAACGTTAAAACGATTCGTAATTTGCCTAAAGTGTTACATTCAGATCACTTTGAAATTCCACGTTTGCTGGAAGTTCGTGGTGAAGTACTTATGCCAAAGTCCGGTTTTGAAAAACTCAATGTCGAACAAGAAGCCAAAGGCGATAAAACATTTGCAAACCCGCGTAATGCCGCAGCTGGTAGTTTAAGACAACTCGATCCTAATATTGCTGCGGCTCGACCTTTAGCATTTTATGCTTACGGCATCGCTCAATGTGAACCTAATCATGGCTTAACTACCATGCATGACAGTCTGCAATGGCTCACAAAACTTGGATTTGAAATTGCTGAACGTCAATATCTGTGTAATTCAATTCAAGAAGTACAGCAACGTTATGAGCAAATTCAGCAAGAACGTTCAGATCTACAAGTTGAAATTGATGGGATGGTTGTAAAGGTTGATGACTTAAAGCAACAACAACAACTTGGTTTTTTAAGTCGTGAACCACGTTGGGCAACTGCTTATAAATTCCCTGCACAAGCTGCATTAACTACAGTTGATCAGATTGACTGGCAAGTAGGGCGTACAGGTACTTTGACTCCTGTAGCGCGTTTAAACCCTGTATTTGTGGGAGGAGTTACAGTTTCCAATGTAACTTTACACAACATTGGTGAGATCCATCGCCTAGATGTACGTGTTGGTGACACGGTGAGTGTTTATCGTACAGGCGATGTTATTCCTAAAGTAGAAAAAGTCTGGCCAGAATTCCGTCCTGTTGATGCCGAAGTTGTACATTTACCTGAAAACTGTCCTGTTTGTGCTTCACCAGTTGTAATGCCTGAAGGGGAAGCTTTAGCACGTTGTTCTGGTGGACTGTACTGTGCTGCACAGCGTATTGAAGCGATTCGTCACTTCGTATCACGTAAAGCTCTGGATATTGAAGGTCTAGGCGATCGTTGGGTAGAGTCTTTATTACACCTCGATTTGCTCAAAGATGTTGCCGATATTTACCATTTGCACGAACACCGAGAAACTTTACTCGGGATTGAAAAAATGGGCGAGAAATCGGTACAAAATCTGATTGATGCGATTGAAGCTAGTAAAAAGACAACGCTTGCGCGTTTTATTTATGCTTTAGGAATTCGTGGGGTAGGTGAAACAACAGCTAGAATGTTAGCCAATACTTTCCAAACTTTGGAAGCGCTTAAAGCTGCTGATGTTGAAGCTTTAAAGAAAACACCAGATGTTGGCGATATTACTGCAGAATGGATTGCTGACTTTTTCTTGGCACCGCACAACATTGAAGTGCTTGATCGCTTAATTGCGGCAGGAATTCATTGGGATGCACCGACTGCACCAACACGACAGCCATTAAATGGCGAAAGCTGGGTGTTAACAGGCACTTTAGAGCAAATGACCCGTGATCAGGCAACTCAAATGCTACAAGCATTAGGTGCGCGTGTAAGCGGAAGTGTATCAAGTAAAACTAAATGTGTTGTTGCGGGCGAGAAGGCAGGTTCTAAATTAGAAAAAGCAGCAAAACTTGGTATTGCAGTTATGAATGAGACTGATTTCTTATCACTTATGGCAAGCTATGGGCAGACTTTAAGCGAATAGATCTACCGAAATAAGAACCATTGATTTTAGTTACAAATTTATAAATTGATGGTTTGAGCCATATTTTAACGCTTGTCTGAACTTATAAATTGGACAAGCGTTTCTTTTTGCAGAGGAAATTTAAATAACTTAAACTGCAAATGCGTATGTTTCTCATTTTAATTTGATAAAAATCATAAACTTAACCATTTTTTGTTTTGCAATCACTTTTAAGATTGCCCATAATAGTTCTCATACGATAGGAGATTTATTATGCGTGGCAATCCAGAAGTCATAGACTATTTAAATATGCTCATTGGCGGAGAATTGGCTGCCCGTGATCAATATCTAATCCATTCTCGTATGTATGAAGATTGGGGTTTAAATAAAATTTATGAACGTATTGATCATGAGATGCAAGAAGAAGCTTCTCATGCTGATGCGATCATTCGCCGTGTATTGTTTTTAGGTGCTAAACCAAACATGCACCGTGAAGATATCAATGTTGGTACAGACGTTGTATCTTGTTTAAAAGCTGATTTGGCGCTTGAATATCACGTTCGCGAAAAGTTAGCGACAGGTATCAAACTTTGCGAAGAGAAGGGCGATTACATTAGCCGTGATATGTTGCGTCAACAATTATCAGATACTGAAGAAGACCATACATACTGGTTAGAAAAGCAATTACGTTTAATTGAGTTGATTGGCTTGCAAAACTATATTCAATCTCAAATTTAATAAAAAGACCCAGCTCAGGCTGGGTTTTTTATTGACTCATTTTAATAAAATGAAGTCTTAACTTAGATGTTGATTTTGTCAAATTGAACATATTCAAAGCCTTACTATATAAGGCTTTGGCAGTTACAAAAAAGTCAGAAAAATTGTATCACACCCCCTGTTTTTTTTATGAAATTGTTTATAATTTCGCCAACAAAACCCTTGCCTAGAAATTTAATGAGGCAAGGGTTTTTCTATGGAAAATCGGTTGGTATGGATCGCCAATGATTTTATGGTGAGTTCGCGAAATATGTTATTTACCAAACCTGCTGTTTTAGATACAGCTACTCTTCTAAGCACACAGCGTCTTGCAACACGACTAAGCTTTTTTAGCTTAGGTTTTGCGACTGCAGCTTGGGCACCTCTTATTCCTTTTGCACAGCAGCGTTTAAACCTAAATCATGCCGATTTTGGTTTACTTTTGCTGTGTATGGGTATTGGCTCAATGATTGCTATGCCTGCGACTGGTGCTTTAGTAAAGCGCTGGGGATGTCGTCCGTTAATTGCTTTGGCATTGATGTTGTTAATGGTTTTATTGCCTAGCCTTACGATGTGGAGCAGCATTGTGACGATGGCTGTAGCATTGTTTATCTTTGGATCGGCAGCAGGATGTCTTGGAGTAGCTATCAATTTACAAGCAGTAGTTGTTGAAAAACATAGTGTGCGAGCTCTTATGTCTAGCTTCCATGGAATGTGCAGTCTTGGTGGCTTAACAGGCGCTATGCTTGTGACAGCATTATTGGCAGTAGGTCTTTCACCCTTAATGAGTACTTTATCAGTCGTTATGATTTTACTTGTTATTGGTGGTGTTGCTATTCCTTCTTGTTTAACGTCTTTTGAACAGGATGAAAAGCCACATGAAGATACCACTCAAGCACCGAAAAATTTTTATCGTCCTGATGGCATTATTCTGCTTATTGGTATGATGTGTTTTATCGCCTTTTTATCAGAAGGTGCAGCAATGGACTGGGGTGGTATTTATTTAACAAGTAAATATCAACTTAATCCTGCTTTTGCTGGTCTCGCATATACTTTCTTTGCTCTTAGCATGACCACTGGTCGTTTTGCAGGTCATATCTTGCTTAAGCAATGGGGTGAAAAAAATATTGTGACTTATAGTGCAATTGGAGCCGCTATTGGTATGGCTGTTATTGTAACTGCACCAGTGTGGCAAGTGGTTGTATTGGGTTATGCACTATTAGGATTAGGCTGTTCTAATATTGTACCAGTGATGTTTTCTCGTGTTGGTCGACAAAACAATATGCCTAAAGCAGCAGCACTATCTTTAGTATCAACAATTGCCTATACAGGTTCATTAAGTGGACCAGCTTTAATCGGTTTGATTGGGGAATGGACTGGTTTAAGTACAGTTTTAACAGGCGTCGCTGTATTACTATTTATTATTGCTTTACTTAACCGTTTTACATTAATAAAGACAAATTAATTTATAAATAATAATCACCAAATAGCGAACATCGAGAAATTAAATTTCTCGATGTTCTTTTATTCAGATTTATAAAACCTGATAAATAGATTGATAATTATCTTGTAATAATCGCTGAGGCTTCATTAGTAAAGTTGGCGTCTTTTCTAAATCATCCAAGAAATTATTTCGCCAATGGGTAAGATCAGATGATGTTAATCCCTCTATCAATTGTTGATAACGATTAATACGCTCAGCTTTAGACATTTCTAAAGCCATTTTTAAAGCATCCATCATTGCCGCTCTATCTTGCGGGTCAACAATCAAGGCTTGAGACATTTGCTCAGCGGCACCAGCATATTTAGATAAAATGAGCACACCTGGATTTTCAGGGTCTTGTGCCGCAATATACTCTTTAGCCACTAGATTCATACCATCACGTAGTGAACTAATCCAGCAAATATCTGAATGACGATAAATGTGCATAAGATTATGGTGTTGTACCGTGTCATAGCAGCAATCTACTGGCCTCCAGTCTTCATGCGCAAACTCTTCGTTAATTAACTCCAGCTTGGTTTTAAAACGTTGGTATAAGCGTTGATAAGCTGGAATATCGGTACGAGAAGGGATTGCCACTTGAAGATGTCGAACTAAGCCATGATATTCAGGGCTGGTTTCCAAGAACGTTGCAAATGCATTAAATCTTTCCAGTAAACCTTTTGAATAATCAATACGATCAACTCCAATAATAGTTTTTTGACGTGGAATTTCTTCAAAATTAAACACCGAAGAGGTCGCCAAATCTTGTTGGGCTTGTTTTTGTATAAGTTCAGGCTGAACACCAATTGGGTATGATTTAATTAATATTTGACGTTTTTTATAGCTAATACTATTGCTTTGAATTTTTTGAGCTTCGAGTAAATTCAGACAAGTCTGCATGCAAGCATTTTGGTCAATCTGAGTTTGTAAGCCAATAACATCATATTGACTCAAGTCTTGAATTAACTCACGGGCTACCGGAATTTTGTGCCAGATATTCAGACTGGCAAAAGGAATATGTAAGAAGAAACCAATTTTGTTTTGCATGCCTAATTCACGGCAATAGCGAGCCACACTAAAAAAGTGGTAATCGTGCACCCAAATAAGATCTTCAGGCTGAGCAAGCTGTTTTAGCTTTTGAGCAAATAAGCGATTAACCTTTTGATAGGTCTTATATTCTTCTGCATCATATTCAATCAGATCATCTCTATGATGCATTGCTGGCCACAAAACCTTGTTGGCAAAACCACAATAATATTGGGCATATTGCTGATGAGTGAGGGGGCAGGTAATGTAGTCAATTCCTTGAGAATAAGCCTGCGCAAATTCTGGCGCTTCGTTATCGGTAATTTGCTGCCCATTCCAGCCTAACCAGATGCCGTTACTATCATTTAGTGCATCTTGTACAGCTACAGCAAGACCACCTGCTGAAGCTTTACCCGATGGCATACTTATTCTGTTCGATAATACGATTAATTTAGACATAATTTTTCTCCATTCTGATTTTGGCTATTTTTGACATATAAGCTTTTTATTCTGTTTTGAAATAAAAGAAGAAAATCCGCGACATTATCAATATCTTTTAATCTATATTTAGCTTGTGTTTCACCCGGACCTACTTTAATACTCAGGCCAGATTGCTGATTAATGTAGGTGAAACCAGATTCATCTGTTAAATCATCACCTATAAAAATAGGTAATACTGCATGTAAATCAAGATGATTTAATATAGTCTCAATTGCTCTACCTTTATCAGCTTGGTTTGGAATTAATTCAACAACAAATTTCCCTCTATTTATTTTTAAGTGGGGGTGATTTAAATTAATTTTCTGTATAATATTAATAGCATTATTTTCTAAATTAGGATTTTTACGATAATGTAAGGCAATAGAATATCCTTTATCCTCAATTAATAATTCGGGATATTTATCACAATTTTTGATAATATCTTGTTTTAATTTTTTGAAATTAATACCGCTTAAATCTGGTCGAATATAATTTCCTGAATCAAAATAAATATCTAAACCATGTAAACCAGCAATTGGAACCTCAATAGGATGTAGTAGTTTGCTTGCTGTATCTACATCACGACCTGTTACAGCAATAACAGGTATATTTAATTTAGTAATTTTTTTTATAACGTCTAATGTAGTTTGTGGAATAAAACTATGCTCAGGATTAATTTGAAAGGGTGCTAATGTCCCATCAATATCCAAAAATAAGCAGTAATTTTTATCTAAAGATAAGTTATTTATAATATCGTTGGGTGTAACAAAAGATGTATTTTTTTCTCTCCCATCAGATATTGTGCTTTGACTGTTCATATTAGCCTTCCTAATACTTTCTGATCAATAATTAATCTTCTAGCATTAAAATGAATTGATGAGTCATTTCTTTTAATAAAAAAACATAAGTATTAACATTAATTACATTGCATAATGGATTTATAGGCGAAGTGTGGAGTATGTTGTTTTTTGATTGGCTTCAATGTTTAGATAATTAAATTTTTGTATATTTACTATGAATAATGCGGGTCTTACTTATCAATATATTTCAGAATATTAACTCATTATAAATGCTTAATTTTATGCTCTAAAATTTACCCTTTATATTGATTTTAAAAGATATTTTAAATCGATATTATTATATAATCTTTATAAAATCGGCTTTGGACAGGCATATGAAGTTACAAAATAAAATTTTATTAATTACAGGTTGGGGGGTAGGAGTGGAGCCTTTGCAGTCCCTTAAATTGCAATTGGAAAAAGCTGGCTATCAAACACAACTTATTAATATTTTTAATATTTTAGATGGTAAGTATCGTGCCCAGCTTGATTTAGTTGCTGAGGTTGATGTAGTAATAGGTTGGTCTTTAGGTGGACAGTTAGCAACTCAACTGGTTAATACTTTTTATGAACAAACAGGGCAAACTAAAACTTTAATTACGCTCGCTTCAAATCCTTGTTTTGTTACCAACGATAATTGGCAGACTGCTATGTCTGCTGATGTGTTTAGTCAATTTAAGACTTCTTTTTTACAAAACCCGCAAGCCACTTTAAAGCGTTTTTATTATTTAATTACACTCGGTTCCTCTCAGGCTAAACAAGATTGGATAAGCATGCAAAACATAGCAAATCCGCCTTCAAGTGAATTGCTATCAGAAGGTTTGCAAATGCTTGAGCAACTAAATTTGGTAAATAACTTAAAAAACTATCTAGGTCCGCAGCTTCATGTGTTTGCCGAGCAAGATAATGTCATTCCTTGCAAAATTAGTGAAAATTTCAAGGATATCGCGACAGTAAACATGAGTTATAAAGTATTAGAAGGCGCTACTCATGCTTTTCCATACCTAGAAGTAGATCGAACAATTGAAGAAATCTGCCAATTTTTAACAATTCATCAGCAAAGTTAATAAGCTTTGGTTGATCTCGCAATTTTCTTTCATTCTTAACAGGTTTAACATGTGCTAAATGAAAGATTTAATTGCTGTAAAAGGGTATAGAGGATGACCGATAATTTTGATTTGGAACATATTTGGCATCCATATACCTCAATGACCCAACCTTTACCAACGTTTAAGGTTAAACGTGCCTATGGGGCAACGATTGAACTAGATGATGGTAAGACTTTAATTGATGGTATGTCGTCATGGTGGTGTGCAATTCACGGCTATAACCACCCTGAACTCAATCAGGCAGTGACAGATCAATTACAGAACATGTCGCATATCATGTTTGGTGGTTTAACTCATGATCCTGCAATTGAACTTGGAAAAATTCTTTTAAAAATTACGCCGCCAAGTCTCGATAAAATTTTCTATGCAGATTCAGGTTCGGTTGCCGTTGAAGTTGCTTTGAAAATGGCTGTGCAATTCTGGACAGCACAAGGCCAACCACAAAAAACAAATTTTATTACTACACGTTCTGGTTATCACGGTGATACATGGAATGCGATGTCGGTCTGTGATCCAGTGACAGGCATGCATCAAATTTTTGGTACAAGTTTACCGAACCGTCTTTTTGTAGCAGCACCGCAAACCAAATTTCATGAAGAGTGGAACCAAGAAGATATTGCTGAGCTAGAGCAAGCTATTCAGCAAAATCATGAAAACCTTGCTGCACTGATTATTGAGCCGATTGTTCAAGGTGCAGGGGGGATGCGTTTTTATCATCCTGAATATTTACGTCAGGCGAAAGCACTTTGTGAACAATATAATCTGTTATTAATTTTTGACGAAATTGCGACTGGTTTTGGTCGCACGGGTAAGCTCTTTGCATGGGAGCATGCCCAAGTTGAGCCAGACATTATGTGTATAGGTAAGGGCTTAACAGGCGGCTACATGACGTTATCTGCTACCTTAACGACAAAGCATGTTGCAGAAACCATTAGTCGCGGTGAGGCTGGGGTGTTTATGCACGGCCCAACTTTTATGGCCAATCCACTTGCTTGCGCGGTCGCTTTAAAAAGTACCCAATTATTAATTGAGCAAGATTGGCAGGCTAATATTGAGCGAATTGAACAACAGCTTGGCCAATATTTAACGCCTTTAAGTCAGCTTGATTATGTTGCCGATGTGCGAGTGCTAGGTGCAATTGGTGTAGTAGAACTCACCTTTAATGTTGATATGAAAACCTTACAGCAACAATTTGTAGACCGTGGAATCTGGATCCGTCCTTTTGGAAAATTGGTTTATGTGATGCCACCGTATGTCATCACGCATCAAGAGTTAAGCGATTTGCTCGAACAATTAGTTGAAGTTGTTCAAACGATGCAGGGAGCGAATTAAGATGTCATTGCTTGATCATTTTTCTGCCGAATTGGATGAGTTAAAGCAACAAGGTAACTTTAGACAATTTACCCAAAATGTGCAGCACGGACGTTTTATTACGATTCAAAATAAAACGATGCTCAACTTAGCTTCAAATGACTATCTTGGGTTGGCTGTTGATATCAATCTTCGTGAAGAGTTTTTAGATAGCTTTCCAATCGAGCGTAGCTATTTTAGTTCTTCATCTTCACGTCTATTAACGGGCAATTTTGACGAATATGAACAATTAGAAAATAGCCTAAGCCAAGCATTTAGTGGTCGGGCGGCACTATTATTTAATAGTGGCTACCATATGAATATTGGTATTTTGCCAGCTGTTGCTGATAGTAAAACTTTAATATTGGCGGATAAGTTAGTTCATGCCAGTATGATTGACGGTATACGTTTATCTGGCGCTCAGTATGTGCGTTATCGACATAACGATTTACAACACTTGGAACAACTCCTCCAAAAATATCATGATGATGACAAGATTGAACGAATCATTGTGGTCACAGAAAGTATTTTTAGTATGGACGGTGATGAGACGGATTTAGCCGCTTTAGTTCAGCTAAAAAAACGGTTTGCTAAAACTATGTTATATGTTGATGAAGCGCATTCAATTGGGGTTCGTGGTCAGCAAGGCTTAGGATGTGCTGAACAATATAATGTGATTCAGGAAATTGATTTTCTGGTCGGTACATTAGGCAAAGCATTAGCGGCGGTCGGTGGTTACATTATTTGTGATCCAATTATTAAAGATTATCTCATTAATAAAATGCGCCCACTTATTTTTAGTACTGCACAGCCTCCGATTGTTATGGCATGGGCAAACTTTATTTTTCAAAAAGTATTAGTCTCTCAATCTCAACGTGAACACTTAAAAAATATTAGCCAATATCTTCAACAAGCTGTTGTGCAAAAGGGTTATGTAAGCCCATCGACCAGCCATATTATTCCAGTCATTGTTGGAGAAAGTCAGGCTGCGATCGATAAAGCGAAATACGTTCAGGAAAGTGGTTTTTATGCTATGCCTGTGCGTCCACCAACAGTACCTAAAAACAGTTCGCGTTTGCGTATTTCTTTAACGTCAATGGTGCAGCAACATGAACTTGAAGAATTGGTGAGTTTTCTGTGAGTTTGAATAAAAACTTAGTTGCCCAGCGTTTTGCCAAAGCAGGGCAAAGCTATTCAGAGCATGCAATTGTTCAAAAACAGATTTGCCAAAATTTAACAGGTTTAGTTCAGCAGTTCTGCCCGGCTACGATGTCGCGTGTCTTTGAAATTGGTTGTGGTTCTGGCAATTTAACTCGTCTTCTTGCTACATCTTTTCAGTTTGAAGAGTTAATTTTGAATGATCTATATGCAGATGTGCAGCAGCACTTTAGTCATCAAGAAAATTTAAAATGGTTGATTGGGGATATTGAAACTTTAGATTTCCCTCAGCAGCTGGATATGATTGTTTCAGGTTCAGCTTTACAGTGGATGCAAGATTTACCGCATTTGCTCGAACGTTGTAATGAGGCTTTAACTGAGCGAGGTTGGTTATGCTTTTCAACCTTTGGTTCTAAAAACTTATTAGAGATTAAAGAATTAACAGGACAGGGTTTAAGTTACTGGTCAGTTGAAAATTGGAGTAGTGTCTTAACTCAAGCTGGTTTTGAGATTTTGCATTTGTCAGAATCAGAAACTCAACTCTATTTCGATTCACCTAAAGCTGTGTTGCAACATTTAAAAGCAACAGGTGTAACCGCAACGGCTCAGCATCGTTGGACTAAACAAACTTTACAACAGTTTTATCAAGATTATGATCGGTTTAAGTATGCTGAAGGATATTCCCTAACATATCATCCTATTTATTGTATTGCCCGGAGAATGAAGTAAATGAGTGGCCAGATCTATTTTGTGAGTGGGATTGATACCGAAATTGGTAAAACCTACGCGACAGGCTTCTTAGCAAAATTATGGACTGAGCAGGGTAAAAAAGTGATTACCCAAAAACTCATTCAAACAGGTAACGCTGATATTTCTGAGGATATTGAAAAGCATCGTGAAATTATGGGGCAGGGCTGGTTCCAAGAAGATCATGACAAGCTAACCATGCCTGAAATCTTTAGTTATCCTGCTTCACCTCATCTTGCAACACGTCTTGATAACCGAGAAATTGATTTTCAAAAAATTGAAGATGCGACCCAAACATTGGCTGAGCGTTTTGAAATCGTATTGTTGGAAGGTGCGGGAGGTTTAATGGTGCCATTAACCACCAGTCTGCTTACCATTGATTATGTCGCTCAGCATCAGTTTCCTGTTATTTTAGTAACATCGGGCCGTTTAGGAAGTATTAACCATACTTTGCTTAGTCTTGAAGCACTTAAGTCTCGTGGGCTGAAGTTGCATGCCTTGGTTTATAATCTAAAAGATGAATCAAAGGATCCATTAATTTCTCAAGATACTTCAAATTTTTTGAAAGATTATTTAGCTATTCATTTCCCCGAAGCTGAATGGATTGAACTGGCAAAAATGAATTAAGTTAAGCAGGTTATAAAAAACCGCTCTAATTTGAGCGGTTTTTTTACATCTTTTTAATATCTTAGAATTTCTTCGAACCGCGGTTAAAACCAGTCGATTTACGTTGGTTCCCTGTGTTAACAGGAGCTTCTTTTTCATCATCACGACGTTGTTGACGTAAGTAACCGCCACGACGCGCAGCCATTGGTTTTTCAGTCATACGATCAGTACGGCGTTTCGCCATACCAAATAAACCTGTACCTTGACGTGGTTTTAACTCAACCGATTTGGCTAAGTTGTCGATGTCAGTTTTGTCGAGTTCCATCCAGCGACCAGTACGTAATTCGCGCGGTAAAATAACTGTACCGTAGCGTGTACGTAATAAACGGCTTACTTTAAGATCTTGTGATTCGAAAATACGACGTACTTCGCGATTACGACCTTCTTTTACTACAACTTGGTACCAGCGGTTAATACCTTCACCACCAATTTCAGAGAATGATTCGAATTTGGCAGGACCATCTTCGAGCTCTACTCCGTTGACCATGTTTTGGCGTAGTTTTGGCGTTACTTCACCCATTACTCGAACAGCGTATTCACGTTCAATTTCATTAGATGGGTGCATTAAGCGGTTAGCAAGTTCACCATCATTTGTGAATAGTAATAAACCAGTACTGTTAATATCCAGACGACCTACCATTACCCAGCGGTCATTGGCAATTTGTGGTAAATGATCAAATACGGTTGGGCGTTTTTCAGGATCATTACGTGAACAGATTTCACCCTCAGGCTTATAATAAATCAGTACGCGACGACGAATTTCGTCTTCAATCTGAAACTGAACTTTACGGCCATCAATGCGTAATTCATCGCCTGGTTCAATGCGCTCACCCACTTGGGCAACACGACCGTTTACACTCACGCGTCCTGCGGCAATAACCTCTTCCATATATCGGCGGGAACCTAATCCGATTCGCGCTAATACTTTTTGCAATTTTTCACTCATGACAGCACAACCTTAGACATAATGATCAACAGTCCACCTCTTTATGATTTCGGTGCATTTGCATCGAGAGCCATAAAGGCTTCCTTGGCGTTCTGTAGGGGAGGCAATTGGCCTAGAGAGGCTAGACCAAAAGCATTCAGAAACTGAGGCGTTGTAATTAGCAACGCAGGTCTTCCGGGTAAATCTCTAAAACCGGCTTCTTTAATCCAGTTCCAGTCAAATAGTGTTCTAAGAATCTGACTATTATTAGATACACCACGAATTTGTTCAATATCAGCTCGGGTAACCGGTTGATGATAAGCAATGACAGCCAGGGTTTCTAGTAATGAAGGCGACAGTTTTGTTGGTCGCTCTGGCCAAATTTGCGCAATAATACTACGATATTTAGATCTTACCTGAAAGCGAAACCCTTGTGCTGTTTCAATCAGCTCAATAGACCGACCATGTTGTAATAGCGCGAGCTGTTGCAAAAGCTGACGAAGCTGTTGTTTATTATATTGATTGTTAAATGCTTCTTTTAAGCGGGCAATTGAAACAGGCGCTTCACTGGCAAAGATAATTGCTTCAAGTTGTAATAAGACTTCATGATGTATGTCAGCTAATGACAAATCACTATTATTTTGTTCAAAACTACTCATATTGAAGATCCTTGAATTGCTAACGGGGCTTCAATACCAGTGGCAATAATTTTAATTTTCTGTTGGCGAGTCAATTCTAAAACTGCCATAAAAGTAACAACCATTCCCATACGACCTTGCTGGGGATTGAGTAATTCTTTAAAACTTAACACGTCACCAGACTCTAATTTCTCTTCAATATATGCAATACGTTCTTCGAGTAAAACAGGTTCTTGAGCGACAACATGGGTAATAGGTTCGGGGCGATTAAATACACAGAACAACGCATCATGTAGCGCAGAAATATCGTAACCTTCATAAACAGGTGAGATATGTCCCAAGCTTACATTGGCGTTAAATGTATCGCGCTCGAGAATTGGCATTTGGCCTAAACGCTCAGCTGCTTGCTTAATGCGTAGATAGGTTTCAAGACGATCAATAAGCTCCTGCTTAGGATCTTTTTCAATGCTTATAATTGTAGGTTTTGGTAGAAGTAGGCGAGATTTTAGGTCAGCTAATAGAGCAGCCATCACCATATAATCTGCTGTCAACTCGATATTTAAAGATTTCATGCTATCCATATAGGCCAAATATTGAGTCGCTATAGGAGCAATATCGAGTTGAATTAAATCGAAACCGTTTTTCTGAATCAGATAAATTAAAAAATCTAATGGACCTTCAAACCGCTCGAGCAAAATCTCAAATGCAGCTGGAGGTATATAGAGATCTTCTGGAATTTTGTCATGCCACTCATCTAAAACACGGATGTGTGGAGCGTCTTCCATGGATTGATGAAGTGATTGATTCATTACGATTATAAGCCACGCGAATTTTCAAAAGCATGAGACTTGTTATTCAAGTCCTAGACAGCTGTAAGTAGAAGAACAGCAGATAGTGAAAATCATTCTAAATGAATTGTGTCTTTTAATAAATTACTTAACGACTAAAGTGTAAAAAAAATCCAAAATAAATAAAGAGTATTTTTTTGAGTGATAATACTTTTTTTTAAACTATTGGTAAAAAAGTAAGTGCTTATTCAAAAGCACTTACATCGCCAACACCACGGCGGATAATTTCAGGATGTTCGCCCGATAAATCAACGATACTTGTACTGGTCAAGGTACCAAAACCTCCGTCAATAAATACATCAATTCGTTTATCTAACTGATTTTCAATATCGTAAGGGTCATCTAGAGGGTCTTCTTGACCCGGTAAAATTAATGTACTGGTGAGTAGCGGCTCGCCAAGTTCTTGTAATAAAGCCTGACAAATTGCATTACTCGGAATACGTAAGCCAATTGTTTTCTTCTTAGGGTGCATCAATCTACGAGGGACTTCACTTGTTGCAGGTAAAATGAATGTAGTAATAGCTGGTGTGTTCGCTTTCAATAAACGATATGTCGCATTATCAACTTTTGCATAAGTTGCAATATCAGATAAGTCACAGCACATAATGGCATATTGATGTTTAGGTCCTAAGCCACGAATCTGTGCAATACGTTCCATGGCATTTTTATTACCGATTTGACAGCCAATCGCATAGGCAGCATCGGTAGGGTAGACCACAACATCTCCTGCTCGGATACGTTCAACCGCTTGGGCAATGAGGCGTTGCTGTGGATTTTCAGGATGTACATGTAAATGCATCATATTTTAGAGACTCCATCACGCCAGTGTTAAAAATAATTATTAGGCTTTTTAAATGGCCTAGGCAAGCAATTAACGTAGCTTTTTTGTCAATTAATCAAGGAGTTCACGTTTAAATTCATTTAATTGTAAGGGTGTACCCGAACGTGTACATTGGCAAATAAAACCAATAAATGCTGCTGCATCACGTGGCAACTTAGCTTCACCCGAAAAGTAACGTTGCACTTGAGCATAAACGTTATCTTTAAATAGTTTGCCATCACCGCTATCACCTGTAAGGTTATCGAGTGAAACTCTAAATTTTCGGCCAAAAGATTGCGCAAATAACCATTCAATTGCTTGTGGCTTAATTTCTACTTGTTCAAATAAACTTTGCTGTTCTTGGGTGCGACCATCAGGTGCATACCAATAACCTAAATCTGATAATAGACGTCTTTTTTCACCAGCAATAGTCCAGTGACTAATTTCATGCAAAGCACTATTAAAGAAACCGTGAGCAAATTGGATCTTGGCTGGTTCTTTATTTGCCGCTGGAAAATATTCAGGTTCAAAATCGCCACGAACTAATGTCACATTATGGTGGGAAAACCAGTGATTAAAGTGTAAAATAAGCCAATCAACTTGCTCAGACTCCGATTTTGAGCTTGACCATGGTGAGAGTTGCACTAGGTCAGGTACAAGAGTGTTCTGATGAGTTGAATGGGTGCAAACGAGTAATGAAGTGTTAACTTCAGGTTGCGGCTGCAACAGGTGCATTGCTTAATTTACCCCGAGTTCTGTCTAAAGAAGTGCAAAATTGTATCTTAATCTTTGACAGAGTACCGATGAATTTGTAGAATTGCCGCCTTAATTATGTCAGCAAATACCTTTCCGGCACAGATTGAGCCGTTTAAATGGGCTGAACAAGGCTTTACATGGTCAGGTCAACTGCCCTTGTCTCGCTTTGCTCGTATCGCTCGTGAAGCTGTTGGATCAATTGATAACCAATTGATCAACATAGACTGTAAGCTATCAATGGATGCATATCATCGCATTGTGTGGATGGACGGTCACATGGACACGAAAGTTCCAATGGAGTGCCAACGTTGTTTGGAACCTGTTGAAATGCCTCTTGTCTTAGACTTCCATATTGCATTAGTGGATGATGAGTCACTGATAGAGCGCTTGGATGAGGATGCTGATTTCATCGTTTTAGGTGAAAGTGAGTCTTCGACGAAAGGCGATTATGATACGCCTGCCTCGATTAACTTACTCGCATTACTAGAAGATGAACTGTTATTGTTGATGCCTTTATCTCCCAAGCATGATGCTTGTGAACATAAACATCAACCTACCATTCAGAATGTTGTCGAAGAAAAACGGGATAATCCGTTTGATGTTTTGGCAGGTTTGAAGGGTAAACTTAACTCATAATTTGTGTTATAATTGTGAGATAAGACAACTGAATTTGTTCTGATCCATTTTTTCGATCTTTGTAAGGAGCCATCATGGCCGTTCAGCAAAACCGTAAAAGTCGCTCTCGCCGTGACATGCGCCGTTCACATGACGCTTTAACCGAGAATGCATTAACAGTAGACCAAGCAACTGGTGAAACTCATCGTCGTCACCACGTGACTAAAGACGGTTTCTACCGTGGTCGTCAATTATTCGCTAAAGCAGCTGATGCTGAATAATTGCATGATATGCATTAAGCGTGATGCTTAAGTATAGAAAAAATGGGAGCGAAAGCTCCCTTTTTTTGTTGTTTTTCGCAATTATAAATATATAAATAACATGTTAAATTTCCGCTCCAGAAATGAGTGAAAACCCAAAAAAGGATTTCTTATGTCTGCTAAACGTCTTGAACAAGTAGCTTTAGCCACAAAAACTGCATTTGTGTTTCCTGGTCAAGGTTCACAAAAAGTCGGTATGCTTGCTGAACTAGCAGAACAGTTTAGTGGGGTCGGGCAAACTTTTGCAGAAGCTTCAGATGCTCTTGGATTTGATCTTTGGCATATTGCGCAAAGTGGCGAAGGTCTCGACCAAACAGAAAATACCCAACCTGTGTTATTAACTGCCAGTATCGCTTTATGGCGTGTATGGCTTGATTTAGGTGGTCTGGCACCTAAATACCTTGCAGGACATTCACTAGGTGAATACAGTGCATTGGTAGCTGCAGGCTCTATGAGCTTGGCAGATGCAGTTAAATTAGTTAACTTGCGTGGCAAGCTCATGCAAAGTGCTGTACCTCAGGGTCAAGGGGCTATGGCTGCAATCCTTGGTTTGGCTGATGAAAAAGTGGTTGAACTTTGTCAAACCGTGAGTGCGTCAGGTGAAGGTTCTGTAGAAGCTGCAAACTATAATTCACAAGGTCAAGTTGTGATTGCAGGAAGTACAGCTTCTGTACAAGAAGTTATGGCTTTGGCAAAAGAGCAGTCAGCTAAAGCAATTGCTTTACCAGTGTCAGTTCCTTCTCATTGTTCGTTGATGAAACCTGCCGCTGAGAAATTTGCAGAAGCTTTGGAACAAACTGCCATTGAGCTACCTACCATTCCTGTAATACAAAATGTCAACGCGGGAATAGCTACCGATGTTGCTCAATTGCGTCAGGCATTAACTGCACAATTGTACCAATCAGTACAATGGACACGTACCATGCAGTCTCTACAAGACCAAGGTATTCAATACATTGTTGAGTGTGGTCCAGGTACAGTATTGAGTAACCTCGCAAAGCGTTTACCAAATATTGAAAAAGCTTTTTCTATTGATAGTAAGAGCAAAATGGAAGATGCCCTAAATGCTGTTTTAGTGGCAGAAGGAAAAATTGCATGACACAAGAACGCAAAGTTGCATTAGTAACGGGCGCGAGTCGGGGTATTGGCGCTGCCATTGCCCAGCAACTTATTCAAGACGGTTATTTTGTTGTAGGTACTGCGACTTCTGAATCTGGTGCACAAAAATTAAGTGATAGCTTTGGTGAACAAGGTGCAGGTTTGGCGCTCGACGTGCGTAATCTCGATGAGATTGAAGCAGTCGTTTCTCATATTGAACAGAACTATGGTCCTGTACTTGTTCTAGTTAACAATGCAGGTATTACGAAAGACAATTTGTTGCTTCGTATGTCTGAAGATGATTGGGATGACATTCTCAACATTCACCTTAAAGCAGTTTATCGTTTATCTAAACGTGTGCTTAAGGGTATGACGAAGGCACGTTTTGGTCGAATTATTAATATCAGTTCTGTTGTAGCTCACTTTGCAAACCCAGGCCAAGCGAACTATTCTGCTGCTAAAGCAGGTATTGAAGCATTCAGCCGTAGCCTTGCAAAAGAGATGGGTAGCCGCCAAATTACTGTAAACAGTGTGGCGCCAGGTTTTATTGCAACAGAAATGACAGATGCACTTAGTGAAGACATTCGCAAAAAAATGAGTGATCAAGTGGCTTTAAATCGCTTAGGTGAGCCACAAGATATCGCAAATGCGGTGAGTTTCCTTGCAAGTGATAAAGCAGGTTACATTACCGGTACGGTATTACATGTAAATGGTGGTTTATACATGGCCTAACGCCGATGTATAAACTTTTAAAAATTTTTATATTCAATTAAACTAGTGGCAAATTAAACGCCACAAGCAATGAGGAGAATTCCTGTGAGCGATATCGAACAACGCGTTAAACAAGCGGTTGCAGAACAACTTGGTCTTAAAGCTGAAGAGATTAAAAACGAAGCATCTTTTATGGATGACTTAGGTGCTGACTCTTTAGATTTAGTTGAACTTGTTATGTCTTTCGAAAACGACTTCGACATCACTATCCCTGATGAAGATTCTAACGAAATCACTACAGTTCAATCTGCAATTGACTATGTAACTAAAAAACTTGGTTAATTCGCATATTGCTGAATAAAAAGAAGGCCACCGTAAGGTGGCTTTTTTTATTTTAGAAAAAATTTAAGAGATACATATTTTTACAAGATCAACCTCAATTGATAGCAGAGGTATAACTTTTTTGAAGTATAACAATAAAGGTCAGTTTAATGACTTTACTATAAACAATAATATGAGGACTAAAAGATGGGTCTTTTTGATTTTGTAAAAGGTATTGGCAAGAAAAATACCGCACCAGCAGAACCACAACCAGCTCCAGCAACACCAGCAGAACCTTCTGCACAAGAAGTTGCAAATAAATTATTAGGTTTAATTAAAAGTTTGGGCTTAGGGGTAGAAGGCTTATCTGTAACCTATAACGGTACTACTGATACCGCAATTATTAAAGGGCAGGTAAAAAGCCAAGCAGATAAAGAGAAAATTATTCTTATTGTTGGAAACATTGATCATGTGGCTCAAGTAGATGACCAGATGACAGTGGCAACTCCTGAACCGGAAAGTAAATTTTATACCGTGAAATCAGGTGACAACCTTTCAAAAATTGCGAAAGAAGTTTACGGCGATGCAAATCAATATCCAAAAATCTTTGAAGCAAATAAACCAATGTTAAAAGATCCTGATGAGATTTTCCCAGGACAAGTTTTACGTATTCCTCAATAATTAAGATTAATAAAAAAGGCGCTTTAAGCGCCTTTTTTGTGCTTTTAAAAACGCTTTGGAATCTTTTGTCCGTTTGGTACAGGGGTGTCTGCATTTTTTAAAACACCGAATAACCATGTTTCAGCATGCTGTACTGCAATTTTTAAAGAATCACCTAAAGCTAAACGGCCAGCGATAAAGCTAGCTAAAGAACAACCTGAGCCGTGATATTCACCTTCAAGGCGAGGACAGCTACTACTCGCTGCTAGTTCACCATCGATATATAAACTATTTTTAATATGATCTGGTGTATCTTCATGTCCACCTTTCACTAGAACAGCTTTAGCACCCATTTCAAAAAGCTTTTGAGTGGCTTGATCTAAATCAGTAATACCTGTTAGAGCACGTAATTCAACGGTATTTGGAGTAATAATTGTGGCTAGAGGAATAAGTTCAACGAACGCTTTAACGAGAGTTGCCTGATCACCTAAAGAGCCGCCACTGTTTGCGACTAAAACAGGATCAAGTACATATTGATAGTCAGGATGAGCACGTAAAAATTCAGCTAGTGCCGCAATATTATCTGTCGTGCCAAGCATGCCTGACTTAACACATTTAATGGGTAAGTCACCTACAACTGCATTTGCTTGTGCTAATAAGAGTTCTTTTGAGGTTGCTTCGAAGCCAAATACTTGTTGTGAGTTCTGAATGGTGAGGGCAGTACATGCAATTGCTGCATGGGCACCACTTTGTCCAATTGCTTCGATATCGGCTTGTAAACCTGCACCACCTGAAGGGTCTAAACCCGAGAAACAAAGTACGGTTGGACGCACGGTTATTTCCTTTTCAATTTAAAATTACGTTAGTATAAGAGAGTTTGATTAAACTCTCGACCAATTGAATTAAATACTTTACTGGGTTAATGATTGAATGGCTATAAAACATATTTTGATTGATTTAGATGGAACCTTAACAGACCCAAAAGTTGGAATCCATACTTCAATTCGCTATGCAATGGAGAAATTAGGCTATCCATTGGCTGCCGATTTAGATATTGACTGGACAATTGGCCCACCATTAAAGCCATCACTCGCAAAATTATTAGCTACTCAAGATGATGCTTTAGCTGAACAAGCTTTACTTGCTTATCGCGAGCGTTTTTCGGTGGTTGGCCTGTTCGAAAATGAAGTGTATCCATCTGTTGCCAAAACGCTTAGCGCTTTAAAAAAAGAAGGATATCGTTTATTTGTCGCAACTGCTAAACCAACGATTTATGCAAAACGTATCTTGGATCATTTTGAATTAAGTCAATACTTTGTACATATCTATGGGAGTGAGTTAACGGGTGAGCGGACTAATAAAGCTGACCTTATCCATTATATTTTGGAACATGAGCAATTAAACCCAGAAGAGTGTTTAATGGTCGGTGACCGCCAATATGACGTTTTGGGTGCTCGTCATAACGGTATTGAGGCGGTAGCGGTGACTTATGGTTACGGAACAGCAGAGGAACTTGCTCAAGCACAGCCAAAAGCAATGATTAAGCAGTTTTCTGAGCTTTTGGACTATGTTGAAGAACTGGCAGCACAAAAGAAAGTTTCTTAAATATTATTAAATTTTGATTTGAAGGTTTGGCTTTGATCTAAAGCCAAACCTTTTTTATTTAAATACCGTGTTGCTGGCGGTATTGAACAAGTTCTTCAATCGTAATCACCGTTAAGTGATGAGTTTGAGCATATGCTAAAACTTGAATGCCCGATGCCATCGTGCCATCTGGATTGGTTAATTCACATAACACACCAGCAGGTTTTAAACCGGCTAATCTTGCTAGATCAATTGTTCCCTCGGTATGACCTCGACGAGTAAGGACTCCACCATTACGTGCACGTAATGGGAAAACGTGACCCGGACGATTTAAGTCACTTGCAACAGCGCCATCTTTAATAGCAGTTTGAATAGTTGTTACACGGTCTTTAGCAGAAACACCAGTGGTAACGCCTTGAGCTGCCTCAATGGTCACTGTAAAAGCGGTATGAAACTGGCTCGAGTTTTGAGAAACCATTGGTGGTAGTTCTAGATGGTCTGCTAGCTCTTCTGTAAGGCATAAACATACAATCCCTGAACCATCACGAATCATACGTGCCATTGTTTCTACCGTTAAAGTTTCGGCTGCAACAATTAAATCTGCTTCATTTTCGCGATCAAAGTCGTCCATAACCAAGACAGGCTTGCCTTGATGGATATCTTCTAATGCTTGTTGAATGCGTTGCTCAGCAGGAGAGAGGGCTGAGAAAAAAAGTTCTGGTTGAATTAAGCTAGACATAATGAAACGCTCTCGTAAAAATACGGTTGAACATTTCAGGACTGATGTAAAAACAGGCTGGCACTGAAATAAAACGGATTTATCCCAGTTCGTCGTCTTCTTTCATCCGGACTATACCGTCGGCTTTGGAGTTTCACCAAATCTGCTCAAATTACACAATTTAAGCTCGTGGGCTTGTTAATCTATTTATAAAAATTAACTTTACCACCGGTGGGGAATTGCACCCCGCCCTGAAGCGATGGGTTTTATTATAGCGCGCTTGATAGAATTGGCTAGATGCTTTTATAGAATGCTAAGTTTCTTTATGAATAAGCATTTTCATAAATCGAAATAGGCTTTTTAACAAGAGCTTACTTGTTGATATGAAAATGGAATGCTATGTTTTTTATAGAAAATTATAAATAAAATAGGTGTTTCATGCAGATAAGAGACTATTATCCTCTAACCAATAGTTCATTTATTCAGCATCTCCATATTTTCAGTTATGTATTTATGGCAGTAAGTATTCTGTATTTAATTGCTGCCAACTGGTTTATGCTTCCAAACAGTATTCAACTCGCGATCCCGCCCGTTATATTAGTTGTCACAGCTTGGTTCAGCATAAAAGATACATTAAGTGATGGGGTTAGGCAGACCTTACATAGTGTTAGTGGTTTGATGATAGGTTTAAGCTTGGCTGTAATTGGACAGGTTTATCAAACTGGTGCAGACAGTTATTTGCTTTTTTTAATTTGGACATTACTTTTATTACCGTGGTTATATCGGCCGAATATTGGAATCTTTGCTTTAATTTGTATTACCAGCCAACTTACACTTTTTTTATTTTTTAAACAGACTTTCTGGTCTGAAAAGTTTCCTTATTTATATTTAATCGCTCTAAATCTATTAAGCCTTATTGAGTTTTGGGTATGTATAAAGAAATATCGTGCTTTAAGGTTTGTCTTTATCGCTTGGTTCGCCGTTATTTCGATTATTGGAATAATTCAATATTTATCGAATGAGAATATTCCTTATCTAATTTCTGCCTTCTTTTCCGGAATAGTCGTTTTTTATTATTTCTTCAAAAAAGATGATCAGCTATGTGCTAGTTTGATGGCAGCTGTTCTTGGTGTGACTGCAACGATATGGCTTGTAGATGGGATTAATAACCTATTTAAAGACTCTAATGAGTTCATATTTTTATTGATTGCAGGCATTATTTTTATTTGGTTTGCGCTGATCAGCTATCTTTTAATAAAAATTTTTCGTCAAAGCCGCTTTTATGTCATTCCATTGGCAATTGGTGCTTGGCTTGCTGGCTTGTCACTTGCAGCTTTTACGCTGGTGTTTTGGGAAGCTATTTCTTTAGTTATTGGAGTTGTTTTTGTTGGATTGGCGTTTATTCTTTTAAAGAAATCACAAAGCTATTTCTTTCGGCAATTTGCCTATTGTTTGTTTATCAGTGGGCAGATCGCTTTCTTGTTTCATCTTGGTTCAGAAACAGATCAAATTCTATGGGTTTTAATTGCACAGATTATTATTCTATGTATTAGTTATTTTCTTAAACCACATTGGTTCTTCATTTTAATTCAAATGCTTGCTACGTATGGCATAGCTTTTATCTATTTGCTACAACTGGACCATTCATTGTGGTCAATACATTCTACTCAGACTTATTTAAATTTAACTTTGCTCAGTTACTTGGTTTTTAGTTTGGTGCTCTTACCTAAGAGAGAATCAATAGCCCTATACGAGCGTAGTATTTTTTTATGCGTGCTGGTCGTAATTCTTGTAGCTTCTTTTTTCAATACTTTTATGGGGTTGGTACCAGAAAATTCGATAGATCAGCAGTTATGGGTTTTATATTTGCTACCTGTTGTCTGGTTACTTTGCTTTAGTGTTCTTCATTTATATCGACAACTTAAGGCACTCACTTTTTTCGCCTTTTTAATATTTGGTGTGTTACTTATTGTGTTGGGATATTTTGAAATTTTCATCCTGCTTATTATTTTAACGTGGGCATTAAAAAAGAAAGATTATATTGTGTATGGAGTGAGCTTAACTGTATTCGTTTTTGTGTTCTGGCAGCTCTATTACAACCTACAAATAACTTTTCTAGCTAAGAGTGCATCTATTTTTATTTCGGGTATTGTTTTGTTGGCTCTGTCTTGGTTACTTCAACGTGAAAATAAAAATGATCTTGTTAAAGGAGAGAAAGAATGAAAAAGTATTTTTCTCTTATTCTTGCATTAGCCACCATATTATTTTTTGCAGGTTTAGTGGCGAAAAATGAATGGCATTTGCACCATAGTAAAAGTATTTTCATTGAGCTTAAGCCAGTTGATCCTCGTTCAATTTTACAAGGTGACTATATGGCACTGGCTTATGAATTACATTTACAATCTCTTAAAGCTCTTGCAGGAAGTGAAGGTGAGGCTCTGGAACAGGTGATTTTTAATCGCTCTTCCGTTCCCGCAAAAGTTATTTTGGATTCACAAAATCGCGTAGTTCGTACCATTTTAGATATCAATAATTCATTTGCTGGGCAGAGGTTAATTTTAAAAAATCCTGAAAATCGTTTGCAGGCTTTATATCCTGCCTCTCGCAGTTTCTTGTTTGCAGAAGGCTTGGCCCAATGTTATGAAAAAGCCAAATATGCTGAATTTAAGGTAAATTCTAAAGGAGAGGCGATATTGTTCGAATTACGAGGAGAGCAGCTTCAACCATTAAATTGTGAAAAACAAAAGAACTGGTGGGAAGGAACTATTAAGGATTTATAAAATAATAAAAGCCCGTCAATGCGGGCTTTTTATTCTTAAAATAAATTAGGCAACTTGAACAGGAATGCAATTCGCTGTGTGGTTGACTGTATTATTTGGATTAGCATATACCAAACGTGGTTTATGAATATTTGCTTCAGCTTCAGTAAAATCACCAAATGTAGCAATAATTACTAAATCGCCAACGTCTGCTTGATGTGCAGCACCGCCGTTTACTGAAATAATTCCAGAGTTATCTTCACCACGAATCGCATAAGTTGTGAAGCGTTTGCCATTGGTTACATTCCAAACATGAATTTCTTCATATTCACGAATACCAGCTAAGTCCATCAATACGCCATCAATTGCACAAGAACCTTCATAGTGAAGTTCAGCATGGGTTACAACTGCACGGTGAATTTTGCATTTTAATAAACGAGATAGCATGGCTAGCGTCTCCTGAGTAGACCTAAGATATAGATCTTATGGTGAAATCTTTAGCTTTTGCGGTTGGCAAAGTGGCTGATGCGCATTTTGCTCCTAAAAAAGCAAGATAGCAAGCATGATTGTTCAACAATTTAAGTGGGTTTATATGCATTAATTTGATTCATGGCCTGTGGAACTTGTCCTTGAACAAGTAGCTTCATTTTAGAAAGGGCATGATCAATTGCTGCATCCATCAGACTTTGTTCACTACTTGGTGCTTTTCCAAGTACGTGACCTGAAACTTTCTCTTTCGAGCCAGGATGTCCGATACCAATACGTAAACGGTGAAAATTTGGACCAATATGAGGGACAATGTCACGTAAACCGTTATGACCACCGTGTCCACCGCCTGTTTTAAGACGAATTACACCAGGGTTCATGTCAAGTTCATCATGAGCAATCAAAATTGCTTCGGGAGCAATTTGATAAAATTTTGCAAATGGAACTACACTTTGTCCAGAACGGTTCATAAATGTAGTGGGTAGAAGTAGACGGACATCGTGCCCTTCTATATTACCACGTCCACTGATTCCGTGAAATTTCGGATCATTTTTTAATGTAATGCCATATTTGTCTGCAAGCTGTTCAATGAACCAAAAACCTGCATTATGGCGGGTTTGGGCATATTCTGAACCAGGATTGCCCAAACCAACAATTAGCGAAATATTTGACACTAATCTACGCCTTTAAACACTTATGCGCGTTTGAAGTCAGCGTGCATAGGAGTGTTTTTAGATGGGTGACGTTGTAACGCTTGGATTTTAACGTTTTCAACTTTGTCGCCCACTTTGATTTCTACAACTTCTTCAAAGAAAGCATTGCTTTCTAAAGCTTTTACAAGCTCACGAAGTTCTAAAGTAACAGTTACAGGCTCAGCGTTGCCACCATAAATGATAGCTGGAATTAAAGCTTCGCGACGAAGGCGGCGGCTCGCACCTTTCCCTTGTTTGTCTTCAGCACGCGCTTGAGCGTTTAATACGAAGTTTGCCATGAGTAAATCCTCATTAAAGTTTAAAAGACTAAACTTGCGACCAGTTTAGTGATAGAAAACCCCAGCCAAGGCTAGGGTTTATAAAAAGCTGCAATATTATAAACTATCGAACATTGCACTGATAGACTCTTCGTTATTAATACGACGAATCGTTTCAGCAACCATGCTAGCAACAGAAACCTGACGGATCTTGCCTAAGGTCAATGCTTCTTCAGAAAGAGGAATGGTATCAGTCACAACCAGTTCATCAATAACTGAATTACGTAAGTTTTCAATAGCCTTACCTGATAGTACAGGGTGAGTTGCGTATGCAACTACACGACGTGCACCAAATTGCTTAAGCGCATCAGCTGCTTTACACAATGTACCAGCAGTATCGACCATATCGTCTACGATAACGCAATCACGATCTTTTACGTCACCAATTAAGTGCATAACTTGCGACTCATTGGCTTTTTGACGACGTTTATCAATAATTGCTAAATCGATGTCACCCATCTGTTTGGCAACAGCACGAGCACGTACTACACCACCAACGTCAGGAGAAACCACCATAAGGTTGTCATGTTGTTGTTGACGTAAGTCAGCAAGCAAAGCAGGAGTACCGTAGATGTTGTCGACTGGAATATCGAAGAAACCTTGAATTTGGTCAGCATGTAAGTCGATCATCACGACACGGTCAATACCAACAGTGGTAAGCATGTCTGCGACAACTTTAGCTGTAATCGGCACACGTGCAGAACGTGGACGACGGTCTTGGCGAGCATAACCAAAATAAGGGATAACAGCGGTAATACGACCAGCACTTGCACGACGCAAAGCATCTGCCATAACCAAGATTTCCATAAGGTTATCATTGGTAGGGGCACAAGTAGGCTGAACGATAAATACGTCTTTACCACGAACATTTTCAGTAATTTCTACTGAAATTTCTCCATCAGAAAAGTGACCGACTGATGCAGCACCTAGAGGGATATGTAAGTGACTTACGACTTTTTGAGCGAACTGTGGATGAGCATTTCCACTAAAAACGACAAGATTGGGCATGAAGCACCCTTGGCGGTTGGTATGTAATGAAATAGATGGCAGGGGCGGCTGGATTCGAACCAACGGATGCCGAGATCAAAACCCGGTGCCTTACCACTTGGCGACGCCCCTAATGCGGCAGAACTTTAATATTTTTGCAATGCAATGTCAAGATTAATCAACAAAAAGCATAGCAATTAAGTCTATCTTTAAAATAAGAGAATGGCAGGGGCGGCTGGATTCGAACCAACGGATGCCGAGATCAAAACCCGGTGCCTTACCACTTGGCGACGCCCCTAAATTCGATGATATATATGATGGCAGGGGCGGCTGGATTCGAACCAACGGATGCCGAGATCAAAACCCGGTGCCTTACCACTTGGCGACGCCCCTAATATAATCATCATTACAGGTGAGGTTGGCAGGGGCGGCTGGATTCGAACCAACGGATGCCGAGATCAAAACCCGGTGCCTTACCACTTGGCGACGCCCCTAACGTGTAACCTTAAAATGATTAAGAGGAGATTCTTTTAAGCTATTTACCAAGTAAGATTTACATGGCGAATGCTTAAGAATTTCATCAATATTCATTTCATTCGTTACTTCAATAAAAACACAAGCACCTGTACCTGTAAGCTTTGCTTGACCAAACTGATCTAAATATTGCATTGCTTCTTCTACTTCAGGGTATAACTGCCGAGCCAGTGGCTCAAAGTTATTTCCAAAATTAGAAGGTTCTAACTGATAGGCGCAAAATTTAGTGGTCTTAGAGTCTCTTGTCAATGTTTTTTGTGAAAAAAGCAATTGAGTGCTGATAAAACAATCAGGTTTTAAAATAATGAACTGTTTTTGATCTAAGTCTATGAATGATAAATGTTCACCGATGCCTTCAGCCCATGCATTTTTACCATAAATAAAAATTGGAACATCAGCACCGAGCTTTACACCGTAGTCCGCAAGTTGTTCTTGCTCTAGGCCACATTCCCATAATTGATTTAACACAATAAGCGTTGTGGCGGCATTAGATGAACCGCCGCCTAGACCCGCACCCATTGGAATATTTTTTTCAATTTTGATGTGCAAACCACAAAATTTTTTTGCATGTGGTTTTAGTATTTGAGCTGCCCGATAAATCAAGTTTTCTTCAGGTCGAACTTCATTCAATCCATCAATTTCGATTTCTTCGCCCAAAGTCGGTGTAAATATCATCCAATCATATAAATCAATCAGTTGGAAAATGGTTTGTAACTCATGGTAACCATTTTCACGTCGGCCTGTAATATGTAAAAACAGGTTGAGCTTAGCAGGGGAAGGAACTCGAATCATAGATTTATATAATTAGACTTAGCGATTTTGGATGACCATTGTAATACGGTTTTCTTTATCTTCAGCAAGAGCTTGCTTTAAAACCAGTTTGTTCGGCAAAGTTTGCTCACCATCGTAACTGAAATTAACCATCCAGCCATCTTCAACCAGTTGGCTCACTCGATTTGCAGCATCTTTCGTAATTTGAGCATTTAGCGTTGCTGGTTTTGCTAAAATCCAGCTCGTTAAGTGTGTAATTGGTGCTTGCCAACCCGTTGCTCGCTCTAAAAGTTCTTCTGGAGAGGCTGCGCTAATAAGTCCTGTTTTAGAGCTGTTTAAAGTTACTTCGCCCGGTTTACCCTGAATTTGGGTTTTTCCAACGCCTAAAATACCGCTTAACTCGATATCAAAATTATCTTGCTGTTGAAGCCAGGTAAAAAAAGCACTACCGGTTTGCTGTGGTGTACGAACCCCTATCTTACCTTGCAAATTAAAGTGTTTTTCGTCTTGAACTTGTTGGGTAACCGCAGGTTTTGGTTGAGTAAAATGCTGACAACCGGTTAGAAATAATACACTTGATCCACAGATCGCTGTGCACAGTTGGGCAAATTTGCTCATATATTTAACTCTTTTTTGCAGATGTAGGTAAAATTAACGCATCAAGCTGTTGTAATTGTGGATCATTGGCATGTTTTTGTTTAAGTTGTTGTAACACTGCGCTAAATTGCGTGAGTGACCCTTGCATATACAAAGCTTTAGCATAACGAACGCCAATATTTATATTATGGCTAAGTTCATACGCTTTGCCTAAGGCTTCCGCCGCAGCTTCATAATCGTTCTGTAAAAATGCAATATAACCTAGCGTATCAAGAATTGAGGCCTGTTCAGGCGCATATTCTAATGCTTGCTCTGCATACTGACGTGCTTCTTTTAAACGACGGTTTTGCAGTGCCAGTGTATAAGCATATGCATTTAGATACGTTGGGCTGTTGGGCTCAAGTTGTAATAATTGTTTTAAGGTTTTGTCCAGCTTGTCACGGTCCGTATATGGATCAAGTAATAAAACTTCCGCATAAATCAGTTCTGGGTCGTCGGGTAGGTTTTTAATTGCTTCATCTAATAGATTTAGTGCAGCTTTTTTATTGCCCATTTTCTTTAAGATTTCAGCTTGGGCTTGATATAAGAAACTTGCATGTTGAGGATAATTTACTCGTTCTTGAGTAAGGAACCGTAAAGCATCGTGTAAATTTTCTTGTTTATCATATATTGTGATCAAGTTTCGTCTAGATACCACATATAAACTGCCATCAACTAAACGATAGTATGCTTTTGCAGTTTCATAATGCTGTTTACGCTCCGCATTAATAGCTAAGTAGTAATACGCTTCATTTTGATATTTTGCCGAGTTTCGTAGGTCAACAAGATATTGTTCCGCTTTGTCATATTGCTTTAAATCAATACTTGTTAAGCCTGCAATAAATAAGGCTTCTTCAGCTTTAGGGTTAGTTTCTATAATCTTTTCAAGTTTTTCTAACGCAAGCTGAGATTGGTTAATTTGTATGAGATAGCGGATTTCAGCTAATCGAATATCTAAATTTTTCTTATTTTTACGACTCGACTTTGCATACCATTTAAGCGCACCTTCTTGATCGCTGAGAGCAATAAGTAAGTTTGCTTTCATTAAAATAAAGCTCGTTACTTTAGGACGTCGACGTAATGCTTTGTTAATGTTAGTTAGCGCAGTTTGTAATTGACCATTTTGAGCTTCTAAATTGGCGATGAGTGCCAAAATAGAAGGATTATCTTTTTCTGCGCTAGAACGTAAAGCTGTTAATAGTACTTCTCGATCTTGCGCATTTTCTGGAGCAATGCTGGCTAAAATTTGTTCTAAATCGGCAGTGGGATCTATCTTTAAAATTTTATCTAATGTCTCAGCAGCAAGCTGATATTCGTGCGTTTTTAAAGCAATATGTGACAAATAAAATAAAGCTGGTACATCTTTAGGTTCTTGAGCTACCCAGTGTGTAGCAATATTTAAAGCAGCTTGTAAATCATTATATTCAAGTGCAACGTCTAAAGCTCTCTGCTTAATTGATGTAGAGTTGCTTTTAATTGCGAGCACTGTGTAATTATGCAAAGCGTTTGGAATATCGTCATAAGCTAGAGCAAATTCAGCGACCATCGTTTGCTCTAGGGCCTGATCAAATGAATGCACGGCATAGGTCTCTTGCACAGGACGTGCATAGACATACGAGGACATGCTACCTAACAACAAGAATGTGGTAGAATACTGTCTTATCGAAGCACCGTTAAAATTAATACGGCTATTCATTTGACGCAATTTTTATTGATCCAAAGTAATGCTTTTTATGACACCGATGTTGCACAATAGCATAAATTTAGCGAAATGATGATCTGATATGTCTTTCTTTGCATTGGGTGTCAACCATCAAACAGCTTCTGTAGAACTCCGCGAACAAATTGCTTTCAATGCAGAGCGATTAAGTCGTTTGCTTGCCGAACAACGCCATCACCAAAGCCTAAAGGATTTGGTGGTCGTCTCGACCTGTAACCGTACAGAAGTTTATGCCATGGCTGAAAACGCCGAAAGCCTTCTAAAATGGTTAGCCGATGCCAATAATATTGATGTAAAGCAGTTAATTCATCATGTTTATCGTTACGAGAACACGCAGGCCATTACACATTTAATGCGAGTGGCGAGTGGTCTAGACTCTCTCATGCTTGGTGAGCCACAAATTTTAGGGCAGGTTAAAAGTGCTTTGGCATTGTCTAAAGAAGCTCAAACGGTCTCTCCTGAATTAAATAGTGTTTTTGAATACGCTTTCTATGCAGCTAAACGGGTACGTTCCGAAACAGCGGTAGGTAGTCATGCTGTTTCAATGGGTTATGCAGTTGCACAACTGGCCTTACAGGTTTTTAGTAAGCCTGAAAAGCTTACCGTAATGGTTGTTGCTGCGGGTGAAATGAATAGCTTGGTTGCTAAGCATTTGGCTGAAATGGGTGTCGCGAAGATTATTATTTGCAATCGTAGCCGTGAGCGTGCTGACCAGCTGGCTCAGGAGATTGCACATCAGGTTGAAGTTGAAATTATTGAGTTTTCAGCATTAGCAGAGAATTTATATCGTGCTGATGTTGTGTCGAGTTGTACTGGAAGTTTATATCAAGTTATTGCTTATTCTGATGTTAAGGCCGCATTAAAAAAACGCCGCTACCAACAAATGTTAATGGTTGATTTGGCGGTACCACGTGATATAGATCCTAAAGTTGAAGCACTTGATGGGGTCTATTTATATGGTGTTGATGATTTACAAAGTGTGATTGATGAGAACCTTGCTCAACGTCGTCAGGCGGCTGTTGAAGCAGAGGTCATGGTTAATCAATTAGCTACTCAGCTTATTACGCATCAAAAGGTTAAAGAGGCGGGTAGTACAATTCATGCTTACCGCCAACACAGTGAAGAAATTAGTCAACAAGAGCTTACACATGCACTAGAAGCTTTGCATCATGGTGAGAATGCCGAACAGGTGTTACAGCAATTTGCACACCGTTTGACGCAAAAGCTTATACATCCTACATCGATATTGCTACGTGAAGCCGCCAAAGCAGAAAATCCTGATTATTTTGAATGGTTACAACAGCATTTACAGGATGTATTTGATCATGAGCGTAAGCCAAAACATTAAGACAACAGCTTTAAGCTAATTTGTTTTGTTAATTCATTCAATTGTTGTCTTAGATTTCTTGATTCAATTAAAGAAATCGGTGATTTCAGTTTTTGACGTAAATATCTTTCTTGCAGACTTAATGAATATTCTTTAGCTAACTTGTCAGCTACTTCAGGAGCCTGTGTTAATGCTTGAATATTGGTTCTTTGCATAATATCGGCGATTTCATGACAGTAACTACTACAAGCACCAAGCACATAATAAGTTGCCAGCTCTTGGTCATCTGGTAAATCATCAAAAATACGGTTTAAGATTGCCAGTACTTTGGCTAATAATTCATCTTGGTGAATATAAGCCCGTAATCCTTCAAAGTGAATATAAAGAAAAGGATGATGCATTAAAATTGCAATCGCAAAGTCTTCATCTTTTGTATGGATGTTAAATGAGAGCGAGGCATCGTGGCTGATTTGTGGAGTAAAACGTTTACCTAATCCGAGTTTTTCACGGAAAGATTGAGTAAGTAAGTAACGGAAAGAACCTTGTTTAGGCAATAACTCGGTGAGCTCTCTGAGTTCACCCATGACTAAACTTTTCCCTTCAGGTGTACTGATATCGTGTTGACCTGTTAAGTGCGCAAACACGAAATCGGACAGAAGAGGGGCTTGTTGTAATAGTTTTTGGAAATTTTCGAGTCCTTCTCGACGGATGAGAGAGTCGGGATCGTGATCATTCGGTAGAACAAAAAATTTGAGTTCACGACCATCATTGAGAAGGGGTAAAGCAATTTCTAAAGTTCTGCGCGCAGCTTTTTGACCTGCTGCATCGCCATCAAAAGCAATCGTAATACGACTATTTTGTTTAAATAAAATATTAAGGTGTTCAGTATTACTTGCAGTCCCTAAAGTTGCCACAGCTCCGGTAATGCCATATTGCTGAAGCGCAATGACATCCATATAGCCTTCAACCATTAACCAATCGCTAGATTTAAGCTTTCTACCTTCATAAAGTCCATAAAGTAGCTGATTTTTATGAAAGACTTCTGAGTCTGGCGAGTTAATGTACTTAGGTTTGATTTCATCATTTAAAGCACGCCCACCAAAACCAACCACTCGGCCTTTAGGGTCGCGAATTGGGAAAATGACGCGGTTACGTAACAAATCAAAATCACGCCCATTATCACTTGAGCGAATAAGTCCAAGTTGTTTTAATCCGTCAATGTCATAAGGAAAGGCTTTTTCTAGATGTTGCCAGTCTTCTGGAGCATAGCCTAAGCGCCAAAATTGAATAGTCTGATTGGTTAGTCCACGCTGTTTAAAGTAATTTTTAGCTTTCTGACTTGTTGGTAATTGTTGCTCATAGAATTGAGCAACATTTTCCAGTAAGTCATATAAATTACCTTCTTGAACGGGTTCATCAAAGCTAAATGGCTGTTCGAACTGAGCAAAAGGGTCATCAAAAAATACGGGTTCAAGCGTGTTGTAGCTTTCATCACTTGGTTGTTGTGGAGTTACAGGCTCTGCCGCATTTGTTTTAGTAACGGGTGGCTGTGGCTTTGTAACCTGACGGGTATAAGATAGTTTTTTATTCTCAGTATTATCTTTAGGTAATTCAATTCCGGTACTGCTCGATAATTCTTTCATTACCTCAATAAAGTTTCGGTTATCAATATCCATAAGAAAACGGATTGCATTTCCGTTAGCCTGACAACCAAAGCAGTGATAATACTGTTTGTCACGGTAGACATGGAATGATGGCGTTTTTTCTTGATGAAAAGGGCAACAGCCGGAATATGTACGTCCGGTCTTTTTCAGTTTCACACGTTGACCAATCAGATCGACAATATCTGTGCGATCTAGAATTTGATCAATCGTATGCTGTGGAATTGCCATAATTCAGATAACCGTATTAAAACTTGATGAGACAGTGAGTCAGAATATTCTGACATGATGAATCGAGATATGCCCAATAAATATTTTAATATTTTATAAAAACAAACAGGCAAGTGATATCACTTGCCTGTTTGTTGATGTTTTTTAAAGCTTAAACTTATTGAGCAGCCCCATCCGCACCTTGTGTTGCCTCATCATTTGAAGCTTCAGTAGAGGTTACAGCTGGTGCAACAGTTGTATTTTCTGCTGCTTGTGACTCAGGTTTGTCTAATAAACCGAAGCTTAAACGGTTTGTCCAACTACGTTCAGACTTGGGAGCTTCAACAGGTGTTTGTTCTGGTGCTTCAGTTTCTTCTTTATCTGAATTACCAATTAAACCAAAACTAACACGGTTGAGGAAACCACGTTTTGGAGCTTCTGCTTCAGTTGTGCTCTCTGGCGTTGCAGCAGTCGATTCACGACCGAAAATACCTAAAGTTGCACGGTTGATCCAGTTACCTTCTTTACGAGCAGCACGCATGTTAACTGTGCCGTCTTTTTTCACAAGGTTTGGATAATTAAGCTTTAAAACTTCAATATATTGTTGGGAAGTAGCTTTATCACCTAACTTGTCATAGCTATATGCCAAAGTGGCTAAAGCTTCTGGAATTTGAGGTGTTTGTGGATAGTGTTCAATCACCCATTGCGAACGTTCTGCAGCGGCGATCCAAGCTTTACGTTTAACGTTGAAGCGAGCAGCAGTCATTTCATTTTCGGCAAGTTCTTGCCCAATGAATTTCATACGCTGAGCAGCATCGACAGAATATTGGCTACTTGGGAAACGACGAATTAAATCAACAAAGTTTTGATACGCAACTTTTAAATAACTCACATCACGATGTGACTGTTGTAAAGAGGTATAACGCATCAAACTGTCGTAGTTTTGCTCCATATTGGCAACAGCACGAACATAATAAGCATAATCCACATTTGGATGTTGAGGATTTAAACGAATAAAACGTTCTGCTAAGGCAATCGCGCCTTCATAATCTTTTTGTTTAAATTTCGAATATAGAAGTTCAAGTTGTGCTTGTTGAGCGTATTGTCCAGTCGGATAATAAGTATCGATTGCCTCTAAGGACTTGGTCGCATCAAGATATTGACCACGGTCAAGCGACTTTTGGGCCTTTTCGAAGTAAGCTTGTTCACTAGATTGAGGGCCAGTATCGACCACTTCTTTTTTACTTGGATTGCTGCTACAGCCCACAAATGCAGACGCTACGCCTAAAGATAAGGCAAGCATCGTAATTTTATAACGTGGTAGCGACATAAAAACTCCTCTGTTATGTTGGGCAATGAGCTACAATTGCGCTATTAAACCACTTTTATCTCAATGATCAAATGACTTCAGCACAATCTTCAAACACAAACTTCTCTGAAACCGACTTCAATTTACTTGAAGATTCTGAGGATGCAGATAACCATACTTCTGATACAACTGCAACACGTTTATCGTTGCAAGTTCAGCTAGATGAAACCTATCTGGGACAACGTATCGATCAGGTAGCAGCCTTGGTATGGAGCGAGTTTTCACGTGAAAAGCTCAAGCAATGGTTGAAGGATGGCCATCTGTTGGTGAATGGTAACATTGTCAAGCCTAAGCACCGTTGTGAAGGAACAGAGCTACTTACGCTTGAAGTAGAGCTTGAAGCTCAGACAACGAGTCAACCTGAAAATATTCCACTTAATATTGTCTATGAAGACGATGATATTTTAGTCATTAATAAGCCAGTAGGCATGGTGGTACATCCAGGAGCAGGCAATAGTTCTGGAACTTTAGTGAATGCTTTGCTTTACCATTTCCCAAAATTGGCAGAACTTTCGCGCGCTGGTTTAGTACACCGTATTGATAAAGATACCAGCGGTTTACTGGTTGTTGCAAAAAGCCTAGAAGCTCAATTTTCTTTAAGTAAACAGTTGGCAAATAAAACGGTTTACCGTGTATATGACTTGGTTGTTTATGGAAATATTATTGCTGGCGGTACGATTGATGAACCAATCAAACGCCACCCAGTTGACCGTGTGAAAATGGCAATTTTACCGGGTGGACGAGATGCAGTAACTCACTACAATGTAAAAGAACGTTTTAAAGATTTTACCCGTGTACAAGCTCGTCTTGAAACAGGACGAACACATCAGATCCGTGTACATTTTAGTTACATTGGTTATGGCTTGATTGGCGATCAGGTTTATATGAACCGTGTACGTGTGCCAGCTGGTGCATCTGAGTTGCTCATTGAAACTTTACGTGGTTTTAAACGTCAGGCATTGCACGCAGCGAAATTGGGCTTGAAACACCCTCGTACTGGTGAAGAAATGCTGTTTGAAGCGCCGTGGCCTGAAGATTTTACACATTTAGTGAATGTGTTGCGTTCAGAAAACGCTGCATATTAAGGACGTGCATATGGAATTTGTTCAAGGTTTACCTCAAGGCGTATTTGTAGGGCAGACACGTGTTCAACATCCTTTGGCATTACCAACGGATCAACTTGAATTATCTGGCTTTAATTTGGCTTTACATGTCAAAGATGAGGCACAACGTGTTCAACAGCATCGAATGATATTGTTAGATGAGTTTGCGCAATTTGGTGTTAAAAAAATGACATGGATGACCCAAACGCATAGTACGATTTGCCATACTGTAAATGAACAAATTCCCTTTAAAGCTTTAATTGGTGATGGTTTAGTTACTCAAACGAAAGGTCATGCTTTAATGATGATGACGGCCGATTGCTTACCTGTCGTGTTGGGAAATGCCGAAGGCAGTGAAGTTGCTAATTTGCATGCGGGGTGGCGTGGTTTAGCAGGTGGCATTATTGAAAATACAGTTACAGCTATGCAAAATCCTCCAACTTGGGCATGGTTAGGAGCTGCAATCAGTCAACCTTGTTTTGAAATTGGGGCTGAAGTAAAAGCTGCCTTTTGTGATAAATATCCAGAATTGGAAGTAGCTTTTGTTGAGGGCGTGGCTCCAAATAAATTTCATGCAGACTTATATGCGATTGCTCGCTTTATTTTGCAAAGTCTAGGTGTGCAAAAAGTCTTAGGTGGAGATCAATGTTCTTATCAACAGGGTGATGAGTATTTTTCTTATCGTCGTGATGCGAAGACAGGACGTATGGCTACGTTTGTTTTTATGTAAGTTTTGATAACTTCCTTAAATGGCTCTCTTATTTCATATTTATAGATGAAGGTTTAGCAAGTGTTAATAAAATGATAAAATAGAAAAAATCGCTCAAAATTTTAATCTTATGTCTTTGCCTGAAAAACATCTCTCTATTGTCTACCACAGTCCATATGGTCATACCGCGAAGGTAGCTTCCGCTATTGCTGCTGGTGCAGAGGTGATGGGTATAAAAGTACATTTAATGAATATTGAACATATTGATTGGGATGCGCTTGATGCATCGCACGGTATTATTTTTGGTTCGCCTACTTATATGGGAAGTATGACCGCTGACTTTAAAAAGTTTATGGACAGTACTTCTAAACGTTGGAAAGAGCGTTTGTGGCAAGGGAAGCTTGCAGCTGGATTTGCAAACTCAGGTGGGTTGAGTGGCGATAAACTGGCGGTATTACAACAATTAAATATTTTTGCGATGCAACATGGCATGCTTTGGTCAGGTTTACCTTTAATGACGACTGGGCATAGTGAAAAAGATTTAAACCGATTATCGAGTTGTTTAGGTTTAATGACACAGTCAGATAATGCACCTGTTGAAATTACTCCTCCACAAGGTGATTTAGATACAGCTAAATGGTTTGGCGAATATATTGCTGGACTCTTATATAGATTAAATTAATAAATTCCGCGATATAAAAAAGCCTCTAAAAAGAGGCTTTTTATTTAATTACTTATGAAATATACGAGCTTTATCACGCTGCCAATCGCGATCTTTTTCAGTCGCACGTTTGTCGTGAAGCTGTTTACCTTTCACCAGAGCAATTTCAAGTTTAACCAAGTGACCTTTCCAATAACATGCTAAAGGAACACATGAGTAACCTTTTTGGTTCACTGAACCTGTTAGCTTTTCTAGTTCTCGGCGTGATAATAATAATTTACGTGTACGTGTAGCTTCAGGTACTACATGAGTAGACGCCGAAAGGAGCGGTTGAATTTGTGCACCAAATAAAAACGCTTCACCATTCTTAAAAATGACATAACTTTCTGTCAAACTCATGCGACCAGCACGTAAAGACTTTACTTCCCAGCCGAGTAAAGACATACCAGCTTCAAATTTTTCTTCGATAAAATAATCATGGCGGGCACGTTTGTTTTGTGCGATGGTTCCGCCATTATGTTTTTTCACTACTGTCGCTTTCGCCATAATTCAAACTTCCACAATTATGCCTATTGTGCCGTAAACTGATGCTAAGGTGAAGTTTTTCCTGCACGTCAATATTTCGCCTCATGTATAACTTTTGCTAAAATAGGTTCACAATACAATTAGAGTACTAGCGGATGTCTAAAACGCGTGTAATTTATCCTGGAACATTTGACCCCATCACGAATGGACACGTTGATTTAGTTACTAGAGCATCAAGAATGTTTGATGAGGTTGTAGTAGCAATTGCAATTGGACATCATAAAAACCCTTTGTTCAGTCTAGAAGAGAGAGTTGAACTGGCCCAAACATCACTCAGCCATTTATCAAATGTTGAATTTGTAGGCTTTGATGGTCTACTGGTTAATTTTTTCAAAGAGCAAAAGGCAACAGCAGTACTTCGTGGTTTAAGAGCAGTTTCTGATTTTGAATATGAATTTCAACTTGCCAATATGAACCGTCAACTTGACCCACATTTTGAAGCAGTATTTTTAACACCATCTGAGCAGTATTCATTTATTTCTTCGACATTAATTCGGGAAATTGCTCGTTTAAAAGGGGATGTAACCAAGTTTGTTCCGCAAGCTGTGGTTGAGGCCTTTGAACGTAAACATCAACAAGGTTGGTAAAGTGTCGTTATATATCACCGATGAATGCATAAACTGTGATGTTTGTGAACCAGTTTGCCCAAATGAAGCTATTTTCATGGGTGAAGTGATTTATGAAATTCATCCAGATTTATGCACTGAATGCGTTGGTCATCATGACCAGCCGCAATGTCAGTTATTTTGTCCAGTGGACTGTATTCCTAAAGATCCGCAGCATGTGGAGACGGAAGATGAGCTATTCGACAAATATAAAAAATTAATTGCTCAAAAAAGCACAAGCAATTAGTAAATAAATTTGTTAATATGCGCCCCTGAAGTGAGCTGGATGGTCGCTGCTGTGGAGGTCTTCGTGACTGAAGCAGGGGAGGAAAGTCCGGGCTTCATAGGGCAGGGTGCCAGGTAACGCCTGGGCGGTGAAAGCCGACGGAAAGTGCAGCAGAGAGTAGACCGCCTCATTCGTGAGGTAAGGGTGAAAGGGTGCGGTAAGAGCGCACCGCGTGTCTGGTAACAGTTCACGGCATGGTAAACCCCACCAGAAGCAAGACCAAATAGGAATCCTGAGGTACGGCCCGTACTGGATTCGGGTAGGTCGCTTGAGCGTATGAGTGATTGTACGCCTAGAGGAATGACCATCCTCGACAGAACCCGGCTTATAGGCTCACTTCACCTCATTTTATTTAAAATTTTTCTTGACGTGCGTTAAAGAAGTTAAGATAATGCGCGCACAGTTTTCGGCTATGTAGCTCAGTTGGTTAGAGCACCGCACTCATAATGCGGGGGTCACAAGTTCAAGTCTCGTCATAGCCACCATTTTATAGACCACGCTCCTGCGTGGTCTTTTTTTATGCTCATTTTTTGATTAAACACAGTTTGTAAAGACCGACTTTATAGTTATGGCATTGCTTGTCTAGATCAATTTCTTCATGTTCTTATAACACTTAACAAGGATGTTGAAGACATGAAAAGGTCATTATTATTTTTAGGAATTTTAAGCTTAACGGCGGGAGTAGAGGCTTCTGCGGCTGATTTAAGTTGGGGAGATCCAACTTTGGAATCGGGACAATTTAAAGTTTCTGGCGCAGTACGTTCTCGTTATTTGCATAAAGATTATGTGGTTGATGCAAATGAAGGTTCTCAAAATGATGACTGGCGATTAACTGATATTAAATTAGTGCTAGGTTATGAAAATCCAGATTGGATTGCAGGGGCAGATGCTCGTTGTTATCAATATGATCGCTTGTGTGATGCGATTTTTCTAAAAAAAGCTTGGGTAGGTTATAAATTATCTGATCAGCAGAGAATCACGGCAGGTTTGCAACCCGTTGATTTTGGCTTTGGTGAATTTTGGGGAAGTAGTTATTACGAAACGCTTTTAAATACCGTTGGTTTAGAAGATATTGATAATCTGGGGATTAAATATAAATTTGCAGATGATAAATACAATTTGACCTTAGGTTTCTATCCAACTGATGGCGGAAATTATAAGGGAACCTCAAAGGACTCAAGCAGATACAGTGGTAACTTTGTGGAAGCTGATGATTTAACCACAGGTACTAATATCGAAGAAAAGAATATGTGGATTGCTCGAGGATCTAGAAAATTTGAACTTGATAAAGCTCAAAAATTTTCGATCGAGTTAGGTGGTTCAGTTTGGTACTCTGATTTAGAAAATAAAAGAACTGATGAAGATGGGCATCGCAAATCATGGAATGTATTTGCTCAAACGCAATATCAGGCATGGCAATGGATGTTTTTAGCTGGTAAGCAAGATGTGACGAATGGGGATGATTTATTGCCAAATAGCTCAACCATTGGAGCATTTGATTATCCATATCAAGTTGCCAATAAAGGTAAATATTTGGTTAATGAAATTAACTATACCTTTGCTAAACCATTCCACAAACTTGAAAATATTAAGCCTTATATCTCTCATAGCCGCTTTTTTAAAGACGAGGATGGCTATAAAGATTCTGAACGTTTAATAGCAGGGGTTTATTTTAATTACAAAGCTATTGGTATTCAGGGTGAATACATTATGAGTAAAAATGATCCAATGGTGGGTGGTGGGGCTGATGGTCTTGCACAAGGTAGCAGTAATGATTGGGATAAATTATTTTATCTTTCAATCGGATATTATTTTTAAAATTTAAAAGCGATTTATTGCCCTAAGTGAATAGACCTCACTTAGGGCTTTTTTTCATAGAAAGACTTTTTCAGGTGGTGGTTCTCTTTTAACTGCCGGAGAAATGAGTTGTCCTCGGTTTAGGTTTTGAACATGCTGTAAACGATTGAGCAATTCGTTTTGAATAAACAAAATACAGGTTTGTAATTTAGATGAGCTTTTAAGCCGTGATGGATAAACCGCCCATATATCTGCATCTTGCCAATATTCAGGCAAAATATGCTGGAGTTGACCTGTAATCAATTCATCTGCAACATCCCAAATTGAACGGAAAATAATGCCATGACCTTCTATAGCAAGCTGATGAATAATTTCGCCGTTATTCGAAACAAAGCGTGGTTTGATATGTACTGCGACATCTTCAGAGGCATGCCTAAATTTCCATAAAACTGAAGATTGATCGCGTTCACTAATTGTCAAACAATCATGTGTTTGCAAATCTTGAATGCTGTCTGGTACGCCGTGTTTAAGTAAATAACTCGGCGCCGCACATAAAATCCGAAAATTGGAAGCTAACTTCTTCGCAATCATATTCGGTGCGATTTCATTACCAATTCTAATGTCCAAATCAATACTGTGTTGAATCAGGTCTTTGGTATTGTCGATGGTGTCAAAATGAATTTGAAGCTTTGGATAAAGCATCATTAATTTAGACAGAATCGGTGCGATATGTTTTCTGCCAAAACCAAAGCTACTAATAATATCCATACGACCCGTAGGTGTACTCAGCGGGTTATTCACCAGTTCACAAACTTCATCAAATTCTTCAAGAATATTTGAAACTCTCTCAAGAATAAGTTTGCCATCTTCCGTTAGGCTGACATGACGCGTACTGCGATGAAAAAGTTTGCAGCTCAACGTGTTTTCTAAAATATTAATTCGCTTGCTAATAAAAGCTGGCGAAGTCCCAAGTTCCTCAGCAGATTCGACAAAACTTTTTAGTTTGGCGACTGTGCAAAAAACCTTTAAATCCGATAGGTTAGGTAGATTATTCACGATCCGTGTCCATTGGAGTGATAGTTCTGTTGTTGATCATTTTTGCTTAAAACATCATGTTTAAGCCATACAAGGATATTAGTCGAAGGTGTGAAGGAAGCTTATGGCAAAAAGATATAAAGTTGCCACGATTGCAGGCGATGGCATTGGTTTAGAAGTTCTACCAGAAGGCATTAAGGTTGTAAAGGCTGCAGCAGAGAAGTACGGCATTGAGCTTCAGTTAGATGCATTTGAATGGGCAAGCTGCGATTACTACCTTGAGCACGGCAAAATGATGCCAGATGACTGGTTTGAAACTTTGCAGGGCTACGATGCAATTTATTTTGGCGCTGTAGGCTGGCCAGATAAAGTACCTGACCATATTTCACTTTGGGGGTCGTTGCTCCAGTTCCGTCGCGGTTTTGACCAATATGTGAATTTACGTCCAGTGCGCTTAATGCCGGGTGTTAAATGTCCCTTAGTAGGCAAAAAACCGGGTGATATCGACTTCTACGTGGTCCGTGAAAACAGTGAAGGTGAGTATTCAGCCATTGGTGGTAAGGCTTTTGAAGGAACAGATCGAGAGTTTGTTTTACAAGAAGCCGTATTTACACGTCATGGCGTAGATCGCATTTTGCGTTATGCATTTGAGTTTGCAAATCAGCGTGATGCGAAAAAAATTACAGCAGCGACCAAATCAAATGGTATTGCCGTCAGCATGCCGTATTGGGATGAACGCGTTGATGCGATGGCAAAACAATATCCACAAATTCAAGCCGATAAACAGCACGTTGATATTTTAGCAGCTCGTTTTGTTTTACAACCTGAACGCTTTGATGTGGTTGTTGCATCGAATTTATTTGGCGACATTCTTTCCGATTTAGGCCCTGCATGTACAGGAACTATTGGTTTGGCTGCTTCGGCAAATTTAAACCCAGAAAGAAAATTCCCATCATTGTTTGAACCTGTACATGGTTCGGCACCAGATATTTACGGTAAACAAATTGCCAATCCAATCGCTGCGATTTGGTCAGGTGCCATGATGTTCGAATTCTTTGGCGAAGAAGACGAACGTTGCATTCAAGCAGGTCAGGACATTATGCAGGCGATTGAGCATGTATTAATTAATGGGCCAAAGACAGCCGATATCGGTGGTCAGGCAAAAACTTATGAGGTAGGAGATGCAATTGCATCGTGTGTAGCCCAAATTAAAATGGACGTGTTCGCTATGGAATAACGCCATCCAAAAATGGATGTATGGATATGGATAATCAAAACACAAAAATTTATACGGATAAAGTTCTTGCCGTAACCAGTTTACTGTTTGTATTTATTTCAGTTGCTGGTTTGGCGATTTATTCGCAAGAGTCGATAAAGATTGCTGCAACATGGATGCAGTGGACGACATCGGTATTTACAACCCCAGTATTACTGTTTGCTTTTTTAGCCATTATTTTTACTTTTGGTCTAGCTTTTAGTAAATACGGCAAAATTAAACTCGGTGAAGGAAAGCCTCAATACACCACGATGTCATGGATTTTTATGTTCATCTTGTCGGGTATCGGGTCTTCTACATTGTACTGGGGCTTTTTGGACTGGGCTTACTATTATCAAACTCCGGGTTTGAGCTTACCGCCTGAGTCAGCAGAAGCATTGAAATATAGCGTGGCTTACTCGTTTTTTCACTCAGGTTTAAGTGCATGGGCAATTTATGCTTTGGCATCAATTTCTTTGTGCTACAGCTATCATGTGAGAAAAAATAAAGGCTTAAGTTTGGCATCTGTGATTGAAGCTGTGACAGGCTTTAAATCAACCGGCGTGGTTGGACGTTTAGTTGACCTTATGTTCTTGCTTTGCATGTTTGGTGCATTGACGATTTCATTAGTACTCACCGCCGTGACATTTACCAATATTTTGTCTCAACTCACAGGTATCCCAAATACCTTTATGACTAAAGTCATCATTATTTTGGCAGTTTCGGTTCTGTTTGCACTTAGTTCGTATGTAGGTATGGACAAGGGCATGCAGCGTTTAAGCCACATGGTGTGCTTAGGTGTAGTGTTATTTGCGATTTATGTACTTTGCTTTGGTCCGACTCAATTCATTTTGAATAATTCATTAATGAGTTTTGGATTAATGGCAACCAACTTTGTCGACATGAGCTTGTTTACCGACCCAATGGGTGATGGCAAGTTTACCCGTGAATGGACTGTATTTTACTGGTTGTGGTGGATTTCATATGCACCGGGTGTGGCACTGTTCGTAACGCGTGTTTCTAAAGGCCGTACTATTAAAGAGGTGATCTTTGCCATGGTAATTGGCGGTAGTGTTGGTCTTTGGTTCATCTTTGGTGTGTTTGAAAACTACAGCGTTTATAGCTTTATTCATGGGGCTGTTAATGTACCGCAAATCTTAAGCCAACAGGGTGGTGAGGTTGCAATTGGTCAATTGCTCAGCCTATTACCTGCTGGAAAGCTGATGATGTGGATTTTCCTCGGCATTATGGTGGTGTTCTTGGCAGCACATATGGATGCGGTTGGGTATGCGGTTTCAGCAACATGTACACGTGGTTTAAGTGAAGGGCAAGATCCATCGCCAAACGCACGTCTGTTCTGGTGTGTCATGCTGACTTTGGTTCCAATTGCCATGATCTTTAGTAAGGCACCTTTAGACACCATGAAAACGGCAACTATTGTGACAGCTTTACCATTCATTGTGATTATTCTGATTCAGACCTATGGCTTAGTGAAATGGTTGATTCAGGATTATGCCAAAGTCCCATCACATTTAATTGAGCAACAAGGTTATGATGATGTGGAAATTGGTTTAAACCAGACTCAAGATGAACATGCAAAACGGATGCAGCTTGAGCTTGCAAGCTCAATCAAACTGGACAGAAAAACCAGCTAGAGGGAACGGTAATGACTACATGTGAACAGACCACGTATGTTTTAAGTGAAGAAATGCAAAGCCTTGTGTATTGGAGCAGCATTTATTCACCAGCAGATGCAGATATTGACTCAGTCCGCGCGGCCTATGACGCGATGTGTCGACACTACACTTTGCCTCGTGATGGCAAGATCGAAGTAGAAGACCGAGTTGTTGCAAATGCAGAGCATCCTGTACCTGTTCGCATCTATTCACCAAAAACTAAACGACCTGAAGCTGGTTGGCCATGTGTGTTGTATTTACATGGTGGCGGTTGGATGGTGGGTGGCCTCGATTCACATGAGTTTATTACCAGTTATTTATGTCAGGACTTAAATGCAGTTGTCATTAGTGTGGATTACCGCATGGCACCAGAGCATCGCTTTCCAGCAGCTTTTGAAGATTGTTTAGCAGTTTATCAATGGCTTAAAGAGTATGGTTCTGATTGGCAGATTGATAGCGGAAATATCGTTCTAGCAGGCGATAGCGCAGGCGGTAACTTAGCAGTAGCTCTTGCAGTGCATCTACAGCATAGTGGTTTACAAGCTCAAGGTCTGGCTTTGGTTTATCCGTGTTTAACTACAGCACTTGATACACCAGCCGCACAAAAGCATGCCCATGCGCCGTTACTTACAACGGAAGATATGCATTTTTATTTAAAGGAATATGCACCGAATTCACAAGATTGGCAGGATTTACGTCTAGCACCTTTATTGGTAAATGATTTTTCAGATATGCCTATGAGTTTTGTAGCCGTTGCAGAGTATGACCCTTTAAGTGATGACGGTTATTTCCTTACCCAAAAATTGGAACAAGCAGGTATCCCTAACGAGTTCCATTTAGGCAAAGGTTTATTACATGGCAGTTTACGTCTCATGCGTGATTGCCCTGAAGTTCAACAGTTATATCAAAACATGCTGAGTGCGATACGTCGCATGTTTGGCAGTGTCGAAAAGACATCAATTTAATATCGAGTCATTTGGACGAAAAGAATTTAATGGAGTAATAACATGAGTGCAGTTGAAAAATTACCTGAAGATTTTTGCGCAAACCCAGATGTTGCATGGACTTTCCCTAAAGTTTTCTATACTTCATCGCAAGTATTTGAGCATGAGAAAGAAGCAATCTTTGCTAAAAGCTGGATTTGTGTTGCACATGGCAGTGAATTGGCACAACCGAATGACTATATTACCCGTAAAGTAATTGGTGAAAATATTGTCATCATTCGTGGTAAAGATAGTGTTTTACGTGCGTTTTATAATGTGTGTCCACATCGTGGTCACGAGCTTTTAAGTGGCAGTGGTAAAGCAAAAAATGTAATTACTTGCCCATATCATGCTTGGACTTTTAAGCTAGATGGTAGCTTAGCTTTGGCACGTAACTGTGACCATGTCGAATCTTTCGATAAAGAAAACTCAAGCATGGTGCCTTTAAAAGTTGAGGAATATGCAGGATTTGTTTTCATTAATATGGATGAAAGTGCGACATGCGTAGAAGACCAGCTTCCGGAATTTGCTGAGCGTTTAAATCAAGCATGTAGCGTAATTAAAGATTTGAAACTGGCAGCACGTTTCGTGACAGAAACGCCAGCAAACTGGAAAGTAATTGTCGATAATTATCTAGAATGTTACCACTGTGGACCAGCGCATCCTGGTTTTGCTGACTCCGTACAAGTTGATAAATATTGGCATACCACACATCAGAACTGGACATTGCAATATGGCTTTGCACGTTCATCTGAGAAGTCATTTAAGCTTGATCCATCGGTCACTGATCCTGAATTTCACGGTTTCTGGACTTGGCCTTGCACCATGTTCAACGTACCACCGGGTAGCAATTTCATGACGGTGATCTATGAGTTTCCAGTAGATGCAGAAACGACCTTGCAACATTACGATATTTACTTCACCAACGAAGAACTCACTCAAGATCAGAAAGACTTAATTGAGTGGTATCGCAATGTATTCCGTCCTGAAGATTTGAACTTGGTAGAAAGTGTACAACGTGGTTTGAAATCACGTGGTTATCGAGGCCAAGGCCGTATTATGACTGATAAGCAACGTTCAGGAATTAGTGAACATGGTATTGCTTACTTCCAACATTTAGTGGCGCAGCATCACAAATAAAACAAATGGATTTATTCAGGTGTAAAGATGACTTACACCTGACTCTTCAATTAGGAAGATGATATGTCGAGTTTACAAAGTACTGAATTATTTCAGCAACAAGCCTATATTAACGGACAATGGTTAGCTGCACAGTCGAATGCGGCGGTTCCGGTAACTAACCCTGCAACAGGCGAAGAAATTGGCACAATTCCAAATATGGGAGCGGCTGAGGCGACTCAAGCAGTTGAGGCTGCTTATACGGCTTTGCAAAGCTGGAAAGCTTTAACTGCCCAAAACCGTGCAGATATTTTATTGGCTTGGTACAAACTGGTTCTCGATCATACCGATGAACTTGCTCTCATTATGACTATTGAACAAGGAAAGCCTTTGGCAGAAGCAAAAGGTGAAGTGCGTTATGCTGCATCCTTTATTCAATGGTTTGCCGAAGAAGGCAAGCGTATTTATGGTGATGTGATTCCAACCGTAAATAACCAGCAGCGCTTTATTATTAATAAAGAACCTGTGGGGGTTGTGGCTGCTATTACGCCGTGGAATTTCCCAATTGCTATGATTACGCGTAAAGCAGCACCAGCTTTAGCAGCTGGATGTACGATAGTGATTAAGCCAGCAAATGAAACACCTTACTGTGCTTTAGCGATTGCGAAACTTGCCGAAAAAGCAGGTATTCCAGCTGGTGTAATTAATGTTGTTACCGGTAAATCTCAAGAAATTGGTTCTGTATTTACTTCGCATGAAAAAGTGAAGAAATTGACGTTTACTGGCTCAACTCCAGTAGGACGCCTACTGATGCAGCAGTGTTCAAGCACCATTAAAAAATTGGCGCTTGAGTTAGGTGGTAATGCGCCTCTGATTGTGTTTGACGATGCCGATTTAGATAAAGCTGTACAAGGCGCGATTTTTGCCAAGTTCCGTAATGCAGGCCAGACCTGTGTTTGTGCTAACCGCATTTATGTACACGACAATATTTATCAAGCTTTTGCCGAGAAGTTTGTACAAGAAGTACAAAAGTTTAAAGTCGGTAATGGACTTGAAGATGGTGTGCAAATTGGTCCATTAATTAATGAAAAAGCAGTTTTGAAAGCACAGCAGTTGATTGATGATGCAGTGAGCAAAGGCGCTAAAATTGCTTGCGGTGGTAAACAGCATGTTTTAGGGCAAACCTTTTATGAGCCGTCAGTTCTAACGAACGTTGACCGTACAATGGAAATTGTCCAAGAAGAAATTTTTGGTCCAGTTGCGCCGCTTATTCGCTTTACAGATGAAGCAGACGTCGTTTCTCAAGCAAATGACACGATCTTCGGTTTGGCTGCGTATGTTTATAGCGAAAATATTTCACGTTTATGGCGAGTGTCAGAACAGCTTGAATATGGAATGGTCGGTATGAATGCCACAGCAATTTCAAATGAAGTTGTACCATTTGGTGGTGTGAAACAATCAGGTGTTGGGCGTGAAGGCTCAAAATATGGTCTTGAAGAATTCATGACCATTAAATACATGTGTTTAGGGCTTTAAGGATAAGCGCTAACAACAAAAATATGCGGTAAAAGAAGGATTCTAATATGGCGAGTCATTATGAAATGTTCCCAGCGGTTGTTACTCGTGTGGAACAGCTAACCCCTTTAATCAAACGGTTTACGTTCAAACGTCAAGATGGGCAGAACTTTCCTCGATTTAGTGGGGGAAGCCATATTATTGTCAAAATGAATGAACAGCTTTCAAATGCATATTCATTGATGAGCTGTACGCAAGATTTATCAACTTACCAAGTCTGTGTTCGTAAAGATGTGGAAGGTAAGGGTGGTTCAGTGTTTATGCATGATCAGTGTGATGAAGGCTGTGAAATTCAGATTTCAGAACCAAAAAATTTATTTCCATTAGCTGAAACAGGCAATAAACATATTTTAATTGCAGGTGGAATTGGTATTACACCATTCTTGCCTCAAATGGACGAGCTTGCAGCACGTGGTGCAGATTTTGAGCTACATTATGCTTACCGCTCACCTGAACATGCGGCTTTGTTAGATGAGTTAAAGCAGAAACATGCAGAACATGTGTTTAATTATGTTGACTCAGAAGGTTGCTCATTAAAGCTGGATGAATTGATTTCATCACAACCTAAAGGCACACATGTGTATGTTTGTGGGCCGAAACCCATGATTGATGCTGTGATTGATTGCTGTAATAAGCACCGTTACCGCGATGAGTACATTCACTGGGAACAATTCGCTTCAGCAGTTCCTGAAGATGGGGAAGCATTTACGGTTGTACTAGCCAAGTCTAATCAGGAAATTGAAGTACAAAGTAATCAGACGATTTTACAAGCTATTGAAACATTAAATATTGATGTGGAATGCTTATGTCGCGAAGGCGTATGCGGTACATGTGAAACTGCTATTTTAGAAGGCGAAGCAGATCACTTTGATCAATACTTAAGTGATGCAGAAAAGGCTTCACAGAAGAGCATGATGATTTGTGTGTCGAGAGCTAAAGGTAAAAAACTAATATTAGATCTTTAATATATTTCTGTGGCCGATCAATTATTTAAAGCAAAAAAATGCTAAAAAAAGAACAAATAATGATGATCTGAATCTTATTTGTTCAATTGATGGGCATTAAGGGTTTTTACCTATTGACCTGCTATACAGAACTATAGATAATGCGCACACAGTTTACGGCTATGTAGCTCAGTTGGTTAGAGCACCGCACTCATAATGCGGGGGTCACAAGTTCAAGTCTCGTCATAGCCACCATTTTAAAAACCACGCTCCTGCGTGGTTTCTTTTTATCTATTTTTTACTCATTAAAATGTTTTTCAATCATATCGAGTGTTTTTGAGCTTTGATAAAAGGGAGCTAAAAGCGCTTGAAGTAAAGGTTCTAAAATACCGTGCTCATTAAAGGCATCCATAACCTTCGGATAAAAACGTAAAGCTTCTGTTTGTAAGTCGTTTTCGGTTAATCCAATCTCACTTAATACTTCAAATAAACTCTGATCTTTATAAAAGTCATAAAAAACTTCGACACCATACAAAATCAGATCTTGCATAAATTCTGATTGACGTAATTCTTTCCAGTATTCGTAAATTAAAACAAAGAACTCTTCAACATCGAGAGGAGTGAGTTGTTTCATAAACTCATACATTTTTTTATGTCTGATATCTTCCCAAACATGACGCACTAGACTTTCTAAATCTTCACTCGATAAAAGACTTAATTCTGTAAGTTGCTCGTGAATAAAACTGGCAATCCAGGTTTCAAGTTTATGCTCAAGACGTTGCTGCTGCAAAAAGGAAAATTTTTTGAGTTTATGTTGCCATTCAAAATGATAGTCATCCACTCTAGAGGCAGTTAGAAGTTTTGGTAATTTTTGTTCTAGAGTCGAGGTTGCAATATATTGGCAAAGCTGTTGTACAGAAGGGCTAGTTCTTAAAAACTGATTGAGATAATGAGGAATATGTTCCATTTCTAAAAATTTAGAAAGCCACATTTCAAATTGGTGGTCAGAGACCAAGTCTTGTAACTGAATTGGAGACTTCATAGCAGATAAATAAATACGCTGCGCGATTTCCCCAATAAACTCAAGTAAACCAGCACCTAGCTGCATTTCAAAAGCATAGCGTTTCACAACGGCTTGTAGTTGCTCTAAATCAACAACCTCATGTAGCTTGATTTCGTCAGCATGTTGCATAAACAACTGAATGAACTGCTGGAAATAGATAGGTGAGTTTTCTATAGATAATTGTTTTTTGAAAAATTCCACTTGCTCAAGCAAAAGTGCTTGAGCAAGTGCTGTAGTTTTTGATGAGTTTTTCTGCTCAGTCATTCGCTGTCCAACCGTTGACAATCGGATAACGTCGTTCGCGACTAAATGCACGAGAGGTAATTCTCGGGCCAATCGCACCTTGACGACGTTTGTATTCATTACGATCAACTAAACGGATGACTTTTTCAACAACTTCTTTATCAAAACCTTTGGCAATAATATCGGCCTGACCTAAATCTTCTTCAATGTATGCGTAAAGGATGGCATCTAACACATCATATGCTGGTAAAGAGTCTTGGTCTTTTTGATCTGGGCGAAGTTCTGCTGAAGGTGGGCGGGTAATCACACGCTCAGGAATCACAGGAGTTTCGCTTAAGCTGTTACGGTATTTTGCTAATTCAAACACGATAGTTTTATAAACATCTTTTAGAACAGCAAAGCCACCAACCATATCGCCATAAAGCGTACAGTAGCCAACTGAAAGTTCAGATTTATTCCCTGTAGCAAGGACTAAATTACCAAACTTGTTTGATAAGCCCATAAGCAATGTGCCACGAGCACGCGCTTGTAAATTTTCTTCAGTTGCATCAGCTGGTGAATTACCAAAGAAAGGATACAGGGTTTGCATGAAGCTATTTACGATTGAGTGAATTTCAGCAATACCGAAAGTCACACCCATACGGCGAGCTTGTTCAGCCGCATCTTCTACACTAATTTGAGAAGTGTAAGTATAAGGCATCATTACAGCTTGCACTTTTTCTGCACCGATTGCATCCACAGCAATCGCAAGTGTAAGGGCAGAGTCGATACCACCAGAAAGACCCAGAATCACACCTGGGAAGCCCGAGCGCTCTACATAGTCACGAGTTGCCATGACTAAACCTTGATAGATTTCTGCAAATGTTTCTAATGCAGGAGCAGATTCAGTGACTTTATATAACTTTGTATCACGGTCAAATTCAGCAATATAAATGTCTTCTTTAAAGCTTGCTGCTTGTAAAGCAATTTCACCATTTTGATTGCTGACAAAACTTGTACCATCAAAAATTAAATCGTCTTGTCCGCCCACTTGGTTAACGTAAACAATATTTAGATGAAGTTGTTTTGCAAGTTCACTTAAGGTCTGTATACGGTGTTGTGGTTTGCCGACTTCATATGGTGATGAGTTGAGTACAAGAGCAGTATCAACATTTAATTGGCTCAACTGTTTGACCGTATTAATTGACCAGATATCTTCACAAATTAATACACCAAACTTATGCCCAAGATATTCAAACACCAAATGCTGATGGCCTTTTTGGAAATAACGTTTTTCATCAAAGACGCCATAGTTTGGTAAATTATGTTTATTAAAAACACCCAAAACTTGACCGTCTTTCATGACAGCAGCAGAATTGTAACGTTGACCATCTTCTGTCTGGTTCACAAATCCGAAAACCATAACAATATCTTTAACTTCGGCAAGTTGTGCAAAAGCCTTTTGCATACGTTTATTTAAATTTGGACGTAACAATAGATCTTCAGCTGGATAACCAATAACAGAAAGCTCGGGAAAAATAATCAGGTCAGCGTCTTGTTTTTTCGCCTGATTTACTTGCTCAATCATCTTTTGGGTGTTTGAGTCAATATTGCCAATATGCGGAGAAAACTGAGCAAGGGCAACTTTAAAACTTTTCATTCAAACCTAATCCTAGATCATAACGAATATAGATACACACAGTGTTGATTTTTATGAATATAATTTTTCAACGATGTGTATGATACGATAGTAAACAATTAAAATAGTAAACAAAAATGTCAAGATCAATAATATATACCAATCCCATATTTTCTGCGTAAAAATAACGAGATTTTCTGTATAGAATAGAAACAGGCTTCATTATTTTTATTGTTTGTATACTGCCTTATCACAAGCTAATTTGGAATAAGTCTGTTCTATTTTTTTCAATAATTTGAATTGAATAAGCGCAATTTTATAGTTTAGATAAGTATTTCTGATTTATAAGAATTCTCATTTACATTACGCAAAAAATGTTACGTTCAAAGCGAGATTGATTATTTAGTTACAAATGAAGTTGAGGTGAACAGATAATATTTGGGATTTTTCCAGAGCAAATATCGCGCGCAATTTCGCCTTGCTGTTCAATATTATACGTACTAAATGCCTTGTCAGGGTGGTAGGTATATTTGTAGGGATTGTAACTTTTAAAGCTGAGGTAATAGGCTGATTGTAATAAAGCACCTTTAAAGAGTACATGAATGCCTTTTTGATATTGCATGACGTGTGTGAGTTCGTGAATAAAAATACCTTGCATAAACTTAGATTCTAAAGCGTAATTTTCACTGTAATCAGCAGTATTGACATAAATATTCCCATTTGGGGCCATGAAAATACCGCAACTCTGCCAAGGGAGGTAGCGCGTAGCAATAATTTTAGGCCGTTCACAATCAAGCATGTCGCCGAAAACCATTTGTGCTAATAATTTTTCGTGAGCAGTCAGATGTCTAATCGGATAGTTTTTTAAGTGACGGAAAATAAAAAGTGTAAGAAGAATAAATGGTGTATGGATTAAGCGTTTAAGGGCATTAAAAGTTAGCATAGCTTTGCCATTAAATGAGTTCATCTATTTGTTTAGCATAGTATAGATCATGTGTTGCTAAATAAAGAGCTATGACTATTCATTAGTTTTATAGTTCTGTTTTTATAAATATTTAAATGAATTTTATGTTTTTATTATTGTGAATATAAGACTTCTTAGAGAAGAAAAGCAAAAGCCCCAGTTAGAACTGAGGCTTTACAACAACTAAAATCACAACAGCAAATAAAATTAAGGTTGGCATTTCATTAAAAAAGCGCCAGAACTTATGTGATTTATAGTGAGCATTTCCGATGAGCTTTTTACGATAATAGCCACATACCAAATGATAAATCACTAATAAAGCCACTAATCCAACTTTGAGGTAAAACCAAGTCGCTTGATGGTAATGTCGAGTTGCATCACCCCACTCTACAAGGAAATGGGCGGTAATTAATGTAGCAATCATCGAAGGCCACATGATTCCACGATACAACTTGCGTTCCATTACCTCAAAGCGTTGATGACTTGCAGCATCTTCACTCATAGCATGATAAACATATAGACGTGGTAAGTAGAACAAAGCAGCGAACCAGCAAACCACGGCAATAATATGTAATGCTTTTACCCACAAAAAAGCATCAGAAGGTGCATCCATCGATAATCCTAGGTGGGATTATGCATCCCACTTCTTGAAAATAAGGCAAGCGTTAACACCGCCAAAGCCAAAACTGTTACTCATTACAGTATTCAATTTTGCATCACGTTTTTCAAGTACGATATCAAAAGGTTTTGCGCCTTCATCAAGTTCAGTCACGTTGATATTTGGTGCAATAAAGTCATTTTGCATCATTAGCACAGAGTAAATAGCTTCTTGTACACCAGCCGCACCCAAGCTATGACCTGTCATAGATTTGGTTGAGCTAAGAGGAGGTACGTTACCTTCACCAAATGCACGTTCCATTGCTTTAAGTTCTGTAATGTCACCCGCTGGAGTAGAAGTACCATGTGTATTTACATAGTCAATTTTCTCTACGCCATGTTGCTTAGCTTCTTCAAGTGCCATTAATACACAACGTGTAGCACCTTCACCACTTGGAGCAACCATGTCCGCGCCATCACTGTTCGCAGCATAACCTACTACTTCAGCTAAAATGTTCGCACCACGTGCTTGCGCGTGCTCAAGTGATTCAAGTACTACGAAACCACCACCGCCAGCAATAACGAAGCCGTCACGGTCTGCTGAATATGGGCGAGATGCTGTTTCTGGAGAGTCGTTATATTTCGAGCAAAGTGCGCCCATTGCATCAAACAATAAACTTTGAGACCAGTGATCTTCTTCACCGCCACCAGCAAGCATGAGGTCTTGTTTGCCAAGTTGAATTAAGTTGTACGCATAACCAATTGCATCTGCAGAAGTTGCGCAAGCACTTGTAATAGTATGTGAAATACCTTGTAGTTTAAATGCAACACCTACGTTTGCAGTAATGGTGTTTGACATGTTACGTGGTACGAAGAATGGACCCACTTTACGTGCGCCTTTAGTCTCTAATAATTCTGTCATTTCAACAACAGAAGCAGTTGAGCCACCACCTGAACCACCTGCAATACCATAACGTGGATTACCAGCAAGTTGTTCAGGAGTAAGGCCTGCATGTTCAACTGCAGCTACAGCAGCGTTGTATGCATACATCGCACATACGCCCATGAAGCGTTTTAATTTACGGTCGATATTATCAAAGTCTTGTTCTGCAGCAGCGCTGACATGACTTTTAAAATTGAGTTCAGCATAAGTTGGGTTAAAACGTGTCCCGGAGATTCCATTTTGAAGTGAATGAGTAACTGTTTCTAAAGAGTTACCGATACATGAGTTAATACCCATACCAGTGATTACAACACGTTTCATCTACAGGTCCCTTTATGGTGATATTTAAGAGTCTATCGTGTTCAACAGCTATGAAAATGAATAGGAGAATATAGCTGTAAGAAAACGGGACTCATGTTTTTCGTTGTTAACATGATAGCAGAAAGGATTTTTATTTCTTATGGCAAATCTTTATGACAATTTTACATTTAAAAAAAATAACCAAATACATAGTATGTTGCATTTGGGGTTAACTAAAATACACACATTCAAGTTGAGATAAATCCACATTCCACCTAGTATTTATCTCTAATTAGATAAATTAAAAAATCGAGGTACTTGATGACAAAATTTAATAATAATCAATCTGACAATTTGTTTTCTCAGGTCTTCGGAGTGGCTAAAAAGCTCAGTTCTACAGGATTGAGTATCTTGCAACAGAACCAATCAGGTGACGTCAGTAAGGTAATTGAACCAATCCCAACTGGAAAAACTGTTGAAGGTAGATCGAGAACAAAAAGCCCATTTGAAGTTGAGCAATATGAAAGTCCTCAACAAATGCTAAGAGAACATTTACCAAAAGTCACACGTCAGGTATTTGGTCGACATTTTAAAAAAGTAAATGGTGTTGCTACATTTCTTTCGCCAGATTGGGATGAAAAAATCTCAGGCCATTTATTTAATTGGTTAAATGACTTTAGTTCAAAAAGTACCTTAACTGAAAAAATCCTAGAAGAAGCGGGTGCTAAAGATTTATTTGAATTAACTAAAGATACAGGTCGTTCTCAACGTCTAAGTCAGGCGCTTATAGAACAAAACAAGCTCATTGCGACTGTACAAGGTGCAATTACAGGTGTATCAGGCGTGGTCGGTGCAGCTGTAGATATTCCAGTTTCATTGGTTTTAGTTTTAAGAACTATTTACCAGACAGGAAGATCACATGGCTTTGATTTGCTCGAGGTGGCAGACCAAGATGTTGTTGAGTTTATTTTTAAAGAAGTTGACATTAGCCTGATTGCAGAGAAACAAACTCTCTTGTTGGCTTTAAAAACATTGCGGAATATGTTGGAAACTCAAGATATTCATCAATTTCAGCAAGTATTAGGTTCAACCACAGATATAGATACTTTAAAGAACTGGTTAACAGATGAAGAAGGGGAGTTTAAATGGGAATGGTTAAATCGTATTCCTAAACTTTCAGCTTTTGGTAAGTTTACCCCAGTTGCAGGCGCTGTTTTAAGTGCAGTATATAGCTGGAAATTACAAGAAGATGTAGGACATAAAGCTCAGGCAATTTTTGGAGCTGCAAGACATTATTTAAACGAACATCCAAGTGAGCATTTATCTCCACTACAGGCTTATTATGCTGCGGTTACACTCATTCAAAAAGCAAGCCCAAGACTTTTAAATGTAGGCGAAGATGGCAATATTCATGCTGCTCATCATCATAAAGTAGAAAATCACGAGGTAATCTCGAAAGTATCTATTGTGTTAAAACCTACAGAAAACGAAAAAAGTGAAGAGAAAGTTCAGGAAAATGTTCATAAGGGCTTAGAAAAACTTGCTGATAAACATGTGACAGAACATGAGCATACTGAACAAAAGCCTGCTCTAACTCCAGAGGATGATGACGAGATATTGGAAGATAAAAAATACTCTTAACAATACGCTTACAAAGTGAAGGTTTAAAAAGTAAAAATAACCTCTATTTAAATTTGTAAATCGTGCTGTCAAACATTGATATGGTCAACATTTGGTAAGTATTGCCGTGTTGACCATTTTTGCATCTTGGCTTACAATTATGTGCCCTTAAAAAGAGGTATTTTCTTTTTAAGGTTTTTTAATAACGGGAGAATTGCCATATGGCAACAACGAATCAGTTGATCCGTAAGGGTCGTACGACTTTGGTTGAAAAATCCAAAGTTCCTGCGTTGAAGGCTTGTCCACAACGTCGTGGTGTTTGTACACGTGTTTATACAACTACACCTAAAAAACCTAACTCAGCTATGCGTAAGGTTTGCCGTGTTCGCTTAACTTCAGGTTTTGAAGTATCTAGCTACATCGGTGGTGAAGGTCATAACTTACAAGAGCACAGTGTTGTTCTTATCCGTGGTGGTCGTGTTAAAGACTTACCGGGTGTACGTTACCATACCGTTCGTGGTTCATTAGACTGTGCTGGTGTTAAAGATCGTAATCAATCACGTTCTAAATACGGTACTAAGCGTCCTAAGAAGTAATTCTAGGAAACTAGTCGAATAAGCCCTTTAGCGTTTCGCTTGTTTGAATTCTTCATAGATTTGTAATTCAAGCGACGTATAGTAAGGCCAGCGTCGTGTACATGACACTTGTACAAACTGCTGGATCATCCTGAAGTGTCATATTATTAGGTGTATTAAAATGCCAAGACGTCGCGTAGTCGCTGCTCGTGAGATCCTTCCAGATCCAAAATTTAGCAGCCAAACAATCGCTAAATTCATGAACCACGTAATGCAAGATGGTAAAAAATCTATTGCAGAAAGTATCGTTTACGGTGCTTTAGAACGCGTTCAAGAAAAAAACAAAGTAGACCCAGTTGAATTTTTCGAGACTACTCTTGAAAAAGTTCGTCCTATGGTTGAAGTAAAAGCACGCCGTGTTGGTGGTGCTACTTATCAAGTACCTATGGAAGTACGCCCATCCCGTCGTACTGCCTTAGCTATGCGTTGGTTAGTAGATGCTGCTGCTAAGCGTTCTGAAAAAACGATGGCTTTACGTCTTGCTGGTGAGTTGCTTGATGCAGCTGAAGGTAAAGGTGCAGCAATCAAAAAACGTGAAGATGTGCACCGTATGGCTGAAGCTAACAAAGCCTTCTCTCACTACCGTTTCTAAGCGGATAAAACAGGCCTTATTCAGGAGAATATTCATGCGTACAGCAGCTCGATTCAACATTGCTCTCTATCAAAGTGGGGGCTTTGCAGGTATTTAAGTTGCCTGTTTGGATATTCGCGCGCATCAATTTAATTGGTGCGTCCTGTTTTAAATATAACATTTAGGAATGTAGACATCATGGCTCGCCAAACCCCAATTACTCGTTACCGTAACATCGGTATTTCTGCGCACATTGACGCAGGTAAAACAACTACAACTGAACGTATTTTGTTCTACACAGGTGTATCTCACAAAATTGGTGAAGTACACGACGGTGCAGCAACAATGGACTGGATGGAACAAGAGCAAGAGCGTGGTATTACAATTACCTCTGCTGCTACGACTTGTTTCTGGTCTGGTATGGGTAACCAATTCGAACAACACCGTATCAACGTAATTGACACCCCGGGACACGTAGACTTCACAATCGAAGTTGAACGTTCTATGCGTGTTCTTGACGGTGCGTGCATGGTTTACTGTGCTGTAGGTGGTGTACAACCTCAGTCTGAAACTGTATGGCGTCAAGCGAACAAATATAAAGTGCCTCGTTTAGCATTCGTGAACAAGATGGACCGTACTGGTGCAAACTTCTTCCGTGCTGTTGAGCAAGTTAAAACTCGTTTAGGTGGTAATCCTGTTCCTATCGTTGTGCCAATTGGTGCTGAAGATACATTCCAGGGTGTTGTTGACCTTATCGAAATGAAAGCGATTATCTGGGATGAAGCATCTCAAGGTATGAAGTTTGAATATGCTGATATCCCAGCTGACCTAGTTGATACGTCTAACGAATGGCGTACAAAAATGGTTGAAGCTGCGGCTGAAGCTTCTGAAGAATTAATGGACAAGTACCTAGAAGAAGGTGATCTTTCTAAAGAAGACATCATCGCTGGTTTACGTGCTCGTACATTAGCTTCTGAAATTCAAGTAATGCTTTGTGGTTCTGCGTTCAAGAACAAAGGTGTTCAACGTATGTTGGATGCTGTAATTGAATTCTTACCATCACCTACAGAAGTTAAAGCGATCGAAGGTATCCTTGACGACAAAGACGAAACTAAAGCGTCTCGTGAAGCATCTGACGAAGCTCCGTTCTCTGCGCTTGCGTTCAAAATCATGAACGACAAATTCGTAGGTAACTTAACATTCGTACGTGTTTACTCTGGTGTTCTTAAACAAGGTGATCCGGTTTATAACCCAGTTAAAGCTAAGCGTGAACGTATCGGTCGTATCGTGCAAATGCATGCGAACGAACGCCAAGATCTTGATGAAATCCGTGCAGGTGATATCGCAGCGTGTGTAGGTCTTAAAGACGTTACAACTGGTGATACATTATGTGATGAGAAAAACATCATTACTCTTGAGCGTATGGAATTCCCAGAGCCAGTAATTTCATTGGCTGTTGAACCAAAAACTAAAGCAGACCAAGAAAAAATGTCTATCGCTTTAGGTCGTTTGGCTAAAGAAGATCCATCGTTCCGTGTTCGTACAGACGAAGAATCTGGTCAGACAATTATTGCTGGTATGGGTGAACTTCACCTTGACATCATTGTTGACCGTATGAAGCGTGAATTCGGTGTTGAAGCTAACATTGGTAAACCAATGGTTGCTTACCGTGAAACGATCAAAAAGTCTGTTGAACAAGAAGGTAAGTTCGTACGTCAAACTGGTGGTAAAGGTAAGTTTGGTCACGTATATGTACGTCTTGAACCGCTTGATGTTGAAGAAGCTGGTAAAGAATACCAATTCGTTGAAGAAGTTGTTGGTGGTGTAGTACCTAAAGAATTCTTTGGCGCGGTTGACAAAGGTATTCAAGAACGTATGAAGAATGGTGTATTGGCTGGTTACCCTGTTGTTGGTATTAAAGCGACATTATTCGACGGTTCTTACCATGACGTCGACTCTGACGAATTATCGTTCAAAATGGCAGGTTCTTATGCCTTCCGTGATGGTTTCATGAAAGCGGATCCTATCCTTCTTGAACCTATCATGAAAGTTGAAGTAGAAACTCCAGAAGACTACATGGGCGATATCATGGGTGACTTAAACCGTCGTCGTGGTATGGTTCAAGGTATGGACGATCTTCCTGGTGGAACAAAAGCAATTCGTGCAGAAGTTCCTCTTGCTGAGATGTTTGGTTACGCGACTCAAATGCGTTCTATGTCTCAAGGTCGTGCGACTTACTCTATGGAATTTGCTAAATATGCTGAAACTCCACGTAACGTGGCTGAAGGCATCATCGCTAAATTCCAAGCTGGCGGTAAAAAAGGTGACGACGAGTAATCTTTCGATTACTATAAGCCCAAACTAATTTCTTAGTTAAAAACCAAGTGCTCATGGGGTGACCCTCCATGAGTAGTTTATAAAGGAAGATCATCATGGCTAAAGCCAAGTTTGAACGTAATAAGCCACACGTAAACGTGGGCACAATCGGTCACGTTGACCATGGTAAAACAACTTTAACTGCTGCGATTGCAACAATTTGTGCAAAAACTTACGGCGGTGAAGCGAAAGATTACTCACAAATCGACTCAGCACCTGAAGAAAAAGCACGTGGTATTACAATTAATACTTCACACGTAGAATACGATTCTCCAATTCGTCACTACGCGCATGTTGACTGCCCGGGCCACGCCGATTACGTTAAAAACATGATTACTGGTGCTGCTCAGATGGACGGCGCGATCCTTGTGTGTGCTGCGACTGACGGTCCAATGCCACAAACTCGTGAACACATCCTTCTTTCTCGTCAGGTTGGTGTACCTTACATCATCGTATTCTTAAACAAGTGTGACCTTGTTGATGATGAAGAATTACTTGAATTAGTAGAGATGGAAGTTCGTGAACTTCTTTCTACTTATGACTTCCCTGGTGATGACACTCCAGTTATCCGTGGTTCTGCGCTTAAAGCGTTGGAAGGCGATGCTGGTCAATATGGTGAGTCTTCAGTTCTTGCTCTTGTTGAAGCGCTTGACTCTTACATCCCAGAACCAGAACGTGCTATCGACAAAGCATTCTTAATGCCAATCGAAGACGTATTCTCAAT
>NZ_JBQEOR010000009.1:0-168926 GCF_052045285.1 Acinetobacter sp. 22301 | reverse complement strand
TCTCTCAAACCAACTTACCATCAAATTCATCACTTAAAGCAACCAACTCAATTCCAAGTAACTGTTTTTCAACAAGTTTCTATCTGCATCACCGCCGATGGATGTGCATTATAGACCATCTCATTCCCTTTGCAAGCGAAAATTAAAAATTAATGACTTGAGCGTTTACTTTTAAACCACCACACGAATTAAGCTATTGTTTTATATTGATAATTATTTTAATTTTTTATTTTTGACTTAAATAAGCCAGTATCATGCTCGATAATTCGCGTTTAAGTTGTTGTTCTGAGATAAGAAAATTGTTCTGACTTACATATCGCATCATCGTAAAAAGCGTACTATTAATAATTACAAAGGATTTATGCTTTACCTGTTCGAAGTCCCACTGATGAGGATTTCTACTGAATGTATATAGCCCTACTTCAAAAAAATGCTTTTCTAAAATCTGAGCAGCTTGCGAATGACTATAGTCATGCCAGTGTTTCAGCACTTCTATAAAAAATCCATGATCGGCTTTTAATGCATTAAATCCCAACTCTATTGCTAAGGGAATGAGCAGCTCTAAAGGAATATTTCCTTGTCGCACAACTAATTCTTTAAGTTGTTGCCCCAGCAATTCGCTTTTACGGCGCAATAGTTCTTCTATGATTTGATCTTTATTCTCAAAGTATTGGTAAATCGACCCAACACTTACTCCAGATTTCTCTGCAATTTTAGGCGTCGTCGTATGTAGTAATCCATACTGGGCGATACACTGCTGTGTCGCCTCTAAAATATGGTCAACAATAATTTTTGAACGCTGTTGCTGTGGGGCTTTTCTCATCGTTTTTTATTCGTTAAATGCGAATTGAATGCGAATAATTATTCATATTAGCCTATTTATTATTCAGTTCAATAAGTAAGTAACGATATGCAAATGATTAGCCCGACTCGACTTGCTTCTTTTAATGACATGCAAGACAGCAATTTTTTTACTCAGTTTTTAAATATCTGTTGTGAAAAACCTGTACAACCAAACTATACGGAATATATGTCTTTACAACATGCTCTTTATGAAGGGGATATTGAAATGGATAAGGTGATTGATTGGGTTATGCAAAATCCCAAAGATCACCGCATGATTTTTGAGAAGATATTATTTCAAGGCCGCGATAATCTATCTGAGCCTATACCTACTGAGTTAGAAAATTTCTTTAATTACATTGAGCAAAAGCCTGAATGGCTAGATCAGCGTCAAGTTGATGAGGCTGTTAAATTTACTCATCGTTTAGGAATAAATAATGGTTTTATTCTTAGAGATTTATCCTTAATGGCGGGATATTTATATCCAGGATTTAATCAGCCGCTAATTTTAACGGGTGCATTAAAGAAACAGGCAGGTACTCGTTTAGCTGAAACCACTAAATGGTGGGTTGATATTACTGAACCTCAAGGACTTGAGCGTCTAAGCGCAGGTTTTACATCAACGATTTATGTTCGCTTTATTCATGCATTCGTTCGCCGACAATTAAAAAAGTCTGATCGTTGGGATAGTGAAGTTTGGGGAATTCCACTTAATCAATTTGATTTAGCCATGACTAATTTGGCTTTTAGCAGTGTAGTTTTACTCGGTATTAGGGCTTTAGGTGTATGGCCGACCAAACAAGAAGCCAAGAGTTTTCTACATTTTTGGCGTTATGTTGGCTGGTTGATGGGTATTGATGAAAAATGGCTTATTCAATCTGAATCTGAGGGTTGGAGGTTACTTTACTGGATGCAGTTTGCTCACCCTCGCTCCGACCACAGCAGTGTTGAGTTAGGATCAAGCTTATCTAAAGAGCCTTTTGAGAGAAAATATCTGCATTTACGCTCTTTGCAGCAGAAGCTTGCTTATCGACAACATTTAGAACTTACCCAATTTTTTATTGGGAAGAAGAGAATGAAACTACTCGGATTGCCTCAGCAGTCTGCCTCATGGTTTGCTTATTATCTAATTGTGCGTAATTCACTACTTTATAATGGTGCAAAGCTTTCACCAAAAGTTGAAAAGTTTTTATCTAAATCAGGCCGTAATATACAAAAACTTGGCTTAACGCTTTATCAGAATCAAGGTAAGGCAAAAACCTTAGCGAGTATGCATCAATAACTTTTAAAACTTAAAAACAAAAATGGAAGCCCGTTAATTAGACTTCCATTTTCAAATATTAAGGAACTTATTGAGCTGATGAACTGTGCATTTCAGCGTGATTCATTTGCTCGTGTGACTCCGTCATCTGCTTCTTTTTTTGACTTGGCATGTAGTCAGGCTCATTATTGATGGCCAAGTAAAAAATAATCATAAACAATACACTCAAGATAGAAGCCACAATAAGTAACTTCCATCCCCACCAAGACTGTTCAGGTGATAATTTATCAGTCATTTCATTTCTCTCTTTAAATTAATATTTTCAGTTCATTCGCTACGGCTTATTAAAACTTCATGCTCATACGAACCCAGTAATTTCTTCCGATATTGTTAAACTGCTCTTCGCTCGCAAATCCAAAGCCAGCACTACCCGCTTTATTTAAGTGTTCGGTATAGGTCTTATCTAATACGTTATCGATGCCAACAGAGACATCGATATCTTTACGAAGGTTGTAACTTCCGTTTAGAGAAAGAGTCGAGAAACCTTTACTTGGTTTTAAGTCATATCCTACGATATTACCTTGATGTAGACTCACACGGTTTTGCTCAGCCACAGCTCGCCACAAAAGACCTAAATTATATTTGTCAGCCACATAGCGAATATTTAAACGACCTTCTAAAGGGGAAATTTGAGGTAGCGGTTTGTCATCTGTGGTGTTTTTACCCCATGCATACATCGCACTCAAATCTGCCTGAATATGGTCGGTAAATTGATATCCAATACCAGCTTCCGCGCCTGCGATGGTTGCATCGACATTTTTGGCACCCGCAGTAATATCATGGCTCATGTCATGCCCATCCATTCCCATACTTGGATGATGGTGGTAACTCATTAAAATGTAGTCATCCACCAAACCAGCATAAGCAGAAACCCATGTATTTAAAGCGCCATGTTGTTGCTGGAAACCCAGATCCAACTGTAATGTTTTCTCAGGATTCACACCGTTAAAAGTATTGGTTGAGCCCGCATTACCATGTTTAGGCGAGAAAAGTTCCCAATAATCAGGCATACGCTCTACATAACCTAAACCAATATAGCTTTTTAGGTCATGCTCAGGATGTTGATTTTCCCAACGCACAAATGCACTCGGTAAAGTCTTTTCAAGTTTAGTATTAAAACCTTTTGCTTGAGAATCAGCACGCTCATCTTCAACTGTGACTCGATCTAAACGTGCACCTGTAACCAGTTTGTTGAAATCGTTCCATTGATAGCCCAGTTCGCCAAAAGCACCATAAGATTGAAAACGCATATCTTGACGATATGGAATATTCATAGAAGGCATTGTTGGCGATGACATGCTACCGCCATGTTTATTAAATTGAGAGTCAACGCCTGTGATCAAACTCCATTTGTTCCATTCAGAAGTCATTGCCAAACGTGAGTTTAATGTGCGGCGTGTCACTTGCATTGCCATTGGATTCGGCATCAGCATGGTCATACCACCATGATTCATTTCAACTAATGGCGGTGTGCGCAAACTAAAGTTATCCATAACATGGTCGTTATAGCTATAGTTCACCTGCCCTTCAATTTTCTTAATGACATCGGTGATATTTTTCTTTTCGAAACGTAGCCCTAAGCTTTCACGCGCAAATTGAGATCCGTCCATTGAACGTCCAGCATAAAGCGATTCACCATCAGATTTTCCACCAGTGAGTTCCACCCACGTGTTTTCATCTGGAGTAAAGCCAAGTGCTACATCAGCATTCCACTTTTTCCATGCTGACGGCACAGTATTTCCATCACCATCTTGATAACTATTCGATTCTGAACGATTGGCATTTAAACGGATATATTTCTTTTCATCACCAATTGCCGCCTCAACGTTATGGTCAATACGTCCATATGAACCTAATAAGACACTCGCTTGCCCACGATAAGGTTTTTCAGAGGTGAGTTTCTCAGGCTGACGTTCAAAAAGGACTGTTGCAGCAGAACCTGTATTGGCATATTGAACTGTTTGCGGACCTTTAATGACAGAAATACGATCATAACTTTCTGGTGAAATATAAGAAGTTGGAGCATCCATACGGTTTGGGCATGCACCTAAATTTTCAGTTCCATCAGTTAGAATTTTGATGCGTGAACCAAACATACCTCGGAATGTTACATCACCATTGGTTCCACCGCTTTGTATTGAGTTAAAACCCATAATACTTTGTAGGTAGTCTGCACCATCTGTAGCAGGCACTGGCTGAATTGGCTGTTTCGGGTCTGCATGTACAATCAAGCCATTTGCATCGTTGCCTTGTTGTGCTGTAACAACAATAGGTGCTAATGAGTGAAGCGCTTGGGTATCGGCATCATTTTTTTCTGAATTAGCAAAAACTAGTCCCGAATGAGAGACAGCAAACATCGCAACCCATAAAGGTTGTAGTAAAAATTTAGAATGTGGCATTTTTATACGCTCTAAAACATAAATAAAGTGATATCGAAGTCAGTTAAGACCCCAACAAAAAATTGCTTTTATTTATGCAAATAGAGGTGGTGCACGCCCTTGCGGGAGTAGAAAAAGTCGCTGTAGTGCAAAGTAGACATGTCTAAATGCTTGTTGATAAGCGACTAAGCGGACTTGTATACGGACTAAAACTTCTTTTACACCAAATTCAGGTGGCAAAACCAGATTGGCATAGACGGTACAATATTGACACTGGTGATTTGCATCATGATGATCATGTTGCCCAGAGGCTTGTGCCTGTTCAATATGATGTTCATGATGTGAATGCATGGCATGTGACATGGTTTCCATCTGTGCTTTAGGTTTAAGCAAAGCGAGGGTAATAGTTTCACAGACCGGAGCAATTTGATACTGCTTCGGTAATAGCGGCTGTAGAAATACCGCGACCTGTAAAAATACTGCTGCACATGCAAGCAGTAAACCACTACGAAAAACCAAAAATCACATCCACACTACATTAATGTTTCAAGAATAGAAATTTTTAACGTTTTACTGCAATTTTTTCACGTTCACGTTGACGAACAACTTTTTCGACTTTTTCTCGAGCACGCTGACGTTTAAGTGGCGACAAATAATCCACAAATAATTTGCCATTTAAGTGATCCATTTCATGTTGGATACAAACAGCGAGAAGTCCATCAGCTTCTATCTCAAATGCTTGACCTTCAAGGTTAATTGCCTCAATTTTCACACGTGACGGGCGCTCAACTTTGTCGTATATTTGTGGCACCGATAGGCAGCCTTCTTCGTACTGCTGCTTATCTTCTGTCAGTGGAGTTATTTTGGGGTTAATGAAAACCATAGGGTCATCTTTAGATTCAGACAAATCTATGACGATAAGCTGAATATGACGATCGACCTGAGAAGCTGCTAAACCAATACCGGGTGCCGCATACATGGTTTCAAGCATATCTGCTGCAAGTTGACGAATTTCATCAGTAACTTCTTCAACAGGCTTAGCAATGGTACGAAGACGGGGATCAGGAAAACTTAAAATAGGTAATAAGGCCATACTGACGTCCTCACTTATGCCATTGATTGAAAAACCAAATGAAGGAAATACTTCATCGAAAAATTGTGTGTTAGCCGCCTATTATAACGCATCTGCACGCATAATTTTTAGGAATTATCATAATGAAAAAGGTTTTTGACGGCATGGTTCAATTTCATGCTTTGGGGATAAAAAAGCATTTACTTGCTTTAGCACTTTTTACAGGGGTTGCTTTCGGTACGATAGCAGAGACTTATGCTGCTAGTCCGAACCATAATCCACCCTCTCTTAGAAGTAATGCACCACATGTCTACGTTGTAAAACGAGGAGATACGCTATGGGATATTTCTGGTCACTTTCTGAGTAAACCTTGGCGCTGGCCTGAAATTTGGGCAAGCAATCAGCATGTCAAAAATCCACACTGGATTTATCCTGGTGATCGATTACTGCTGTGTAGTTTAGATGGCCGTCCATTGGTTGGAAAAGATGAAGGAGATGGCTGTGTCGGCATTATTCGCCGTTACACAGGCCAAATGACAAATTTACAACCTCAAGTTCGTGTGGAGTCACTTAACAATAACGTACCTGTTATTCCTCTTGAACATATCAAACAATGGTTAGAACACAGCACTATTCTACCTATCGATGCAATTCAACATACTCCTTATGTAGTCGGTACTGCCGATCAACGTGTACTGGCGGCAAAAGGTCAAACTATTTACGCGCGCGGACAAGGTTTAATTGATGGTCAACGTTATGCAGTTTATCGTGAAGGTGAACCTTATTATTTCACCGATAATAAAGGCAAAAAGCACAGTCTAGGTATTGAGCTACAACAAGTTGCCTCAGGGATTGCTATCTCTTCTGAAAAAGACATTACCACGCTTGAGTTAACTGATAGCTACAATTCTGAAGTACGTCGTGGTGATCGGGTAATGCCAGAAGAAGAAGCAACATTGCCTACTTTGTTTTATCCGGTAGATGCCACTCAGGTGACGGACGGCGGCAAAATTATTCGTGTAATGGGATCAATTGGTACTGCTGCCAAAAATAGTGTGGTGACTTTAGATCGCGGTACGGCACAAGGTATTCAAGTAGGACAAGTTTTTGATATTACACAACAAGGTGAAACCATTCGAGATCCTAAAACCAAAGAATCAATACAGTTACCAGGACAACAAATTGGTAGTCTGATGGTCTTTAGAACTTTTGATCAGTTGAGTTATGCCTACGTATTAGAAAGCGATTTACCAGTTAAAGTTGGTTCAAGCATTCAGCCACCCCGCTTTAATGATTAATGCTGGATATACCTTTTACAATGCTTACTCAACTTTCTCCACACCATTACCACACGCTTAAAGTGTGGTATTTGGTGCAACACTCTTTAGTCAGCTTTAAAAAAATTGTCGATTATTTTGGTAGCTGTGAAAAGGCAGTCCAACCTGCTGGATTATCTCAATGGCGCAATCTCGGGTTACATGCTAATCATTTAAAACGCGTAGATGAATTTCAAACTGCTCAGGGTCAAGCTCAGTTTGAAAAACTAACTGAGCAGATCCAGCAATATACCGACTTTATTTTAACGGCAGATGACTCAGGTTATCCCACTCAGTTATTACCTTATACAGATCACCCACCTATCATTTTTGGAAAAGGCCAAGCTCAAGCTTTGTTGCAACCACAAATTGCGATTGTAGGTAGCCGAAAACCAAGCCCACATGGTCGTCAGGTTGCTTATGATTTTGCCTATTACTTAAGTGAAAAAGGTTTTTATGTGAGTAGTGGCTTGGCATATGGGATTGATGAAGCTGCTCACCAAGGAGCATCAGCACATCAACGTACAATTGCAGTAACAGGAACTGGTTTAGACAGTACCTACCCTGCTCAAAATAAAAAACTTGCAGAACATATTTTGGCTCAAAATGGCGCGATTATTACTGAATTTTTGCCTGGAACACCCCCATTACAACAGCATTTCCCACGTAGAAACCGAATTGTGAGCGGTTTGAGTTTAGGCGTGTTAGTGGTAGAAGCTACCTTAAAAAGTGGTTCTCTCATCACTGCAAACAAAGCTGCCGAACAAGGTAAAACTGTATTTGCCATTCCTGGTCATATTTACAGTGAGTTTCATCAAGGTTGCCATCAACTTATTCGTGAGGGAGCAATTTTAGTCGATCATCCTGAACAAATTATTGAAGACCTTGCTTTACCTACTCAATGGCAAAGTCAGCAACAAAACTCCACCGAGGAGGCTATAGTTTCTAGTACCCCAGAAATTCCTGAGCATTTAATTAACCTTTATCAATCTTTAGACTGGGTCGGACAAAATATTGATCAGCTTGTCTTACATCACTCTCAGCCTGTTGCAGAACTCACCTCTTCACTGATGGAACTAGAACTACTTGGTTTATGTATGCAACAATCAGGATTGTATTTACGTTGTCGTTCTTAGTATTGGAGCGCACAATAGCAATTCTGTCTGATTGAAAGGAAGAGTATTACCATGATTACCACCTCAGTTACCGAAGCAGCCGAATGTTTACAACAAGGTCAAGTTTTGGCATATCCAACTGAGGCAGTTTGGGGGCTAGGTTGCGACCCTTTTAATGAGCAAGCTTTTCAAAAGATTCTTGAATTAAAGCAAAGGCCTATTGAAAAGGGTGTAATTTTATTAGCAGGTCATATTAGCCAAGTTGAGCACCTGCTAACTTCTTTATCTCAAACAACCCAACAAGAAATTATTGATTGTTGGACTAATCATCAACCTTCAGAAAGAGCAACAACTTGGCTATTACCTGCTGGCGAACATATTCCTTCATGGATTAAAGGTGAGCATCCTCTTGTCGCTGTTCGAGTCACTACACATCCTTTATGTGTGGCATTATGCAATGCTTTTCATGGCTTTATTGTCTCGACTAGTGCGAACCCAAGTGGACAAGAACCTGCACACTCATTACAGGATGCCTGCCAATACTTTGGTTCACAATTAAACTATCTGAATGGTGACTTAGGCCAGAGCCAACAACCAAGCAGAATCATTAACGCTCTTACCAGAGAGATTATTCGCGCCTAATTTCAAACAAAAAAAAGCTCAGTTATATAGGGATAACTGAGCATAAAAAAGGATGGGTATATACCACATCCAGAGGGTTTGGATATCTGGGGAACGAAAGATAATTTACAAAGAAAAGAGCACCTTTCGTAGTGGCCGCTATTATGTGGCAAGAGGTTCAATGAGAGAAATATATTATTTCTCTAAAAAAAGCATGAAAAGTGTAGGGAATTTGCGGTTTTTTGCCTATAAATTAAAATTATATTAATATTTTTACTCGGCTTTTTTAATATTTATATTACAACCTATTTTTATAAACTATTTATAAATCATATAGAAAAACTTTAACTAAGAAAAAATTGGCATATTTTTATGAGTTTTTTTCAAAATATGCCATAGTTTTTTTACCAACTTTAGTTTTGTTCTTGCACTAATTCGCTCTTTTTAGGACTCACCTTCTTCTGAGCCATAATGATACCAATTAAAATAACAATCCCACCTAGTGTGTGATAAATGGTCCACTGCTCAGACAACCAGACGCTTGCAATAACTGCTGTAAAGACAGGTACCAAGTTCATAAAAATACTTGTTCTATTAGGACCGAGTTGTTGAACAGCTAACATCCAAACTAACGGCGCAATGAGTGAAGCAAATACTCCTGCATAAATAGCACTTGGTGCATTTTCAACATTTAAAGCATCAAGTCCAAACCAGAGAATTAAAGGAATATGAAATATTACAGAAAACCCAATCTGAACATATAAGCTTGTCATAATTGGTAGAGGCAACTGCCATTTTTTAAGAAAGACACCATAAAATGCGTAGAAGAATACGGCAATAATCATCAATGCATCACCAAGATGTCCGCCACCACTTAAAAGCTTATTAATATTTCCTTGGGACATGACATATAGCAAACCTGCAAAAGACAAAATACTGCCAAAAACTGCAAAGCGATTAGGCACATCTTTTAAAATGGCAAGCGAAACAAAGATCGTGAATATAGGAATAAATGCATTCACAATCCCCATATTGGTTGCACTTGTATAATGGGCAGCCGTATAAGCTAAGCCTTGATAAAGTACCATCCCAAATGCACTTAACACAGCAAGCTTAGGTAAATATGGTATTACTAGTCGTCTTTGTCTCCACGCAGACATAAACATAAATGGAGTCAAAATAATAAAAGCGATTAACCACCGATAAAAGCTAATGCTTACTGGTGAGATATAATCCGAGACATAGCGGGTGACTACAATATTTAAAGACCAAATCAATACTGCCAAAATGGGAAAAATAAACGCCCATTTGTGATATTTCATGACCTGACTCATAGCAATACACCATCTACAAAAGAGATTTTATTTTGAAGAATGTCTTAATAAATTGAAATATCGTATTTCCGACATTGATATCGAACTTAGGACATTATCCTTTTTAGAATAATGTCCAAGCTTTCATGGCATGTTCTACAACTTTATGTAATTGATCAGTACTGGCACCGTCTCTTGCCTGAATGGTAAGGCCTTGAATGACAGTGGCATAAAAGTCCGTCATTTCTTGTAGAGGAGCATTAGATAGCAAATCACCATGCTCAACACCTTGTTTGAGACGCTCCAATAATTTTTCTTTGGTTTTTATGCGCTTGTCTAATAGGTTCTGCTGCACATCTTGAGTTGCATCAGAACAATTCATGGCAGCAACCACCAACATACAACCAGCTGGTTTATTGGGTTGAACCAGTCGTTTTACGTTGTCATAAAGATATAACTCAAACGCAATTTTTGCAGTTTTTGCTTCTAAAAAGATGGTCTCAATAGGGCAGGCTTCATGAGCCAAATAGTAATCAATACTTTTATAAAACAGCCCTGCCTTATCACCAAAAGCACTATATAGGCTAGGTGCTGTAATTTCCAAAGCTTGTGTTAAATCACTAATAGACGTTGCTTCATAGCCATGCTCCCAAAAGAGCAACATTGCTTTTTGCAAAACCTCTTGTTCATCAAAGCATTTAGGACGTCCGCGCTTTTTTTTCAGCGTATCTTCTGTAACAGCTAAATTCGTTTCATGCCTATTTGTCATAAAGATCACATCTATTTTTATAACAATCGTTATTAAATTAATTGACGTTCGATTTTTTATCAACTATTTTATTTTCATAATGATCGTTAGTTAATTAATAAATTGCCTTTCTTTACTCCAAATTTAGCCAAGTAAGGATTTCCTATGGACCAATCGTCTATCTCTAAAGCGCGACCCACGACCTCCACTCAAGGAAGCTGGTTTGCCATTTTGGCCGTTTCTATCGCAGCATTTGCCTTAGTTACAAGTGAATTTTTACCCGTTGGCGTTCTAAATAGTGTCGCAACAGATTTAAATATTTCTGTAGGTACAGCAGGCCTGATTATTACAGTACCCGGCATTATGGCAGCAATTGCAGCCCCTCTATTGCCTGTATCAGTGAAACAACTTGATCGGCGTTATGTGCTTATCTTGCTGACAGCTATTATGGTTATTGCCAATACCATTACCGCATTTGCTGAAAACTTCCATGTTCTATTGTTAAGCCGCTTAATTTTAGGTATTTCAATTGGTGGTTTCTGGGCGACCGCCATTGCTCTAAGTGGAAAATTAGCTCCCTCACACCTTCCTATTGCTAAAGCAACTGCGGTCGTGATGGCAGGTGTGACTTTTGCTACAGTTCTAGGTGTACCTATTGGAACTTGGTTAAGCGAGTTTTATGGCTGGCGTAGTGCTTTTGGAATTACTGCAGGCATTGGCTTAGTTGTTTTAATCTTACAATTAATCTTTTTACCTAAACTTGTACCAGATTCGGCAATTCACATGAAAGATTTGCCAGCACTATTACGCACTCCTAAAGCACGTAGTGGCATGTTGATTGTTTTATTGATCGGACTCGCTCACTTTTGTGCCTATAGCTATTTAGCACCTTTCTTTAAAAATGTTGCTGGTTTTAATGGGACAACCATTAGTTCATTATTATTGCTCTATGGAATTGCTGGTATTTTCGGAAATGCTTTTGCCGGATATAGTGGCAATATAAATGTCCGTTATACATTAGCTTTTGTGGGTACATGCTTTGCAATCGTATTCTTTGGATTTCCTCTTTTTGCCGTTCATGAGTTTGGTGCTATTGTCTTAACCGCGTTATGGGGATTTGCATTTGGTGCCTTCCCTACCTCAGCGAATATTTGGATGTTTGTACATGCGCCAAATGCAGTTGAAAAAGGTATGCCGCTTTTTGTAGGTATGTTTCAGGTGATGATTGCGACAGGTTCATTATTAGGGGGATATGTGGTTGATCATTTCAATGAAAATACTTTAATTTATGGTGTATTAAGCTTTGTTGCCCTAGCATTACTGAGTACATTTACCTTAGCGAAAGGTCTTAATAACCCTAAAGCTACTTGTGAAAATTAAAATATGAGTCAGAGCATATAGATGAACAATGAGGATCAGCAATTTTCATTATTAAACAGTATAGAAGTTCATGAATTTCTATACCAAAAAGAAGATATTGTTCGTCCTCATGCATCTCTTTGGGGAGATTTTAATTTCAGTTTAAATGGCATATTAGAAATGGAGATTGAAGAACAGCTATATCTTTCTCCACCTAGCTATGGTCTTTGGATTCCACCTCAAACTGTTCATCAGTCAACCCATATCGACCATGAAATTCATTATATCTGTATTCGACTGCACCCTCGCCTATGCTCTATTTTAGGAAATACCTGTCGATGCTTTAGTATTCAGCCTTTTTTTCGCACTTTAGTTTTACAAATTCTAGAGCAGCAAAAACAAACCGAACAACCTGAATATTTAGAACATCTTTTACAAGTTTTATTCGATCAACTCAAACAAGCTCCTGCATATTCGCATTATTTACCGCAAACACGGCATCCTGTTTTATTGCCTATTTTAGAAAAACTTTCAGATCCATTACTTTTTGATCACTCTTTACAGCAGTTGCTACAAAACTTTTCGGTCAGTGATCGCCACTTATTACGTTTGAGTCAACAAGAGCTTCAGCTTTCGTTGTCCGAATGGCGTAACCGAGCCAAAATTGTTTATGCCATTCATCAGATTCGCCAAGGGACGTCTATCAAGCGTTTAGCATACGATTTAGGTTATCAACATAGCTCAAGTTTTATTGAATTTTTTAAACGTTACACTGGGCAAACACCTATCCAAATCAGAAATAACTAGAATTCAGCTTATCTTTAAAAACTTTTTCTTTTTTGAACACGAATATTATTGCACTACCCCTCAATAGCAGTTAAAACAAATGCGTTACTTGATATCAATTACAATCTTTAGGAAAGACTCATGACACAATCTGTATATCACATTCCAGTAAAAGCTATTTCAGGCGAAACGGTTGACCTCGAACAATACAAAGGTAAAGTTCTAATTATCGTAAATACCGCTTCTAAATGTGGTTTAACTCCACAATACGAAGGCTTAGAAAAACTTTACCAAGCAAAAAAAGACCAAGGTCTTGAAATTTTAGGTTTCCCAGCAAATAACTTTAAAGAGCAAGAACCAGGTTCTGATGAAGAAATTCAGCAATTTTGTTCATTAAATTATGATGTTCATTTCCCTTTATTTTCTAAGGTTTCTGTAGTCGGCGAAGATAAGCACCCACTTTACCAAACTTTGACAGCAGCTCAACCAGAACGTACTGGTGAAGGTCCTTTCCGTGAGCGTTTAGAAGGCTTAGGTATTCCAACCAACCCTGCTCCAGAAGTTTTATGGAACTTCGAAAAGTTTTTAATTAATAAAAATGGTGAAGTCGTAGCTCGCTTTGCTCCGAACCTAACAGCAGACGATGAACAAATCGTTAAAGCAGTTGAAGCAGAGTTAGCAAAATAATATTTTAAAATGTGAGAAAGGGCGTTTTATACGCTCTTTTTTATGTTCGCCTCAAAGTGTTGTTCGTTTGCAAAAATACAATCTTTCTTCATATTTTATGCCTATAGTATCTATTTGCTTTATTTGATGTTGTTTGTAGTTATGAAAAAAATTTTACAGGGCGCATTTCTTCCTTTTGTAATTTTTGCCTCAGGCATGCTTTTACTCGGGTGTGATCAGGCACAAGACCATGCTACCGAACAAGAAAAAACTGAAATAGCTGAACAGGCATCTGACCAAAACATTGAACAACAAGAGTCAGAAATTGCACCCAACAAAGCCGAACTTAAAAGCGGCAATATTTTTTATATGGTCCGCGACGCTGCTAATTTACAGCTTAAAGCTGGTGACTATGTTGAACAGCTTAAAGATACTCAGCTTGATGTTGAACAAGCCATCCAAGATAAGAATCAGAATGAACTAAAAACTACTGTCACTACGTTAAAACAGCAACTAGAAGGTTTAAATCAAGCACTTTTGACTTTAGATATCAAAAGTCAGGAAATTGAGAATATTCGCCAAAGTTTATTACATGCCAACCAACAAGCTCTTAGCATGCCATTACTCAATGGGAAATTAGATCAAATCAATTTTGACCAAATTGAAAAACAGCTTAATACCATTCAAATGGATATGGTGAAGCTTGCTGCCATGATTATGGCAGGAGATGAAAAGTCAGATTCAAAAACTGAATCTTAAAATCACCTTATAAAAAAAGCCACCTTACGGTGGCTTTTTCATTTGTTTAATTAGTAAGTGCTATAGTTGCTTTACTACATTTACCTGCCTCAGCTAAATGATATTCACTAATCGCTTTCTGGCCTTGTGTATCATCTACTAATTTCAGGTTGGCTCCACCGACAAAAACACCAGGTTTAATGTACTGCTGTACAAAATAATTTTTCCCAGCTTCAGTTCTAAATTTCAAATGATTTGGAGAAAACTCTGATTCAGTTGAAACTATATGTTCTTGATTACCAGAAACCTCTTTATAAAAGAATATGCCACGTGCAGTTTCCCCTAAACATTCTCCGTCAACCCACACATCTTTTTTCAAAGCACTACCAACTACATTATTAGAACGGTATACATAAATTACCGCATTTCCATTTGTTGGGGTTGTCAGTTGTTTTGCTTGCTGGGCTAATTGTGGATTGGCCTGCGGCACTGATGCACATCCCACAAAAGCAATAGACATCAGAAGTGGTAACCAATATTTAAATTTCATTTTAAGTATCTCTTATTTATGATGATTTAAGTTTTGAGACGCAAATTTACATTAAAAACATATTATTTTAAATAAAAATACTATTCTGACACCTAAAATTTATAATAAAAAAGCCACCTTACGGTGGCTTTTTCAATCTCAAACCGGCAATTATAGTGCGCGGTTTTTGATTTTACGGATAGTTTCAAGCTGTGCAGCTGTTTCTGCCAAGGCAGCCAACGCAGCAGCCGAGTCCAAATCACTCTTTTGGTTTGCAAGCAATTGTTCAGCATTTTTACGTGCTTCTAAAATTGCCGCTTCATCCAAGTTGTCAGCACGGATTGCAGTATCTGCAAGAACCGTCACAACATGAGGTTGAACTTCTAAAACACCGCCAGATACATAGACGATTTCTTCTGTACCATTTTCCAACTGAACACGAATCGGGCCCGGTTGAAGCAAGGTTACAAGTGGAGCATGTCCTGGCAAAATACCAAGCTCACCACCAGCACCTTTCGCGATTAACATCGTTACTGCGCCAGAGTAAATAGACTCTTTAACACTTACGACATCACATTGCATAGTCGCCATGAGATGATCTCCTTAAATTAGAGTTTCTCAGCTTTAGCAATCACTTCGTCAATACCACCAACCATATAGAACGCTTGTTCTGGGATGTGATCGTATTCACCAGCTAATAGACCTTTAAAGCCACGAATCGTTTCTTTAAGTGGTACTAATTTACCAGGAGCACCAGTAAACACTTCAGCTACGTGGAATGGTTGAGAGAAGAAACGTTGGATTTTACGCGCACGGTAAACAACCAATTTATCTTCTTCAGCTAATTCATCCATACCCAAGATTGCGATGATGTCTTTAAGCTCTTTATAACGTTGCAATACGTTTTGTACTGCACGCGCAATTTCATAGTGCTCTTGACCAACAACTAATGGGTCTAACTGACGTGAAGTTGAGTCAAGTGGATCGATCGCTGGATAGATACCAGAAGATGCGATGTCACGGCTCAATACTACTGTTGCATCTAAGTGAGCAAATGTAGTTGCAGGAGATGGATCTGTTAAGTCATCGGCAGGTACATATACTGCTTGGATCGATGTGATCGAACCAGATTTAGTAGATGTAATACGCTCTTGAAGAACACCCATTTCTTCTGCAAGTGTAGGTTGGTAACCTACCGCAGACGGCATACGACCTAACAATGCTGATACTTCAGTACCTGCAAGTGTATAACGGTAGATGTTGTCGACGAATAATAATACGTCACGACCTTTACCATTTTCGTCTTTTTGATCACGGAAGTATTCAGCCATAGTCAAACCAGTTAACGCTACGCGTAAACGGTTACCTGGTGGCTCGTTCATCTGACCGTAGACCATTGCTACTTTGTCAAGAACGTTAGAATCTTTCATTTCGTGATAGAAGTCGTTACCTTCACGAGTACGCTCACCAACACCAGCAAACACAGATAAACCTGAGTGAGCTTTCGCGATGTTGTTGATCAACTCCATCATGTTAACGGTTTTACCAACACCAGCACCACCGAATAGACCAACTTTACCACCTTTTGCGAACGGGCAAAGTAAGTCAATTACTTTAATACCAGTTTCTAAAAGATCAGTAGAAGCTGCTTGTTCAGCATAAGAAGGTGCTTGACGGTGAATCGGCAAACGCTCTTCAGTCGCTACAGGACCTGCTTCATCAATTGGGCGACCCAAAACGTCCATAATACGACCAAGCGTAGCTGGACCTACTGGAACAGAAATCGGTGCATTTGTGCTAGTTACATTAAGGCCACGTTTAAGACCTTCTGTAGAACCCATTGCGATGGTACGAACAACACCATCGCCAAGCTGTTGCTGAACTTCTAATGTAGTTTCAGTACCGTCAACTTGGAGAGCGTCATAGATCTTAGGAACGCTATTGCGCTCAAACTCGACGTCGATAACCGCGCCGATGATCTGAATGATACGACCGCTACTCATTGCTGTCTCCTCAATTCAAACTTAATAATGTTAAACGGCAGCGGCACCGCCAACGATCTCGGAAATTTCCTGAGTAATCGCGGCTTGACGCAGCTTGTTGTAAATGAGTTGTAGGTCTTTAATCAATTGTCCTGCGTTGTCTGTCGCTGCTTTCATCGCGACCATACGAGCTGACTGCTCACATGCAACGTTTTCAATCACACCTTGATAAACCATAGACTCGATATAGCGAACCAACAAACCATTTAACAATTCTTCTGCTTCTGGTTCGTAGATATAGTCCCAACCATAAGTACGGTTGAGATCATCGCCTTCTTCTGCTGGTGCTAAAGGAACAAGTTGTTCTACTTTAGGCTGCTGAGTCATTGCATTAACGAAGCCATTTGATACGAGATAGATACGATCTAATTCGCCTTTATCAAATGCATCAAGCATAACTTGGACTGAGCCAGTTAACTGTTCCAAACTCGGCGCATCGCCAAGTTGGGTAGTTGCACCGAGCACTTTACCGCCGTAATTCTTAAAAAACGAAACCGCTTTTTGACCAATTAAAGCAAATTCAACTTCAATTGACTGCTGTTGTTGTGCTTTGACATGCTGCACAACTTTCTTGAACAAGTTAATGTTCAAGCCACCTGCCAAACCACGATCTGAAGACACTACGATATAGCCAACACGCTTAACTGGGCGGTCAACCATATAACGGTGTTTGTATTCAGGGTTTGCTTGTACCAAGTGAGCAATTACACGGCGCATATTATCGGCATACGGACGGCCCTGAGCCATGCGCTCTTGCGCACGACGCATTTTAGAAGCAGCTACCATTTGCATCGCGCGAGTAATCTTTTGCGTGCTCTTGATACTAGCTACTTTGGCGCGAATTTCTTTTAAATTTGCCATACGCTTAACCTAGTATTCGAAAGCTCTTTCGAGCTTCCGAAGGTTGATCCGTGAACCAAACTTAACTAAAACTAAACTTAGTAAGTTTGAGTCGCTTTAAAGCTTTCAATACCTGCTTTGATTGCTGCTTCGATGTCTTTGTTGTAATCACCAGTTTCATCGATTTGTTTCATCAACGGAGCATATTCTGAGCGGAAGTAAGAAATTAACGCAGCATCAAAGTCTACGATTTTCTTAACTTCTACGTCAGCCATGTAGCCTTCGTTAGATGCATAAACAGAAACAGCTTGGTCAGCAATTGAGTAAGGAGCATATTGTTTTTGCTTCATTAACTCAGTTACACGTTGACCATGTTCAAGTTGCTTACGAGTTGCTTCGTCAAGGTCAGAAGCGAACTGAGCAAACGCAGCCAATTCACGGTATTGTGCTAAAGCAGTACGGATACCACCAGACAATTTTTTGATGATCTTAGTTTGAGCAGAACCACCAACACGAGATACAGAGATACCCGCGTTCACAGCAGGACGAATACCTGCGTTGAATAATGATGTTTCTAAGAAGATCTGACCGTCAGTAATCGAAATTACGTTCGTTGGTACGAATGCAGATACGTCACCTGCTTGAGTTTCAATAATTGGCAATGCAGTTAAAGAACCAGTTTGACCAGTTACTGCGCCATTAGTGAATTTCTCAACGTAGTCAGCAGATACACGAGAAGCACGTTCAAGAAGACGTGAGTGAAGATAGAATACGTCACCTGGATACGCTTCACGACCTGGTGGACGACGTAAAAGTAATGAAATTTGACGGTAAGCAACAGCTTGCTTAGACAAATCATCATAAATAATAAGAGCGTCTTCACCGCGGTCACGGAAGTATTCACCCATTGTACAGCCAGAGTACGGAGCTAAGTACTGCATTGCAGCAGGATCAGCAGCCGCAGCAGCGACAACAGTGGTATACGCCATAGCGCCAGTTTCTTCTAGCTTACGTACAACGTTTGCAATTGTTGATTGTTTTTGACCAATCGCAACGTATACACATTTAATGCCAGAGTTTTTCTGAGCGATAATCGCATCGATCGCCATCGCTGTTTTACCAGTTTGACGGTCACCGATGATCAACTCACGTTGGCCACGGCCAACAGGAATCATTGTATCAACTGATTTATAACCAGTTTGAACAGGTTCATCTACAGATTGACGCCAAATTACGCCTGGTGCTACTTTTTCAACAGCATCAGTTAATTTTGCATCAATTGGGCCTTTACCATCAATTGGGTTACCCAAAGCGTCGACAACACGGCCAAGAAGTTCAGGACCAACTGGAACTTCTAATACACGACCTGTACAACGAGCTTTTTGACCTTCTTGAAGGCTTAGGTAGTTACCTAAAACAACGGCACCCACTGAATCCTGTTCTAGGTTCAGTGCCATACCAAATAAGCCGCCGTCGAATTCGATCATTTCACCGTACATTGCATCAGCAAGACCGTGAATGCGCACGATACCGTCGGATACCATAACAATGGTACCTTCGTTTTTAGCGGTCGCGCTGGTGTCCAGATCTCCGATACGCTGTTTAATGAGCGCACTGATCTCGGATGGATTCAGTTGTTGCATTGCGCTATTCCTCAATCTTTTATTAGTTCAGTCTTCATCATTTGCATTATGCAAGAAGACGAGTACGCATTTTTTCAAGCTTGTTAAGCGCAGAATCATCTATCACTTGATCGCCTGCACGAATTACAACACCTGCAATAAGCTCAGGTTTAACTTCAACTGAAACAGTTACTGTGCTGTTAAAACGCTTTTCTAAAGCAGATTTCAACAGTTGCTCTTGTTCAGCAGTTAACGGGAAAGCCGATTCAATCACGACATCCACATTGTTGTTATTCTGTGATTTAAGCTGTTCATATTCTGCTTCAATTTCAGGTAACAGCATTAAACGATCGTTATCTGCAAGAAGTGTCAAAAAGTTAGACACTGCTTGAGATTGATCTTCACCTAAAACTTTAGCAAAAAGCTTCACTTGCTCCGCAGGAGTAAGTTCAGGGCGATTTAAATAAGCGGAAAATGCTTCGTCTTGCACCGCAGCACTGAGCACTTGTAACGCATTCGACCAATTGTCTGTTGCACCTTGCTCAGAAGCATAAGCAAATGCTGCTTTGGCATACGGACGTGCCAACGTCAAGAGTTCAGCCATAATTCGCCTCGCTTAAAGTTTAGCAGCCAGCTGAGACAGCATGGCGTTATGAGCTTCTGCATCAACTTGCTGGTTCAGGATTTTTTCTGCACCAGTTACTGCCAAAGCAGCTACTTGTTGACGTAATTCTTCGCGAGCAGAATTGATTTCTTGATCAACAGCTTCTTTAGCCTGTTGACGAATACGCTCACCTTCAGCCGCAGCTTGAGTACGAGCTTCTTCGATCAATTGCGCTGCACGACGGTTCGCTTGTTCGATCAATTGAGCCGCTTGTGCTTTAGCTGCATCAAGTTCTTGCTTAACTTGCGCTTGTGCATCGGCAAGGTCAGCTTTCGCTTTTTCTGCTGCATTTAAGCCATCAGCGATTTTACGCTGACGCTCACTAATCGCATTGATTAGTGGTGGCCAAACAAACTTCATGCAGAATGCAACAAAGAATGCAAACGCAATCGCTTGACCAATCAATGTGAGGTTGATATTCATTGCAATTCCTCAAATAGTGGATTTAGGAATTAAGATGATTAACCTACAAATGGATTAGCGAAGATGAAGAACAAGCCAATACCAACACCGATCATAGGCACAGCATCAAGAAGACCCGCGATTAAGAACATACGAGTTTGAAGTTGTGGAGCCAATTCTGGTTGACGAGCAACAGCTTCTAAAAAGCGACCACCCAAAAGACCAAAACCAATCGCAGTACCCAAAGCACCGAAAGCGATCAAGATAGCAGATGCAATTGCAACTAGACCTAAAGTGAGTTCCATGAAAAATTCCTCAGAGGTTAGGTTATTACCAAATTAAATTAAAAAAATTCAGCCCAACCATCATTTGATAGTTAGGCAATACCATTAATGTTTTTCGCTTGCCATGCTCAAGTAAACGATGGTAAGCATCATAAAGATGAATGCCTGCAACGTGATTACAAGAATGTGGAAGATCGCCCAAGGCACAGACAACGCCCATTGAATCCAGAACGGCAATAAAGCAATTAGGATAAAGATCAACTCACCGGCATACATGTTACCGAATAGTCGGAGAGCTAATGAAATCGGACGAGCAAGGAATGTTACCAATTCCAAAATCAAGTTCACTGGAATAAGCAACGCTTTTGCAACTGGATTACTTGGGTTAAATGGGTTAAGTGCCAACTCGCCAACGAAACCACCAACACCCTTTTCGCGGATGCTGTAGAACAAGATAAGTACAAATACAGATAAAGACATACCTAAAGTAATGTTTGGATCTGTAGATGGAACGATCTTGAAGTAAACGTGGTGAGGGTCCATACCAAATACGTTTGCACCTACAAACGCTGCAACTTGAGGAATCCAGTCAACTGGGATCAAGTCCATTAAGTTCATGAGGAAAATCCACACGAAAATAGTGAGTGCAAGCGGAGCGATTAAACGTGATTTGCCATGAAAAGTATCACGGACACTTGAGTCAACAAACTCAATGATCATTTCGATTGCTGACTGGAATTTAGTTGGAACACCTGCATTTGCAGCTTTCGCAACGATCCAGAACATCAGACAGAAAATCACACCAAGGCCAATTGACCAACCCATTGAATCCAAGTGAATTGCAGTGAACCCCATCGAATGAGCTTCTTCAGCAGTCTCAGCCAATTTCCATGTACCGTCTGGCATTTTGCCATAGGTCATATTGGTCAAGTGATGCTTGATATACTCTGTCGAAGTGAGGGCATGTTCTTCAGCAGCCATAAATCACACCTGGTCAATGTCAATTACTAAAAAGAAGGGAAACGAACATCGGCGTACTGTCGATATCTCGCCACCCTCCAAAAAATCTTCAATTCTTCTTGTTTCTACACCCGTTTTTGTAGACGTGACACCCAAAACGGAGCGACCCACGACATTGCCTGAACGAGAATAAAACCAAACAGCAATGCTAACGGTGATAAAGGTTTAACATTGCTCAAAATCAAAATAAATCCAACGATCATGATTGCAAATTTGCCTAACATGCCCCTATACATGTTAGACAGCACTTGTTTTGATGCTCGTGCACCTGCTGTTCTGAAGGATTGCCACGAAAAATAACCCGTAGCAAGCCAGCAGACCAACGCACCAAGTGCCGCACTTAATGCTGCTGTCATGTCTTTTATGCTCCACGCCACAAGTGCGGAAACAGGGATCATACATGCTTGTAAGAAGACCAAAGCTTTTGCTAATCGTCGGTCAATCAAGCGACTAGTTTGGCTCATTATTTATCCACTCACAGCATAAATGCTTGACAAGTTTAGCTGATGATCGCTTTTAATCGCAGGCATTATAGAGTTACACCCCTGAACATGCAATCTTTTCCCGACTTTAGTCGGGGTTTTTCATGACAGGTGGTGCTGACGCTACAGTCAGCCTTTGTTTACTTTTTATCTTACTTTTGCGTACTTAATACACATTTATCTGTTTTTATAGCCAGTTTCTTCCATGCAGTGACGAAATCATCCTCATTATTCATGCTCTCGTCTACTGGCTGAAAAGTAATGTTACCTAATTTTTGGTATTGACCCTTAGTGGTAAAACTCTCTGCCAACAAACACATCTGATTTTTTGGTCGACTATCATTAAGATACTTAATTTGAGCTGCTGTTGGTGCAACATGAGGGTCATCTGTTAAAGCACCAGCGAATTTTAAGTTTAGTGAACGCTCTAAATATTGATAGGCATCATGATATGCCCAATACGGTTTGCCATTACTTGAACTATCGTAAGCTTGTGCTGCCTGCAACATTTTACGAGCAAATACATTGGCATTATTCCAATACTTTGCCTTATTTTCAGGGTGTTGCTGAGAGCGCAAAGCAGCAATAAAGAAACCAATTCGAACTGCATTGTTGGGCTCTAACCATACATGTGTATCTACTGTATTAGGTAAAGCTGCACCGCGTGTACTTCGCTGGGGTAAAACAGAAACAATGCCACTATCTAATAGTGCAATCGCCTTTTTATTATTACCTAGTAATTTATTTAAGGGCGCTTCATGCGCTTTACCCAACCAAATCACCAAAGATGCATCATTAATTGCTTTACGATGCGCTGGGGTTAATTGTACGTCATGCCCCGTTTGTCCCTTTAATAAGAGTTGTGGTTCTTCAACCCCTTGAGTGACTTCTTTTGCAATCAGATAAATCGGGTGTGTAGAAACCACCAAACCCTGACTCCACCCTAACGTACTCAAAAGTGAGAACATACTGAAAACAAAAAAACGGAACATGACAGACCATCAATTTAAATTAGCTCGAAGCATGTTATAATATAACAAAGTTACAAAAATACCTAAGATTAATCGAATGAAGCATCGCTTCATGCTAATATTCCGTTAAAAATTCGAGGTTATCCTTATGAGTTCCTGCTCGCATGAACATCATGATTCTTTGCATGGTGTGCATGATCACCATAATGTCGCAAGCCGTTTAGCTGAAGCAGAAAGTTTATGTTCTGCGACTGGCGCACGCCTTACACCTTTGCGCAAAGAAGTTCTGGAACTCATTTTAAATGCGTCGGGTCCAATGGGTGCCTATGACTTATTGGCACGTATAAAAAGTCAAACCGATCGCCCTGCTGCGCCTCCAACTGTATATAGAACTTTAGATTTCTTATTAGAAAAAGGCCTCATTCACCGCCTAACTTCTATTAATGCGTATATTCCTTGCTGCCACCCGCGTGAAGGTCATCAAGCAGCGTTCCTGATTTGTACCGAATGCCATATGGTTAAAGAAGCCTCTTCTCAAGGCCTCACACACCAGCTTGACCAGCTTGCAGCTTCAGATGACTTCGTGGCTCAACACAGCATTATTGAAATTTCGGGGAAATGCCAACAGTGCCGCACAACTCCTTAAATCCTGTATTAATTCAGCTTGAGCAGGTTTCTGTTCGTCGTGATGATCGGAATATATTAAAAAAAGTTGATTTTGCCCTACATCAAAATGAGATTGTGTCTTTAATTGGACCCAATGGTGCAGGCAAATCAACACTAATTAAAGTTCTACTCGGTATTCTTCAACCAAGTAGCGGGCGTGTTATTAATCATAAAAAACTTAAAATGGCTTATGTGCCACAAAAGTTTAATCCTTCACACAGCCTTCCTTTACGTGTTCAGGACCTTCTTGATTTAGAAAAATGCAGCCCTGCCCTGCGTCAGGAAATTATTCAAGACACAGGTATTTCAAAGTTACAACAATCAAAAGTACAACAACTTTCAGGTGGAGAACGCCAAAGAGTACTATTGGCTCGTGCACTGCTTCGTCAGCCAGATATTTTAGTTCTTGATGAACCCATGCAAGGCCTAGATATTCAGTCAGAAGCAGAACTTTATGATTATGTTCGTAGCCTACCAGAACGATATGGTTGCGCGATCTTAATTGTTTCTCATGACTTACAATGGGTGATGCAAGGAACACACCGTGTGGTGTGTTTAAATAAACATATTTGCTGTAGCGGGCTGCCCGAAAATATCCAACAACATCCTGAATATCAGGCAATATTTGGAACTCAAAGGGTTTTCTATCAACATCATCATGACCATTGTGCTCACGGTGATGCTGCACACCCCTGCCCTCATAATGACCGTCCTCATATTCACCCAGAACCGGAAGCTTAAGCCATGATGGAATGGTTACAATTATTGTTACCCGCATGGATTATGGGATCTCTGCTAGTATTTTTAACTGCACCTCTGGGTTGTTTAATGCTTTGGAGACGCATGTCTTTTTTTGCTGACACGATGGCGCACGGAACACTACTTGGGGTTGCTATTGCGGGAGCTTTAAGTCTTCCATTATGGCTTGGTGTTGCAGGTACAGCGGTTTTACTGGTAGGCGTTTTATGGGCTTTACATGACAACCGTTTACCCAATGATGCTCTGCTAGCCTTATGTTCAGCAACATTACTCTGTAGTGGCCTGTTGTTTATTCAACATGTTCCAAGTTTAAGACCCGAGCTTTTAAGTTATTTGTTTGGCGATTTACTTAGTATTGATTGGCCAGATCTTCCTGTTTTCACTTTAATTATTGCAATATCACTCGCAATTCTTTACCGCTTTTGGCAGCCACAAATACAGTTTGCAATTGATCCGGATATCGCAATTAGTGAAGGGGTGAATGCAAACTGGCAACGCCTTATTTTTATGCTGTTATTAGCTTTATTTACAGTTTTAGCTTTGCGTGCTGTAGGTTCTTTGCTAATGGGTGCATTACTAGTAATACCAGCTTTAAGCGCTCGTCTATTGGCAAATTCACCAAAGCAAATGGTTATTTGGGCATTCGTGTTAGCCCAGCTTGGTGTTAGTGTCGGCTTATGGTCAAGTGCAGCACTTAATATCTCTACAGGTCTTAGTATTGTTTTATGTATGGCATTAAGTTTTGCCGTTATTTTTATAACTCAAAAACTAAAAAATCAGACACAGGCGTCCTAAACTAGGCCGCCTGATGAACTGTGCTCAATAATAAAGCCGCACAGCTAAACATCACAGCAAAGCCCCGATTTAAATATTTTTGCTGTCTAGGGGATCGAAGTAATCTTAAAACCTTGGATGCCAGCCCCGTATATCCAGCCATTACAATCAAATCGATCGTAATCATAGTGGCCGCCATAATTAGGTACTGTATCCATTGAGGCTTACTTAAATCTAAGAACTGCGGTAAAACCGCCAATAAAAATACGATCGCTTTAGGATTGCTAATATTAACCACAAAACCATTTAATAGCAGAGCTAAAGCAGACTTATCTCTTTTTTCTTGTTGAATTTCTATATCTTTTACAGGTGCTGTCCACTGCAAATAGGCCAAATACAATAAATAAGCTACGCCAAACCACTTAACGGCCTGAAAAGCTAAAGGAGTTGTGGCAAATAAGACCCCAACACCTGCTGCCACCACCATAATTTGAAGCACCAAGGCAACTTGCAAACCGATTGCATTCCAATAACCATGTCTAAATCCATAGTTTAGACCACTCGACATTGAGGCAATAGCTCCCGCACCCGGAGAGATACTAATGACCCAACAGGCCAACATATAGGCAAACCAAACTTGCAAAGACATAGTAAAAATAGACAATAAAAGTGGAATTATACTGTTTTATAAAACTATATTGATGAGAATTCAAACAATAAAATCAAGAAATAGACTACTAACCGCTCTTCGCATCAGGCACAATAATTAAAGCTCATACTAAATTATAATTGAGGAGATACCTTCCAATGACTGCTCAATCTGTCATTTTGCCGTTGCCATCAGATCATGCCCGATTTATTGTTCTTCGTTTAAAAGACTTATCAATTGATGAATTAAAAGAACAACTCGAAGCGTTGTTTGAAACACGCGACCGTCTCATTACTCAGCATTCAGACGCGCAAATTAAAACAGCAGTCGCTTTTGGTCCAGAACTTTGGAAGCAACTTTACAGTCAATCTCCTGCTGGCTTTAAACAACTTGAACCAGAAAACGGCGCATTCAACATGCCAGCCGTTCCCGCTGATGTCCTCATCCATATTGCTAGTATGCGTTCTGATATTTGTTTTGCATTAAGCCAAGCATTTTTTGAAGGTATTAAAGATAAAGTTGAAGTTCTTGATGAGCGTGTTTGCTTCCGTTATTTCGATGGTCGCGATATTACTGGCTTTATAGATGGTACTGAAAATCCTCAATTTCCAGATGACCGCGCGGAAACAGCCCTACTCCCAGAAAGTGCTGGAGTATTTGCAGATGGTAGTTTCATATTTGCACAGCGCTATGCACACGACTTAGAAAAATGGAAAAAACTAAAAGTTGATGCTCAAGAAAATGTCATGGGTCGTACTAAGCTTGAGTCAATTGAACTTGATGATGACGTTAAACCAGAAAATGCCCATGTCGCCCGTACTGTTGTTGAAGATGAAGAAGGCGAAGAAATGGAAATCTTGCGCCATAGTCTGCCTTATGGTGACGGCCGAGGTGATCAAGGTTTATTTTTCATTGCCTACACCAAGGACCTGAACATTATTGATGCCATGCTAAAACGTATGTTCGGTACAAGTGGAGATGGTATCCATGATCGCCTATTGCATTTCGTGACACCACTAGACGGCGCATATTACTTTGCACCTAGCGAAGAGTTATTAGAAGAAGTTTTAGAAGGTTAAATTTTTAAAAAAGTAGCTATCATGATAGCTACTTTTTTATTTTATAAAGATCGTATGCTTTACTGATATAAGTTAATAAAAAATATTCTTAAGTAGTAATCTATGGTGCGTTAGAATTTCTTATTTCCAGAATTTCATTACAATCTTTAGAAGTTGAATAAACAAAAATTCGTTTGTCTTGATTTTCTAATAAAATAGCATCTTTATCGGCACCAAAGGCATTCTTAGAAATATCACACTTATAAGCTGACAATTTAAAGCTGTTTACGACTTCACACTTTGGTTCAGTAGCAGCCTCATCAAAACCATACCATTGTGTAATATTCGGATTTGAACAAGAAATTTGAGCTATTTGATCAGCTTCTTTTGTTTTAACCGTATTCTCTTTCTTTGTACTTGCCGGTAAAGCTTCACTTACAACAGAATATGATTTATTCGCCTCCGCCTGTATCACCCCAGATTCATGATTAGAATCATTTTGTGTTTTATGCGGACTTTTATCACTACAAGCCATTAAAGCGCCTATAAAAATTAAAATATAAATATTTTTCATGAAAAAGTGCTCATAATTATGTGTTATTTAAACCAAGATATATTAATAAAAAAGAGGAGCTTAAGCTCCTCTTTTTTATTTTCTGAACCTTAGAAAGGAATACGCTTATATTTGCGATATTCAGGTTTCCAGAATGATTGATCAATTTTTTGCTGTAGTAAGTCATCACTAATCGTTACAGCCACGCCATCTGCCATGGCAGCTTTCGCAACTTCAAACGCAATAACCTTAGAAACTTGCTGAATTTCCCCTAAAGGTGGTAATAAATCAGCTTGCGGATCTTTTAGTAATGGCGAGCAATTCGCTAAAGCACTACTTGAAGCCATTAACATATTTTCAGTAACGCGTTTAGCACCCGATGCCACCACCCCCAAGCCAATGCCCGGGAAAATGTACGAGTTATTACACTGAGAAATATTATAAAGCTTACCGTGATGATTCACAGGAGCAAACGGGCTACCTGTTGCAATTAACGCTCTACCTTCAGTCCACTCCACAATATCTGCTGGCACAGCTTCAACACGTGAAGTTGGGTTAGACAATGGCATGACAATTGGGCGCTCACAATTCGCCGCCATGGTCTTGATAATCTCTTCTGTGAACAGACCCGGTTGACCAGAAACGCCAATTAACACTGTAGGCTTAGCATTTTTAACAACATCAAGGAGTGAAATCACTTCTTCAATATTGCCCCATTGATCAACCACCTCAGCTTTTTGCGCCAATTTGCGTTGGAAGTCCAATAAGTTTGGCTGATTTTCGGTAATCAAGCCAAAACGATCAACCATATAAACGCGTGCACGTGCTTCAGAATCAGTCAGACCTTCAGCAACCATTTGCGCAACAATTTGCTCTGCAATACCGCATCCCGCAGAGCCCGCGCCTAAGAAAGCAATTGTTTGATCTTTTAATTGCTTGCCTGCTGCACGACTTGCAGCAATCAAACTACCTACAGATACCGCTGCTGTTCCTTGAATATCATCGTTAAAACAACAAATTTTATCTCGATACTTTTCTAAAAGCGGCATCGCATTTTTTTGTGCGAAATCTTCAAACTGAATTAACGCTTTTGGCCAACGACGCTTCACAGCCTCAATCACCATATCGACAAATGCGTAATATTCATCGCCACTAATACGTGGCTGACGCCAACCCATATAGATCGGATCATTTAACAATTGTGGATTATTCGTCCCTACATCAATTGTGATTGGTAATGTATAAGCTGGACTAATCCCACCACAAGCGGTGTAAAGTGAAAGTTTTCCAATAGGGATACCCATACCACCAATACCTTGGTCACCAAGACCTAGGATACGTTCACCATCAGTAATCACGATGACTTTTACATTATTTTTATTTACGTTCTGCAAAATATCATCAATCACATCACGATCTGGATATGAAATAAAAACACCACGATGACGACGATAGATATCAGAGAAACGCTGACATGCCTCACCCACTGTTGGGGTATAAATAATCGGCATCATTTCTTCAAGATGATTTTCGATTAAATGATAGAACAAGGTTTCGTTGGTATCTTGGATATTACGCAAATAGATATGTCGATTGATATCATCAGTAAAAGCGCAATATTGTTGATAAGAGCGCTGGCTCTGCTCTTCAATAGTTTCAATAATATGGGGGAGTAAACCGTGTAAGTTAAAGTTACTTCTTTCTTCTTCAGTGAAAGCCGAACCTTTATTTAAGAGTGGTAACTCTAAAAGTGTAAAACCTGCATATGGAATATAAAGGGGATGTTTACTTGGGTGTCCTGATATCATTGCCTATCTCATTTTCCAGCTTAGAGTAGAGAAAAACACGTTTTGTATGGTCTCTAAAACTCTTTGTGCGTATAAGCTTAAGCCTAATTCGATCAAAATAGATATTTTAAACCGTGATGTTAAAATTAAACACTATTTAGTTACAACATGTTTAAAAATAATTAATATAAATCAGTATCTTAATATTTCTATAATTTTAAAAACCTCTTTTATTTTCTCAATTTTAAAAGCCATAATTATATGAGTTAGTGGCAATAGGTATTTCCTCAGGAAATAATATTAAATTAAACACGTAATTTACTCACAAAAACTGCCCAGAAGGCTTGTAATTATTTATTTTCAGAATAGTAAGGCGATTCATCAACCAACATTCATTTAAAAAATAATCATCAGTAATTTGCATAAAGAATTATTGAAATATTAAATCCCCTCCCCTAAGTCATCGGAAATTTGCTATATTTGACGTTTTTCTGCGACATCTATTTTCGATTGATATGAATACGGCAATACAAGCAGCTCTCGACCATGCAGTGCAAACTCTTCAACAAGAAGGGGTGCTTCCTTCCGACTGGAAAAACACAAGCAATTTAACACGCACCAAAGACCGAAGCCATGGCGACTTTGCTTCTAATATTGCCATGATCGGCTCGAAAGCTGCTGGTATGAAACCACGTGATTTAGCTGAGAAAGTTCTAGCTGCATTACCAGAAGTGGCAGATATCAGTAAAGCTGAAATCGCAGGGCCCGGATTTATTAACTTCTTTTTAAATGCAGATCAGCGTTTTGCTATTCTTGATCAAATTCAAGCACAAAAAGAAATTTTTGGTCGTAGCCAAGCAAATGCAGCGAAAAAGATTCAAGTCGAATTTGTTTCTGCAAACCCTACGTCTAGCCTACACGTAGGTCATGGACGTGGTGCGGCATACGGTATGACTGTTGCTAATTTACTTGAAGCAACGGGTGCTAAAGTTGACCGTGAGTACTATGTGAATGATGCTGGCCGTCAAATGGATATTTTGGCGACTTCTACTTATTTACGTTATTTGGAACTACTTGGACAAAACCTTGTATTCCCTAAAAATGCATATCAAGGCGATTACGTTAAAGAAATCGCACAAGGCATTATTGATAAAGATGGCGATGCTTACGTTCGTGAAGTTGCGAATGTTTATAAAGATGTACCAGAAGATGTGCAATATGCTGAAGAGCTAGATAGCGAAGGCAACAAAGTTGTGTTATCTGGTGATAAAGAAAAGCATATTGATGGCCTTATTGCCAACTCACAACAATTGTTAGGTGAAGGTTACCGTGTATTCCACCAAGCTGCTCTTCACGCCATTTTAGATGATATTAAAGATGACCTTGCTGACTTTGGTGTAACGTTCAACCAATGGTTTAGTGAAGCATCTCTTAGTGCAAAAATTGATGAAGCTTTAGAAACTCTTGATCAACGTGGCTTCCTTTATGAAAAAGATGGCAACATCTGGTTCAAGTCGACTGAATTTGGTGATGAAAAAGACCGTGTTGTTAAGCGTCGTAATGGTCAAACGACTTACTTTGCATCTGACATTGCATACCACTTAAATAAACTACAACGTGGTTATACTGACCTAATCGATATTTGGGGTTCTGACCACCATGGCTATATTTCTCGCGTAAAAGCGGCGATTGATGCAATGGGTTACGACTCTAAGAAATTGACTGTTCTTTTAGTTCAGTTTGTAAGTTTATGGCGTGGCGGCGAGATGGTTCAAATGTCTTCTCGTTCAGGTCAATTCGTGACTTTACGTGACTTACGTAAAGAAGTGGGCAATGACGCAGCTCGTTTCTACTACGTAATGCGTAAGAGTGAACAACACATCGACTTTGACCTTGACCTTGCTGTTTCACAAAGTAAAGACAATGCTGTGTACTATATTCAATATGCACACGCACGTATTTGTCGTATGTTAGAAAAAGCAGTAAGCACAGATTTACAATTCGATGTAAACGCTGCTCGTCCACATGCAGCTCGCTTGTCTCTTGATGCAGAAACTGAGATTCTTGCTAAACTGGCAGCATACCCAGACGCGGTATTACGTGCTGCAAATGCATATGAACCTCATCAGGTTGGTAATTACTTAAAAGAGTTAGCTGCCCTGTTCCACGGTTGGTACAATGAACATAAAGTATTAAGCGATGATGCAGAGCTTACACAAGCCCGTTTATTGCTTTCAATCAATGTACAACAAGTGCTTCGTAATGGTTTAGAATTACTTGGTGTATCTGCACCAGAATCTATGTAATAAATATATTGCATGACAGCAAATTAAAGGTCATGCAATATATAGTAAGCGGTGGTTTGTATATTTAAAATATCGATACAAACCACTGTTTTTAGCATCGTAAGACGAGACTCAAACTCGAATTAAAAAACAATCAAAATACAGAGGAATAATCCACGTGTTTGGCAAAACGCAACGCGGTGTATCTGAAAGACCTAATAAGCCTAAAAAGCCCATAATTCCCAAATGGTTAGGGACACTTGTCGCTATTTTGGCGGTCTTATGTATCGCTGTAATGCTTATGCTTTGGAAACCTTGGCAACCTGTTCCTGCGAAAAATCAGATTACTTCTGAACATTATCAAGAAGAAGATACTAATAAAGACTATCGCTTCTACGACCTATTGCCTCAACAACAGGTTACCCCTATTCCTGAACAAGCGATCCCTGAAAGTAAAAATCAAGGCACTGCTATGATCGTTGAAGCACCAAGTACCACTCAACCAGCCGCCTCTGAAAGTGTAGGAATTGACCCGAATCAGTCAGCTACAACTCCTCAGCAACCTACATATATTTTACAAGTTCGTAGTTATAACGATCCTGATCAGGCTGATGCCCGCCGTGCAGAAATCATTTTAAATGGCTTATCTGCGGATGTAGTCAAAAGTACTGAAAACGGACAAACATGGTATCGCGTTATTTCCGGACCGTATGATACTCAAGACGCTGCCTTGGCTGCTCAGCAGACCTTACAACATAGTGGCATTGATTCTATCGTGATCAAACGCAAGTAAAGTGAAAATAAAGAAGGAACAAATATTTGTTCCTTTTCTTTTAAATATCTGCACAATTCCTTTCATTAGAACCAATTCCCTTTTGTCTCGCTTTTTGAAACGCAGGTCTTTCCTGAATACGGTGTAAAAAAGCTTGAATATGAGGGTATTTACCCTGTAAGCGAGATTGTAAAGCTTCCAAAGGAAAGCTCATTTGAATATCAGCGAATGAAAAATCACCTGCAAAATATTCATGCTCTGCCAAATAGTTTTCTAAAAAACTAATATGATCTTTCATGCGTGGGCGAACAAAATTTGCCTTCACCCCTTCTGTGATTTTTTTAGCTACTGGTTGAATTAACCATGGTACATGCTTGTTTACACTATTCATGACCAAAGTCATGACTAATAACGGCATAAGTGAACCTTCTGCATAGTGCATCCAGTAAATATACTGCTGTAAATCTTGTGTCTCTGTAGGTTTAAATTGTTGCTTCTGATCATAACGCTGCTGTAAATATTCTAAAATCACAGCAGATTCTGCGATGACTTGTTCATCATCAGTCAAAATCGGAGCTTTACCTAAAGGATGAATACATTTCAATGTTTCTGGAGCGGAATAGTTAGGTAGACGTTGATAATAATGAATATCATAATCTAAGCCCAACTCTTCTAAAGCCCATAGAATTCGAAACGATCGCGAACATTCCAGGTGGTGTACACTAATCATGTTATTGCCTGCTTTTATTTTTCTTTTTTACATAAAAAACAGCATGTGAACATGCTGTTTTATTCCATTTGTGGGATGGATATAAAATCATCCACCTCAACAAAATAGCATTTTTACGCTGTAACAAGCACAGTATGAATGTCTAAACTACGTAACAAAGTTTTAGTGACTGGGGTTTTACCGCATACCGCTAAGATTTTTTGTTGAAGCTCTTCGTTTGGCAAGTCTTTAAAAACAATACGACGTTCTATATGTTCTTCATGTTCTCTATTGGTATGAAAATCGATTTCAACTGAAAACTCACCAAAATCATAACCCTTATGCTTTGCGTACATTCTTAAAGTAATGAGCGTACACGCGGCTAAACTTCCAGTGAGCAAATCATATGGCGCTGGGCCTTGATCTTGCCCTTCTAACTTTTCTGGCTCATCACAAAAATATTGGTGACGACCACTGGTGATTTCGCCCTTCCATTGTTCAGCAAGGGGCTTTGCTTTACTGCTTGCGATTACTGCTGTCATTTTGATGCTCTCATTTGATCTGGAAGAACAGGGGCTTCTAAACGTGCACCAACATAATCTGGAATTTCACCAAAACGTGCATCATGGTTAATCCATTGCTCACGGGCTTCTTTTAAATCATCCATTGTACGTGCAACAAAGTTCCACCAGAGTAAAATTGGTGTTTCAAACGGTTCACCGCCAATCAAAAGAATACGGTTACCTTTTTTTACTTCAATCTCAATTTCACTAAGACCCGTATCTAATACCACCATGTTGTCAGCAGTTAACTCATGGCCATTTACATGAGCACTACCCTCAAGCGCCATAAAACCATATTCATAATTAGGATTTAATGGAATGCGGGTTTTCGTATCTTCGGTAGCAATGAGGTCAACACCCACTAACGGTGTATGTACAACTACTGGAGAAGTAGTTGCCAAATATTCACCCACAAGCACGGTAAACTCTAGACCGTCTTTCTCAACAACAGGCAGTTCAGGATAATGTTCAAATTTCGGATCCATGTTGCGCTTAGCATCTGGTAAGGCAATCCAGAGCTGAGCAGCGTGCATTTGAGTTTCAGTATCAGGTGCAACTTCTGTATGTGAAATTCCGTGACCTGCCGTCATTAAATTAACTTGTTTAGGTCGAATCAGTTGTTTTGAGCCTAGACTATCGGTATGCATCATGGTGCCTTCAATCATCCACGTGAAGGTTTGCAAACCAATATGAGGATGAGGACCAACATCTAAACCATCACCCGCCGGAAAAGTTACTGGGCCCGCATGATCTAGGAAACACCACGCACCAATCATTCGTTTTTGTCGGCTAGGTAAAGCCCGCTTAATGACTGTCCCCTGTCCAATTTCAGCAGAGCGAATTGGAAATTCCTGAATAAACTGATTGGCAAATTTTTCACAATCCTTTGAATCAGAAATATCGTAATCATTATTATTGCTCATGATATTACTCTCTTTTACCTATGCTTTTGCAATGAGTCGTTGTAATGATCTTAACAATACACTCATTATTCAATATAGTCTTTTAGTAATACACAGGGTGCTATGAATGAGACAATCCATTTTTTAATTATAGAAAAATAAAAGCTGCACTGAGCAGCTTAAGTTGATTGAGTTTTAACGAGCTGTTTTAGGTTTTTCATAAATTGACCAAATTGCGGGAGAAACTCTTGAAATAGTGGATGGTCTCGATTTTCTAACATGACTTCACTAAATAACTTTAAGCCAACACCAAAAGATTTTGTAGTTTCATCATCAAAAAAATCTGCTTTTTTTAAGCGTTCAACAATTTCAAAAATATCGTCATGATTTCCCGCATAGAATTCAAGGCGTTCAGTATAAGTTGAAGCTTCTCCTTTTGCATTTTTTAAGTGTTGTACCGTGACATGATATTGATGTTGTTTCATATATAAATTCTCTCTTAAAAGTTAATAACTTTGAAAAATTTCAAATTGTTTAAGGTCGATTTATAGCCGCCCAATAGCAACAGCAGCCTGATCAATTTTTTCGGCAATTTGATAAATCTGCTCTTGCTGTAAACCTGCCGAGTTCAACTTCAACCGTAAGGCTGTTTTTAGGTTTTCCATGGCACGATGAATTTCGATTAATTCATCATTACTGTGGATTTCTCGTCTTAAACGTAGTTTTTCTAATAACTCTTTCAACTTGTCTTGTTGTTCAGCTAAGTAAGCTTTCCCAAATTCCGTGATTTGATATTGCTTACGCTCTATATCCAGCAAATTAATCAAATTCATTTCTTCAAGACTGGTTAATGTTGGATAAATTGTTCCTGCGCTTGGCGTATAGCCATCGCCTACCAAATCACTTATTTCTTTAATGATTTCATAGCCATGCTTTGGGCTTTGCTGAATAAGGTGGAGTACCAAAAGTTTCATGCGTCCAGCTTCAAAAAGTCTTCCACGGCGTCCCGAACGATGATGTTCAGCATGATGCTGTTCTGATTGTTGTTTCATCTTTTAAGATCCAAAATGATCAATTTATAATTATTAAGATATATCTTAATATATCTTTGATCAAGTAAAAGTAATAAGAGTTGTTCTATTGGTTTGATAGTTATCAAAATTAATTTTGAGCTTTAAAAACTAAGTAATAAAAAAAGAGTGCTTAAGCACTCTTAAAAATTATTCTCATCAAACCAACCTTGGTTCATTTATCCCATTTAAAATTCATTTGCCAAAAGCTAAATTTGGCATCCAGCTTTAAACCAGTTCATTAAGGAATCACTAATTTTACTCATGTCATTAGTATCCATGCTGCCTTGATCTACAGTAAAAACACCTGTTCCTAGAAATGGTATAAGAATTGATATTCCACCACTATCATCACCTATAGCTAAATAATCTCCAGCATACTTTTGCACTTCAAAAGTTTGATTTCTTTCAAAAACCTCATCAGAAGAATAAATAACTACGCCACTTTCAAATAAAAAACCATTTGAAAATTTTAATAATTCAAAATATATATCTGGTAGTTGTCTATGGAAATCTCTTTCAATTTTGGCTCTTATTTCATTTAATAGGGGCATAACCTTTAGACCTTAAAATTAGGTAAAACCAATCCAGCATATAAAATTATAAAATATTATATTCAACCCTCTATATACAGTTCCTTGAGCTAATAAATTTACTCTTATTAAAATCGTTAAGTAATAAAAAAGGACGCTAATGCGTCCTTTTTTAACAACAACTAGAGGAAAATTATTCCCACTCAATCGTTGCTGGTGGTTTAGATGACACGTCGTATACAACACGTGATACATCTTTAATTTCATTCATAATACGCGTTGAGATTTTATCAACCAATTCGTATGGTAAATGTGCAAAACGAGCTGTCATAAAGTCAACCGTTTCAACTGCACGAAGCGCAATTACCCATGCATAACGACGACCATCACCTACTACACCAACTGACTTAACAGGTTGGAATACGGCAAACGCTTGAGCAGTTTTATCATACCAACCGCTGTCACGAAGCTCTTGCATGAAGATGTCATCAGCAAGACGAAGAATATCAGCATATTCTTTCTTCACTTCACCCAAAATACGAACACCTAAACCAGGGCCCGGGAATGGATGACGGTAAATCATGCTATGTGGCAAACCAAGTGTAGTACCTAACTTACGAACTTCGTCTTTGAACAAGTCACGTAAAGGCTCTACCAATTCAAATGCTAAATCTTCTGGTAAACCACCCACGTTGTGGTGTGATTTAATTACGTGTGCTTTACCTTGTTTGCTTGCAGCAGATTCGATTACGTCTGGGTAAATCGTACCTTGTGCCAAGAATTTCACGCCATCAAGTTTACGTGCTTCTTCAGCAAATACCTCAATGAATTCACGACCAATGATTTTACGTTTTTTCTCTGGATCAACTTCACCAGCCAATGCAGTTAAGAAACGTTGTTCAGCATCTGCACGAATAACACGGATACCCATGTTTTCAGCAAACATTTGCATCACTTGATCGCCTTCGTTTAAACGAAGTAAACCATTATCAACGAATACGCATGTTAACTGGTCGCCAATTGCTTTGTGTAAAAGCGCAGCAACTACAGATGAGTCAACACCACCAGAAAGACCTAAAAGAACTTTTTCATTACCGATTTGTTCACGTAATTGTTCTACACGTAAATCGATGATGTGTTCAGGTGTCCAAAGGCCACCACATCCACAAATTTTATGAACGAAGTTTGCAAGTAACTCTTCACCTTTTGCCGTGTGTGTTACTTCTGGGTGGAATTGCACGCCATAGAAACGACGCGCTTCATCACTTACAGCAGCAACTGGACAGCTTGGTGTGCTTGCAGTAATGGTAAAGCCTTCTGGAATCTGGCTAACTTTGTCACCATGACTCATCCAAACATGAAGTTGGTTTTCACGGTCTTGTAAGTTACCAATCAGTTGGTCGCGTTTAACGATATCAACTTCGGCATAACCAAACTCATGTACAGTACCCGGCTCAACTTTACCGCCTAACTGTTCAGACATGGTTTGCAAGCCATAGCAAATACCCAATACTGGAACACCTAACTCAAACACTACTTGTGGTGCACGAGGGCTGCCTTCTTCATGCACACTCTCAGGTCCACCTGACAAAATAATGCCATTTGGCTTAAAAGCACGAATGTCTTCTTCAGACATATCAAAAGCATACATTTCAGAGTAAACACCAGCTTCACGTACACGACGTGCAATGAGCTGACTATATTGAGAGCCGAAATCCAGAATCAGGATACGATCTTCAGTAATTTGAGTATTGGTAGTCATGACAAACCACTAAATGGCAAAAGAATTAAGCGCGCCATTTTAACATTTTTCGCGCTTCGGCGCACCGCAAATCATCATATATCTTATTTTTTTCATATCAGAATCATTTCTATAATTGGATTGTTTGATATAAATCAAAATTTACTTATATTTATCAACTGTATGGGTTACGCTTAAAAACTCCATGTGTATTGATAAATTCATCACATTCTATGCAACATCGTCTTGGATTTGATGTTAAGATGAGCCGATAAAACAGGCATTACCATGGAAAGGTAAATACCATAAGCGATATTTGTCTGTGCTTAAACAATTATCCATTTTTATGGCTTGTTGCCCCCTATCAAAATCAATAGAAATCTAAGGAACAACAATGCTTCAAACTATGATTGCAGATTTCCAGCAACATTTTTGGTTGTATGTCTCTATTCCTTTTATGAGTGGTTTAATTGGCTATATCACCAAGGTGGTTGCCATCCAGATGATGTTTTCACCACTTGAATTTAAAGGTATTAAACCATTTTTGGGTTGGCAAGGCATTGTGCCTCGCAAAGCAGAGAAAATGGCAACCATTGCTGTTGAGCTCATGACAGCAAAGCTGATTAAACCTGAAGAAATTTTTGCACGCCTAGATCCTAAACGTATTGCCAAAGAAATAGAAAAACCTCTACTTGCAGCGGCTGAAGATATTACCCGTGACGTTGCTCAAGAGTATCAGCCCGGTTTATGGGAAGGCATGCCAGAATTTGCTCGCCAAAGACTCATCCGTCGTGTGCAATCCAAAGCACCCGAAATTGTTGAACACATCATGAGCGAAGTACAACGTGATGTGAATCGATACTTTGATATTAAACATCTTGTTATCAGCAACTTGCTTAAAGATAAACGTTTGCTCAACAATATTTTTAAACGTGTAGGGAAACAAGAATTTAAATTTTTCAGTAATGTAGGTTTCGTATTTGGCTTCGGTATCGGTGTGATTCAGATGCTGTGCTGGATTGTCACTCAAGGAAAATATCCTTGGATGCTACCTTTGTTTGGTGGCTTTGTGGGTTTCTTTAGTGACTGGATTGCACTGCAAATGATGTTTAGACCACTTTATCCTAAAAAGATATTGGGTTACACATGGCAAGGTCTGTTTATTAAACGTCAAAATGAAGTTGCAGCTGACTATGCAGCTTTAATTTCTAAACAGCTTTTAACTTCACGTCACATGATGGAAGAGTTATTTTCGGGTACACATTCTGCGCGTGTTATTGATCTGGTTAACCGCCATGTCAAACAAGAAATTGATATGCAAGCTGGGGTTATTCGTCCGTTAGTTGTATATGCAATTGGCGGAGAAAAATATCAGAATATGAAATCACAAGTTGCTGAACGTATTATGCAACAGCTTCCAGAGACGATGAAATATGTAGAGTCTTATGCAGAAGATGCAATGAATATTCGTAGCACACTCATTGAGCGTATGCAAAAATTAACACCTTCTGAATTTGAAGGGATGTTACGTCCTGCATTTAAAGAAGATGAGTGGGCCTTGATTGCAGTCGGCGCAGTTCTTGGTTTCGTGGTTGGGGAATTGCAAATCCAATTTATGCTTTAATTTTTAAAATAAAGAAATAAAAAACCGGATGAATTGCTCATCCGGTTTTCTTTTGTCTTATATCTTATTTTTCGATTACATGATCCAGACTAATACGGCCAGCACCATGAAGCATTAGGAAGAATAAACCACCTGCCATTGCTAAGTTTTTCATAAAATGGATGCCATTATTGTATTGTGCTGCTGCGTCAGCCCCACCTTGGTGGAACAAGAATGCAGTTAAAATACTAAAGATACCAAGACCGAAAGCTGCAAAGCGTGCTTGGAAACCAAATAACAAGGCTAAACCACCACCAAACTCAACCAAGATCACTAAAGGAAGAATCCCACCTGGTACACCCATTGCTTCCATATATCCTGCAGTTGCTGCATAACCAGTAATTTTCCCCCAACCAGCAACAAGGAAGATATAAGCCATAAGAAGACGAGCAATAAGGCTAATAAAACTGTCCGCGCCTGATTGCGTTACGATATTTTTGACCACTACATTTGGATTAAACATTTTGCCACCTTTATTTAAATGCTTATTTATTGATGAGCTCATTCTAGGTTTGGGACATTGATAATTAAATACTCAAAATCCATATATATCGTTGCACAAACAGGATGATCAATTTGTATATTTTTGATGTTTTATACTGACTTTCTATAGGGTCACTGCTAGGATTTGAGCACGGTTTACCACTTAATCATCTCATGGAACTTCTTGATTTTATTCTACACGTTGATCAACATCTCGCCGAGTTTATTACAAATTACGGGACGTGGATTTATGGCATTTTATTTTTAATTATCTTTGTCGAAACCGGTTTAGTGGTTATGCCGTTTTTACCAGGAGATAGTTTACTATTTGCAGCTGGTGCTTTAGCAGCATCTACAGGTGCGATGGATCCATGGTTATTGGGTGCTCTACTCTTCATTGCTGCCGTTTTAGGCGATACAGTGAACTACCATATTGGTCGTTTTATCGGTCCACGTGTATTTGAAATGAATTCACGATTCATTAATAAGCAGCATTTAATTAAAACTCAAGAATTCTTTGCTCGTCATGGTGGCAAAACAATTATTTTTGCTCGCTTTGTTCCATTTGCCCGTACTTTTGCCCCTTTTGTTGCGGGTGCTGGCAGCATGAACTATAAGTTTTTCTTAACTTATAATGTGATTGGGGCATTTTGTTGGGTCGCTTCTTTTGTGGCGTTGGGCTATCTATTTGGAAATATGCCAATCGTTAAAGATAACTTCACTCATCTTATTTTTGGCATCATTATTATTAGTGTTTTACCAGGCATCATCGGCTTTATACGTGAAAAGCTAAAAAGCCGTAAAACCAATGCTTAAGGCTTAATTTAGAAGAAACGGAATACCACTGGAAGCATACATAAAATAAGCAACATAGCCGATCCTTTATATAAATGATCGGCTTTTATTTTTTGTACTGGGCCCGTTAATAGTGCACGTCCAAAAATCATCCAGAAACTCGCAGCTGGAATGAGCGTCAATGTAAAAACACCAAATACCATTAGACAATTTTCAGGCGAATTCCATGTTTCGGCAGGGAAAATACCTGCAGCAAAAAGTAAAGATTTCGGATTTTTTAAGGTTGAGAAGAATAATTGACGTGGGCGAATGTTACGGTGAGTTTGACTAAATTGTTGTAAATGGGTGGTTTTCCATAATCGGAATGCCATCCAGAACACATACGCCACACTTGTAATATGTAAAATGAGCAATAACGCCGGCCAAACTGGTGCTGCCAAATGAATAAACACAGCCCAAAAGCTAATACCGTAGGCATAGCCTAACCATTCCATAGGAATAAGCCAAAACGCTTTAGATAAACCTTGAGAATGAGCAGCGGTTGCAAGTAAAGCATTTGTCGGCCCAGGAATGAGCAAAACAGCCAACATTGCCAATACAAAAAACCAACTCTCAATCATAAAGTTTCCATAATATCCAAGATGGGGCCACCTTAAACGAAACAGGCAAAATATAGCAAGTTTATGAGGCTTTTTGATTACAGAAAATACAGAATTTTAGAAGCTTAAAAATTGATAAACCACTTATTTATATTAATTTTATTATGAAACATTTTGCTAAACTTTATTCATCACAACATGCCTTAATTAGCATATTGTGATGCAAAGTTGACTATTAATTGGTCTTTTTACGGACAATAATTGGACAATTCTTGAACTGGGCAGCCTGAACAATTGCTTCTTGTTGGCCTAAAACACGTGAAAGTTCGGTATTTTTCGTTGAAGAAGACTGTCCCATGTTTACAGAAATAGATGGACCGAATCCCCAACCACCTCGTCCCCAGCCACCACCGAGTCCAAGGCCAACACCCATACCTGTACTTTTTGGAGTTTGCACGCCATTGTCGATATATTGCTGAATACGGTTATATTCACTTTGAAGCTGTTGGCAGCTCAAAGATTGATATTGTGTCGGAGACACATAAGTCGGTTTTACCGTTGTAGCACAAGCGCCAAGGAGTAAAGTGGCTGCCACTAAAGGCGCAATATATAAGCCTTTCATCATTTTTCTCTTATCGTTTTGGCTCAATCTCACCAAACAATGTCTCATAAGCTTGAGTCAATTTATGTTCGGGTGCTAAATGGGCCAAAGGTAAATTTTTCTGATGCGATTCTTTCATCAAAATCGAAGGCGGTAACATGCTATTGAGTACAGGCAACCCTTCATCTTTTAACTGCTGAACCACTTCCCGAGGTAATTTTGCTTGGGATTGGAATTGATTCACCACAATTCCTTCAATTTCCAAGCGATCATTATGATCATCTTGCGTTTCGAGAACATTTTCAATCAATGTTTGTAACGCACGCTTTGAAAAAACATCACAGTCGAAAGGAATGAGTACTTTATCTGCCGCAATCAGAGCAGAGAGAGTAAAAAAGTTAAACGCTGGTGGTGTGTCTATATAGATACGGTCATATCGCCCAACTAAGTTTTGAATAGAGTCACGCAATTTATAAATTTTATGTTTACTTTCAAGCGCATGTTCAAGCGCGCCAAGTGTAGGACTTGCTGGAAGCACATCTAATTTTGCAAAAGGAGTTGAATGAACAAAACTGTCGAGATCTTTATTTCTTGGAGCTTTTAAAATTGAACCTAATGCGTTACCGATTAAACCCTTTTGTTGATTGTTGCCCAACACATCATCAAAGAAATTTTCGATATTTGGCTCTAAAATTGATTTTTCAGCAGAATAGGTTGCTTCGTCACCTAAAAGATACTGACTAGAATTGGCTTGAGGATCAAGATCGATCACCAATGTTCTTAAGCCATGTTTGGCACTAATTGCAGCCAAATTTACAGTAATACTTGATTTCCCTACACCGCCTTTTTGGTTAAACACCACACGAGTTAACATGTTTCCCTCTGCATATTATTTTACTGTACGCAGTTTAACCTAGAGCTTAATCAAAAAGGCAAAGAATGTAGAACAATTAAGCAAAAACAGGTTTCACAATCACTAAGATAATAATAGCAATAAATGCAATCGCACTAATGACCAAACCTGCACGACGCTGTGCCAACAAAAGAGTGTCATCTTTTTTAAAGGCTTTCATCAGGGAAGATAACAACACTAAAAATAGAATAATTTTAGCGTAAAACCACGGTTGTACTTGAAAGTCTTTCATGACTAACAAAATTGCACCCGTAATGAAAACCACGGTAAATGACAAATGTTGTAAGGCAACTAATACTTTACGCCCTGCTGGATTGGGTTGTTCACCTTGAACACCTATAAACAGAGTTGAAGCGCGTAAAACAAAGACCATAAGTGCAGCAGCTACCGCAGTCATATGAATAATTTTAGTGAGTAAATGTGCATCCATGAAATTAACCCTTAGCTTTTAGGTGCATGTGCACATTCTGGGCTAGCAGGAGCTTGACCTTGCCACTCACTTGGCAAATAAGCATGAATCGCTAAAGCATGAATTTGGCCTGGATTCATCAAATCAGAAGCTAACGCGTATACTTTTTGATGACGTTGAACTAAACGCAATCCATTAAATTCGTCGCTCACTATAATCACTTTAAAATGAGATTCCTTACCTGGAAAATAACCACCGTGCCCGGCAGACTCATTGAGCACTTCCAAATGGCTAGGTGCAAGTGTTTGTAACCGTTCAATCAACTGTTGTTCAAGGCTCATAGCTTTTCCTTTTACGATTATTCGTATATTTGAAACTAGTATACCCTGTCTACACACAAACAAAAGTTGCTCTTGTATGCTTTGACTTCAAACAAAATGTCTATTTATTCGGCAACTTAACAATAAAAATACCGCTAAATACTCATTTCTGTTTTTATTTTATGCAATCAGCATAATTATTTGCATAAAGTTGTTGACCCTTGTTTTGCTTAATGTATTATAAGCGGCACGCGGGAATAGCTCAGTTGGTAGAGCATAACCTTGCCAAGGTTGGGGTCGCGAGTTCGAGTCTCGTTTCCCGCTCCAAATTGGTTTTTTTTGAGAAAGTTTTAGTAAAAACTGCTTATATATGCGGGAATAGCTCAGTTGGTAGAGCATAACCTTGCCAAGGTTGGGGTCGCGAGTTCGAGTCTCGTTTCCCGCTCCAAATTTAAAAGGCCCTAGTCGAAAGACTGGGGCTTTTTTCTTTTTATCGATCCATGATTTTACGTTCTATCGATTCACAACATATTTTGAGAATAGCTCGACTCAAGCCCGAGTGTTTCATTAATAGACTCAGATTTTTAAACCACTAATTGTATCGAGTTAATCTAGTTATATTTGCACGGTACTGGCGTTATGCGATGCGTAGATATACATGGTACTAATTGAAAACAATCCAAGTTAAAGCGCTCTAGACTACATCTTTGTTGTAAACAGATCGAAAAGATAAAGTTATGATCATAGACATAGCTTTGGAAATAATATTCTTCTGCCTTTTGAATATCACGAGTTGAATCGAGAAAATCTATATGTTCAGCTAACACATGAAAGTTGAGCTTCTTTAAATGACGACTCATTCCTTCGCCAGTACATTTAATATAGGATTCTTTTAAGGTCCATATTTGAAAAAACCGTTGATATACAGTGGATGGATCAATCCTTTCATTTTCCTGAATCCATTCAATTTCACTTGGCGCTAACACGCTATCGACACGCATCCAATCGAACTCACGGTCCACCCGTTCAACATCGACTCCTATTTCCCCTTCTTCAGTCACCGCAAGAACAATAACGTCTGCTGAATGACTAAGATTGAAATAAACAGCTTTATTGCCTTGTATAAAAGGTTTGCCGTTAGGTTGTAATTGAATGTTGACCTCATGGGGTGAAATACCTAACTTATCTGCTAAAACAGACTTCGTTAAGACACGAGAAATTAAGAAAAGACGTGCAGCATGAGGATGATATTGATCATATCTCAACTTTTCTGCCGCATTGAGAAAGCTGAGATAATGACTCAATATGAGATGGTTTTGTGGCACCCGTGAAACTGGGCAGACATAAACCTGTACTTTGGAAATATCAGACATCACTGAGCTGTACTGTGGTGCTGATGTATTTAGTTAGAACTGGTGTGAGATAATCATAAACCGCTTCTACATGAGTAACGTGCGGATTATGGCCTGCGCCAGCAATGATATGTACAGGGATATTAGGACTTATTGTAGTAACAATTGGGTCCTTCTCTCCAACAATGATTTCAACTTTAGAGCCAAGTTCGTTTAACAAAGCTGTTTGAGATACTCTCTGCTGAGGCAAACTAATACGATGCATATACTCACTAATATGCTTGGCTACCGACACTCGGCGTAATGAATCCATCGCATAACCAACAGATAGATTTTTTTGCCCATCTGGATGCAGATTTTTAGCAATCTTATCTTTCGATACAAAACGGAAAATTAGATTAGAGATCGTTTGTATTTGAAGTATTTTTGCGGCCTGTGCCTGCACGAAATAAGGAGATATAAGGATAAGACGTGCAACTTTATTTGGATATTTCTGTGCAAGACTCAATGCAAATAAACATCCTAACGAGTGAGCAATAACAACACTATTTGGTGCTAAAAGCTTTGCAGCATTATCAATAAACTGATGATTGTTATCTTCCATCACCCCATAACTACCTGAACGCCCAAGTCCAGGTAGGTCCATCATAGCAACCTGATCATAGGTGATTTTATTAATTATTGGGAACCAACATGTGCTATCGAATGGAATGCCGTGTAAAAACAATGCAGAAGATTTTTCTGAACCAACTGGTTGTTTAGTGTAGATTTCTGTCCAATATCGATTCTGATAGCTGAAACAGCTAGGTGTTGGTGCTTGCATACGACCAAAACGTGTAAGCACCAGACGATCAATCCAACGAGAAAAATAAGGACTGGTATTGATTAGGTCTGCGATACCCATCTTAACAGCCATCTTTTCTGTCTCAGCGACATGATAGTTTTCATTAGAAATGAAAGCGAGCTGCTCTTTTGAGCCACCCAGCAATACCTCAGGTAATTTCTCGAGCAGAACTTTAGGTATTTGCAAATGTGGTGCGATAACCCCTAAGTGCTCAGCAGCTAGGTTAACTAGATGATGACATTTAGGTGTCGCAGGATCAAGTAATACATACTCCTGAGCAATGGTCTCAGGAAAAGATATCGTTCGGATGAGAAAGCTCACGATATATTGCATATTGCAGAGTGGTAGGAATGTATCACTCCCACCAGGCAGCGCCAGCAGACGTCCTTGATATAACTTATCAATCATTTCGGCAATACCAATATATTGCATATCGCCATAAGTATAAAAACCATCAATGACTGTCGCCGGATTTATTGCGGTCCATGGCACATTTAAACGCTTACATGTCTCAATAAAAGCTTGATGCCCTAAAATTTTCGAAGCTTCGTAACCACCATATTTATAATACAAATCATCAGCAGACTCTTGCGGCGGAGTAGCGACACGATATCCACCAATCCAGATAAATCGCTCAAGCTGCTTCAATGTCGCAGCCCATTCAATTAGAGCAAGTCCTGATTTAACATTCGTACGCTGAGCTTCAGCTTTGCTAATGCCCCAATTAAATGATGCTGCAAGATGATAAACAACATGGATCTTTTTTTGAGCATCCGTTAGTAGAGAGTCCAACTTAAAGTCATGACTTAAATCATACTCAACAAAAGAAATAGATGGATCTGTCAGCCCTTGTGTTGCAATGAAACCTAATAGCTTGTCTTTCTTAGTTGCCGCATTGCGTAGTGCAGCAATCACCTGATGACCTTCTCGTAGAAGTTCAACGATCAATCTGCTGCCAATAAAACCTGCTGCACCTGTTACTAATATGGTCTTCCGTGAAAAATTATCTTTTTTTGCATTATTTAAATTATTCATAAATCACCTTAATTAGGGACTGCAAACTCCAGCATTGTTTTTGGAGCGAATTATCTTAAAAGTTATATCGAACCTGGGCATACACCAGACTGTTATCTCTAAATTGTCCTAACACCGTATCATTTCTGCCCCAGAACCGATCACCACCTGCATTCAATTGCCAGTGATCATTAAGGTTGTAATTAATACGAACTCTCAGCATCTCATTGGGCTCTGGTGCAAAATAGAAACCTGTTACTTCTAACTTTAGATTGTCATTCAGGAGGTTAAGTGCATAGCGCAGCATAGCTCCATATTGATCACGCTCATATTGGTTACTGATGGTTTGCTGATAACGGTAAACTTCTCTCAATAATGGATTTGTTAGACTATCGGCAGATCTTAAGTCCTCCGTATGTTTATAGACACCTACTAAACTCACGGTGGAATTCTTCAATGCTAATTCTGGACCCATGACCACGGTCAGATTATTTTTTTTGTGCGTAAGATCTTCACTACCATTCGAGTCAGTTTTTGTATAGGCAGCTTCACCGCGCCATACGATATCGTTATGGTTATAACTGAAATCAAATCCATAGACGGACATAGAATTATTTTTCAGCTGCAATGTTGCCTCCCCTGTTGGAGATGCAGAAATAATTGACAGATCGGGCATGTGGTCCAAACCTGAGAAATACGATGCACCCACATCTAGACCATCTACAGAATAATCCCAGCGCATTGCAAATGCAGGACGGCTCTTCTTATCTATTTCATACTGGACACCAGAAATCTGACGCAATGGAATCACATCTGAACGACTACGCGGATACCACAATGCTGTCCATTTATTGGTTCCTGATTCAGGAATATATGTCAATTTAATTGTATCATTTCCAAGACGTTGATCTGTCTCATCGGGCACTAGGCGCGTATAGTCACGGGGTGATATATTATCTGTTGGATTAATCCCATCAGCTCTCCCCCAGACGACAATCTGGCGGCCAACATCAAGATAGAACGTCTGATCCCAGTTGTAAGAGGCGTACAACTCACGTAAGTTGCGATTCACCTTACTCACCTGATCTGGGTTTACAGTATGGTCCGTTTCGTCTCCAATATTTATGTCGTAATGGATCTTAAACTCAGGGTTAAACTTGAGCGTACCATTGGACCAGAAACTTGCTTGCCCAATGTTTTTTAACGAACTTAGATCACGATCTGATGACCAGACATCGAGTCTGGCTGAGTTCTGGCTCACAAAACTCATTTCGCTGTCATCTGCATAAGCATGCTGCAGTAGCATAAAGCTACTGCAGCATGCAAATACCCAATAGGCACCTTGCGTCATTTTTCAAGACTCTGAGGTGAGAAAAGCTTATCCGATAAGGTTTTTTCTGCGACAAAATCATTGACGATCACTTGTGTCATATGCTGAGTTTGCAGATTCTTCGCCATAGATTTCATGGCTTGCCATCTTGGTTTCACTTTGCCGTAAGGACGGATATCCGTGAACTCAATATGCTTTAACGGTTTGCCTGCTGTGTCCCATATATCGATGGTTGCTGTAACAAAGTTGTCTTTGAGTATGCACATGCGACGTTTGCTATAACCAAAGTCACTCTTCACCGTATTATTGATTGGCGTTGCTTCGATCATATAGCAATCTTTGCCATTAAATTTGCCATCTGCAAGTTTGGTGTACTTCCAGTCACTTAACTTATAGCCAAGTACATCACCATAACTAAAGTCCGTACCAATAAAAGCATCACCCTTATTCGCTGATGCAAGACGGCGTACTTTTTTCAATGCAGGCAAATAGACAAACATGCTATCACTGCCTTTTGAGTTCTCAATCAATAACGTCGTGGTTCCCTGTACATCTGCAGGCGAGATAAACTCGGTCAAACGCATATTGTTCTGAGTATTTCCAGCAAGCTTGGTCATATTTTTAGTCAAGCGCACACGTTGCTCGCCATTTTTAGAAGTCAAAATAAATTTGGCACTAGCACTTGAAGTCAAGAATTTAGAGGCATCATCACTACGATTAACAATATCTTGAACTTCATCTGCATGAGATGTTTTAGGTAATGGAAAGGTGAGCGCAGTACCTAACAAAAGGCTTGTCACAACAGTTTGTGCAACGGGGATGCTTTTCTTATTTGAGGAAAAGATGAAACGAGGTTTTAATATTAGAATCATTGTAGGTACCATAATTAAGGTTGCAAACACACTGAATAGCATCGCAATCACAATAAACATCGCCAGCCATTGATGTACGTGGAAGCCTTGCGACAACGACAATACGCCATACCCGCCAGCGACCGCAGTCGCGACAAAAAGAGAAGCCTTACCAGCAGTACTTAATGTTTTACGAATAGCATCTTTGATATCTCCCCCTTCTTCGCGCAAGATTTCACGCAAACGATAGAGGAAATAAATTGCATAATCAGCACCAATACCTACAGCCATGGCCGAGATAAGGGAATTTGGAATATTGAGCGGAATGTCGAGCCAGCCCATCACACCAAAGATGGCAAGAATTGAGAACAAAAGTGGTGTCAGAACAATCAGTCCAGCTGAAATCGAACGGAAGACCAGTGCTGAAATAAAGAATACGGCAAATGAAATTTGTAGAATGTTCATAAGCTTACCGTGAACCATTGTCTCAGTCAAAGCAATGGTTTGCGTTACGTCACCACCAAAACTCACTACAGCCTTGTCACCCAATTGAGCCGCCATATACGTTTTTAGCGACTCAAGGATTTCTTTGATACGGTGGTTGCTGCCCGTTTTCATAAGAATCGTGATCTTGGCATAGCGCTGAGTAGTATCAATGTAGGATTCAAAATCAGTCGGCTCACCAGACATTGAATACAACAGCAGATATTGAGCAACAACATCTTTGGTTGCAGGAACCTGAAATGCCTGTGGCTGATCGGCATTCATTGCCTGATTCATTCTTTTGATATAGTCCACAATAGAGATTGTTTTACCAACCTCTGGAATTGAATTCGCGAACTTCTCTGTATTATCAATCGCTTTTAGGATCTCTGGGTTTTCAATACCGTCACGAACCTTCGTATCGACCATAATATAAAGGCTGTTTGTGCCACCAAGTGACTGATTTAAGAACCTGTCATCCTGCTGCATCGGTAGATCACGTGAGAAGAAATTCCGACTATCGTTATCTACCACAATACGGCTCGTGCCGATCGCAAGAAAAACACCAATTGCCGCAATCACAGTCATTAATATCATTCGTGGACGAACTGACAAAATGGCATCGCCAATACGATTTGGAATCCAATCCCAGATCGGTAGCCCTTTGCGTTTGACCTTCGTAACCGAAGGCGGTGGCAACATTGAGCGTAGTGCTGGAATAAAAGTCATCTCAATGATCAGCGTACTGATGATCCCGATTCCAGTAAAAATACCGAATGAACGAATAGTTGGAATATTGAAGGTCAATAGAGAGAAGAATCCAGCCGCCGCAATTCCACCAGCCAGCACCATAACTGGACCAACACGAACTAAAGACTGCACCACAGCTTCGCTATTGGCAGCTTTAGGTTGCATCCCTTGAGCAATCAGACGATCAAAATCTTCATAGTAGCGTTTGAGCAACTGCACGGCGTGCCCTGCTGCAATAGCTAAAATCAGAATTGGCGTAGGTGAGTTGAAGATATCCATCGGCTGTTTGAACAGCCCCATCATGCCCATACCCCATGCCACAGCAAGCAAAGCTGTAACGAGTGGCAGAATCAAACCCTGCTTACTGCGGAATGCTTCAAAGTGCAACAATCCAATCACCAGTACGGCAATCGGGAACAAGATATTGATACGCTTAGAGTAATCTTCAGCTTTATCTAGATAGACAGGATTACCGCCGACACTGAGCGTCATATCTTTAGATTGTTCGCTTTCTACAATTTTGTTGATTGGAGCCATCATCTTCTGGAAGCCCTCTGGACTTTCCTCAAGCTCAAGCAAAATCGCAGCAGTTCTTTGATCTTTAGACACCACTGAATTCATATAAGTTGGATTCATTGCCAACACTTTTTTCAGTTGATCGATATCATCCTGAGTGACTGAACTGGTCGGCAATAATTTTTTGGCATCAAACCCTTCCGAATTAGCCATGATCCCTTTCGCTTGACGTGCAGCCAAACTCATCATAGTTGATCGAACAACGCCGGGGGCGTTGTCCACTTCTTCGGTAATACGTTTGACTTTTTCCAACACTTGCGGCTGATAAATATCACCTTGCTTCGGTGTAATACCGATCACGACCATATACTTGGAGCCGAATTTTTTTTCGATCAGCTTGGTCGAGGTGATATAAGGATGCCCATTCGGTGCAAGTGCACCTGGATCAATAATAATTTTTACGCCAGATGCAAGATATGCCAAAGCAATCGTCAAGAGCATGACCACTGTCAGTACAATACGGCGATGTCTGAGAATCCATCGCGCATATTGCTCCATCACTAGATGAGTCTTTTGAAGTGGTTTTTCGATCTCTTGCGATGATTCTTTGATCTCCTGCAATGGTTTTTTGATCTCTGGCGATGGTTCTTCAATCTTCTCCGATGTTTTTTCGACCTCTACCGATGGCTCTTCAATCTCTTGCATTTGCGTACTCACTGCCTCATAGGTTCCGCCCTTCTGAGCCAGCGCCTGAAGATTAGCAAGATCTTTCTTGAACTGGGCAAGAACCATTTTTTTTAGCAGTGCATTAGGAAATACACCAAAAAAGCCGCCCGGCTCTGCCTCAAACAACCACTCAATCCATGTACCTTCTGGATGCGGTTTGAAGCGATAAGTACCTTTGTAATAAAACGGTCCTTCTAGCACTTGGAAGGCATACAATTCGTTCGGTACCAGATGTGTAATTTCACCTTTAAAGGCCAACTCACGACTAGCAAAGCTCAAATTGAGTTCATACTTGCTGCCCACTCGCGGAGTTGTGTCTAGTAGCTCTGAATGCTTACATGACAATTGCCAGCTTGCATCATTGCCCGGGTTTGCAAGATATTTAAAAACCTTATCAATCTCGGCCGGTATAAGGAAAGCATGTTCTATGGTCACCATAGTGGTTCTACCTTCTTGTATTTCTTATGCAGGAATTGGATACATCTGATCAATTGCCTTGGCCACAGCCGCAACGTTCTCAGCGAACATAATCGATGAATGGTCACCAGGTAGATCCACTTGTGTAAGCGTATCTTTGATCAAATGATCCCAGCCGAGACTTTCCCCAAAATCTTCAGACTCATCTTTGGCTTTAACCAAGAGGATCGGAAAATCTTCAGGCTCTGGGAAATAGGTCTGTAGTGCGACGCCATTAGCCAAATAGGTATCAAAGTAAAGTCGGAAATCTGATGGGTTAGCATCCAGAGGTATGACATTGATGGCCTTAGCTTCTTTAAGAACATGATCAAACATGTGATCTGGACTCAATTCACGCAAGTATTGCGCTGATATCGTCAGCTTTTTGCCATAAGGCACAGCCAAATCACGAGCAAACCAAGACAAAAGCATGGCATCATCAGCATCTTCAGGCACATTCTCGGGAATTGGAGCACGTGTATCGATCATGACAATCCCTGTGACCTGCTGCCCCATTTGATGCAACTGACGACTGATCTCGTATGCAATCGCACCACCGAAACACCAGCCACCGAGGAAATAAGGTCCTTGAGGCTGCATTTTTTGCATTTCAGCAATATAGAGTGTCGCCATTTCTTCAATCGCCACTTCAGCAGCGTCTGCTTCAATCAGACCCGGAGACTGAATAGCACGTAAAGTACGATTCGGGTTGAGATGACGCGAAAGTTCCATATAACAGAAGGTACTGCCACCAATCGGATGGAAGAGCCATAGCGGCTGTTCATAAGTTCCGCGGCGCAGTTCGATTACGATTGAAGGCTTGATTTCTTTATTTTCACGGATGATCTCCCCTAAACTCTCAACAGTTGAGTACTGTGCAAGTAACGCAACTGATAATTCGGTACCAAATACCTTCTTGAGATGATTGACAAGTTTCACAGCCAGTAATGAATGCCCACCTAATTCAAAGAAATCATCATGTATACCAACTCGCTTGACTGACAAAATCTGCTCAAAGGTAGTACATAACTCGATTTCGATCGAATCGCGTGGAGCAACATAATCGTTGCTCTGCTCAAACACTGGCTCAGGGAATGCCTTACGATCTAACTTATTGTTAGCCGTCATTGGAAACTCATCCAATCGGATAAACGTACTTGGCACCATATAAGCCGGAAGATGGATTTGTAGAGTCTTTTTTAAACCAGCCATTTCAATATCATGTCCAGTCACATAAGCCACCAGTTTCTGATCATTGTCGGCTGTGGTCTTAACCAAGACTACTGCATCTGTAATACCATCGATCTGTTTGAGGACATTCTCGATTTCGCCTAGCTCAATACGGAATCCACGGATTTTGACCTGAAAATCCAGACGTCCGTGATGAGTCAAACGCCCATCCATTCGCAGACAGACTTTATCTCCGGTGCGATAGAGTCGACCAGCATTTGGTAGGGATGGTAAAGTTCTAAATTGTGCATCTGTCAACTCAGGTCGATGCCAGTAATCGACTGCAAGACCATCGCCTCCAATCCAGAGCTCTCCCATAACGCCTCGTGGAACCAATCGCTGCTGTTCATCAAGAACATAAAGCTGGGTGTTCGCCATTGGTTCGCCTAAATCAATATATTTGGCATCGGTGATGTGGGCTGCACTGGACCACACAGTTGTCTCGGTCGGACCATAGACGTTCCAAAGACAGCTGACTTTACCCAGTAGTTTTTCTGCGAGTACAGGATCTAGCGCTTCGCCTCCGCTAAGTGCAGTTAGATGTGGGATACCTTTCCACTCACTGTCCAAGAGCATTTTCCAAGAGGACGGCGTTGCCTGCATAACATTGATCGACTTCGCCTGCATATACTCAACCAGCAGGTTCCCATCTAGAGATATCTCACGTGGGCACACATGTACCACACCGCCATACATCAGTGGAATCAATAGTTCAACAACAGAAATATCAAACGCATAAGTAGTGATTGCTAATAACTGCATATCAGCAGTTGCTTGCAGCCTATCGTTTACAGACAACAAGAAATTAGCTATTGAAGGATGCCCAATACGCACGCCTTTAGGTTTACCTGTCGAGCCGGAGGTGTACATCACATAAGCGGTATCACCAAAGGCAAGCGTCTCACGTACTTGCTCAAGGGGCACAACACCAGCTTGATTGATATCTAGACGTGGTACAGAGACTGTAAGAGCATCCATCAAGTCAGTTTGGGTCAAGATGACTTTAGGTTCAGCATCTTCTACGATGTTATGCAAACGTTCTCTTGGGAAACTAGGATCCAACGGTACATATGCTGCTCCTGTCGCCCAGATTCCGAGGACTGCCGCGGGCAATAGCACAGTGCGGTCTACCATCAGACCTACACGATCCCCATTGGTAATACCATGTGCACGTAAATATTCAGCAATCCCAGCAATATGCTGACCTAACTCATGATAGCTGACAGCATGATCTCTAGAGGTCATAGCATGATTGTGACCACGCTCATCGATCTGCTTTAGAATCATTCCCAGTAGATCATGTCGAGGATAATCAGTCACCTGACCACGTAGATAGCCTAGCTGAATGCCATTCGCATAATCAGGTGCGATATCTAACTCAACGATCTTACGTTCAGGATGAGCCACCATTTCCGATAGTACAACTTGCAGTAGTTGCACCATATTCTCGGCAGACTCCGCAGAAAATATTTCAGAGTTATATTTCAGTACACCAACCAGTTCACCCTGATATTCACCGCCCATTTCTAGCATAATATCTAGTTGGCCTTCTTGTTGGCGGACTGGAAAGCTTCCTAGCGTCAAGTCTTGACCAGCTAAAGTAGCTGGATTCTGGATTGGTAAGAGTAATTCTTTAAACTCATCCAAACCACCTAGACGCTCCCAAAACATTCCAACTTGAGCCAATGGGTTGATACTGCCATCACGCTTTGGTGAAACAGCTTCAACCACTCTGGAAAAAGCAACTTTTTGATGTTTAAGACTCTGTTTTAATTGTTCCTGCACCTGCTGTGTAAATTGACGTAAAGTCTGATCAGTATCGATGTCTATGTTGAGAGCAATTGTATTGACAAACTGTCCTAGTGCATTGCGCAAAGAGCGTTCAAGTCGACCTGCTACTGCTGTGGCAACGACTAGATTATTTTCATTCGATAGTTTGTTCAGCAGGATATAGAAACCCGATAGTACAAGACCGAACAAGGTAATTTCATAATCTTTCGCCAAGTTTACAAGACCAGACGATACTGACTCAGGTACACGGAAAATTACCGAGCTACCTTTATGTTGTTGCACAGCTGGACGTGGATAATCAAGTGGAATGCTATGCACATGTGGAGCATGCTTTAACGCATTTTTCCAAAACAATAAGCTTTCATCAGCATCACCGATCACGTTGCTCTTCTGCTTATCTGCATATTGAGCGAACTCGATTCCGTTCACTACATTTGACTCTGTTACCAGTCCAAAACGCTTGCAGACATCACGCAACAACAGACCAATCGACCAGAAATCCATTAAGGCATGATGAATCACAACTGCAATCACATAGTGATTCTGACCACGCTCATAGCAATGGATACGCCACAACGGTGGCTGAGTCAGGTCAAACGGCTGCTTGGTGTCCTGTTCAACCAATTGTGTTAAATCAGAAGCTTCAACATGACGAGCATCAGAGAGAATGATATTAGGATATACACGATCCCAAATGATTTGCTCGATACCCTGATCATTGGCAGGCATGCTTACACGTAGTAACGGATAATCATGTAACACTGCTTCCAAAATTTCCATCGGCTTATTGCCTAATGGCTGGTTGACCTTCACATCAAAAGCCACCACCATATTGTAGGCACTGCAAGTTGGCTCAAGACGCTGGATATACCAAATACCAAGCTGTTCTGCAGAAATCGCATGACGCGACAGAATTTTTGGTTCTAGGCTCGCAATGTTATTCATGAAGCAACCCCCTGTTGCAACTCAGAAACCAGATATTCAGCCAATGCATTGATTGTTGGGTAATCCCATAGCAGTGTCGGCTCAAGTTCCAATTTTGTCAGATCTTCCAAGTCCCCAGACACAGACAAAGCAACGATCGAATCAAGACCATAACTGGTAAATTTTTGCTCTGGATCAATCGTCTCAGGCTCTACACGCATCTCTTTAGCTACTAGCGTACGAATGATCGCGCTCCAGTAAACTTTATCCTTATTCATGGGGTAATCTCCTCTTTAACTGGTTTGGCATCACGCGGTGCCAATGCGAAATCGATAACAGATAACATGTGGTTGGTTAAAATTCGGTCTAGCAAATCTGCTAATGTGCTTTCACGTAATGACGTAATAGGGGGAGATGTCTGCCCTTCCGCAGCATTTAGGAAAATGATCAACCATGCTCCATCCTTTAAAGCAGTCCTTAAGCCATGACGGTTAAAGACCCAGAAACCCAGCACAGCAATGCGGGCAAATAGCTCGGCGTAGCCTCGAGCGAGACTAAAACGCAACGTTTCAAACTCTTTGCTTTCCTCAGAGCTTGAAAAGTAATTCTGAATTTTTTGATCTAATGTACGCTGTTCAACCAGAAGCCGATCTGCATGCTCACGTAGCGTAGATAGCATTTCAGTAGACAACCCTACTGTGGCTTCGGCATCGTTGAGCATTTCAATGATTGTCTCCAGTGACTCCATCACCAAATCGCCATCTCGGTTGAAAATCTCAAGCCCACGGAAATCAATAGCGTCTGTCTCCACTTGTAAGTCATACAACTGGCGATAGCGTGCTTTAGCTTCAACTTGGTTGAGATGGTCGGCTTTTTTGCTACGACCTTTATTGGCAGATTTGAGCTGGAAACTCAGACTGTCTAGACAAACGGTGCTACTTCCGTCAAACACACTAACAATCAGATGGTCTCTGAATGCTTTCTGGTACATTCCATCTGCATATGCATTTCTTAAGAAGAAACGTGACCCAAGCACTGAAGAAGTGATCTTGGCAAGTGACTCTACATACTCAGGCACCAGTACCTTGACGATTGGCGACCATGTACTGAACTGATTAATACAAACGTGTAATCCGCGCGCGCCAACGAGTGATAACACCTCCGCTGCTAATAGATAGACATAGGCTGTAGCAAGTTGCTCACGCACCAGTGGAATGCTTATTACTTTTTTGTTATATAACTCGCGTTCGATAGCAAACTCGGTCGCGATTCGTAGCATCGTATCGCCAGCCCCCAGCGAGAAACTACTGCAATATGCACGCGTTACCTGTAGCGTCTTAAGCCCAAGCTCTAACCCTTGGCCCTCTTCACCGATCAAAGCATCTTTGTGAATTTCAGCGTTGTTAAAGCCAATACCACTAATATCTAAACCACGCATGCCCACTGTTGGTAGGCGATTCAGACTATAGGTTCCTTTAGAAGCCATATGACGCTTATCAAGCCAGAATGCGCTCAAACTACGTGGTCCACGATCGTTCGATGTTTTAGCGATCAGGCTTAAAGAGTCTCCTAAAGTGGCGCGGTTAATTGACCATTTTTCGCCATTTAAGATGTATTTACTCTCGGCAGGCTGTGCTGTCACTTCACTAGATAGTAGGTCAGCACCATGCGCTTTCTCGCTATAAGCCAATGCTGGAGCAGCACCACTCAAAATTCGGCTAGCAATGCTTTGGCATTGATTCACATTACCGCCGATCCACACAATCACAGACCAAGCATTCGTGCTATAAGTCGAATTGATGGTTAGATCACGTCGTGCCAACACACGATGCAGATATAGCAACTCTTCACCAATTTCCATACGACCTCCGAGCTCTGAAGGTACATAGAAACGGTTCATACCCACCGCATTCAGAAAATCAACAGCACGCTGAGGATATTGTTCCTTCTCATCACGCTCGATGGCAGCGGACCAAGAAAAATCGTTGTTGTTATCATGTACGGAGCCTAAAATTTGCTCCAGACGAGCAGCAGACTGAAACTGCCGCAAATTGGATGTCAGTGACATGGATTTTCACTCAAATGATTAAAGGGTAAGGGTTAAAACAAAGCACTTTTCAGACGATTAAAAATCAGCGTACGTACTTCACGTTCCTTGATCATTGAGTTGAGAAGATTGGAGCTATAACGAATCAGCTGCCCCCGCTGCTCACGATCACGGATGACTTCTAAGCCGTTTTTGACATAGTTTCGAGCAATCACCGTTCTACGGTTTGGATGGGTTAAACAGACCAATTGACCGCGTTCGATCTGCTCTTTAATTTTTCTTCTTCTAATTTTGCCGCTAGTAGTTTTGTTAATTCGGCCTTGATGTAGTAAATAGACGCCTTCTACAGGCAAACCAATATCAGCCGCCACTTGTTCTTTAACTTGAGTTCTGATGGTTTCAAAATTAAGTGTCTTATCTAAGGACTTTTTCTTAATCTCAAGTACAACCGTAACCCCTTCAGAATCAGCAAAGTTCACTGCCGCAACACAACCTTTACGAACAGCAGGATGTGCCATTTCAACAGAGCACTCGATATCTTGCGGGTAATAATTCTTGCCACGGATGATAATCACATCCTTAAGGCGGCCAGTTACATATAGGTCTCCGTCTTTGACAAAGCCCATATCACCCGTTCTCAAGTAGTGCACTTGACTCGGCTGACCCTCGTCATCAATGATAGTCGCCGCAAAAGTTTCCTGATTGACCTCTGGCTTCTGCCAGTAACCTGCTGTAACGCTCTCACCTGCTAGCCAGATTTCACCAACTTCATGAGCTGCTACTTCTTGACGGGTATGCGGATTGACAATACGGCAATCAATATGTGCCGAGATCTTGCCACAGCTCACCACTTGCACGGCGGTCGGATCTTGACTGGCCTGTATTAGATTGGCATTTAACTTGTCACGATCGATTGAAATTGCATTGAGAGGACCAGTCACACCACTAACTAAAAGCGTAACTTCTGCCAATCCATAGCATGGCAAGAAAGTATCTAGTTTCAGTTCCGACTGAGTATTAAACTTTTCCATGAAGCGTTGCATGACATGAGCTTTGATCGGCTCAGCACCATTAAACAGCACACGTAAACGGCTCAGATCAAGCGATGCAGCCTGCTCATCAGAGATACGGTGCAGACATAATTCATAAGCAAAGTTTGGTCCACCAGTAATCGTGACACCTTTTTCACTGATAAATTGCAGCCATTTTAGAGGCTTACGAATAAAATCTAGCGGTGACATGACATAGCAAGTCAGGCCCACATACACAGTTTGCAAAACTGAACCAATCAACCCCATATCGTGGTAAACAGGTAGCCATGTAAGACCAATATCTTCAGGTTGTGTGCCAAAAGCTTCAGCAATCATGACTTCATTTGCCATAATATTCTTATGGGTAACAATTACCCCTTTAGGCCAACCTGTTGAGCCTGAGGTATATTGAAGAAAGCAGATATCTTTTTCAGTAATAAGCGGAAAATCCTTTTCCACCAAGTCACGCTGCAATTCAGCATCAACGGCATGTAATATTAAGCTTTCATTTTGAGCTTTTAATGTGATCAAACCTGATAGCTCAAGAATTTTTTTGGTGGTGAGTACTATTTTTGGCTCACAGTCATTCATAATATTCAAAATATTAGAAAAACCATTACGATTAAAAGGTAGGCTGACGGGTACCGCGATAATTTTAGCTTTTAGACAGGCAAAGAACGATACGATAAAGTCCAACCCAGGTTCAAATAGCAACACAGCGCGATCGCCACTGTCTACAAGATTCATTAATACCTGAGCTTGATGTTGAACCAGAGCGTTCAAATCTTTATACGTAAGAGACTGAATACCACCCGATTGACGCCCTAAGTACTCGAAAGCAACCTTACTTCCATTTAAATTTGCGTGGGATTCCAATGTTGCAATGATATTATCCGTATCCATTACAGCCATAACTTACTCCGATTAATTATAATGCACCCTTAAAATTCGCTAATTTAGAAATTACATTTCTCGTCGGGGCTTTTAATAAAAATGAATATACTTTTTGTTTAAAATATAAATTCACATTATATTTTATGTGTGGGTGCCATTTATTACACCTGTAAGTGCTTACAGGTTGGCCTATATTTATAAAAATCGAGAAGCTGGACACCTTTTATAAATTGTCTTACTCATTTCTATTTTTTATTTTTGCAATTAGATTAAAAATTAAATTCATTTTTATCTTTACTTTTTTAGTATTAAACAAGTATCTAAAAGCTTTCAATCCATAAGCGAATTCTTAGCTCGTATAATTCTTTTATTGATATTTTAGTTTTTGATTTTTTGAGATTTAATTTCTTATAGCAATAAGCCATTTAAGTATAGATTAACAATCCACCTATATTATTCATTTAAAAATAAATCACACTTCAACATTATAATTTCTTACAAACAATATATAATTTTACAAATCAATATAATTAACTTTGACTTTCATATAAGATCATGAATAACAAAATAATATAGAACTAAATTTTCCCATTCGGTTTAATTTCAAAATAAAATTTAGATAAATAACTTTTATAATAAGTCGTGGTAACAATTAATTTAAAATATAAATATTACAAGCATTTACTTTATTCAGATGTATTATTTATACATATACTTTATAAAAGTCCTAACATCACAGCTCGGATAGCTGCTGAAATTTTATTATTCACATTTAACTTCTGCATTGAATTTCCGAGGTGAAAATTTACTGTTCTTTCCGTCACCCCTAGAATCTGGGCAATTTCTGCTGACGTTTTACCCTCAGCAGTCCAACGCAGTGCCTCTTTTTCTCGGTTCGTTAAATAAAGATTAAACTGAGCGAATTCCACCTCATTTACAACTTTAGCAATGCTAGAATGCACTGTCTGAGACAACCAATACATATTTGTATATTGTGCCTTTTGCTCTTTTTCCGACAATTGGTCACTGGATCTTGCGAGTGTTAACATCCCTCTGGTTCCAATAAAGTCACGACTTGACTGAGCCCAACCGACATTAAGGCCATAAGAGCGCGCCTCCTCCCAGAAATCTTTTTCTTCTTGTGTCTTTGCAGATTGGCTCGACCAGACAAGAGGTTGAAGTGATACCATACAATGCTGCACAGTTGGATCTACCTTCACATAATGCTGTTCCAAATAACGCTTTTGCCATGCTTCTGGATAATTATTCAACATAATCGTTTTTGGTTCAGCAATAGATAATGGCGACTGCATACCATAAGCACAATAATCAAATCCAAGCTTTGAAGCTGTAGATTTAACGATCTCAAACAGCTGGTATTCATTTTTTACGATCAGAAATTCTGATAATAAATCCTCTTGCCAATTTTCCATTTACTCTCATTAGACTCCATTCACAAATCATTTTTTGTTCAGTTGCATATTGTGAATTCAAACAATCCAATTGAAGCGTAGGTCTCTTCGTTTACCTTTATTTCAACAAAGCTTTTAAATACCTAATTTTATTTATCTGATTTCTCAATTTCAGATTTTGAATTCATCATCTAATTAACAACTCTTTTAAGCCAGATATGGTTGCAAATTATTCAGACAAACTAAATTTATGAGAGCTTCTAAGGTTGTTATATTCCATGTGCGGATTATGCTTGAAAAATTAAATTTTACAGGATGCATTTTATTCCAAAAAATAAGTATTTTAAAAAAAGATTAGAAGATCTATTAATTATTATTAATATTCAGTTTTCATTAATTTAATTAAACAATATTTTCTATCAACTATCTAGCCGGTATAATTTTACTAATTATTATGTAAAGAAACTAAATACACCTTTAATAATTTAATAAATCAAGCAATTACATTACAACTCACCTTGCTTAGGATTATTATTTTAACAATGAGACTTGATGCATACTAAAAGATCTACAACAACTCCAATCTATCTAGCATTTTTTAAAAGGCAGTTTGCATATTAAAACTACAAAATTCTCGTTTTTTCATAAGTAAGCCTTAATATCTGAATAACTCTCTAGTAAGAACAGCTTAACGGTGTATGCCATACAATTACATTTAACCTGTTAAACATAACAGTATTTTATTGGCAATAATTTATGTTATTTATCCATTGAACCCCAATTCAAGTCACTTGAACAGGTAGCATGGTCACCATCCCCCCTCATTTCTCAATATCAGCAGATGGTTTTATTCGACTGAATGAAAACCAGCTTATGAACTATCCACTCCAACATCTCATATCTATTGTTGAATCAACACAAATTGAAGATTCTCAAATTCTCTATTATGGTTTTACTGAATGGGCAACATCACTGCCCCCAGCTTTAAGTACGGGATGGGATTGGGAATTTATTGAGTACAATGGCATCACGAGTATAAAAAGAATTGGACTGCCTCGAAGCAATATTATGCTTGTTGATGTATCTGGTACAGATATTGGATTTGAAGTTACTGAAACACTAATTGAAAAGAAAATCGATACTTTGTTCTGGGAACAGTTCATTTATGCCCAAATCAATACAACCCAAACAATGGCTAAATTAACTCCATATTTCTCTTAGAAACCTGTAAATTCTTACAGTTACCGCTTCCCCACCTGTTAAGTAAAGTCACTTGAAAAATAAGTGGAAGCACTTGTAATGAATGTTATTGCTGGATTTCAAAATAATTTTTCAGAAGGCCTATATACTAAATTTAAAAATTACCGCTATAGGGTATTTGTTGAATATTTAGGTTGGGAGTTGAACTGTCCTAATAATGAAGAACTAGATCAGTTTGACAAAATCGATACCGCCTATGTCGTCGCTCAAGATAGAGAATCTAATATTATTGGTTGTGCCAGATTACTACCGACTACTCAACCTTATTTACTTGGTGAGATATTTCCTCAATTACTTAATGGAATGCCTATTCCTTGCTCACCAGAAATTTGGGAGTTATCAAGATTCTCAGCCGTAGATTTCTCGAATCCGCCATCTTCAGCTAGTCAAGCTGTGTCATCGCCCGTCTCTATTGCAATTCTGCAAGAATCTATCAACTTTGCAAGAGAACAAGGTGCAAAACAACTCATAACCACCTCTCCTCTGGGGGTAGAACGGTTATTACGTGCTGCGGGTTTTCGTGCTCATCGTGCAGGCCCACCCATGGTTATTGATGGATATGCAATGTTTGCATGCTTGATTGATATTTAATTTCTTATTTGGGACTCATACCTATTTTTGGCATGAGTCCCAATTTTTATATAGTCAGGTAGCAATACGATTAAGAAACATTAATACCTATTAATCAATTTTGGTTTTTAAATTTAAATTCGACTTTTTATAATAAGTTTCATCCGTTTTAGCACTCCAATCGCGCGGCATAAATGACGTCGATATAATTGCGACTACAGCCATACTTCCAATATAAAGCATAATTAGATATGGATTACCCTGCCCGACACTCAATAATTTAGTAGCAATCATCGGTGCCAAACCACCACCTAATACACCAGCCAACTGTACCGAAATCGAGATTCCGCTATATCGAATTTCTGCCGGAAATTGACGGGCAAAAAGCTGAGCTTGTGGTGCGTACATAATTGGGAACACAACGCCAATTGCTAAAACAATTGCTGTCCACACTAATACCGGATCTTTTGTATTGAGCATGGTAAAAAATGGATAGCAGTAAAGCGCCAGTATGCATAGGCCAAACATAAACATATTGCGTTGGCCGACTTTATCTGACAAATGTCCACATAACGGCGTCATAAATAAAATCACGGCTGCGCCGCAAATGGTGGCAAATAAAATGTCTTGGCGTGGAATTCCAAGTTGTGCAGTGGTATAAGCCAATGTAAATGTTGAGGCAATATAGAACCATGCATTCTCGGCAGCGCGAGCCAAAATAATAGTGATGAGTTGCTTTGGATGGTTTTTAAAAACCTGTAAAGCAGGAACTTTGACTTCTTCAGACTGTTGTTTTACTTTTTCGAAATCTGGTGACTCTGGCACTTTTACACGAATATACCAACCTACTGCCAGTAAAATAATACTGGCAAGAAATGGTAAACGCCAACCCCAGCTAAACAGCGCTTCTTCAGGTAATAACGACACCAGACCCAACGCGATTGAGGCTAGCATTAAGCCACCACCTGTACTAGCTTGAGGCAAGCTTCCCCAAAACCCTTTACCGCCTTCGGGTGCATGTTCAACGGCCATCAGTACAGCACCGCCCCATTCACCGCCCATTGCCATACCTTGAATGAATCGCAAGACAACCAAGCCAATCGCAGCCCAATATCCAATTGATTCATAAGTCGGTAATAAGCCAATCAGTACGGTTGGGATCCCCATGAGCATCAAGGTCAGTAGCAACATCGATTTACGGCCAATCTTGTCACCAAAGTGACCAAAGACTAAGCCGCCTAATGGTCTTCCAATAAATCCAACGGCATAGGTGGCAAATGCAGCAAGCACGCCGGTAAGTGCATCTAAGTTAGGGAAAAATAGCTTATTAAAAATGAGCGCGGCTGCCGCACCGTAAATAAAAAAGTCATACCATTCAATGGTGGTGCCGACCATGCTAGAGATACCTGCTAATCGATGTGACGACTTTTTAGTATTTGAACCGTTTCCATGTATTGATTGCATCGTAATATCCTTTTTAGATTTTCTTGTTTTATCTTTTTTATGCTTATGACCAACCCTGACCATAAGCATTTTCAGGTCTCGCTTTATCTCCTTAAGCTTTTTATATTTTTGTAATTCGGTTTAGCTCAATTTTTCTAAAATTGGCTCAAATTTCGAATTACGTTCTTGCCACTGTGGTTGTTTGTCTTTATCGACAATGAGAGCACGCACACCTTCAATAAAGTCACCATGCTCAAACCAGATATCCTGTAAATCACGTTCAAGCTGCATGCACTGAGGTAAAGAGAGCCCTCGACCTAAATGTTGCAGTTTTAAACTGGTTTGTTTGGCAATAAATGAGCGCTGCTGCAAAATGCTGAACATCTTACTTGCCCAAGTTTTTAAGCTTTCATCTTGTTCATTTTCAAGACTTTGCTCGATTTCATCTAAATGCTGATATCCGAAGTGTTTACGGATACCTTCCGCCAATTGTTTGAGTTCACTTTCGGCAGGGCGAGTAATAAATCGGGTAATGATGCGTTCAATTCCCTCTTTGCTTAAACTTGGCGCGTCAACGAAAGCATCTTGCAAAGCTTGTAACTGCTCGCTTGGCACATGGTAGTCAATTAAATCGAGGTAAAGCGCATCACTACTGCTGATCTGCTCACCCGTAATGGCCATATAAACACCAATATCATCAAGGCGAGAAAGGAAATGAGTTGCACCAACATCTGGGAAAAAGCCAATCGCTGTTTCAGGCATGGCAAATCTGGACTTTTCACTGCTCACCACAATGTGGCAAGCCTGAGCCAAGCCAAAACCACCACCTAATACATAGCCATCAAGCACAACAATGATTGGCTTTTCATATTCACGCAGTATATTTAGCATTTTATATTCGGCACTAAAGTAGCCTTTGTAATCGGCCGTGCCATTTTTATAACTGTCATAGAGATAGCGGATATCTCCACCTGCACAGAAGGCTTTTGGGCTATTTGACTTAATTAATACTGCCTGAACAGCCGCATCATTTCGCCACAGTTCCAATTGGGCACCAATACTTTTAATCATATCTAGCGACAATGCATTGAGATGAGTCACACGGTCTAAGGTAATCATGCCCAACTTACCTTGTTGCTCAATCATTAAGTGATTTTCTGTATTCATTTTATTGATCTCTTATTGATTTTTAAAATTTGGTTTTCGTTTTTCAACGAACGCCTGCATTCCTTCTTTTTGGTCAAATGTTGCAAATATTGAATGGAACATACGTCTTTCAAAACGTAAGCCTTCAGTGAGGTTCACCTCAAAAGCGCGGTTAATGGTTTCTTTAAGCATCATGTTTGCAGTTAAAGAGCGTGCTGCGATTTTTTCAGCGGCTTGCAAGGTTTGTTCAAGTAATTCTTCTTTACTAAACACACGTGCAACTAAACCACTTTGCTCTGCTTCTACAGCGCCCATTTGACGAGCGGTAAGGCACATTTCCATTGCTTTGGCTTTACCAATGGCATGGGTTAAACGCTGTGTACCGCCAATGCCCGGAATTACGCCTAAAGTCACTTCAGGCAAACCAAACTTGGCGTTGTCAGCACAATAAATAAAGTCACACATCAGTGCTAATTCGCAGCCACCACCCAATGCATAGCCACTCACCGCTGCAATTAGAGGTTTACGGCGCTGTGCAATACGGTCTGCAAGATGAAAAAAGTCATCAAAATAAATATCAGGAAATGCCAAATCAGCCATTTCTTTAATGTCGGCACCTGCGGCAAAAGCTTTTTCAGAACCTGCCAATACGATGCAACCAATTTCACGGTCTTTTTCGAGCTGATCTAATGCCTGATTAATTTCACTAATTAATTCGCTGTTTAAAGCATTGAGCGCTTGAGGGCGATTTAATGTAATCAGTCCAACCCCATTACGCTTTTCTAATAAAATACCTTGCCACTGCATTATTCATTCCTTGTTCTGATTTTATAGACTACGTGCAATCACTAAACGCTGGATATCACTCGTACCTTCGTAAATTTGGCAAATACGTGCATCACGATAGATACGTTCAATTGGGAAGTCTCTGAGATAGCCATAACCACCAAACACTTGTAGCGCACTCGAGCACACACGTTCAGTCATTTCTGAAGCAAATAACTTGGCCATTGAAGCTTCATGGAGACATGGTTGACCTGCTTCTTTTAAACGCGCAGCGTAGTGAACCAGTTGTCTCGCTGCTTCAATTTCAGTTGCCATGCTAGCAAGGCGAAACGCGATGGTTTGATGCTCAAAAATTGGTTTTCCAAAAGTAATACGTTCTTTGGCATAACGGGTCGCTTCTTCAAGTGCCGCACGTGCTAAACCGACTGCTTGTGCAGCAATACCAATACGTCCACCTTCTAAATTGGCGAGAGCAATTTTCAGACCTTCACCTTCTTTACCCAGCATGAGACTTTTATGGATGCGTACATCTGTCAGCGCAATTTGGCAGGTATCCGACGCATGCAGACCCAGTTTTTCTTCAACACGAATCACTTCGTAACCCGGTGACTCGCGTGGGACTAAAAATGCACTAATACCCTTTTTACCTGCACTCGGGTCGGTCACCGCAAACACAATAATGACACCAGCATTATTACCAGAGGTAATAAACTGCTTAGCACCATTTAAAATATAATCGTCGCCATCTTTCAACGCTCGGGTTTTAATGGCTCCCGCATCTGAGCCAGTATGTGGTTCAGTTAAAGCAAAAGCACCGATCATTTCACCTTGCGCCAAAGGCTTTAAAAAACGCTCTTTTTGCTCGTCGGTACCAAATTTTAAAATAGGCACACAGCCAACCGAGTTGTGTACGCTCATAATGGTTGAGGTTGCGCCATCTGCTGCCGCTACTTCTTCAAGAGCCAATACATAGGCTAAGTTACCCGTATCTGAACCGCCCCATTGCTCTGAAACAAGCATACCCATAAAACCCAGTTGCCCCATTTGAGTCAGCGTTTCTTTTGGGAAAGTTCCATCTCGGTCCCAATCGCTGGCATTAGGCTTAATTTGTTCTTGGGCGAAACTTTTCGCCATATCACGAATGAGTAATTGTTCTTCGGTAAATTGCATTATTATTTCCTTTACCCTGCTTTAGCTTGTTGTTTAGCAATTTCTTGATTACGCAATAAAAAGCGCTGAATTTTACCACTTGGAGTTTTAGGTAATTCACTCACAAATTCAACTAAACGTGGGTAAGCATGTGCAGAAAGTCGTTTTTTCACAAATTGGCTGAGTTGTTCAGCAAGTGTATCGGAAGGTTGAGCATCCGCAGCTAAAATTACAAATGCCTTAACCACTTCGGTACGGTCTGGGTCAGGCACACCAATCACTGCGGCCTCAACCACTGCATCATGTTCGAGTAAAGCGCTTTCTACATCGAAAGGCCCAATCCGATAGCCCGATGTAGTGATTACATCATCACTGCGACCTACAAAGCTCATGCTGCCATCGGCATGAAGCTCAGCAGTGTCGCCAGTTAAATAGTAGTGACCAATGAAGGGCGATTTGCGACTTTCTTTATAGCCGCCGAACCACATCATTGGAGACTGGCTAATGTCGACTGCTAAAATTCCCGGTGTATCTGGCGGAAGTTCTTCACCTTGTTCATTGACAATAGCAACGCGATAGCCCGGACTTGGGAAACCTGCTGAACCAGCATGAATTTCATGTTTTAAACCATGATGATTACACACCACCATGCCCACTTCAGTTTGTCCGTAATGGTCATAAATCGGAGCATCAAGCATTTGTTTAAACCAACGTATTACTTCTGGATTCAGTGGTTCGCCTGCACTGCTCACTACACGGAACTGCCCTTTTAACGGCGTCATTTGTGCTGGATCAGCCGCCATCATCATACGGTAAGCCGTTGGTGCACCTGCCAAGTTGTTAACTTTATAATCTTTCACAATTTGGCATAAGCTATCTGTGCTGAAACCACCTTCATAAAACAAAGTAGCGTGACCCAAGAATAACGGCCCAGTAATCGCATAGTACAGACCATACGCCCAACCCGGATCGGCAATATTCCAAAACGAATCTTCTTCGGTTAAACCAATGGCATCTTGCATATATCGACCAAAGGCAATTAGTGCTTTTAATGGCACTTCCAATGGTTTAGCTGGCCCTGTAGTGCCTGAAGTAAACATCAATAAGAAAGGATCTTGGATGCTACGCATAACCAAATCACATTGATCAGACTGCTGTTTTACTTCATTCCAAAAGTTAAAATCGCCTGCTTTAAGGGGAGTACCTTGTGCGTCGGCGACAGTCACAATTGCAGGGCAATTTTCAATTTCATCAAGCTTGCTACGGTTGCCCATATCGGTCACCACCAGCTTACTTTGTGCAAGCTGAATACGGTGCTCAATCGCTTTTGGGCCAAACGCAGTAAAGAGTGGTTGATAGACTGCACCAATTCGCCAAGCTGCAAAAATAGTCACGATCAATTCAGGTGTTCTTGGTAATAGACCTGAAATACGGTCGCCTGCTTTTACACCTTGTGATTTTAGAAAGTTGGCAAACTGACTTGACCACTCTTTTAATTCACGGAAGGTATATTGCTCTTTTCGTCCATCTTTTCCTTGCCAATACAGTGCAATTTTGTCGCCATCTGCGTGTCGATCACAGCATTCATAACAAGCATTTAAGGCATCAAGTGAACCTGATAACATCTGTTTTGCAGTGCTTTCCAAATCGAAAGTCTGTGCAGCATTTTGATAATCCATCATATCTTTTCCCTCAGTCCGGATTTGTTGTTATTCACGACAGGGTTTATGTGTTTAAAGCCATCCTTTGGCTTTACCGTTATGCCTCTTGTGGCAGGTATTGCTGAATAATGCTCGAAAAATCGAGATTGGCATTACCGCGCATGCACATTTGCTGATACAGCTGTTGCACCATGCCACCTAATACGACTGGCTGTTTGACTTGGCCTGCCGCTTCGACAGCGAGTCCTAAATCTTTTAGCATCAGCTGAGTTGCAAAGCCGTCTTGGTAACCTCGAGATGCTGGCGCATTTTCATTAATATGCGGCCATGGGTTACATACGTCCGAGCTCCAGCAACGACCGCTTGAAGTATTAATGACGCCTGCCAATGCTTGTGGGTCAATACCTAGCTTCACACCCAGCGCCATACCTTCGGCAACAGCAGCCATTGAAATACCTAAAATCAGGTTATTGCAGATTTTGGCAATTTGACCTGCGCCGACATCACCACAATGAACTATATTTTTACCCATGTGGCTAAGTACAGGTTTTACTTCATTAAAGGTTTGATCATCGGCACCCACCATAAAGGTTAAGGTTCCTGCTTGAGCACCAATGGTTCCACCAGAGACGGGTGCATCACAGATTTTAATATTTTTACTATGCGCAGCAGCAGCAATGTCTTTAATGGTTTGTGGGTCAATGGTACTGCTATCAATGCATAAGCTACCTGCTTTTAGTACTTCTAAAACACCATTTTCACCTAAGTAAACTTCTTTAACATGCTTTGCCGCAGGCAACATGGTAATGACCACATCTGCTTGTTTAGCTGCATCCTGTGGGCTATCACACACCACCCCACCTGCCTCGGCGAAGTGCTGAATCGCAACTTCACTGAGGTCATATCCATAAACATTGAGTCCGGCTTTAAGTAGGTTATGGGCCATTTTGCCGCCCATATTGCCTAGACCGATAAAGGCGATATTCATCCGTGATCCCCTTAACGTAAACTAATTGTTGTATTTACACCGCCAACTTCATGGCTATCTTCAAACCAGCGACTGGTAATGGTTTTGGTTTGAGTATAGAACTGCACAGCTTGTTTGCCGTATGGCCCCAAATCACCCAGTTTCGAACCTCTTGAACCGGTAAAACTAAAGAAAGGCACTGGCACAGGAATTGGAATATTGATACCAACTTGACCAATATCAATTAAGTTTTGGAAAGTACGTGCAATCGCACCGCTTTGTGTAAATAGACCTACACCGTTACCAAATGGGTTGGCGTTGATAAGCGCAATCGCTTCATCAAGTGTGTCTACACAAATAATTGAAAGGACAGGACCAAAGATTTCTTCTTTATAAATACGCATGTCGGTATTTACGCCACTAAAAATCGTTGCACCCACGAAGTTGCCCGATTCATAGCCTTGAACTTGAACATCGCGACCATCGAGTAGCAACTCTGCACCTTGCTCAACACCGCTATTAATTAAGTCTAGCACTCGCGCTTTAGCACGTTTTGAAATCACTGGACCAATGTCAGTATTTGGCTCATGGCCTGCATTTACTTTTAAAGTCTTCGCTTTTTCGACTAGCTCTTGAATCCACTGTTTGCTGTCGCCAACCAGGACTGCAACAGACAATGCCATACAACGTTGCCCAGCCGCACCAAACGCTGCACCCACCAAAGCATTTAAGGTTTGTTCTTTATTGGCATCAGGCATGACCACAACATGGTTTTTTGCACCCATCATCGACTGCACGCGTTTACCATGTTGTCCTGCAAGGTTATAAACATGTGTGCCAACCGCAGTTGAACCTACAAATGAAATCGCTTTAATATCTTTATGGGTACACAAACGGTCAACCACTTCTTTACCGCCGTGCACAACGTTCAGCACACCTGCCGGAATACCTGCTTGAATCGCAAGTTCAACCAGCATCATGGTTGATAACGGATCTTGTTCTGATGGTTTTAAAACAAATGTATTGCCGCACACGATTGCCATTGGGAACATCCAAAGCGGAATCATGGCTGGGAAATTAAACGGCGTAATACCCGCACAAACACCCAAAGGTTGCTGCAATGTGTAAGTGTCTACACCACGCGCAACACCTTCAACATATTCACCCATTTGCAAAGTGCCGACCGAACAGGCATGTTCAACCACTTCTAAACCACGTTGAATATCGCCTTCAGCATCGGCCAAAGTTTTGCCTTGTTCAGCCGTTAGTACTTGTGCAATTTCTTTCATGTTGGCACGAATCAAGTCTTGTAACTTAAGCATGATGCGCATACGTGCCTGAATTGGAGTCTGACGCCAAGAAGCAAAAGCATCTTGTGCAGCTTGAATAGCAGCGTCAACTTCTTTAACCGTTGCAAATGGTACGCGACCAATCACTTCCTGAGTCGCAGGATTAACAATGTCTTGCCATTCCTGTGTTTCAGATTCGATAAAATTTCCGTTAATGAGTAATTTAGCGGTTTCCAATTCGATTTTTTGGATTGTGTTCATAACCTCTCCGTAGGCCATATTTTTATTGTGTTCAATTATTAGAAAATACTTATCTATGTATTTTCTTTATTCCAGTTTCAATTGAGACTAGCAAAGAAAACTTTGACCACCAACGGAAATTCATGCACGATTGTTGTGCAAATATGCACAAGGATGACAACAAAAATGAAAGTGGATTGGGATCATCTACATTTTTTTCTGGTTTTAGCTCGGACTAAAACCTTGACCAATGCTGCACGTATTATTGGTGTCGAGCACAGTACGGTGGCTAGACGGATTCAGGCCCTAGAACTTGCTTTGGGTACAACGCTGTTTAAGCGTGAAGCGACGGGTTATGAGCTGACACTCGAAGGAATGGCACTTGTTCCTCGAGTTGAGCAAATGGAACAAGCTTTCTTACAAATTGAAAAACCACATCAACCTTTGCAAGGTCGTGTGCGAATTGGCACACCTGAAGGTTTTGGTACTGCGTTTTTAGCTCGCTTACTGGCTGAGTTCTCGATTCAATACCCACTACTCACCATCGACCTAATTCCAGTGCCAAAAATGATTAAGCTTTCACACCGTGAGGCAGATATTGTGGTGTCAATTGATCGTCCTACGTCTGGCCCTTACATCATTACGCGATTATCAGATTATTGTTTAAAAATTTATGGTAGCAAAAACTATCTGGCCCAAAACCCGCCTATCCGAGCCTTAGAAGATTTAACCCAACATCGCTTTGTGAACTATATTGATGATCTGGTGTATAGCCCTGAGCTGTACTGTTTAGAACGTTTACCTTTGAAGCTGAATGCCAACTTCCGTAGCAGCAGTATTTTGGCCCAGCAAATTGCGGTAAGTGCGGGTGCAGGACTTGCGATTTTGCCCAAGTTTTTGGCAGATGATAAACAGGAACTTGAAGAGGTGCTAGAGCAACAAGTTCGCTTTACCCATACGTTTTGGATGCTGACCTTTGTTGATTTACAACATGAACCGCGCATTAAGTTAGTTTGGGACTATTTGCGTAAACAAGCCGATAAATATCAGCATTTGTTGGTTGATTAAAAAGCCTAAATAAAAAAGCCAATCACTTATGATTGGCTTTTTTTGAAATCATTTATAGTTCATTAAACGAGTTCTTGGTCTAATTTTTTGATACGTGGCTTATAGAACACAAAATACGTAACGCTTAAAACTACCAACCATACTGGACTCACGTATACCGCTTTTAATGTATCTGGCTCTAGTGCCAAAATCACTAAAGTGAACAAGAAGAATGCAATGACAACATACGCCATCAACACCCCACCCGGCATTTTAAAGGTCGATTTAGCATGTAACTCTGGACTTAACTTACGGTAACGTAAATAGCATGCCATGATCAGAAGCCATACACTAATAAAGAGAATCACACAGAGTGAACTTGCCAAAGTAAATGCTTCCATCGTGTTTGGAACAAAGTACTGAAGCACTGCCCCACCCATAATGAAAATACATGAGAAGATTAAACCATTTGAAGGTACGGCACGTTTTGATAAACGCCCCAATGCACTTGGCGCCTGACCATCTTTCGATAAACCGAACAGCATACGACTGGTTGAAAACACACCGCTGTTCATTGAAGACATCACCGAAGACAGTACAACCAAGTTCATGATGATGGCTGAAATAGGAATACCTGCATTTAAGAACAACTCAACAAACGGGCTCTTATCTGCACGAATGTGATCCCAAGGAGTTACAGACATCACCACAAAGAGTGCCAACACATAGAATAAAATAATACGTACAGGAATCGCGTTAATTGCCTTCGGTAGATTTTTCTCTGGATCTTTCGTTTCAGCAGCCGTTGTACCAATCAATTCAACGCCAATGAAGGCAAACACGGCAATCTGAAAACCTGCCAAAAATCCGCTTACGCCTTTTGGAAATATGCCGCCATGAGACCACACGTTACTTACACTCACAACCTCACCATGCGGAGCTTGGAAATGAGTAAAAATCATGTAGCCACCTACTCCGATTAGGCCAATAATGGCTAAAATCTTAATGAGTGCGAACCAAAATTCAACTTCACCAAATAGCTTAACGGTAAGAAGGTTAAGCCCTAAAATGAATAGTACACAGCCTGAACTAATCATGGCTTGTTGCATGGGTGAGAAACTGGCACCTTCGGGCAGCCAGAAACTTAAATAGTTAATGACCGCAGACAAATCAGCAATACCGACCAGTACCCAGCCTAACCAATAAGTCCAGCCTATATAATAGCCAGCCCATGGTCCGATCAAATCATAAGCCATATCGACAAATGATTTGTAATGTAAGTTGGCAAGCAGTAGTTCACCCAATGCACGCATCAGAAAAAAGAACATGCCACCAATTATCATGTAGATAACGAGGATTGAAGGACCTGCGAGGGAGATGGTTTTGCCCGAGCCCATAAATAAGCCGGTTCCAATTGCACCGCCAATTGCAATCATTTGTAGATGGCGATTATTTAATTTCCGTTGTAAATGATCAGGGGAGCTTGCCTCATCAGAATGATGAACCATTGTCATATTAGAAGTCCTTTTTATATTTTGCTTAACTTAAATCAGCAACCTATAGGGAGAAAAACGAACCGTATATCGTGGGTTGCTGAGTCTATACCTCAGGACAAGATGTTCAAGTATATTTTTTCCTTAATTGATAAATCGTTTGTCCTGATTTTTTTAAGTCACATTATTTATGTACTGCCTTCACGGCAATTTTAATTAATCAATCTGGGTTTCCAGATTAGCCGAAGTGTAGCATGTGATCCTGCTATATGTACTTTTTCAATACTCTCCAAACTGCTCTATTGATCCAAAAATAAACAATATTATTCCGATAAAAAATCTAATAAAAATAAAAAAAGCCAATCATGATTGATTGGCTTTTTAATAAAACTTAATGATCGTTGACGAGTTCACGTCCTAGTTTTTTCATACGTGGTTTATAGAGCACATGATAGGTAACACCTAAAATGACCAGCCATACTGGACTGACATATAGAGCTTTCAATGTATCTGGCTCTAATGCCAAAATAACTAAAGTGAAAAGCATGAATGCCAAAACAACATAACTCATCCAAACGCCACCTGGCATTTTGAATGTTGATTTTTCATGTAATTCAGGACGTAATTTACGGTAGCGTAAATAGCACACCATGATGAGACTCCAGACACTAATGAATAGAATCACACAAAGTGAACTTGCCAAAGTAAATGCTTCCATCGTGTTTGGAACAAAGTACTGAAGCACCGCTCCGCCCATGATAAAGGTACAAGAGAAAATCAAACCATTTGAAGGAACTGCGCGTTTTGATAAACGACCAAATGCACCCGGTGCCTGACCGTCTTTTGATAAACCAAACAACATACGGCTAGTTGAAAACACGCCGCTGTTCATTGAAGACATCACCGAAGAAAGTACAACTAAGTTCATGATGATGGCTGAAACAGGGATACCCGCATTTAAGAACAACTCAACAAACGGACTTTTGTCTGCACGAATATGGTCCCACGGTGTTACTGACATCACAATAAACAGTGCCAACACATAGAACAAAATAATACGTACCGGAATCGCATTAATCGCTTTCGGTAAGTTCTTCTGCGGGTCTTTGGTTTCAGCAGCCGTTGTACCTACAAGTTCAACCCCGACAAAAGCAAATACAGCAATCTGGAATCCTGCCAAGAAGCCTTCTGTACCTTTCGGGAATAAACCGCCATGCGACCAAACATTACTAATGCTTGCAACAGCGCCTTGCGGAGCTTGGAAATGGCTGAAAATCATGTAGCCGCCCACTCCGATCAGACCAATAATCGCCAAGATCTTAATCAGCGCAAACCAGAATTCGATTTCACCAAATAGGCGTACTGTCAGTAGATTAAGGCCCATCACAAACAACACACAACCTGCGCTAATCATGGCTTGCTGTATTGGTGAGAAACTTGCGCCATCTGGTAGCCAGAAACCTAAATAGTTAATGACTGCTGAAAGGTCCGCAATACCCACCAGCACCCAACCTAACCAATAAGTCCAGCCCAAATAGTAACCAGCCCAAGGACCAATTAAGTCATGAGCCATATCAACAAAAGATTTGTAATGCAGATTTGCAAGGAGCAACTCGCCCATTGCACGCATTAAGAAAAAGAACATTCCTCCAATAATCATATAGATCAAAAGGATTGAAGGACCTGCGAGGGAGATAGTTTTGCCCGAACCCATAAATAGGCCGGTTCCAATTGCACCGCCAATTGCAATCAGTTGTAAATGACGGTTAGACAGTTTTCGTTGCAGATGATCAGGAGAATTTTCCGTATCTGAATGACGAGCCGTTGTCATATTAAAATTCCTTTTTGAATTCCTTTGTTAAGATCAGCAACCTACGGCGAAAATTGAACCGTATGCCATAGGTCACTGAATCTGTTCACCAAAAATGACTGGTTAAACCGTATCTATCTTCCTTCTGTTAGATACATCATCATTTTTGGAGTAAAAACGAATTACTTTTGTGCTGCCGTCACGGCAATTTCAATTAACCAATCTGGATTGACCAAATCGGCCTGAATTGTGGCACGCGATGGAGCAACACACCCTTTTAACCAGTCAACCCAAATTGCATTTACGGCTGAAAAGTCAGAAAGATTTTTCAAATAGAGCTGTGCAGAGAGCAAGCGAGATTTGTCGGTATTGGCTAATGCCAAAAGTTCATCAATCGTTGCAAGAATTTCACGAGTTTGGCCTGCCACGTCTTGCTCGGTATTTTTAGGCACCTGACCTGATAGATAAACCACTTTGTTAAAGACAGTCACGGCACTCATGACTTCGTTAGTATTGATCTTTTGTATATCTGAATTAGACATTCGGATTTCCTTATACCTGATTAATAAATTGAACACGGGCGGTGACGGCACACATCAATTCATAGCCCACCGTACCGGATGAAATTGCGACATCATCAATAGGTAAAACGACGCCTTTACTTGATTGGCCCCAGAGCACGACTTCACTGCCAACTTTGGCACTGTCAATACCCGTTAAATCGACTGCCAACATATCCATGCTGACGCGACCAATTGTACGAGTGCGGACAGAGTCCACTAAAACAGGCGTACCTGTTGGTGAAATACGTTGATAACCATCGGCATAGCCGCAAGCAACAATCCCAATCGTCATGGGCTGCTCTGCGACAAAGTTTGAGCCATAACCTACGCTTTCATTCGGCTCTAAATACTGAACGGAAATAATTTCACTGCGTAAGCTCATGGTCGGTTGTAAGCCCCAGTCTGCAATACTATGCGTCGGGTAGTCTGGCGAGCTGCCATAGAGCATGATGCCGCTACGGGCATAATCTGATTTGAGCTGGTCTTGATAACGCAGAATTGCCGCACTATTACTTACCGACCTTTCACCCGGTAAATCTTTAATAATTTCTTCAAATGCAGTGATTTGATAATCAATGCCTTGCTGGCCAAAACGCTCGCCATCTGCATCAGAAAAATGCATCATGTGCGTAATCTTGGACACATTTGCCAAGTTATTTAACCGTTCCCAAGCCTGCACATAATGCTGTGGTTTAAAACCAAGACGGTTCATTCCACTATTCATTTTCAAGAAAACATCAAATTGAGCTGGATAAGGATGCTTTTCTACCCACTCAATTTGCGCTTCACTATGAATGGTGAAACTGAGTTGATATTGCACACAATCAAATAAATCTTGAGGAGAGAAAATTCCTTCGAGCAATAAAATTGGACCTGTCCAACCTAAAGCACGAATGCGTTTTGCTTCATCAAGATCAAGTAAGGCAAAGCCATCTGCTGCTTTAAACGCTTCATAAACACGTTCAATTCCGTGTCCATAAGCATTGGCTTTTACAACGGCAAAGACCTTACTGTTTGGCATAGCCTTGCGTACCACCGCCAAGTTGTTTTGTAAGGCTTGACGGTGGATGACTGCGGTAATAGGACGAGGCATGATTACTTTCCTAACGTCCGTTATGCAGCATGCGCGTGTGAATAACGCTGAATTGAAAGGCCATCGGTACTGATATCAGTCTTGTGATTCAATACGATGTCACTGATTAATTTTCCTGAACCACACGCCATCGTCCAGCCTAGAGTACCGTGACCTGTATTCAAGAACAGATTTTTAAAGCGAGTTGCGCCAATAATCGGTGTACTGTCTGGTGTCATTGGACGTAAACCAGTCCAAAAAGACGCCTGTGCCATATCGCCGCCCGGGAACAAGTCCTGAGTCACCATTTGCAATGTTGCACGGCGGTCTTCATTCAGGCCTAAGTTAAAGCCACTTAACTCAGCCATACCACCTACGCGAATACGTTGGTCAAAACGAGTAATCGCAATTTTGTAGGTTTCATCAAGCACTGTAGATTGTGGAGCAAAAGCAGGGTCAACAATTGGAATTGTCAACGAATAACCTTTCACAGGATATACAGGTAACTGTAGATCAAGTGGTTTCAAGAAATCACGTGAATAGCTACCAAATGCTAAGACATAACGATCTGCAGTTAAAACTTTACCATTGACCTGAACGCCCTTAATTTCATCGCCTTCAACAATCAATTTTTCTACATTCTGGTTGAACTGGAAGTTAACACCCAACTCCTTAGCAATTTGAGCTAAAGCATTGGTAAATAAATAACAGTCACCTGTTTCATCATTTGGTAAATGTAAACCACCAACCAGTTTATCTTGTGCATTTGCCAGCGCTGGTTCTACACGACCAAGTTCATTGCCATTTAATAATTCGTAGCTTACGCCGCATTCTTGTAGCACGCTAATGTCACGTTGAACCGCTTCCATTTGTGCTTCTTTACGGAATAACTGCAACGTGCCTTTTGCACGGTTTTCGTAATTAATGCCTGTATCTTTTCTAAGTTCACGTAAGCAGTCACGGCTATATTCAGCCACGCGCATCATACGTTCTTTGTTCACAGCATAACTTTGCGGATTACAGTTTTTTAGCATTTGAGCCATCCACTGTAATTGCCACATGCTGCCATCTAAATTAATCGCAAGCGGTGCATGGTGTTGGAACATCCATTTCACAGCTTTAAAAGGGATTCCTGGTGCTGCCCAAGGAGTAGAATACCCAGGCGAAATTTGACCTGCATTACCAAAGCTTGTTTCTTCAGCAGGACCTGACTGGCGATCGAGAACAGTAACCTCAGCTCCTTGTTGAGCTAGATAATAGGCACTTGCCACTCCAATAACGCCGCTACCTAAAACAATTACGCGCATTTCCATTCCCTCACGCACACCAGTTTATTTAACTAGTATATTTCTGCTTCAATAGTTTATTTCACTGTTTTTCAGGCTATAATCTAGGTAAATTTATGTTTTTCTCGCGAGAATTTAAAAAAAAGAGGAAATATCTATGCGCCCCTTAGATCGTATAGATCGCATGATTCTGGACATTTTGCAGCGTGAAGGACGAATTGCGATTAGTGAATTGGCATCGAGAGTTAACCTGTCGACCACCCCTTGTTCAGAGCGTGTAAAACGCCTAGAACGCGATGGCATTATCATGGGTTATTACGCTCGGCTAAACCCAGCCTTTGTGGACCGTAACCTGCTTGTCTTTTTAGAAATTAAGTTATCTGCCAAATCTGGCGATGTGTTTGATCAGGTGGCTAGAGATTTAGTCGAGATTCCTGAAGTGCTCGAATGTCACCTTATTTCTGGCGAATTTGACTACCTTGTAAAAGCGCGTTTAAAAGAAATGAGTGCATACCGCCGCTTATTAGGAGATCTGCTAAAGAAACTCCCTGCTTCGGCATCGTCACACAGTTATGTGGTTATGGAAGAAGTCAAAGAAACTCTATATCTCGATGTAAGCAAGTAAAGCGAAGCTTCATTGAATTCGCTTTACTCACGTTTTGAAAATTAGAAATATTTTAAAATCGAAATATGTTTGTTTTGATGTTTGAACTTCGAGAACCATTTAACCGCTGGGTAGAGTGCAAAAGACAACACAATCGTGATTAACCATAGCATCCACACATGATTGACCGACAAATAGTTTCCGTAGTTAGCTCCCCACACACTGAGTGCAAACACATACATGAGTTTCAACACATATAAATGCAGTAAGTAAAAGAACATAGGCACCGAGCCAAACACCACCAAGGGTTTTAGGAATGAATATTGCTGCATACGCTCAAAAGCAACAAGCGCAAGCAAGCCAATTCCAACATTCAGCAAAATAAATAATAAAGACGGTGGATACTTAGTGAGGTTAAAAAAGCTCATAAGGCTAAGTTGTAATGACTCAAAATGTTGCCACGGCTGGTCGCCATAGACATTGATAAAACGCAGTAAAACAAACAATCCAATACTTACTAAACCAAGGCTAAGTAAAGTGCGGCTTCTTTGCTTTGCTGAATATTTTGAACTAAAGAACTGACCTAGCGCATAGCCCAATAAAATCACGCCAATCCAAGGTAAAACAGGATAGCTTGTGCGAAGCTTGATGCCTGCAAACTCAAGCCAACCACGGTCATGTAAAACAAACCATATATTTTGTAAGATGCCTTGAGAGAAATGTACTGAATCTAATAAATTGTGCCCAAAAACAATAACCAAACCTGCGCCCGCAAGAACAGGCAAAGGCAAACTTACACAGCACGCTAGCACCACCATGCTAATACCAATCGCCCAGATCACTTGTAAATAAATGACTTCGGGTGGAAAAGTTGCTGTCCATGCAAAGTTCACCAGCGTGAGCTCTAGTACAATCAAAAATAAGCCACGTTTTAATAAAAAAGCACGTGTTTGCTGTAAGTCTTGTTTTTTTGACTGAAATAAAAAAGCAGAAATACCGGTTAAAAGTACAAAAACCGGAGCACAAATATGGGCCAATAAACGACTGCCAAATAAAGCCGGTTCTGTTACTGTTACGTCCATTGGATCAGTAACCTGTTTATGTAAATAGAAAGTTTCTCTTACATGGTCGAGCAACATAATAATGATGACCAGACCACGTAAAGCATCAATCGACTGTAAACGTTCAATATTTTTTTCTATAGACATAGCGGTAATCAACAAAATAATGTAACGTTATACTATTACATTTAATTCCTTTTGTCTTTTTATGGCTGATTATTTATGCGACACAAATTAGGATTGCTGTCTTCGTTAGGTCTATCATTTATATCGACACTCACTTGGGGAGAGGGAACATCAACAGTACTTGAAACCATACGTGTTCAGGCCGAAAGCACCCGAGAAGATGTGAGCCAAAATAGCTCAGCGACTAAATTTTCTCACGATGTTTTGGACGTCCCTTTTAACCGTGCTTATGTTTCAAAACAAATGATGGAACAACAAGACGTTCAACGGATTGATGACGCATTAAGCTTAGTGAGCGGGGTTTTTCATCAAAATAGTTTTGGTGGTGGCTTTTGGGATAATTACTCTTTCCGCGGTTTTAGTACCGATCCCAATTTAGGTGCCTCAATGATCCGTAACGGCTTGAGTGTCAACAGAGGTATTAGTGCTCCAAAAGATGTCGTAAATATTGAATCTTTAGAGTTTTTAAAAGGACCGATGGCAGCTTTATATGGTCGCGGCGAAGCAGGTGGTTTGCTTAACCTCAACAGTAAAAAGCCACAATGGGAAAGTGAAAGTGAAGTTAACCTACGTGCCAATACTCAAGAACAATATCGAATTAGTCTGGAGCATACCGCACCTATTAACGATGAACTGGCCTATCGCGTAGCCGTGGCTCACGAAGATAATCAAAGCTTTCGTGATCATGTCAGTAGTGAACGCTGGTTCTTTTCACCGCAGCTCACATGGAAAATTTCAGACCAAACGCAACTCGACTTTGACAGTGAATTTACTGAGCATAAAGGAACGTTTGACCGTGGGGTCAGCACAGTCAATCACCAGTTTGTGATGGACCCGAAAACATTTACAGGTGAACCTGACGACGGCGATTTAAAAATAAAAGATTACTTTTACCAATTACGTCTGAGTCACGAGTTTAACCCTGACTGGAAGCTAAATAGTGCAGTCAGCTATAAAGACGCGAAAATGGTCGGCTTTGCAACCGAACCACGGCGTATGCAAGCCGATGGTCGTACTTTAGAGCGCCAACGTCGCTATCGTGATTATACAAGTGAAGATGTGCTGGCTCAGACAGAATTACTTGGCAAGCTTGATACGTCTTGGGCTCGTCATGAAATTTTACTTTCAACCGAGCTTGGTCAACTTGACTATAAGCAAAACCAGCTTCGTCGTAATCACAGTGCTGGTATGCCAAACACAATTGATATTTACCAACCCGAATATGGTAAATATTTACCTAGCTTAGATCCATTTACCAACACCAAAGAGCGCCAACGCTATTTTGCGCTTAATGTACAAGATCAGATCTTTTTCAATGACCAATGGAGTGTACTATTCGGCAATCGTTTTGATCAGGTCGAACAAGACTTTAAAAATCATTTGACTCAGACTGAAAGCAACCAAACGCTTCACCAGAATAGTCCACGTTTCGGAGTAAACTTTAAAGCCTCTGATCAGTGGGCTTTTTATAGCAATTATGGCCGCTCATTTGCCATGAATAGCGGCATGAATCGAAATGGTCAGACTTTTGCTCCTGAAAAAGGAGAAAGTTATGAAGTCGGCACCAAATATAAAATAAACGACCAAAGTGTACTTAGTCTCGCTTTGTTTAAAATGAAAAAACAGAATGTACTGACGACAGACCCTATCGATAGTAATTTTCAAATCGCGGCAGGTGAAGTGAGCAGTAAAGGAATTGAGTTTGACTTAAATAGTCAAATCACTGACCGCTGGTTCGTCAATGCCAACTATAGTTATACCGATGCTCAAATTGAAAAAGACCAAGACTTGGCAAAAGGCGCTCGTCTAAGCAATGTTCCAAAACACCAAGGTGCTATAAGCACTAACTATGAGTTTCTACAAGAAGGTCCACGAAAAGCAGGCGTAGGTGCCAACCTTACTTATGTAGGCGAACGCAGCGGGCATAACCTAGACAATGGCTTTAATTTACCAAGTTATACGCTGGTCAATTTAAATGGCTACTATGCCCCATCTGATCGTTTACGTTATCAGCTCAATGTAAATAACCTGTTTGATAAAACCTACTATGTCTCAAGCTATAACGATTTATGGGTTCAACCAGGTGAACCCCTGAACGCCTCAATTTCGGCACAGTGGAAGTTTTAATTCATCCATAAATAGAAAAGCCCGAAAACTTTCGGGCTTTTGATTAGAACATACCATTTTCATTGACGAGTGGGTCGGGCTGTACTTGCCCAATATCCCAAAACTCAGCAATTTTACCCTTTTCAAAACGGCAAATATGGACCACAGCCAAGGTGGTTAACCCATTCATTTGCATTTCAAGTTTTGAATGCACAGCAACCAAATCACCCTCTTCAATGACATGTTGAACATCAAAGACTTTGTTGGGAGTTTCAATTGCACTTTCACGCATCCCTTCCTTCAAAGAAGTCGCATCACCCGCATAATAAGGGTTGTGATGCTTGAAGTTCGGCGCAGTGTAATTGCTGTAAGCTTCATCAACTTCACCAACTGCAGCAAGCTCTAAAAACCGTACTGCAATTTGTTTTTGAGATAAGTTCATGATTATCTCCTACTCTTTATTTTAGACCTTACTGCAACAGGTCATCTTCTTCGTCTTCCTCAAAGACATAGGCCATACAGCCCCATCCATCATATTCGCCCTGAAATTTCTCAGCGATGCTGGCAAACCATTGTTCCAAGTCAACAATATCTGAATACTCAGGTTCCATGTTAACGAAGATAGTAATTACCCATTCATTTGGCTCAACAGAATCATCTTGGAAAAGTGAAACTTTTTGTTCTTGGTAAAGCAAATAGAGTGCGCATTGCTCTGCATTTTTCTGATCTTGAAAAGCGATAGAAAATTCAATTTCATGCAGCTCGGTTAAATCATCCCCATCTTCAGCCATTTGCCAAAGTACATTGCCGTTATCGTCATCTGGAAATTGTTCGTAGTCACGAGTCATAAAATGATCCTTGTTGTTGTCGCAGTATTAATATTATTCAACATCAAGAATACCCGACTTTTATTGCAGTTTGGGTATATATTCGGTTCCCAATTGCATCAAATTAATTCTTTTAATTATATAAATTTTAAAAAGGCACTTGTGATTCAATGACTACATCTGTTCCTTTCAATGGATGCTGAAAAGCCAAATATGCGGCATGTAAGGCCATACGGTTTAAGTGAAAACGTTTAGGCTCAGGGTGATATAACTTGTCCCCCATAATCGGATGTCCTATATGCATCATGTGTACACGTAACTGATGCGAACGTCCTGTTACTGGTTCAAGTAATACTCGACTTTGATTGTTCTTTTCATCATAGATGAGCGGTTGAAACAAGGTTTTAGCATGTTTGCCTAATTCAAAATGTACAATTTGTCTTGGACGATTTTCCCAGTCAGTAATGAGAGGAACTTCTACGCTGCCCTCTTGTGTGACTTGGCCTTGCACCAAAGCAATATAATGCTTTTTAACTGTTCTGGCCTGAAACATTTTACTTACCGCTACTTCTGCATCGCGATGCTTGGCAAACATGAGTAAGCCTGATGTCGCCATATCTAAACGATGTGTGACCTTCGCTAAAGGGAACTTTTCTAGCACCCTTAAATAAGCACTGTCATGATGCTCAGGTAACCGTCCCATTACCGACAACAGGCCCGCAGGTTTATCAACCACAATTAAATCATCATCTTCAAATAGAATTGAAAGTGGATCTTGTGGTGGAGCGTAAACAAAGTTGTCGTTTAAAGGCATGGTTGTAGAAGCAGCAATGGAGCATGGCGGCAAATCATAAAGAAATTTCGGTTCTACCGCAAAATAATCTATAACGCTCTACTCATGTTCCACGTGAAACTCAGAAAATCTTTATCGTTTTTTATTCATTTCAGCCAAAAGATTGAGCTGAATTTCTTGAATATGCGCGAGTCTTTCCCATTGATGCGACAAAAGATGATCCATTTTTTCATGCAAATGGCGAATCTCAAGCTCGGCTTTTAAATTAATCTGATAGTCATGTTGAGAACGTAAGCGGTCTTTTGCTTCTTGGCGATTTTGGCTCATCATAATAATAGGCGCCTGAATTGCAGCTAAACATGACAATACTAAATTCAGCAAAATAAAGGGATAAGGGTCGACGGGACGTACAACCATCACCACCGTATTTAGAATAATCCAGCCTGTCAAAAATAGAGCAAAGCAAATGAGAAAAGCCCAGCTACCACCAAATGTCGCGATCTTATCTGCTAACTTTTCTCCAAATGTCCAATTCTGATCAAAATCCGACTCTGTATTTCGGCTAATCAACTCATGGCGTTGCATACTGCCGATCACTTCATTTTCTAAATTAGAGAGTTCACCCTTTTCCGAGCGTAATAGCGACTGCACATATTTAATTCGATAATCTGCCAGATCAGCCCGACAAATAAAACTTGAGTAATTCCAATCTGGATAGTCTTTTAAAATTTCGTCGCTAATCACATTACGGATGACTTCACCAGACACTAGATCTTTTAAAGGAAAATTTTTCCCACAAACGGCGCACTGCCGACACTGATTTTTATTCTCCATATTATTCAGCTCTTTATTATGATATTAAGATTATTATATAAACAATTTTGGCTGATCACATCGTAAATAAAAATAGTAATCTAACCTAAAATCTGTAAAGTCGCTGGTACGATTTTTCGATGGGCAGGAATTACAGGCGCCATATAGAATCTTCCAAGCCAATTTTTAATATGCACCACTGTAGTTATGGTGAGTACTTGAGTCTTTTCATTCTTGTATATAGATAACGTCACATTTAAGTGCTTGTCATCATCTCCAATCACTAACTCATTTTCGGTACGCTGCAAAAAAGTAAAAATTCCAATTCGGTCGCCTGCCACATATTCACTTTCTTTTTTATTTGAATCAATTTGCTGAAAACTTCCTAAATCTTTAAGCCCAATCTTTGAAGTAATTTTATTACGCATATTCATGCTCCACTCTACCCACTGCGGAGTGTGCTGGAATAGCTTAATAAGTTGCCCAAATACATTTAGGTCGGGTTGACCCAGCACAATACTCCACGAGTCGTGGAAGTAAGCATTTTTCAATTGAGATGAGATTTGACTGTCGGTAGGTAAAGCAGAAAGATAAGGCTTATTCATTAAATTATATTCTTGTAAAGTATCGTTTTTATTATAGAGAATTTTTTAGGGTGTCAAGGGAAAACATCTATGGTTTACTTCAACAATCATAACTTTGTAAGTTATAACCTTGTGCCTATAAACTTTTGATCTATAGCGTCCTAAGCCGAATCGAGACCTTTTGGGTGAGTACACACTAACGTTATACGTTTTGGTGCATGCTACTCTTTTCGATCCCCATCACACCCTTGAGATATAGTTTAGCCAGCACCCTGCGGGATTGTTTTTCTAAGAAAAGCGAATTTTTAATATTTTTGGGAATTTTTACGCCATTAGACAAATTTAAAAGAATTTATTCCCATTTACCTATAATTAGTTATATTTAAATTCCACTTTATTTGTATTTTTCGGTTTATTTTACCAAGAAAAATTTTTAAGCCAAATTGGAAGTTCGTTCAACAGCCTATGTTTAGCCGAATAACTCATGTAAAGCTGACTCCCTAATCCCCACTTTTAAGCATTTTTATTCTTTGGGCACTATTCTTAGAGATAACTTTTGCGCTTGAATACATTATAAAAACATATTATAAACTATTGCTAACCAAATAATTGGTTTTTTGGAACTTTATAATGAACAACAATATTATAATTTTTGGTTATGGAACAGGTATTTCCAAAGCCTTAGCACATAAGTTTGGTAAAGAAGGCTATAAAATCGGGTTAGTGGCACGAAACGCCCAAAAACTCGAAAAAGCCATTTTAGAACTTAAAACACAAGGTATTGAAGCTTACGCTTTTGCATGTGATTTAGCGGTTCTTGAAGATATACCAAATCTTATTAATCGTATTAAAGACCGATTAGGAGAGATTAAAAATATTCATTGGAATGCTTTCCATGATATTGAAGGAAATATCTTAGAAACCCCTCCACTAGAGCTTACCAAAAGCTTTCATATTCGTGTTTCGAGCTATATTGCGACGGTACAAGCTTGCTTAAGCGATTTAGAGAAGAACCACGGTAGCATTTTATCGACAAATGGAATTTTCGCTTTCGATGCAGTGGGTATCGACTTGATTGCTAAAGAGTACTCATCCTTAGCAACTACCGCTGCCGCTCAATACAAAACCACCAACTTACTTGCTCATAGTCTAGCGGACTCAAATGTTTATGTGAGCCAAGTGATTGTGAATGGTTTCGTTGATGGAACATCTGGAGCACAAGATAAGACCTACACTGTACATCCTGAAATGATTGCAGGGCAGTTCTGGTATTTACACCAGCATAAACAAGAGACTGTCTCCTTTTGTGGTGAAGCCATTCAAGCTGCTTAAATAATTTTCTTATGAGAGGAGAAGCGTAATTAATTACGCTTCTCTGAACTTTTTTAATTTTATGTTTCTATGCCCCAGAAATATTTAATTATTTTTCATACTCTGAAGTATCAATTTTGTATTCTTTGAATAAAATTGAACGCACAGAGTCTTTTATACGTTCATCATGTTTAATAATTAAATAAATATCTTTTTTAGTCAGAGGAATTTCTTTTAGTAAATCAGGCAAGTCCTTCGACCTTATACCACTGACTTCACTAGGTTGTTTTAAGATATCTGGGTCTTGTTCTTCGAATTTAAAATCTACGCCTTGTAAATTGAAATAAACCATAACCCTTCTGTTCAAAGAGTCACTATCATCATATAAAACTGTACCTTCTGGCAAAATATAATATTCTGGTAAAGTACTATTTTTCGAATATTTACCTTCAAACGAATATATCTTTAAAGGTTTTTCTAAAACATGAATTTCGGGTGTTTTTGTACGGTTCCAGAAGTAATAATTTAATAAGGACTGTATGATGAAAATTGAAATTAGTACGGTAATTAATAAATTCTTTTTCATATCCTCTTCTTATTAAAAAGATCTTTTATTATTTAACTACAAATTCATAGGTTTTAGTTAGCTTATCATCGCCTCGCCCATAAAAATATGTATTAATTACAATTTTGTATTTTCCTTTATATTTAGGAATACCTTCTATTTTTATGTGATTGTATCCATCTATATCATCTACGGGAGTAATTTTAACTCCCTGATTTTCCGGAATATTAGAAGTTAATTCAAAATGTTGTTCAGAGACTTTTCCACCTGTAATTTTTAATTGTTGGGTATATGTTTGCCCTACGTAAGCAACTGGAAGACTTTCAGGTTCAACCGTATATTTATCCTGACATCCGCCCGTAAGTAAAAATGGAATTACGCAAACTATCCAGAAAAATTTTATAGTCTTAATCAAATTATTGTTCTTCCCATACAATTGGAAATTTTTGTGATTTAGAGATATTACCAATCATTGCAGAGAAAACCGCTTGGCATTCTAAATTAATTTTTTTAACTGAACTTATATGTATAGGCTCACAGCTTCCATTATCATTATTTGAACAAAATTCTACAGATACATCAATTTGGTTATTCTCAAATCTATCGATATCCACATCTAATGTTTGCTGAGGATCAATCATACTTTCACAAATAAACTTTTTTGATGATGATTTTTTTATTTTATTTAAAACTTCCTTACCTTCAATTTTCATAGCAAAATTTAATTTTTCATTGCTTTTCATAATATGATCTATTGTGAAATTTGAAATTCTTTCACTACATCCAGTTAAAAAAATTAGCCCTGATAGGTAAAGAATTTTTTTCATTTAAAACTCTATTGGAAATTGGATTTTCTTATAGCTTCTTTTGATATTAAAATATTATCTGCCATAACTTTACTGCTTTGTAATAAGCCACCAAAGACTACTCTACACGACATATTGCTTGTTAATAATTTTTCCAATTGGTTCTTAGCGATACATACATTCATTGATTCATCTTCGCAAACTTTGAAGTATCCAGATAAAGTATGTTTTCCATTCTTTAACTTTTCTCCTTCAACTGAGATAGCACCTACAATAAGATAATTTTTAATATTATCGCACTTAAAATGTGAATATTTATAATTCCCGTTTTGATAAACATTCTTTAAATCATCAGTTATTTCTAAATTAAATTTAAAAATATCACCACTCATACCATCCATATGAGAATAAGTTAAATTCTTAAGGGCTATATCCTTAAAATTTTCTTTCTCATTTTTGGCTAAAGGATTACAACCCGACAATAAAATGGATAAAATAATTAAAAAATATTTATGCATCTATTCATTCTACAATAATTAATTTATATTTCTTATTTAGCTCATCACTACCACGGCCATAAAACCCTGTTGAAATATTTATTATATATTCACCTTTATGTTTGGGAATACCTTTAATTGAAAAGTTATTAAAACCGCTAGTGTCATTGTTCGGTTGAATTTTTAATCCTAAATCATCAGGCATATCAGTATCTATTTCAAAATACTTATCCACTACTTTACCGCCACTAATTTTTATATTCTGGGAATATGCTTCATTGACATGAGCTACAGCGAGTTCCTTTGGTTGTACATCATAGTTGCTACAACTATTAAGGGTCATTGCCAATAGAATATATCGAAACATGTCTTTTTATTCTTTAACTACAAATTCATAGGTTTTATTTAACTTATCATCACCACCAGCATAAAAACTGGCATATATATTAATAGTAAAAGTTCCCTTATGTTTTGGAACTCCAGAAATTTTTAAATTATTATAAGCATCCGCTTCATTTTGGTCTATTGGCTCAATAGAGATATTCATATCACTTGGAAAATTATCTTTTACCTCAAAAGACTGTGGTATCACTCTTCCACCAGTAATTTTTAATGTCTGATTATATTCTTTGCCAATATATGCTATCGGAAGCTTATTTGGTTCAATATTATAATCCTTACTACAGCCACAAAGACTCAAAGTTAAAAATATTACAGCCAATTTATTAAATTTCATTAGAAAAACTCCCTTTTTAATATTAACGCAGCGAACTATGTTCACTGTAAGACCTGTGATATTAGAGACCCATCTCAAAACATAACATGGGTAACACCTAAAGGCAGCGGTGGTCCAAACTACTCGAACATGTAAATAAATAAACCCGCTTTAGCGGGTTTATTACATTTCTAGTTCTCAACTTAATAAATTAAAGATCAACTTCAGCACCAACAACTTGATTTTATTCAAAATTAGCATTCGTCAACTTTGCTTTATTTGATTGATAAGCATCATTTGAGTAATTTTTCCTTAATTCAATTCTGCATTCAGTATCAATTTTTGCTTTTTTAATATCGACTGAACAATCATCATTTTTACATATTTCGACATGTGCTATATATTTATATAATTGATTATTAATTTCTTCTGAATCTAAGTCTACTCCACCTCTTACCATAAACTGATTTTCCAAACAATTTAGCTTAGAAATAGGAAATGCATTTTTTTCAGAAATTTCTTTTAAAGAAGAAGAGCTTGTAACAGAACCTTGGTATGTTTTTTCTCCACTATACATAGATTGGAAATATTTAAATTTTCCAAAATTAATATCGGCAGATTGAGAATCTATGTTTTTAGAAGTACAACCAAATAATAAAAATATCCATACACATGATAAAAACTTCATTTTATTTGAACCTTTTTTAATTCGGCTTGCAATATTTGCTCTGGTGATTTAGATATACTAGGTATTGTTTCACGCATCATTTTGCTAAACCAAGCATGACTAAATTTAGTTTCATGAAATGTATTGCTGTGTTCTTTTGGATAACTATCCCATTGCCCTCCAGCATCAGCAATTACATCATCTGTTGTATAACTAGTAGGGCTAGGATTATATCCTTTCCATTTGGGTTTATAGCCCTCCCATTGCACCGTATTCTTTAGATCAGTGACAACATTATTATTTGGTTTACAAAAAATATTTATCCAATTATCTGCAACAGGTCGTGGCGCTAGTAAATAAATTTGTGCTCTTACTGCTGGAGTAGCTAATATATTTGGAGTTGCTTTTGATAATAAAACTCCAACAGGGTCAATAGTAATTAATAAATTGACTGGCACCCCTGCTTTGTGTAGTTCTGCAACTAAACCTGATGAATTCCAACCACCTAGACTATGACCTATAATATTAATTTGAGTTTGTGGATTCTTTGTATAAACATCAAGAATATCTTTAAAAGCATTTCTTTTACCTGAGGCTGCAGGAGCAGCTACTTTTCTATTATTATAAGCCTCTTCATAGCCATAATATTGTTTTAAATTTTTTGCATTCCCCGTATTAAAGTTCTTTGCATAATTTCCAACAATTTCTGTAGGCCCTAAAGAATCTCCCACGCCTGGTGGTTTAACATCTCCATATATAAAAGGATATTTATCAGCAGCCCCGCCAACAAAGGCTGTAAAACTTTGGGTATAAACTTTAAGTTGAACTGGTACAACTGCTGGCACAGGATTAACCGTTCCCATTGTTGTCTTAACCAAATTAGCATAAGCCTGTACTTCAGTGCCCATCGTTTATCACCACATGTATTTTATATTGCTTATTCGGCTCTTCAGTTTCTAACTTAACCAAGCCTGTTCTATCTAACTTACCGCGCTCAATTTCTTTATCATGTTCATCAAAAATAATATATTCCGTACCAGGTTTTAGTTTATTTCCTTGTTTATCCATTACATCAAACCATAAACCATATTTTTGTTTTCCTTGTTCTGGTAGATACGGTAATGAACTATTCACACTCCCGCCCCCCATAAACAAATGCTGTCCAGCCTTCACCTCAAACTTGCCGCTCGTAGTCATAAAAATGCCTGAACCGGTAATTTTGACTTGAGAGCCGCCTGCGGTGAGTACAATTTCTTTGGCTGCTGTGGCCTCAATTTTGTCTTCAGTCGAAATTACCTGAACAGCTTTACGGGCAATTAAATCTGCTCCATCGCCTTGTGCTTGTATCTCGACTTTGCCTTTGCCTGCATAAAGTCTTGCCCCTTCTTGAGCCGCAAAAAGGCTAATTTTATTTTGGGCATGCGCAATTAAATTCTTTTGGCTAGACAGGTTAATACTGTCTCCAGCAGTTTGGTTTAGCTGCCCATCTGCGCTTAAATGAATGTCTTCGTTACTGCTCAGCGCGATGCTATTTGGACTCGCCAACAACATAATCGCCTCTTTAAAGGTTTTGGCTTTTGCGTTGTCTTGCTGCTCAAGTTTTTCAATAAAAGATTTTAGGTTTTCTAAATTTTCTAACGGGTCAGTTTGCTGATTTTTGGCAACTTCACTGAGTGCCTTGGCATTGTTAAGGCCACCGTCGATTTGTTGCTTGGCCTCATTTGCATCAAGGTGTACGCCTTGAGCTTGGTCCTGTTTATGGGTACTAACGAGTAAACCACTGCCTGCTCTGACTGCACCCCACTGGTCTGTTCGTAGCTCAAAACCCTCCCCACGACCATCACTTTCCGCCTTGTCTTTTGGATGGCTTAAGTTACCTAAGTTGAGCTGGCTTGCCGCATGGCTGCTTTGTAGCTGGGCACTGATTTGGCCTGTCGTGTCATCAAAGCGTAGTTGGTTAAAGCCTTTGCCGTCGACTTCCTCAGAGCGGATACCGCTCAGTTTTTTAGTGTCAGGTAGCTGGCCTTTTTGGTCGAACTGGGTTGGATGTCGTTCAGCTTCATGAATACGGCCCACCACAAATGGGCGGTCAACATTGCCGTCAAAGAAGTCGATGACCACGATCTCGCCGACACGTGGCAAGAAGCGTGCGCCATAACCTGCACCGGCCCAAGGAGTGAGGACATCAACCCAAGCGGAGTCAGTGTCATTGTCGTTACTTCCCGCTCCACCGTCATGGCTATGGTCGTCAGTTCGGGTAAACAGGAAGCGGACTTTAATGCGCCCCCACTGGTCGACATGAATGCTTTCGCCCTCTAATCCAACCACTCTAGCGCGCTGCGGGTGAGCTGCTGGTCGGTGCTCTAGTGGGTTATATTCAGGCACAGCTTTAATGTTGCGTCGAACGACATTGAGTTCAGCAAAGTGGCGCTGCTCAGGGTTTTGACTGTCGAGTTGAGCGGCCTTGAGCTTGTCTTTTGGCAACAGACGCTCAAGTTGCTGTTGTAATTCTTTCGGTAAATTATTCTGGTTATAGTAGTACTTACTTAAGATTAAGAACTCTTTGTCCGCACTATCATGTTGGTCGAGTTCTGGGTGGTCATTCAGTTCAAACCAGTAACCGACCTGTGCATCACGGACATTACCCGAAACGGTAAACTGTTTCGAACTTAGGTGATGGTAAGCATTGATGTGCTGGTTAAGCTGTTCAATCTGGCTATTGCCTGAAGCTGTGGCTTGGTCTTCACCCTTTAAGTCCTGCATCCACGCGGGGCTGACATGCCATGCATCTTCAAGATTCAAGCTGGCATTGTCATAGTGTTCGCTGTGCTGCTGTTTACCTTGTACGCTGCCACTGCCTTCTTCTTGTTGCAGCGCATCGGCTTGCCAACGTTGCACATGAACCGAAGTTGGTTGTAAGCGGCGCTCAGCTTTAACTTGGGTAATGGTATCAAACTGTTCTGTCGCACTGCTGCGTTGGTAGCACAGGCTACGACGTTCAAGTGCCTGATAGTTTTGGTTATCGTCAATCAAACGTAGTACTTGTGGCTGAATAGAAGCATTCGGGTCAGCGATAAAAAGCTGTGACTCATCGACCAGCCAGTTAATGCCTTCACTACGCCACAAACGGGTTAAAAAGTCATAATCGCTTTCGTTAGACTGCATTACAAATGGACGCACATCGTAATCTTTGGTTAACCCAGATGTGTCGAGTGTTAGGCTTGCGGCAAATAACGGGCTTTTCCCCTGCCATTCTTTAAACAGAATTTCGCTAATATCCCGCACACTTTTATTCATAAACACGCGGCTATTACGGCGTTTATGCCAGAGTGCAGTTGGGTCTTTTAAAGTTAAATTATAAATGGTGAGTGAGCCGTCACTTTGCCCTTGGCTCGCTTCGGTAATAATACCTGTTGTTCTAAAAAACTGCCCCATGTCAGTGACTTGATCGACGGCAACCTGACAGCCAATAAATTGTTTTAATGCAATATGTGCGTTTGTCGACAGACACAGTAACCCAGCAACGCTGCCTTGGTTGAGCGTATGTTCGCCCTCGATGCGTTGCAAGAAGACTTGCTGATTTAAAGACTGATTTGAGAATTGGATATGAACAGCGCGATTTTGTGAAACAAGGCCTAAACGCTCCAATATACTCGACACACTCATCTGCATTTTTATTATCAATCAAACTTATATTTAGGCCGCATTTTAATTAAAAAAAGACTAATCTGTCTATCTATACTCATTTTCAAAATGTAACTAGTCTAAATATGCATTTTTAGGTTAATTTCTTATTAAATAGGTATTTAAACCGTAAAATCAGATCATTTTAAAATGCTATAAACCACCCAAATAAATTCAATATTTTTCTTTTATATTCAAATAGATATTTAAGAAAGCAACCACTCAAATTAATAAAATTCAGGATGAGATATGAAAATAAAAAAGTCTGCTTTTTATATATTTACGATGATTTTCTCTCTTCATTCTTCAGCATTTGCTGAACCGAGTGTGGCTGATATTCAATATCGTGCAGAGCAAGGGCAATCCGTTGCTCAATATCATCTTGGCATGATGCTTTTAAGCGGCGAACAAGGCGTTGTTAAAAATTATGAGCAAGCGTTTAAATGGCTAACTGTGGCTGATCAAAATGGAAGTATGGGGGCAAAATATAGTTTAGGGATGATGTATTACACAGGCACGGGCGTCGAAAAAGATGCCAAGCGTGCTTTTGATTATTTTACTAAGGCTGCGGCCAAGGGTCATGCTAAAGCGCAATATAACTTAGGGGTGTTATACGACAGAGGTGAAGGAACTGCGCAAAATTATGTGCAGGCGTTTGAGTGGTTTAGTCGTGCTGCCAAGCAAGGCTACCCACCCGCAGAATATAATTTAGCTCATCTATATAAAAAAGGTCACGGCGTTTCACAAAGTGATGAGCAAGCGCTTAAGTGGTACACCAAAGCGGCTGAGCACAATGAAAGCGATGCCCAATACAACTTGGCCCAGATGTATTTAAATGGTGAAGGCACGCCGAAAAACCTATCACTGGCAAAGAAATGGTTTCAGCAAGCTGCCGATGCAGGCGATGTAGATGCTAAAGAAATGCTTAAAAGTTTAGAATAAGGTATTAAAACTTAATATTTATCTAGCTCTAATAACTCACTAATTTCTTCACCATATAGCCATTTATTTAAAATACCTTCCGAACTTTCTAGGCCTACAATATCTAGAAAACTTTCAAATGTAGTTGCCACTTGTTCTCGATCTTCTGTATCAAGCTTGTCAGGATCGATTTGACTAATTCCATGAGCAAGAACATGTAAAAGTTCTGCCTTAGTTGGTTCATTCTTTTGTTGATAGAGTGCAATAAAAGCTTGTGCAGCATCAGCCACTTTTTGGTTCAAACTCATACGTAATGCAGGATTTTGAACCCCTGTATATAGTTGTCCATCTCCAGCAAAATGATCTTGAGCTTTAAACTTTTCTAATTGTTGAATAACAATAGAGTTGGAATTTTGAATACTCATTTCCGTTTTATTGTCAGTTTTTTGGGCACAACCAACTTGTGAACTTAAGATGGCCATGACTAAAACTAAAAGCTTTTTCATGATTTTATTACTTTTATATTTGTCTGCATCAAATATAAACTAAATTAATTATAATTTTCCATACCCATGAAAATTTATTTTATTATTTATTTTTTCTAATTAAATATAAATTCTATTACTTTAAAAACAAATTTAGTTTTATTATTAAATAAAAAATATTTTAAATATTAAATTGACGTAATTAAAATCACCAATTATTATCTCGTTGCTGGCCTACATTGCCAGACGGTTTTGACAGACCGTAACTCGTAGCGGGTTATAGTTCTACTATAATTCGTTAGACCCTTGCGTCCCCTTTTCTTTGCGGTAGGACGGGAGGGGGACGCCCCGTGCGTGCTGGTTCTACGAGTCCAGTCTGTCAACCCCCTTTCGTTCTACCACCATAAATTAATTCGCGGTAATCTGGTGGTAGGACTCCATAAATTATAAGGAGTTGACCATGACATTTTTCAAACTTATTTCCTCTTCTGCTTAATTATTTTATTTATTTAAAATTTAGGTTTTCTATTGCCTAGCTTTTTAAATTTATAAATTATTTTTATTTTAAAATTTCAATTATTATATTTTCCTATTTTTATGGGAGGATTAATTATTACCTAAAATTATTTTAAATCTTAAAACTAATTATATTTTTATTCTACTCATAGATATAAATTATTATGAGAATAATATGACAATTTATAAACCTATTTTGGCTTTAAGTTTGGTTGTAGCGAGCTTGGGAATTTCGGGTTGTAACTTACACACCCAACAGGAGTTTGAAAAAATTTGCCTGTCGGGTGGGCACAGCAAAAACCAGTTGCGACTGTATTTACCAGCGACTTGAACAAGCTTACTCCCCTAAGCTCATGCAACGCCTAGAACATTTCAGTTTGCAAAGTGCTGTTCTCCCACAGGACTTTGCCCCTACTTTTTTCAGCTAAGCGGTTGGCTTATTTCCTCTATCTCTGTGTTGCAATGGTTTATTACTTTAAATCAGCGCAAAAAATTAAAGTCTGTTGTGGCACAGAGGCCTAAAGAAGAATATTTTTAAGAAATTTGAACTCTTATAGTTTAGATATTTCTATACTCAGCTCGTTTTTAACGATAAAGTCATGTTTAATAAGTAGTATTTTTTAACATTAATATCATACAGCTAATAAAAATGAGTTTTTATACAGAACTACAAGTCCGTTATACAGATTTTGACACGATTGATTTATCTACTGAAAAGCAAAAAATTCTAGAAATATTAACTATGTTAGCTGAAGGTGCAACTCATGAGGATCTCTATAATGACTTAGTGAGTGCCTTTGCTAATGGACAGGCTGACCTTAATATTGACCCTATTTATTGCGAAATAATAATAGAAAAAATTACCGCCCTATTTCCACATGCAAATTTTGAATGTCGAGGGTTAGGAGAAGAGTATTTTTATACATGGATTCTTTGTGTTGAAAATGGGCAGATTATTTTTAGCAGCAAGCCTTGGGAAACTGAAAATCCTTTTATATAAGAATAATCATACGTTCATATTGTTTTGTACGTTTTAACCTACAAACTTTTAGGGATTTTGCGGATTGGCGATACCCTGCTTTTTTCCTATGATGAGTTCATACAGGAACAGGATGTTCCGGAACACAAAACAACAATAATAGGTTCATGCATCAGGAGCGTGAGATACGACAGGAGTCATATCTAGTACCCAAATACGAAAAAGCCCAACAGGATGTTGGGCTTTTTTTATGGTCATTTAAAAATGATATTAAAGCTAACCTATAGCGGACTATGTGCCTGTTCTTGCTTTTTATGACGTATCCAACGTATTCCCAAAATAACAGCAATAACCACCACAATCGCAACAAGCGCAGGAACTAACAAAGCTGAAACCGAAAGTAAGATTGCCCCAATCCACTCCCCTGTAGCAACAACAAAATTTCCTAAGCCACCTGTGGTTGCAGTTGAAACACCGCGCGCAGCGACTGTACTCATTTGCACCACACCTGCCGTACCACCGCCTACAATAATCGCTGCCGCCCAACTGGCAAACTGAGACATTTCTCCACTACTAACCGCCATGGTCGCTAATGTACCCGCGATCATGGCCGCAGGAGTTGCGACTGTGTCTAAGGCATTATCGACCCACGGAATATAGTAAGCCGCAACTTCACACACCGTTGCCACGCCCAAAGCTAAACACACCGATGGCAGAGCTAACCATTCAAAACCTCTCGATGGCTCAAACCATCCCATCATAGTGGCAATGCTCATGACCAGTAGCGGTACAAACACGCGAAAACCGCAGGCAGCGCTCAGGCCCACGCCAATACATAAACCCAATATTGTTTCCATAACGGTTTCCTTTTCATGCCCATCACGGGTCTTGTTATGTAAGTCTTATTTTTAAATTAGCAAAAAGCCCCATCGGGTGACAGGGCTTTTTGTTAAATGCGAACGCAAATATTATTTCATTCTTAACGTTTAAATTGTGTGCAGTAGCATTTCGTGCAAGGTGGTAAAGGGTCGGTATTAATTTCTAAAAACACTCTATGTCCGCACTGAGCACAGAAGTAGAAGCCTGTTCCGGGTTTTTCGCCAGCTGTTACCATGATTACATTCCTATAATCGTATATATATTAAACAGGAATATAACCCACTTAAAGTGAATGTCAATTGTCCATTTCGCCCGATGATGATGGCATAAATGCAAAAAATGTTATTTGTACGATTTATCTTACACAGATTTAGGGATTTAGCGGATTGGCTACCCTCTGCTTTTTTTCTAATATGAACTCATACAGGAACAGGATGTTCCGGAACACAAAACAACAATAATAGGTTCATGCATCAGGATCGTGAGATACGACAGGAGTCATATTTAGCAACCAAATACGAAAAAGCCCGACAGGATGTCGGGCTTTTTTTATATTCTTATTTTTCTATTACAGATAACCTTATACTTACCTCATTCAATAAGACCATTGAATTAGTCAAAATTTATAAATAACTTCTGACTCTTTTAAACCCAATTATTATTTTTTACAAAAACTTATGTATCTTCAATTCAAGTATCTTTTCTTGTTAATAATCTTATTAATTCATTTAATGAACATACTTTAATGTCAAATCTCTGTATAACTTTATTTATATTAGCAGGGAACATAACAGAATTTTTTCCAGCATTTTTCCCTCTGTCCTCTGTACAAAAAAAGTCATTTCCAATTGCATAATGTGCAGACAATATATCTCCATCTACCCACTCAGCGATTGCTTCTGAAAATTCTTTTTCGCTAAATTGCCTTTTACTATTCATATATAAAGCTTTTTTCAATAAAAAATAAGTAAAACTTCCACATCCCATCTCAGCAATAAAGTTACTACATTCATATAATTTTTCCGCAAAACTCCAAAAATCCTCAATTTCCACTTTCATTTTATTAGGAATTTCAGGGCTACGCACGGTTCCCAAATTAGTCATAGGAATAACTTTAAAACCTAATTGTTCAGCTAACTCTAATGATTCTTTAAGCCTAGGATGCAAACCTAGATGTGAGTCTAGATTTGGACTAATACTCATTCTTCCATGAATTTTGCTGTCTAAAGCTTTATCTAACTCTTCAAATTCAAATTTTGGGCTATACCCCTTCATAAACTCTAAACGTTTCTTTTTTTGTAACGACTCTAATGAAATAGCAATCTCAGAAATATAAGGCTGTATATTGCCCAGTAATATTTGATTATTAATATATTCATGCTCAGATGTTTCCTTTCGAACCACCTTTTCCCAAATATTTGAATCGAAAGTTACCTTAAACATTTTCTCAACATACTTTAAATTTACTATAGCTATCAGTAATTACTACACCTAGAAAGGTTATAAACAATTACCACTGAGTTACTTCCTAAAAGTAAAAACCCCATCATCAAGATAGGGTCTTTTAGAATAAATTTCAATCAGTTATAGACTAAATATTAAGCTACTTGGCCTTCTAAAAAGTCTTGCGCAAAACGCTGTAATACACCGCCCGCTTCATATACAGAAACTTCTTCTTCTGTATCTAAACGGCAAGTCACAGGTACTTCAAGAATCTCTTCTTTACCATCCGCTGTAGCACGTTCAATCACTAAAGTTAAAGTCGAACGCGGCGCAATATTACCAATCACGCTATAAAGCTCTGTACCATCTAGATTTAAAGTCTTGCGGTTTACACCTGGTTTAAACTCAAGTGGTAACACGCCCATACCTACCAAGTTAGTACGGTGAATACGCTCAAAACCTTCTGCTACAATTGCTTCAACACCTGCAAGGCGAACACCTTTCGCAGCCCAGTCACGGCTTGAACCCTGACCGTAGTCAGCACCCGCAATAATGATTAACGGTTGCTTACGGTTCATGTAGGTTTCAATCGCTTCCCACATACGCATCACTTCGCCTTCTGGCTCTACACGCGCTTTTGAACCTTGCTTAATAGTACCGTCTGAACGAACCACCATTTCGTTATAGAGTTTCGGGTTGGCAAATGTTGCACGTTGTGCAGTCAAATGGTCACCACGGTGCGTTGCGTATGAGTTGAAGTCTTCTTCTGGTACGCCCATTTTGTGAAGGTATTCACCCGCAGCCGAGTCCATCAAAATCGCATTTGAAGGCGACAAGTGGTCGGTGGTGATGTTGTCACCCAAAATCGCAAGTGGACGCATGTTCGCCAAAGTACGTGGTGCAGCCAAAGCCCCTTCCCAGTATGGTGGACGGCGGATGTAAGTACTTTGTGGACGCCAGTCGTAAAGTGGGCTTTTCGCTTGCTCAACTTCGCCCAAGTCAAACATTGGAATGTAGACTTTACGGAACTGTTCAGGTTTCACGGCTTGCTTAACTAACGCATCAATTTCAGCGTCAGATGGCCAAATGTCTTTGAGATAAATCGGGTTACCGTCTTTGTCATGACCTAACGCATCTTTTTCGATGTCAAAACGAATCGTACCTGCAATTGCATACGCCACGACAAGCGGTGGAGATGCCAAGAACGCTTGTTTTGCATAAGGATGGATACGACCATCGAAGTTACGGTTACCAGAGAGTACTGCTGTTGCGTACAAGTCACGGTCAATAATTTCTTGTTGAATGACTGGATCTAACGCGCCCGACATACCATTACACGTCGTACAAGCGTAAGCCACAATACCAAAACCAAGTTGTTCTAAGTCTTTTAGAACACCCGCTTCTTCAAGGTAAAGTGCAGCCGCTTTTGAACCCGGTGCAAATGATGATTTCACCCAAGGTTTACGAACTAAACCTAGCTCATTTGCCTTACGTGCCAACAAACCTGCCGCCACGGTGTTACGTGGGTTTGAGGTGTTAGTACATGAAGTAATTGCAGCAATGATGATTGCGCCATCTGGCATTAAGCCATCGTCGCGGTTTTCAACAACACCTGCAATGCCTTTTTCTTTAAGGTCAGCAGTAGAAACGCGTGCATGTGGGTTTGATGGACCAGCAATATTACGCGTTACTTTTGATAGATCAAAACGAAGTACACGTGGGTATTCCGCTTTGGTCATATCAGATGCCCATAGGCCGATTTCTTTTGCGTACTGTTCAACCAATGCCACTTGAGCATCTTCACGGCCTGTTAGGCGTAAGTAGTCGATTGTGTTTTGGTCGATGTAGAACATCGCAGCCGTAGCGCCATATTCTGGTGTCATGTTCGAAATGGTTGCACGGTCGCCTACAGACATGCTGTCAGCACCTTCACCAAAGAACTCAAGGTAAGCACCAACCACACGCTCTTTACGCAAGAACTCTGTTAGAGCAAGTACGATATCTGTTGCGGTAATGCCTGCCTGACGCTGACCTACAAACTCAACACCAATAATGTCTGGTAGACGCATCCAAGATGCACGGCCCAACATCACGTTTTCAGCTTCTAAGCCACCCACACCCACAGAAATTACGCCCAAAGCGTCTGTATGTGGTGTATGTGAGTCGGTACCTACGCATGTGTCTGGGAATGCCACGCCATCACGCGCCTGAATCACCGGAGACATTTTCTCTAGGTTAATCTGGTGCATAATGCCGTTCCCCGCAGGGATTACATCGACATTTTTAAATGCTGTTTTAGTCCACTCAATAAAGTGAAAACGGTCTTCGTTACGGCGGTCTTCAACAGCACGGTTTTTTGCAAAAGCGTCTGGGTCAGCACCACCGTATTCCACTGCTAAAGAGTGGTCGACAATCAGCTGAGTCGGTACAACTGGGTTAACTTTAGATGGGTCGCCACCTTTGTCAGCAATCGCATCACGTAAGCCTGCAAGGTCAACCAATGCAGTTTGACCCAAGATGTCATGACACACCACGCGCGCTGGATACCAAGGAAAGTCCAAGTCCTGACGGCGTTCAATCAACTGCGTTAAATAAGCAGCTAAGTTCTCGGCATCGGCACGGCGTACCAATTGCTCAGCGAGTACTTTAGAGGTGTAAGGCAGTTTTTCGTATGCGCCTGGCTGAATATCTTCAACGGCTTGACGCACGTCGTAATATTCAAGCTGGGTTCCTGCCAGCGGTTTACGGTATTTTGTGTTCATTAACCACGCTCCGCCAATGGTTTAAATTCGAGGTTTTCAGGGCCTGTGTAGTTCGCGCTTGGACGAATGATTTTGCCGTCTTGACGTTGTTCAATCACGTGTGCTGACCAGCCTGCTGTACGTGCAATCACGAACAATGGTGTGAACATTGCAGTTGGAACACCCATTAAGTGATAGCTCACCGCACTGAACCAGTCGAGGTTCGGGAACATATTTTTCACTTCTTTCATCACTGCTTCTAAACGCTCAGCGATGAGGTACATTTTGGTGTTCTCTTGCGCTTCTGCTAAGTCATGCGCCACTTTCTTGATCACTTCGTTACGTGGGTCAGAAACTGTATATACAGGGTGACCAAAACCGATCACAACTTCTTTATTTTCAACACGTTTACGGATGTCAGCTTCCGCTTCATCTGCGTTGTCGTAACGTTGTTGAATCACGAATGCAACTTCGTTCGCACCACCGTGCTTAGGTCCACGAAGTGCGCCAATACCGCCAGTAATTGCCGAGTACATGTCTGAGCCTGTACCTGCAACTACACGTGATGTAAATGTTGATGCGTTGAACTCATGCTCAGCATACAAAATAAGAGATGTATGCATTGCTTGAATCCATTCTTCAGATGGTTTTTCGCCATGAAGTAAATGTAAGAAATGCGCTGCAATTGAGTCGTCATCAGTTTCAACTTCAATGCGACGACCATTGTTGCTGAAGTGGTACCAATAAAGCAGCATTGAGCCTAGGCTTGCCATTAATTTATCAGCAATATCTTTTGCGCCAGCTTCGTTGTGGTCTTCATGTTCTGGTGTTAAACAACCTAGCACTGAAACACCTGTACGCATCACGTCCATTGGGTGTGCAGACGGTGGTAATTGTTCAAGTGCTGTTTTAAGCGCTGCTGGTAAGCCACGAAGTGCTTTTAATTTTGCTTTATAGGCTTTGAGTTCAGCTTTGTTTGGTAATTTGCCATGTACGAGCAAGTGAGCAACTTCTTCAAACTGGCTACCCGCCGCAAGGTCAAGAATGTCATAACCACGATAGTGCAAGTCGTTACCGCTACGTCCTACGGTACACAGTGCTGTGTTGCCTGCAACTTGTCCGCTAAGTGCAACTGATTTTTTTGGTTTGAAGCCTGTTGTTGTTTCATTTGAGCTCATAAGATTGTCCTTTCCTATCTATTTAAATTATTTGGGGAACACGGCATATGTACCGTGTTTTACTTCTTATTTCTTTTTAGCAAATGCGTTGTCTAAGTAGTCTTCAAACGCATAGTAGTTAATGCGTTCATATAACTCTTTACGCGTTTGCATAATATCAACCACGTTCTTTTGTGTACCTTCTTTACGTAAGGTTTCATACACAGTTTCGGCTGCTTTGTTCATGGCACGGAAAGCAGAAAGCGGATAAAGCGCAAGGCTTACATCGGCAGATGCTAACTCTTCTGTAGTAAACAGTGGTGTAGAACCAAACTCTGTGATGTTTGCCAAAATTGGAGCGCCAGTCTTCTGAGCAAATTGCTTGTACATATCAAGCTCAGTAATTGCTTCAGGGAACAACATGTCTGCACCCGCTTCAATGTAGGCACCTGCACGGTCAATTGCAGCTTGTAAGCCATCTACGGCTAAGGCATCGGTACGTGCCATAATCACGAAGCTGTCATCACCACGCGCATCAACCGCTGCTTTAATACGGTCAACCATTTCTTCTTGAGTCACAATGGCTTTGTTCGGACGGTGACCACAACGTTTTGCGCCCACTTGGTCTTCAATGTGCATTGCCGCAGCACCAAACTTGATGAGTGCTTTTGTAGTACGGGCAATGTTAAATGCAGAAGCACCAAAACCTGTGTCGGCATCAACCAATAATGGAAGATCACATACATCGGTAATACGGCGTACATCAGTCAACACATCATCAAGGTTACTAATTCCCAAATCAGGTAAGCCTAAAGAACCAGCGGCTACACCACCACCTGATAAGTAAATCGCTTTATAACCTGCACGTTTTGCCAAAAGTGCATGATTGGCGTTGATGGTTCCAACCACTTGTAATGGCTTTTCTTGGGCTACTGCATCGCGAAATAGCTGACCTGCGGATTGTTTAGCCATTGTTATGTTCTCCTTGTGCTTGTAGCAGTGTTTGCTCAATAATTTTGTAAGAAGCATTGATATGTCGATGCATGAGCAGCTCGGCAAGTTCACCATCGCCTTCTGCAATTGCATCTAAAATACGGATGTGTTCGTCCCAAGCTTTGCTCGGTCGATCGGGTGTGTTTGAAAATTGAATTCGGTACATGCGGATGAGATGATAAAGCTCATCACATAGCATTTTTTCTAGGGTTTTATTGCCACTACTTTTGATAATGCAGTAGTGAAAATCGTCCTGCCCTTCTTGCAAGTAATATCCTTTACCTGCTTTAAAGTTTTCATCTTCGGCATGCATACGCAATACATCACGCAGCGCCAAGATTTGCTTTTTATCAATATGCTGTGCAGCAAGTTTGCAGGCCAAACCTTCTAAAGACGCACGAATCTGGTAAAGCTCTTTGAACTGTTGCAGTGAGAGCGAAACCACGCGCGCGCCCACATGTGCAGTACGCTCAACCAAACGTTGCCCTTCAAGGCGATGAATCGCTTCACGTAAAGGCCCACGACTAATGCCATAAGTACGTGCTAGCTCAGGCTCAGAAATCTTGCTACCTGCCGGAATTTGACCCAAAACAATCGCCGTCTGTATTTGTTTAAATACATTCTCGGTCAGTGTTCTTCCCTGACTTTGTAATGGCTCTGGTGCGTAGGTCAAATCTTGCATATTGTCGACAATTTTTAATCAATTATGAGTTTTATAGCGGCATGAATGAAAAAAATCAAGGTGATTGTTGACACTTTACAGAACGCATCAGGTCAATTTTTATCGTTAGACCTGTTATCTCACCTTATATTTAAACCATTAAACCACTTGCCAATTAGTATTTATAAAACAGTTATTTAATATTATTTTACCTATAGATGTATGGCACTTTTTTAGCTGCTTTTCGACCGCTAATCTTTTGTTTCAAACTTTAGTCTACAACCAATGTATTACAGCAAGATTGTAGACAATCTGCTTGAATGAAAGCATGAGTTATAAATTAGTATCTATTTACCGTAATTTCTTTTAAATCTTTTTATCATTTTCATCCAGAAAATATCGATATTAGTGAAATTATCAGGTGCTTCACGGTAGCTTTATTGATACATTATTGAACATCGACATAGTTGTGGCGTATTTTTCGAGACAGAAAAAACCGAGCACTATGCATATTGTTGAATGAAAGGACTTTTTTGATGTTTCAACATATCCCCCCATACGCAGGCGATCCAATTCTCTCTTTAATGGAACAGTTCAACGCTGATACTCGTTCTGGAAAAGTAAACTTGAGTATTGGTCTTTATTATAACGAAGACAGTATTGTTCCTCAGTTAGAGACCATTATTGAAGCGCAAAAGCGTATCGAGCCTAAAAACGGTAAAACCAAACTTTATTTGCCAATGGAAGGCTTCAAACCTTACCGTGAAGCAATTCAAGCACTTTTATTTGGTGCAAACAGCCCAGCAGTTAAAGCTGGCCGTGCTGTAACCATCCAAACGCTTGGTGGTTCAGGTGCATTGAAAGTTGGTGCAGATTTCTTAAAAACTTATTTCCCAAATTCTGACGTTTGGGTAAGCCAACCAACTTGGGATAACCACGTTGCGATTTTCAATGGCGCTGGCATCAAAACTCATTTCTACCCATACTTCGACAACGAAACGCGTGGTGTAGATTTTGACGGTATGTTGTCTACACTTAAAACTTTGCCTGAGCAAAGCATTGTGTTATTGCACCCATGCTGCCACAACCCAACGGGTGCTGACTTAAACCCAGCACAATGGGACCAAGTGATTGCAGTATTAAAAGACCGTAACCTTATTCCATTCCTAGACATCGCTTACCAAGGTTTTGGTGACGGTATGGAAGAAGATGCGTATGCAATCCGTGCTTTAGACCAAGCGGGTCTAAACTTCATTGTGAGCAACTCTTTCTCTAAAATCTTCTCTTTATATGGCGAGCGCGTTGGCGGCTTAACTTTCGTATGTGACGATGCAGAAGCTGCTCAGTGCACATTCGGTCAGTTAAAAGCGACTGTACGCCGTATTTACTCTAGCCCTCCTACTACAGGCGCTTGGTTAGTTGATGAAGTGTTAAATGACGCTGAACTTAACCAACAATGGCAAGGCGAAGTAAAAGAGATGCGTGAGCGTATTATTAAAATGCGTAGCATCTTGAAAGACGAACTTACTAAAGCATTACCAGACCGTGACTTTAGCTACCTTGTAAACCAAAAAGGTATGTTCAGTTACACAGGTTTAACTGCTGAGCAAGTTGATATCTTGCGTGAAGAATATGCAATCTACTTAGTACGTAGTGGCCGTATTTGTGTAGCAGGTTTAAACATGAATAATGTTTACACTGTTGCTAAAGCAGTTGCAGAAGTGCTTGCTAAATCAACAGAAGCAGCATAATACATCTATTAAAAAAGGCGCTTCGGCGCCTTTTTTTATGTCTCGGTATTAAGATTTAGCCTTGCCCCAATATTTCAGTTTTGAGGTATTTCCAATACCTACATTAAAACTGTTGCTTGGATCGAGTTTTTGATAGAAATTTGCTAAGGCAGGCTTGGCAATGTAGAGATGCCCAACATTATGCTCTGCCGGATACTCAGCACGGCGCGCATCGAGTAGCTTCCACATTTGATGTTCCATTTCTAAAGGGTCATGGCCCTTTTTAAGAATATAGTCCTGATGGAAAACATGACAAAAGAAATGCCCATAATAGAGTTTATGGATGATTTTCTTTTCCATATCGGCTGGTAGTTGCTCTACCCACTCGCGGTCATTACGACGTAACGCAATATCAAGCGCCACAATATCTTCAACTTCACTACGGTGTGTATCGCGGTAACGAATTGCCGCCCCTGCAATCGCAAAACGGTGTAAGAATGCCTTTCGTCCTTCTTCTTCGCTACATATGAAATAGCTACCTGAATGATGCACTGCAAAATATTCTTTTAAAAACTGCTCGGTCTGAGCTTTTGAATTATTTTCAACACGTAGCACTAAATGATGCTCATAACGATCTCGATATTCGGTCATACGCTTCGGTAAATGACTCGGTAAAAAGAAGGTAATGGCCTGTAAAATATGATCCGTTAAGCCTTTAATTTTAAATCGTTCTAAGAAGCCATCGACTTTGTCTTTCATCGCGAAGGCTTTTGGAACATTAGCTGTACCAAATTTCTCAATAAATAAGAATGTGTCTTTTCCGTACTTTTCACCAATCAAATAAGCATCTCGGTGAATATATTCACCTGCAATTGGTAAACTTGGCAGTGAGGTTAGTAAGTAACGACGAATGGCTGTTAAGTCATCGGCATCATTCGTACCAATATAAAAGACATTGCTCTCTACTTTTTCATAGGTATCAAGACGTACCGCAAACACACAAACTTTACCTGCCGAACCCGATGCCTCAAACAAGCGTGATGGGTCTGCATTAAAACGAGCAGGCGTATCTTCATCAACTTGCGTCACATCATGCGCATAACGATGGTCCGATGCCTGCTTTTCGCCATCATCTAAAATATCTACGGCTTGATATTTCTGCTTCTCTAAACGAGTCAAAATTTCTTCAGGAGTCGAACCTAAATTCACTCCTAAATGGTTTACCAGTTCTAGTTGACCAGCAGCATTGACCTGAGCATATAACGCCAGTTCAGTATACGCAGGGCCACGGCGTACCAATGCACCGCCCGAGTTATTACACACACCACCAAGTACTGATGCACCTATACAGGATGAACCAATTACTGAATGTGGCTCACGGTCATAACCTTTTAAAATTTGCTCCAAATTATCTAAGGTCGCACCCGGTAAACAAATCACTTGCTTACCCTCGTGAATGACCTGAATGCCCTTTAATCGGCGGGTACTCATGACCAAAACAGGACGATCATAATCATCGCCATATGGGGTTGAACCGCCAGTGAGTCCTGTATTGGCCGCCTGCATAATCACAATACAGTCTGCCTCAATTGCAGCTTGGAGCACCTGCCATTGCTCTAGTAATGTGCCCGGTACCACCACAGCCAGCACTTTCCCCTCACCAAAACGACGACCTTGGCGGTACTGACGTGTGCTTTGATCATCGGTCAAAACATAAGAGCGCCCTACAATATTTTGTATGCGTTCGATCACTGCTTGAGGAGAAAATGTTTGCATGATGGTTTCCTTTTGGTCATCCATTTATCAAATTAGACCAACACGGCGGTATCTTACCGTTTGTAATTTATAATTTAATTAGCTCATTCTCTAATGTGAATCAGCCCTATATTTACTATCGTGGTTGGCGGCATGGATGCCGCCGTTTCGATGCGGTAGCAAGGACGTACCGTCATCGAAACTAAAGTTTTTGGTTACTTTTTTAAAAAAGTAACGTCAATTAACTACTTACATTGAACCTTTTCCGATAAGACTCTGTCGTGCCAATATCATCAAAGTTAATAAAAAAATGTTAGAGCTTCATCGCCTGTACTAAACAATCCGCATTAATATCCGAAATCGATTTCGCACCCGTGAGCGTCATCGCAACACGCATTTCTTTATCGATCAAATCAAGTAAGTTCGAGACCCCTTGTCCACCTGCTGCTGCCAAGGCATAAACAAACGCACGGCCAAGTAAAACCGTATCGGCCCCAAGTGCCAACATACGCACCACGTCTAAACCATTACGAATGCCTGAGTCAGCCAAAATCGCCAAATCACCTTTAACGGCCTCGGCAATTGCAGGCAACGCACGAGCAGACGACATCACACCATCTAACTGACGACCACCATGATTCGACACCACAATACCGTCAGCACCAAAACGCACCGCATCTTTGGCATCTTCAGGATCTAAAATGCCCTTAATCACCATTGGGCCATCCCAAAATTCACGAATCCACTCAAGGTCTTTCCATGAAATCGATGGGTCAAAGTTCGAGCCTAACCAACCAATATAGTCTTCAAGCCCAGTCGGTTTACCTAAATATTTAGAGATATTGCCCAAGTCGTGCGGACGGCCCATTAAGCCGACATTCCATGACCAATGTGGGTGGAACATAGACTGCATATAACGGCGCATCGCAGCATTTGGCCCACTCATACCCGAATGAGCATCACGGTAACGTGCACCTGGCACAGGCATATCTACGGTAAATACCAGTGTTGAGCAGCCTGCTGCTTTTGCACGTTCCAAAGCATTACGCATAAAACCACGGTCACGTAATACATAAAGCTGGAACCACATTGGACGGTTAATTGCAGGTGCAACTTCTTCAATCGGACACACCGAAACCGTTGAAAGTGTAAATGGAATGCCCTTTTTATCGGCTGCCATTGCGGCTTGCACTTCACCACGGCGTGCATACATACCTGTTAAACCCACAGGCGCTAATGCAACCGGCATCGACAGCGTTTCATTAAACAGTTTTGTCTCTAAACTTAACGCTGACATGTCATTGAGTACACGTTGACGCAATGCAATTTCTGACAAATCTTGTACGTTACGCTTTAAGGTATATTCCGAATACGCTCCACCATCGATGTAGTGAAATAAAAATGGAGGTAAGCGACGTTGTGCCGCAGCACGATAATCATTGCCAGAAGAAATAATCATTTTGAATCAACTCTATTTAAACGATTTGCACGTTTCTGGCGAGCTTCATCTTCATCCAGAGAACGCACATGATTAATCACAAATTCAATATGACCGCAGACAGCTTGGCGTGCGGCCTCGGGATCTTTACGATCAATAGCATCCATCACCTGAAAATGTTGCTCGCTTAGCAAGTCACCATTTACGGGGTCGTTATAAACTTTTTTACGTCCTAACAAGACGTTGTATTGCAGCAAATCAAATAGACTTCGCATCATTTGGATCAGCACCACATTGTGAGATGCTTCAGCAATCGCTAAGTGGAATTCAGCATCGGCCACCGCAGCCTGTGCTGAGTCACCTGCATTTTGATGGCGACTAATTTCATTAAAATAATGATGAATTTTGGCACGATCCTCAGGCGTTGAACGTAATGCGGCATACCATGCAGTCCCCCCTTCAAGTACCAAACGCGCCTCTTGCACATCAAAACGGTATAACGGATCTTCTTCAATCAGGTTGCTGATTGGGTTCACAATCAGTTGCTGGGGCCATTGTTCAGGTAATTGCTGAATATAAGTTCCATCGCCACGGCGACTAATCAGTACACCTTGACTATTGAGCTGTTGAATTGCTTCACGTAAGGATGGACGAGAAACTCCTAAACTAGTTGCAAGCTGGCGCTCGGCAGGCAAACGATCACCTTTTTTCATGTGACGCTCTTCAATTAATGCCTGCAATTTCATGACCACTTGATCGGAGATTCTCATCGCGTTTCCTTCACTGGAGTTATGGAATCATCCACGGAACCAGATAAGCCTGAACCGTAATAATGATGCCAACAAAGACAGTGAATATGATGCTATGTTTTACCGTGAAACGGAACAAGTCAGACTCTTTTCCAACTAACCCTACTGCGGCACAAGCAATCGCAATCGACTGAGGGGAAATCATCTTACCAGTTACACCACCGCTGGTATTAGCAGCGACCAATAACACTTCCGGAATACCAATTTGCTGAGCTGTAGTTGCCTGTAGTGCCGAGAACAAAGCATTTGAAGAAGTGTCTGAACCAGTAAGGAACACACCAAGCCAACCCAAAAACGGTGAGAAGAAAGTAAACGCATGACCCGTATGCGATAGAGCCAAAGCCAAAGTTGCAGATAAACCTGAATAGTTCGCAATAAAAGCAAATGCCAACACCATACCAATCGAGTAAATCGGTGTTTTTAACTCATTAAGCGTTTCACCAAAGGTCGTTACAGCTTCACTTGCTTTCATTTTTAAGAAAATAGCAGTGATGATTGCGGCAATAAAAATTGCAGTACCTGTTGCAGAGAACCAGTCAAACTTATAAATCGCTTCGTATGGTTTCATCTCTGCCACAATTGGCGGCATTTTTTCGACCAATTTGTGCAAATACGGTACTTCAAGTTTAAAAATCCAGTGTTCAAGAGCACCATCTTTTGCAAATAATGCTTTAAATGGCTTAACGCTCCAGATGGTCACCATCACTGTTAAAATCGCAAATGGAGACCATGCCTTAGCAATTTTTCCAATGCTATAACGTTGAACCGTAGTAGGTTGTTGAGTTAAAGTTTGACCCGCCTCAGGTTCAAAACGGAAAATATGTTTGGGTTTCCAAACACGGAACAGTAAAGTTAAGCTCACCAATGATGCAATTGCAGCGGTAATATCTGGTAACTCAGGGCCAATAAAGTTAGATGTAAGATACTGGGCAATCGCAAAAGCGCCACCACCGACTAACACCGCAGGCCAAGTTTCTTTAACACCACGCCAGCCATCCATAATCGCCATAATCCAAAACAGCACAATAATGACTAAAAATGGCAACTGACGACCCACCATTTGGCTAATTTCCATGGTGTCTACACCAGAAACCTGCCCCGCCACAATAATTGGAATACCCATTGCACCAAATGCCACTGGCGCCGTATTTACAATCAAGCATAAACCAGCAGCGTAAAGTGGCTTAAAGCCTAAACCAACAAGGAGTGCAGCGGTAATTGCTACAGGAGCACCAAAACCCGCCGCCCCTTCAAGGAAAGTACCGAATGCAAAACCAACCAATAGCATTTGCAGACGTTGGTCTTCGGTAATCGACAAAATGCTTGAGCGAATAATCTCAAACTGGCCTGTTTTTACCGAAATTTTGTATAGAAAAACTGCCCCGATAATGATCCATGAAATTGGCCATAGACCGTAGAAGAAACCGTAAATGATTGACGCAAAGGCCATTTGACCCGGCATTTGATAGAAAAATAGTGCAATCAATAATGCAATAATGACTGTGCCTGTACCCGCAATACTACCTTTTAAACGAAAAACTGCTAATGCCAAAAAGAAGAAAATAATCGGGATTAATGCAACCGCACTGGACAGCCAAATATTATTTAAAGGGTCATAAAGTTGTTGCCACATATTGAGCATTGTCATCTCCTTGAAATGCCGGGGCGAATTTTTGTACCTTAAATTTTTAAACATTTAACACAATTGGTATGACCAATTAAAAATTAAGTGCAAATGTTACTCCTTAAACCACAGACCGCATCATAAACACAGATGCTGGTAAGATCAATTATTAAATAATCACTATAATTGGTAAGACCAATAGTACTAAGTAAAATCAAGCTCTTTCTAATTTAGAAATTTTCTTATTAGACTAAAGTCGCAAAAATCTTTCTTATAAATTTAGATATGAACTACAGAAATGAAGTGAAAAATTTGAATATAAAAACTATAAACATACCTATTTGATGATCTATGTATAATGTGCACACAACTCAAACCACATGTATTGAATTGAATAATGACTACTTTAACGTGTTTTAAAGCTTATGATATCCGAGGCAAACTCGGCACCGAATTGAATGAAGAAATCGCCTATAAAATTGGCCGTGCTTACGGACAAATCTATAAACCAAAGACTGTTGTTGTAGGTTGTGATATTCGTTTAAGCAGTGAGGATTTAAAACAAGCGACGATCCGCGGTTTAAATGATGCGGGTGTGAATGTGCTTGATTTAGGCATGACAGGAACTGAAGAAGTCTATTTCGCCGCTTTCCATTTAGATGTGCAAGGTGGTATCGAAGTTACTGCCAGTCATAACCCAATGGACTATAACGGCATGAAATTAGTACGAGAAAATGCTCGTCCAATTAGTGCTGATACCGGTTTAAAAGAAATTCAGGCTTTAGCAGAAACCAATAACTTTGAAGAAGTTAGTCAAAAAGGCACAACTCAAAGTTATAACATTTTACCTGAGTTCGTTGATCACTTAATCACCTACATTGAACCTGCAAAAATCCGCCCCCTTAAATTGGTGGTAAACGCAGGTAATGGGGCTGCGGGTCATGTCATTGATGCCATTGAAGAAAAATTTAAAACGCTTAACGTACCTATTGAATTTATTAAAATTCACCATGAAGCAGATGGTACTTTCCCAAATGGCATTCCTAACCCAATTTTAATTGAAAACCGTGACAGTACCCGTAATGCCGTCATTGAGCATAAAGCAGATATGGGAATTGCTTGGGACGGCGACTTTGACCGCTGTTTCTTGTTTGATGAGAAGGGCCAATTTATTGAAGGCTACTATATTGTTGGACTCTTGGCTCAAGCTTTCTTAATCAAACAGTCAGGCGAAAAAATTGTTCATGACCCACGTTTAGTCTGGAACACATTTGATATCGTCGATGAATACAAAGGCATTGCCGTACAGTCAAAATCTGGACATGCATTCATTAAAGATGTCATGCGTGAACACAATGCCGTATATGGCGGAGAAATGAGTGCCCATCACTATTTCCGTGACTTTGCTTACTGCGACAGCGGTATGATTCCTTGGTTACTCACCGTTGCTCTACTCTCTGAAACAGGACAATCTCTTTCAACACTCGTTGAAAATATGATTACCAAGTTTCCTTGTAGTGGTGAAATCAACTTTAAAGTAGCTGATACACAAACCACTATTCAAAAGATTTTCGACTTCTATACCGATCAAAATCCACAAATTGACCGTACCGATGGTGTAAGCCTTGACTTTAGCGCATGGCGTTTTAACGTCCGTGCTTCAAATACCGAGCCTTTATTACGTCTCAATATTGAAAGCCGTGCAGACCGTCAGGCTCAGCCAATGCAATATTATGTAGATGAGTTAACCAGATTAATTCAAAGCTAATCAAAAATAAAAAAGGAGCAATTTGCTCCTTTTTTATTTACTTAATTATAGCCATTAGGGTTCTGCTTCTGCCAATTCCAGCTATCAGCAAGCATATCTTCTAAACCATATTGCGGCTGCCAACCCAACTCAGCAACTGCACGACTATTGTCTGCAAAAGATGTGGCTACATCTCCAGATCTCCGCGGTGCAAATTCAAAAGCTACAGGCACGCCATTAACTTTTTCAAATGTATCCTTAACTTGCAAAACAGATGAACCATTACCCGTACCAATATTCCATGCACGACAACCTGTCGCATTCAATCGGTTATTGAGAGCACATAAGTGCGCATTCGCTAAATCGACCACATGGATATAGTCACGCACACCAGTACCATCCACAGTTTCATAATCATTACCATAAATGGATAGTTTCTCACGGCGACCAACAGCAACTTGTGTCACATACGGCATTAAATTATTTGGAATACCCTGTGGGTCTTCCCCAATACGTCCACTTTTATGTGCACCGACTGGGTTAAAATAACGAAGTAATGCGATTGACCATTTTGGATTAGATGCGGACAATTTTTGTAATAATTGCTCGACAATCAGTTTAGTATAACCATAGTTATTACTTGGTATACCTGTTGGCATTTCTTCATTTAATGGAGATATATTGGCTTCATCATAAACTGTTGCAGATGAGCTAAATACAAGCGTATAGACACCTGCCTTTTCCATCGATTTAACCAGTTGAACGCTGCCAGCAATATTATTATCAAAATAAATCAGCGGTTTTTCCTGACTTTCACCTACTGCTTTTAAACCTGCGAAGTGAATCACAGCATCAATTGAATGATCCTGAAATACACGATCAAGTTCATGTGCATTACGAATATCGCCCTGCACAAAAGCTAAACTCTTTTGTGTGATATCCTGAACTCTCGTTAATGATTCTTCTGAGCTGTTTGATAGATTATCAAAAACAATAACTTCATGACCGGCATTTAAAAGCTCTACACAGGTGTGTGAACCAATATAACCAGCTCCACCAGCAACTAGGATTTTAGCCATCTACTTTTCCTAATAATATTTTAATTAATCCACGTGTTGAGGCATCTAATGATGAAAGATCATTTTGAACCCCATTTAAAATAGGTAATAGCTGATCAGCAATCTGTTTGCCTTTTTCGACACCCCATTGATCAAACGGGTTAATATTCCAAATTACGGACTGCACAAAAACTTTATGCTCATATAAAGCAATTAACATTCCCAAACTATACGGATTTAACTCTTTCAATAATAAGGTCGAACTCGGTTGGTTACCTTCATATTGCTTGTAAATCGGCAGTTTTTCTAATTCAGTTGAGTCTAAAGCGTCATTACCAAAGGCCAATAATCTTGATTGAGCCAAACAATTCGATAATGCAAGATGATGCTGTTCGACTAAAGCGTCTGCATTTTCAACATAGGTAAAATGGTCAGCGTTATAGCGTTGGACTGGGGCAATAAAGTCACAGCTGACTGCTTGAGTTCCCTGATGTAATAACTGATAGAAGGCATGTTGAGCATTTGGTCCAACTTCACCCCATACAATTGGGCACGTATCGAGTTCGACTTTTTGACCGTCACGTTGTACCGATTTACCATTAGATTCCATTTCAAGCTGCTGTAAATAAGCAGCGAAATACTTTAATCGACCATCATAAGGCAATACAGCATGTGTTTGAATATTTAAAAAATTATTGTTCCAAACGCCTAATAATCCCATTAAAAGAGGAATATTTTGCTCATAACTTGTATTTTGAAAATGTTCATCTATTGCATGAGCACCAGCTAAGAGTTGCTGAAAACCTTCAACCCCGATACTCAACGCAATAGGTAAACCAATGCATGACCACAATGAGTAACGGCCACCTACCCAGTCCCAAAGCAGTAATTGATTTTCTGGGGCAATCCCCCATTCAGTCATTTTATCTGCTTTTGTTGATACTCCAACAAAATGACTTTTTAAAACTCGGGCATGTGTTCCCAAAGTTTTTTCAAGCCACTGACGTACGGTTTGGGCATTTGATAAAGTATCAATCGTTCCAAAAGATTTTGAAGAAATAATAAATAGTGTTGTTTCTGGACGAAGTTGGTGGAGTAACTCCGACAACTGACTACCATCCATAGTCGATACAAAGTGAACATTTAAAGGTTTAGCCGTTTTCACTTTAAAATCTGACAACGCATGCGTGACCATTTGTGGCCCTAAATCAGAACCACCCACACCAATGTTCACAACATCTTGAATCACTTCACCGGTTGCACCGCGATATTGACCAGCATGAATCTTTTCCACTAAGGCATACATACGTTGTAACTGGCTATGGACTTGAGCCGTTAACTCTGGAAACTTCGAATAGCTAACTGGTAAGCGTAGTGCCCAATGCATTGCTGCACGTTGCTCTGTACAATTTACTTTATCTTGTGAAAAAAGACGTTCAATCCATTGATTTAATTGTTTAGTTTTCGCAAGAGCAGTCAATTGTTCCAAAATGTCTTTAGTAACACGATGCTTACTATAATCAAAAACTAATGGATCAAATTTTATAGAATATTGTTGAAAGCGATCTGGTTCTGAAGCGAACAATTCTTTTATGTGTAACTTTGAATTTTTCTCACCCATTAACTGTAATTTTAGTAAAGGTGAAACCAACTCTTTAGGAAATTTCTCGATAGATTTACTCATAAACGACCTACTCCTTCATAAGCAAAGCCCTTAGCCTTTACATATGCTGGGTCATAAATATTACGCCCATCCAAAATTAAAGGATGTTGCATCAATTGTTGTAACTGCTTAAAGTCAGGACTCCAGTACTGTTTCCATGCGGTAACCAAACATAAGGCATGTGCGCCTCGAGCAGCCTCATATTGATCAGTACACAGTATTAAATCCTTACGTTCACCATATGTAGCGGCAATTTCATCTAATGCTTGAGGATCATGCAAACGTACTGTGACACCTTGCGCCCACAATGCAGCTAATAAAATATGAATTGGCGAGTTATGTATGCTTGAGGTATTTTCTTTGAAGGATGCACCCCAAATAGCCACGGTTTTACCATTCAAATTACAATGATAATAATTCCACAGCTTACGGAATAAAATTTCTTTTTGTTGTTCGTTAATCGCCCATACCTGCTCTAACAGTCGACTTTTCGCCCCAGTTTCAGAAACAGTACTCGAAAGGGTTAAAATATCATGCGAAAAATTTTCACCGCCAAAACCAACTCCAGCGGACAAGTAAGCCGCACCAATACGTGTATCAGCCGCAATACCATGCTTTACGTTGGCGATATCAATACCGAGTTTCTCTGCCACCATAGCTAAGTCATTCATATAACTAATGCGGGTCGCCAACATGCCAGAAATACTAAGTTTAGTAAACTCAGCATCCAAGATCGGCATAAATAAGTATTGATAACTAAAACGGAAAAATGGGCGTAACAACTCTTGCATTGTATCCCGTGCATGATTGGACTCAACACCAACAATGACATGCTTTACATTCAATACGCTATTAATGGCATTCCCCTCTTGTATTACATCAGGGAAATAGACCCACTCGTCTTTTGGTAAATATTGTTTTAACTGATCAGTTCCATGTAAGCCAAATGTAGAACCATTTACCATTAAACGAGGATGAACAATAGGACGTTGACTTAACTTCTCAACTGTATTTAAAGCAAGCTGAATTTGTGTAGGGCTAAAACAGAATAAATAAACCTCAACATCAAGAGGAATAGCAGAAAAAGGACTTTCTTGTAGAAAACCCGATCTTCTTTGTTTATTTAAATAGTTATTAACTTCTTGATCTTGATAGGAAAGTACAGAAATATTTTCTTCGCAGGTGACACTTGTGCACCAATAAATCTGATTGCCATATTCAGCTAGTAATGCTGCCATTACACCAGCGTGTAAGGTGGTTCCAAACACTGCGATTTTCATTGCACACCTGTTTTTTTAATATTCTATAGATTTCTCTTCCCGTTAAGGGAAGAGAATATATTGATTGTTTATTATATTCAGCAGTTTTTACAAATGCTTAAGTAGAACTACACAATACTACAACTTAAGTTCTTGAATTAACTGTTTAAATTCTGACCCTAATTTAGGATGTTGAATGCCATAATGTAATACAGCTTTTAAATAACCAAGCTTACTACCGCAGTCAAAAGTTTGGCCTTGCATACGATAGGCTTCAACAATATCTGTTTCTTGTAACATCGCAATCGCATCTGTTAACTGAATTTCATTACCTGCACCTTTTGGCGTGTTTTCCAAAAGTTGCATAATTTTTGCAGGTAATATATAGCGACCCACTACAGAAAGATTTGAAGGTGCAGAACCAACATTAGGTTTTTCGACAATACCTTGCATGGCAACGCTTTCACCCTCATTAGGGCTATGCGCTACATCTACAATCCCATATTGATCAACAAGGTTATCAGGTACAGCTTCTACCATAATCTGTGCGGCTTGGCTGGCATCATAACGTGCAATCATACGGGTTAAATCATTTCGCCCCGAGTCGTCTTTTACCAACACATCTGGTAATAACACAGCAAAATCATCTTGACCAACAATACTCTTTGCACATAAAACCGCATGTCCTAACCCTAAAGGCTGAGGTTGTCTTACACTTACAACACTCACATGAGGTGGAACAATTTGGGTAATTTCTGCAAGTAAATCAAATTTCTTTTTTTGCTCTAATGTTGTTTCTAATTCAAAGTTTCGGTCAAAATAATTTTCAATTGAAGCTTTTGAAGAGTGAGTGACCAAAATAATTTGCTCAATTCCTGCTTCAACTGCCTCACGCACTACATATTCAATGGCTGGACGGTCAACAACAGTCACCATTTCCTTTGGAATTGACTTACTTGCTGGTAAAAAACGTGTGCCTAGACCGGCTACTGGTAGAACTGCTTTTTTGATCATAACAAAGATTTCAAGATATAAAATTTACTTTACAGAGGAATCAACATTTTCTGGAACATCATTACCTTTAAATAAAGATGGTCCAACATGCCCTGGCGCGTTAATGCCTTCACGCTTAGTCATCACTTTGACTGTTTTAAACATAATTTTAAAGTCAACCCAAACATTATGATTGTCGACATACCACACATCACATTTAAATCGCTCTTCATAATCGAGCTCATTACGGCCACTTACCTGAGCCAAACCTGTCATTCCTGGACGTACTTCTAAACGACGCGCTTGTTCTGGTGAATATAATGCAACAAAGTCTTTAAGCATTGGACGAGGTCCAACTACACTCATGTCACCCTTAAGCACATTAATCAATTGCGGCATTTCATCTAGGCTTGTAGATCGCAATTTTTGACCAAATGGTGTTATACGTGCCTCATCTGGTAATGGATTTCCTTCTACATCAAAAGCATCCTTCATAGAACGGAACTTAATCATTTTAAATAGTTTTCCGTCCTTTCCAGGTCTTTCTTGATAAAAGAATATGGGTGACCCTAAATTTTTACGGACCTTATAAGCAACAATCAGAAATATTGGCGACAGAACACTTAAAGCTATTAAAGAAATGACTATGTCTACTAAACGCTTCATATTTTCATTCACTCATTTTTTAATATCTTTACGAAGAAAGGTATTATAAATTTTACCCAATAGATTTGCTGGTAACAGTCTAAAGGCAGACCGTATCAGAAACAGCATGTTAGCATATAGAGGATTTTGTAACTTTAGTTGTTTTTTTAAATCTAGTAACTGTTTTTCACTTTTAATATATTGGAAACCTTTACGACGACCATGCATACCATTATCAATACGTGCATAGACTAATACATCTGGTAAGTTCTGAATTTTATATCCCTTAGCAATCACCCGTAAAAAGAGATTATAGTCTTCCATCCACAAATGATGTTGATAGCCACCTACTTCAAGAATATGTGACTTTCGATAGGTAATTGTCATATTATTAAATGGGCTTTGCTTCTTTGCATAATTTCTTAGATCTTCATTTGATAAAGGAACGTTACGCATACCTGTCGGATTTTGAGTATCCTCAACAAACTCAAGAATTTGCCCACCTACAATTGATACATCAGGGTTTTTTTCTAAAAATTTAATTTGTTTTTCAAATCTTTCTGGCACATAAATATCATCTGTATCAACAATACAAACAATGTCATAGGTGCATTCTTGCAATCCAATATTTTTTGCCTTACCTGTTCCAACATTTTGTTCAAGTTTTTTAACTCGAAGAACTTTACCTAATTTTGCTTGCCATTTAGCAATAATTTGATCTAATTCAGGTGTTAAAGGACCATCCTCAATTAAAACAATTTCTGTAGGTTTTAAAGTTTGTTTATCCCAAATGCTTTCAATACAAGCATTAAAGTGTGCTGGATGCTCCTTGTGATAAATAGAGCTTAATACAGAAAACATAAAACCTTATCCTTGCAAGACTTTTTCAATCCAAATTTTCAAAATTTGTTCAGGTTGATATTTTTTAGCATTTAATAACGATTCTTGAGAAAAGCGCTCTAATAAGTCTGGAGATGACGCAAGTTTTAAAATTGCTTCTGCTAATTTATCAATATTTTGATCTTCAACTAATAACCCATTTTGATTTTCTTGAATGACGTCACTTGGGCCATATGGACAATTATATGAAACAATAGGTAAACCAAAACTTTGTGCCTCTATTAACACCATGGGTAAGCCTTCATATTTTGATGACATTACAAAGAAGTTAGATTGTTCGTATACTTGCTTTACGTTAGAAGTTGTCCCCATTAAAGTCACATTTCGAAGAGAATTTCTAGTAATGTAATCATCTAACATTGAATAATGTTCACCTTCTCCGTAAATATTTAACTGCCACTCAGGGATAAATTGATAGATTTTCTCCCACGCTTGAAGCAGATGCATATAATTTTTCTGATCAGTTAAACGGCCAATTGTTACAATTTGTTTATTATTCTGTTGATGTGTTGAGCTAATAGGAAATGGCGAAAAATTAGGTATCACAAGTACATTTGAATGAAATTTATCAAATTGCTCTTTGTCATTTTGAGTAAGAGTCACCACTTGATCAATTTTTCGATATAACAGTTTACTTAAAATTTGTATTTTTTGAGGACGACTGACAAAAGAAACATGTTCCAAAATTACTAGTTTTTTAATATTAGAGACAAACGCACATAGTAAAGACAATTTGCCCATATTATGGACAATTACCACATCATAATTCGAGGCAGCAATATGTTTTTTAAGTTTTTGATAAAAATGAAATAAATTACCATCCAGTGCTATTACGTTTATATTATCAGCAACAGGATATGCTGTACTATTTTTATTCGACTCTCTATTCAATAACGTAATATCATAATCTTCTATAACTGACATCTTATTGGCCAATTCAACAGCGACACGTTCAGAGCCCGATTTATTTCTTAACGAATTTATTATAAATAAAATTTTCATATATTATTTACCTGCATATACGAGCATATTAAAAACAGAAGAAAATATAAATGTTGGAAGCAATGTAACCAAGACTAAACCAGCTCTAAAAACAAGAATATTTTTTTTATTATCTTCAATAAACCAATAAATTGAATATAGTATGAAAATTAGAGCAATCATACAAATTCTTTTTGCAGGTGCATCAGATAAAAACAAAACAGAAAATAAGGAAATAAATACACAATACATATTTACATAATATAAATCTATATTCTTTCTATATAAAATCAACTTGTTTAATGACAAAAATATTAGCATCCCTGTACAAACAACCGCAAAAAAAAGTAGAGGAGAAGTTTCACCTGTATCTATCTCAGACTTTGAACTCGACAAGAAAATCATCGCAAATATAGAAATAATAGAAGTCAAAACAAATTTACTTTGGAAAAATTTCTTTCTTATAAAAATAAGTGGTAAAAATATAGCTCCCACATTATGGCTTAAAAAAGAAGTCAAATAAAAAAACTTAGATTTTATATGATTTTCATAAACAAGCAAAAAGGATAAGAAAAGAAATATCGTTGATATATACTGCCTATAAACATTTAAAAAACCCATAACATTAGGAAAAAACAATATAAATACTAAAATAAAGTATGGTTTTAGATTTTTTTTATAAGCAATATAGATAAATAAGCTAAAAATTATAGCATCCCATATAATGAATACAAAAATAGGCTCTTTAAAAAAATCATAGAGAATTTTACTTGTAATCCAATAAATTGGTTCTCTTAATACGTAAAGGCTTTTATAAAAATCCCAATTATAACTCATTGCCTCAGAGTAAACTATTAAGTCTTGTTGAATTGAGTTAAATCGTGCAACAATCGACCACCCCATTAAACAGAAGAAAACAAAAACATAATTTAGTAAATATTTTTTTTGTATAAAAATAAAACAAAAGGCCATTAAGCAAAGAAAACAATATATAAATAATGTCATTGGTTAACCCTATTACATAAGACTGAGAAATATCCATTAAAAATCAATTACATCACACTCTATGTTTTTAAAAATTTCATAGAATTGAAAATAATTAATATTTAAATCTTTTTCACATAACACTTTGATTCTTACATTTTTTAATGATGCTACATTCAAAGCTGCTGTGCTTAATAGCGTATAAACCTCAACAAAATAACCATCTTTCAATATATTTACAATATAATCCTCAAATATCAATGAGGAATCTATATATTTAAAATTATTATATTTCTCCACTTCACGTGGATGGGGAAAATAATAATCAATTTTCAAACTTTCAATAAAGTTTAGTATTTTCTCAGTATTAATACCTTTTATATCTTTAAAAGGTTGTCCTAAAAATATTTTCACTTTCTTTTTTTCTACTACAGTTTCTTTTTGCTTAAAAAGAGATATAAAACTAACATTTTCTATTATATTACTATAGTTATTATAAATAGAATAATGTTTACTGCTTTCACTTACCACATCCTGTGTGCTATATATATTTCCTAGCAACGCTAGAATTAGATCTTGAACTCTGCTCTTATTTTGATAGTTATAATAAACACTTTCTTTATAGATATTCGCAGTACCATCATCAAAAGTAGCTATATTATTTTTACTTAATTTTGATAAAAGTATATGTAAGAATGGATTATCAATACTAGCCAAATAAACATTATTATATTTATTTCTAGTCAATGTTAATAAAAAAAATTTAAATCGAAAAAAATCAAATATTCGATAAATTTTACTTTTAGATCTGACTAAGAATTTCCAAGATAAATCGCATTTCTTGGAAATATTATTAAAATAATAATCATATTTTTTATTTTCATTATATGAAAGACATAGTACATCATACGATGCAGGATTCTGATCTATTATTTTTGATGCTATCAACATTTGTAATGGTGTTAAGCAAACCAACAAGTTTTTATTAGCTTGTTTTTGCATAATTTATTCTCTTCCAAAAAATGACTAGCAATACAAAGTTACTTATCAATAATGCATAAGGGATTAACTCTATTGATTCCTTTGCAAAGAAATATAAAAAGACTAGATACACGATTGACGATAACGTTGTTATTTTAGAAATCATCAAATTTTTACCATGATAAAAAAAGTAGTTCACTAACATAAGATAAGGAAGATTTGCTCCGAAGCCCAGTAAATACATTATGACATAGTACTTTGAACCAACATAACTTTGCCCTAAAAACCAAAGATATACTTGTTCAGGCAGCAGCCAACCTACTACTGCTGGTAGTATACTTATAGGCAAGCTATACAATGTATATTTTTTTATCTTAGCTATAGTTAACGAGTTATCTTTAAGGCCTTGATAGTAATATGGTACTATTGCTTTATTGAGCGCCATAAGAATAATTGGCAACACGGCTGCAATTTGTACGCCTGCAGAATAAATACCTAAATCTATTTTTGAGTATTGTTGATAGATAAAAATACGATCTAACTGACCTTTAATGAAAAAGCTGGACTGATGTAAAATAAGTGGCAGCCCAAACGAAAAAATATAAAAGAGGCTTAAACGTAACCTTTGCCATGTAAAGTGATAATTATCTCTAAAGAGATCTCCTAATACTAAACTTGCGATCACGAATGTTGTAAGGTTTGCTACAATAATCGCCAATATTCGATAAGCTACTAAATCTTGAGTAAAATATTCAAGAGCTGCAACGGTAAATAAAACATTGGTTAAAGACAATATAATTTGAATCGCAATATATTTAAGTGGCTGCTTTTGACACTGTCTTAAAGCAAGCTGAACAGTGACAAAAGACTGAAACATTGTTGCTAGAACAACATATGCCATAATTTCGGCTTTAAACCACCAACAAGCAAGTAGCAGGACAAAAGAAATAACTATATTAAATAAATAGCCTGCCTTAACAACTGTATTTAAAGCTTTTTTACCATAAAAATAGAAATAGCGTGTAACTGCCCCATCTTGGCTTAAACCGACAAAAATACCAAACAACGACAGCATAGTTAAATAGTAAGACAACTCACCAAAGCCATCTGGTCCAAGCTTTCTTGTTAGGTAAGGCAACATCAGAAAAGGGAGACTTTTTGCAAAAAGCTCCCCAATCAAATAAATAAAGCTATCTTTTAATACCCGCATTTAGCCAATAACATCCATCGTTACTGGTGTGTTTAAACTAATATTCTGCGTCACTTTTTTCCCTAGAATTTCATCATAAAATTTAGGTGGTAAACCGAACCCTGGGCGTACACTACGGATACTTGATTCGTCAATCACATCACCTGCTTTTAAGTCTTTTACAAAGTAAAGTGAACGTCTAAATTTAACATTACCTTGTTCACTTGATTTTCTACCGTAGTCTACACGACCAAGTGCCTGCCATGCAGTTTTTGCAGATTGACACAAGTGTTGTAATTCTATGGGTTCCAAAGAGAAACTATCGTCTGGTCCGCCACCATTGCGGTCGAGTGTAAAATGCTTTTCAATAACACATGCACCTAATGTAACCGCTGCAATTGCAGTTGTATTATCTAAGGTATGATCAGATAATCCTACTTGAACATTAAAAGATTTTGCCATATCAACCATAGTTAGCAAATTATAATCTTCCGCTGGAGCAGGGTAACCACTTACACAATGCAAAACTACAAGCTCTTTGCAACCACCGTCATAAGCAGCTTGAATTGCTTCACCAATTTCTTCTTTGTCCGCCATACCTGTTGAAATAATCATTGGTTTGCCGGTTGAAGCTACATATTTAATTAATGGCAAATCGACCGCTTCAAAAGAGGCAATTTTATATGCTGGTGCATTAAGGTCTTCAAGTAAATCAACTGCAGTCCGATCAAATGGTGAGCTAAAAATTGTAATATCTAAAGCACGCGCGTGGTCAAAAAGCGGTTTATGCCACTCCCATGGCATTTGTGCTTTTTGATAGAGCTCATATAGAGACTGCCCATCCCATAAACCACCACGAATCATAAATTCTTCGTTTTGGCTGTTTAATGTAATAGTATCCGCACTGTAAGTTTGTAACTTAACAGCATCTGCACCACAGCGCTTAGCTTCTTCAATAATTTTAAGTGCAGTTTCCAAATGCCCATTATGGTTTGCAGAGAGCTCAGCTATCACATAAGGTGGATACTGTATACCAATATTTCTATGATTTATTTGCATTTACTTCACCTATCTTATGGATAATACTAGCTTAATAAAAACTCGGATTCGCCTTGAGCTATAAGTTTTTCTTCCTGATAAACACCATACTCAATAATGACATAACGTCCTATTTGTGTTTTTAACTTCGCCTTTCCGGTAAGCTCTACATTTGGATAAATCGGGGCTTTAAAATCAAGGTTTTGTCCTAAATAAATTGCATTTCTACTTGGATAGTCCATAGCTGCAACTTTTGATATCTCAGCAACAAGTAAAGCGCCATGGGCGATTCTATTTTCAAAACCCAGTGAAATCGCAGTCTCTTTATCCAGATGAACAGGATTTTTATCGCCAGACAAGGTAGCAAACTGATCAATTTTTTCCTCTGGAATAGAAAAACTCCATACATAACTTTTTTCTATTGGGCTATAAGCTTGCGACTGTATTTTTTGATAATCTTTTTTGAACAGAGCTAACTGATAGATATCATAGAATTTACCGTCTCTATAGTAATCCTGCTTCTTAATGCCTTCCATTTTAAAACCAAATTTGCGATGGAAATTAACAACAGCAAAATTAAACTCTAAAACTTCACAACATAATTTATTTAAATCTAATTCATTAAAAGCATAATCTAATGCCAGTTGCTCCATCTCAGAACCAATACCTCGTACCGTGGTATCTCCAGAGTAAAAAGCCCAAGATGCTTTCTTATTTTTGAAATCGATATCATTGAAGGAGAGCACACCTAATGGTGTATTATTTTGTTCATAAATAAAATAACGACAAGTATCATTTACCAAAATAGAATTAAACCACTTCAGATGAGCATCTAATTCAATAATATCATGGTTATACATATTCATACGGACAGAATCTTGATTACGCCATGTTAAAATCATTTCTGCGTCTTTCAGTTGGACTGGTCTTATTTTTCCTTTAAACATTACTTAACTCCAAGATTTTTTCACATGTTCTGACAACACCAAGCCCATCAACAAGTGCCATTATTTTGATTCTTCTTTGACGGTAAGAAACACTGGTGAAATCTAATTTACTTAAAAATTCGAATAATCGATCTTCTGTTAAAGCGTTACAATCGCCTAAATTATCAATTAAATCTTCCTCAGCCAAATATCCTAATAAGATACGCTGGTTATCTGCTACCTGTACTAACGCTGCATTTAACCCTAAACAAAAACGCTCCCAAACCGTTGAGCCACAAGCCCCTATAGCAAAACTTGAACTATTCATTAATTCAGCCATATTTGATGATGATTGCATAATTTTGATATTTGATTTATCAACAACCAAGCCCTCTAAATACTGAAATCGCTCTTTCTCCAACATTCCTGTAATTAAAATATAATCATATTTATCCACACGATTAATTACAGATATAACTTTTTGCAAAAGTGTAAAATTACCTACACCACCAAAGTTAATCAAAATCTTATTACTATTAATTTGTTCTTGATTTCTCAATGATCTAAACAGACTAAACTCTTTTTTAAGAAGGCAGTATTCCGGCCCCAACAACTTAATAGTTGTTAATGGCGTTGTAAGATCATAGCGCTGCTTATAATATGGGAAAAAGTTTTGGTCTAATAGAATTTCACATTCATGTTCACGAGCTAAATCGTCTATAACAATTAACTTCGAAACATGCTTCCGAATAATCCGTTCCCAGTTAATATTTAATGCATAATGATCAACGATACAGATATCTATTGTTTTCTCTTTTATTTTTTCAATAAAGTCTTCACTATCTTTTTCTATACTTACGCCTAACCAGTCTTTTTCCGACTTTGGCAAACTGCCAATTGTTGTTTGGCCTATAATTTCAAGTTGGAAGCCTGCATTCAATACTAAATTATAAAAAGCTTGCCCATAGTCTCTACAATAGAAAATACATTGATGCCCCTTTGCCTTTAAATAATTAGCAAGAGTTAAACAGCGCTGTAGGTGACCAGTTCCAATATGTTTAGCAGCATCAACTCTAAAGCCTATCCGCATTATCATAATTTCAAAGCCCCAAATAACATCTCTGCTAATTGCCAATCCTCTAGGGTATCAATATCCTGCACACGTGTTCTAGGGAGCTCGACAATTCGAGACTTGCTTGAGAAAACTGGATATTTTTCCTGCCACGCCTGTGCCGTTCCCCAGTAGAACTGCCCTGCGTCATGCCACGCTTCTTCTAAATCCTGAGAACGCTTATTAAAGTTTTCTGGTTGGAACATCTCAACATTACCCTCCTTATTCAATTTAATAGCTCTTTGAATCGGGAAAGCAAAAGTCGTTGCACTAAAAGCATAATCTAGCGGGTGAGATTGTAATAGCTGTAACCCAATTTTCAGATCATCAACCTGTACAAACGGTGCTGTCGCATATAAACAGCAAACAAAGTCTGGCGATTGCCCCCGTAATTGTGCAAAAGCTTGTATCGTATGCTGCATGACATCTGCTGTAGTTGCATAATCATCAGACAAATGAGCTGGTCGCAGGAATGGAACTTTCGCTCCAAACTTAACTGCAATATCTGCAATTTCTTGATCATCAGTCGAGACCCAGACTTCATCAAAACATTCACTTTTCAGTGCTGCTTCTATAGACCATGCAATCATGGGCTTACCGTAGAAGTCTTTAATGTTTTTACGAGGAATTCTTTTGCTTCCACCTCGCGCAGGAATAACCGCCAGTTGCATTATTATACCAACACCTCTTTTAGTGTCTGGTAAATGTATTGAATTTGCTCATCAGTCAAATCAGGGAACATTGGTAAGCTAATAGCAGCTTCATAATAAGCTTCTGCTTCAGGGAAATCGCCTTTTTTGAAGCCTAATTGTTGATAATAAGGTTGGGTATGCACTGGAATATAATGCACATTTACTCCAATACCCTTTTCTCTCAATATCTCAAAAATTTCTTTACGCCCTTTACTCAATTCATCTAGCTTTAAACGAATAACATATAAATGCAAACCAGAATATGTTTCCGGTAATTGGTATGGAGTAATTAACGGTAAATCTTTTAAGAGCTCATTATATTTTTTAGCAATCTCATGTCGTTTAGCCACAAATGTTTCTAAGCGAGTCAACTGTGTAACCCCTAATGCAGCTTGTAATTCGGTCATGCGATAGTTATATCCCAACTCAACCTGTTGGTAGTACCAAGGGCCTTCTGATGGTTTGGTCATAAATTCCGGGTTTCTTGTAACGCCATGACTACGTAATAAATCGATTTTCTTAGCTAAATCTTCATTATTGGTAAGCGCCATTCCACCTTCAGCTGTTGTAATAATTTTGACTGGATGAAAACTAAAGATTGTAATATCGGAATACTGGTTACAACCAATATAACTTTCTTTATATTTACCCCCAATTGCATGAGATGCATCTTCAATAACACTAAAGCCATATTCTTTCGAAAGCGCATGAATTTTTTCCATATCGCATGGCTGACCACATAAATGCACAGGCACTACAATTTTTGGTAATTTATTATTTTGCTTTGCAATTTCTAATTTGGCTTTTAGAGCATTAACCGAAAGATTATAGGTATCTGGGTCAATATCGACGAAATCAACATCTGCTTCACAGTACAATGCACAATTAGCCGATGCAACAAAAGTAATCGGAGATGTCCAAAGGACATCTCCTTTTTTCAATCCCAATGCCAAACAAGCTACATGTAAAGCTGATGTTGCACTATTCATAGCAAAGGCATATTTCGCCCCAACTAATTCTGCTACTGATTTTTCAAATAAAGGAACTTGAGGACCTTGTGTCAAAAAGTCAGATTGGAGGACTTGAACCACTGCATCAACATCAGCCTGATTTATATTTTGTTTGCCATATGGGATAGACATGTTAGATATTTCCTACTTTCTCAGCGTTTTCAATTAACCATTTTTGTAATTCTTCTGGGCTCATCCATTCAGTATTATTATCACTAGAATAGTGGAAACCTTCTGGAACTCGTTTACCGTCTTTAATACGTTCTTGTGTTTCCGCCCAATCATTGATTACAGGTAGGATTTTATAATGCTCTGGATATTCATAAGTATAATAAGCGTCTTCAATACTGATCATTTGCTCATGTAATTTTTCACCTGGACGAATACCTACAACTTCTTGTTTAGCTTCAGGAGCAACCACTGCAGCAAGATCAGTCACTTTCATTGATGGAATTTTTTTCACATAAATTTCACCACCAACCATATCTTCAAATGCATGCCAAACAAGTTCTACACCTTGTTCTAACGAGATCATAAAGCGAGTCATACGGTCATCTGTAATTGGCAGCACACCTTTATCTTTAATTGACATAAAGAAAGGAATAACTGACCCACGAGATCCCATTACGTTACCGTAACGTACAACAGAGAACTTTGTACCATGTTCACCAGAGTACGCATTACCAGCAACAAATAATTTGTCAGATGCAAGTTTTGTTGCACCATACAAATTAATTGGACTGCTTGCCTTATCAGTTGAAAGAGCAACAACACCTTTTACCTTTTTATCAATACATGCATCAATCAAGTTCATTGCACCATTAATATTAGTCTTGATGCATTCAAAAGGGTTGTACTCAGCAGTTGGTACAATTTTTGTTGCTGCAGCATGCACAACATAATCAACCCCATCTAAAGCACGATATAAGCGTTCTTTATCACGCACATCACCAATGAAAAACCGAACACGTTTATCATCTTTAAATTTTTTCGCCATTTCCCATTGTTTCATTTCATCGCGAGAAAAAATAATTATTTTTTTAGGATTATATTTTTCCAATGTCATTGGAACAAATGTATTACCAAAAGAACCTGTTCCACCAGTTACTAATATTGTTGAGCCTTGTAACATCTCTTCCTCATTTTTAAACAAATTAAAATTATTAGCCTAAATAATATCAAAGTCTGATATCGGTCTCTGATTTATCTAAAACATACTTCAAATCATAAAGTACATGCTTTTCTTTACCTAAGGCATGAAACTCATGTGCACTCATTGATTTAAACTGATTATGGGCAACGGCAATAACGATCGCATCATACAAGCCTTGTTGTAATTCTTTAATTGGCGCTAAACCATATTCGTGTTGTACTTCTGTATCATCTACCCACGGGTCATAGATATCTAAATCTAAATCGTATTCTTTCAACGCTTTAATAAAATCAACAATTTTTGTATTACGAATATCAGGGCAATTTTCTTTAAAACTGAGCCCCATTACTAAAATACGGGCACCAACGACCTGAATTCGCTGTTTAACCATCTCTTTTATAAGCTGAGTCGCCACATGCTCACCCATACGATCATTTAAGCGCCGAGCTGCTAAAATAATTTCGGGATGCAATCCGATAGACTGGGCTTTATGTGTAAGGTAATAGGGATCTACACCTATACAATGCCCCCCAACCAATCCAGGTCGGAATGGTAAAAAGTTCCATTTCGTGCCAGCAGCCTTAAGTACATCTTCGGTATCAATATCTAATTTATTAAAAATAAGTGCCAATTCATTAATTAGAGCGATATTGACATCGCGCTGAGTGTTTTCAATTACTTTAGCTGCTTCTGCTACTTTTATATTCGGTGCCTTATGAGTGCCCGCCTCAATAATTAAATTATAAACTTCATCAATATAATCAGCTACCTCAGGTGTGGAACCCGATGTGATTTTTAAAATATTAGTTACGCGGTGCTGCGTATCACCGGGGTTAATCCGCTCTGGACTATAACCTGCAAAGAAATCTTGATTAAACTTGAGTCCAGATATTTTTTCCAAAACAGGAATACATACTTCTTCTGTTGCACCTGGATATACGGTGGACTCATATACCACTACATCACCTTTTTTTAAAACCTGCCCAATACTCGTCGAGGCTTTAATTAAAGGCGTTAAATCAGGCTGCTTAAAGTCATCAATTGGTGTAGGTACTGTGACTATAAAAAAATTAGAGTCCTGTAAATCATCTAAATGAGCAGTATATTTGAGGTGAACGGCTTGCTTTAATTCTTCAGGTGAAACTTCTAAGGTATGATCTTGACCATTCTTAAGCTCATCTATACGTTTTTGATAAATATCAAAGCCGACGACTGGTACCTTTTTTCCAAACTCAACTGCCAACGGCAAGCCAACATAGCCTAACCCAATAATTGCTATTTTTAATTTGGCAATTTGCATATAAACGAGCCTTTTTCCTTAGAGTTTATATCTAATAAATCATGCTTTTGGCACTAACAGTGCAGCGTACTATATCAGATTTTCATTCAGCGCCGTACGTCAATTGTATAAATGTGTTTACAACGTTTATAAGCAATCTTTTTAATGTAGCCAAAATTATACATTATTAATATTTCTACACTGTGACCACTGCTTAAAAGCTAGTTCCAGATAAACTAAACATACAAAGCCTTGCGATTTTTCTATGTTTTTTCATTTTTTTTCAGCTAGAATCAGTTCAGCCTGCGTTTAATAGACACTTGTCGCTATGCAGTGGACAATATCAATTAAAGATAAATACACAAAGGGTTGCGTGTGAAGTATTGCCAGTTTTTCTCTGTTCTTGCCCTAAGTTTAAGTGCTGCCAGCTGTGCGGTTACTTCCGGTTTACAAACTTATGATATTCCGAGTGAGGGAGTTTATAAAACGGACCTCGGAACTACGGTTAATGTAGTTAGAATTTCTCAAGAAACATTACCAGCAATACAACCAGCTCAAATCGATTATCAGCGCGACTACGCATCCTTATTTAAAACGCAGCAATCTATTTATCGTTTAAGTCCAGGTGATGTTCTCTCTATCCAGCTGTGGGCTTATCCAGAAATTACTCCTCCACTCAATAGCATTAGTAATGAGCAATCTGTTCAAGCGAATGGTTACCCAATCGACCAAACGGGGTATATTCAGTTTCCATTAGTTGGTCGCTACAAAGCAGCTGGTAAAACACTTGCTCAAGTCAACCGTGAGCTACATAGTCAACTTGCTCGTTTTTTAAAAAATCCCGATGTGGTTGTACGTGTAGTGTCTTATGAAGGACAACGCTTCTCTGTTCAAGGTAGTGTTACTAAAGGTGGTCAATTTTATTTAAGCGATCAACCTGTGAGTATTTATACTGCATTGGGTATGGCAGGTGGCGTAACTACAACAGGTGATAATACTTATATTCAACTGATTCGGAATGGTCGAACTTATAACCTAAATACAATTGATTTAGAAAAAGCAGGCTATTCACTGCACAAACTTTTGGTTCAGCCGAACGATACCATTTATGTCAGTACTCGTGAGAACCAAAAAATTTATGTGATGGGTGAATCAGGTAAAAATCAAGCACTACCTATGCGTGATCAAGGCATGACATTGACTGATGCCCTAGGTGAAAGTTTAGGAATTAACCCGAACTCGGCAAGTGCTAGCCGTATCTATGTAGTACGGACTAACCCAAATGATCGTACAACCGAAATTTATCATTTAAATTTAATGAGTATTGGTGATTTTGGTTTAGCGAATCAATTTAGACTACGTAGTAATGATGTCGTTTATGTTGATGCAACTGGTTTAACTCGTTGGCAACGTATTGTCAACCAAATTATTCCTTTCTCAAATGCTTTATATAACATAGACCGTTTGGGACAATAACTTTATGCAAATTAAAAATATTTTAGTGGTTTGTATTGGAAATATCTGCCGTAGTCCTATGGCAGAATATTTTTTAAAACAGCAATATCCTCAACTAAATATTGAATCTGCCGGTATTTCAGGACTCATTGGGCATCAGGCAGACAATAAAGCACAACTCTGTATGCAGCGTTTAGGCATTGATATGCAACCTCATATTGCGAGAAAACTCAATGCCGAACTCATCAAAAAAGCTGATCTTATTTTAGTGATGAGCAATAACCAACAAAAGCATATTGAGCAAACTTGGCCCTTCGCGAAAGGTAAAATCTATCGCTTAGGCCACTGGCAAAATAAAAATGTGCCCGATCCTTACCAGCATGAGCAAGCTGTATTTGATGAAACTTGCCAGCTCATTCAGCAATGCGTGGCTGACTGGAAACCTTATATTTAACGTATAGATTTTTAAGCATATGAACCAACAGAATACTAATACCGAAGATACAATTGACTTAAAAGAATTGTTTTTTTCACTGATTGCACAGTGGAAACTCATTGCTCTATGCGTTATTTTAAGTGTTGTATGTGTCCTACTCTATTTACGTGTGACCCCAGATACCTATTCGGTAGATGCTTTAGTTCAGGTCGAGGACAGTAAGGGCGCTTCTGCTGCACTTTTAGGCGATCTATCACAAATGATTGAGCAAAAATCACCTGCTCAAGCAGAAATAGAAATTTTAAAATCTCGTCTGGTTTTAGGTTCTGTTATTAAAGATTTACACTTAAATATACAGGTGTCTAGCACTGAAAATACATTTGCACATCGCTTATTGAGTGATACTGATTATAAAACTGAATACGATAAAAAATCGGTTTTATTTAAAGATGGCTTAAAAAGTTTTGATATACGTCAGTTTGAGATTCCAGCTTATTATTTAGATAAGAACTTACTTCTTGAATTTGATAAACAGTCTTTACGTTTAACAGACCCAGATACTGAAGAAGTCATCTTAACTGTTCCATTAAACCAAGCTAACAGCGTTACAGGACCATATGGTGTATGGAAAGTTGCTATCTTTACAAAAGACCAATTTGACTCAACTTATAATATTAAGAAATTATCACTTCCTTTAGCTATAAAATCTATTAGTTCCGACTATTCTGTAGAAGAAAAAGGTAAACTCACAGGTATATTAGGACTTAGCTATCAAGGGCAAGATCAAGAACATATTACTAAAGTCTTAAATGCTATTTTAGCGACTTATAGTGCACAAAATATTGAGCGGCGTTCGGCAGAATCTGCTCAAACCTTAAAATTTTTAGATGAACAGCTACCTGACTTGAAGAAACAGCTAGATGATGCAGAACGTCAATTTAATAAATTCCGCCAGCAATACAATACAGTTGATGTGACTAAAGAATCTGAGCTGTATTTAACCCAAAGTATCACTTTGGAAACTAAAAAAGCAGAGCTTGAGCAAAAACAAGCGGAAATGGCAGCAAAATATACGGCTGAACATCCGGCAATGCGTGAAATTAACGGTCAGCTCAGTGCAATTAATAAGCAAATTGGTGAACTCAATAGTACTTTAAAACAGTTACCAGATGTTCAACGCCAATATTTACAACTTTATCGTGAAGTTGAAGTAAAAACTCAGCTCTATACAGCTCTTTTAAACTCATACCAACAGCTTCGTATTGCCAAAGCCGGTGAAATTGGTAATGTACGTATTGTTGACACAGCTATTGAACCTGTTCAACCTATCAAACCTAGAAAACTGTTAGTTCTTATTTTATCCGTTTTGGTGGGTGGTTTTATTGGAACGCTGATTGCCCTATTACGTAATATGTTACGTACAGGCATTAAAGATTCTGGGCAAATTGAAAATGAGTTAGATTTACCAGTCTATGCAACCGTACCTCGCTCTCCAATTCAAGAAAGTCGTATCAAAATTTTAAAGAAGAAGAAGAGTATTCCTATTCTTGCCGTTAAAAATGGTGATGACATCGCAATTGAGAGCTTACGTAGTATCCGTACTGCGATTCACTTTGCTTTAGCAAATGCAAAAAACAATATCATTATGATTGCTGGCCCTTCACCGGAAGTTGGTAAATCATTTATTTCGACGAATCTTGCAACGATTTTTGCACAAGGCGACAAACGAGTACTATTGATTGATGCGGATATGCGCCGTGGTTATATGCATAAATACTTCGATATTGATGTTAAACCAGGCCTTTCTGAATTATTGAGCGGACAAGCTGATCTACAAAATGTTTTGCACAAAACTCAAGTTGCTAACTTAGACGTGATTACTCGTGGTAAGAGCCCAACGAACCCTTCGGAAATCTTAAGCTCTAACCAGTTTAAAGAACTACTTGAACAGCTACAAAGTCAATATGACCACATCATTATTGATACTCCACCTGTCCTTGCAGTAACCGATGGTATTATTATTTCGCAATATACAGGTGTGAACTTAATTGTTGCGCGCTATGCTAAGTCGCAAATGAAAGAGCTTGAATTAACGCTTAATCGCTTTGAACAAGCAGGCGTTAAAGTCAACGGCTTTATTCTTAACGACATTCAACGTGCTAGTGCGGGCTACGGTTATGGTTATAACTACGCTTATGCATATAAAGCACAAAAAGAAGATTAACCGAAAAGTGATAAGAGAACCGGATCAAATGATCCGGTTTTTTTATTTAAGATTTTTTTAAGTCTATCCCTACTAAAACTAACTAAAATATATAAAAAACCACTCGTTTTTTTTCTTAAACATTCTATGCTTAAGCATGCTAAGATCAAAAGCAGCCTTTTTAGACTCAAATGATTATTTTTGGAACCTTTTATGAGTAAAGCCTTACCCATTGCTGTCGCTGTAGTTTTAGGCGGTGCTGCACTTGTACCAGTTTATTATGCAAGCCAACATCCGACCACAGAAGTCGGAAGCAAAGCAAATAAAAATGCCTCTCCAATTGAAAAAATCAGTTATGTTCTTGGGTACGAAGTTGCTCAGCAAACTCCACCTGAACTAGACACAAAATCATTTGTGAAAGGGATTCATGATGCTCGCAATAAGCAACCAAGTGCTTATACTCAAGAAGAGTTAAAAGCTGCTGTTGCTGCTTATGAAAAAGAGTTGCAGCAAAAAATGCAACAACAAGATAAATCAGAACAGGCCGCTGGAGTAGCGTCTGAATCTGCAGATGTTCAATTCCTTGCAGAAAATAAAACAAAAGCTGGTGTAAAAACTACAGCGTCTGGTTTGCAATACATCATTACTAAAGAAGGCACAGGTAAACAACCAACTGCGCAGTCTATGGTTAAAGTACATTACGAAGGCCGATTAATTAATGGTCAAGTATTTGATAGTTCGTATAAGCGCGGTGAGCCTGTTGAGTTTCCACTCAATCAGGTTATTCCAGGTTGGACTGAAGGGCTTCAGCTCATGAAAGAAGGCGGCAAAGCGACGTTCTTTATTCCATCTAATCTTGCTTATGGTCCTCAGGAACTTCCTGGTATTCCAGCAAACAGTACGCTGATTTTTGATGTAGAACTCATTTCAGTGAAATAAATACATTCAGGAGAGTAAAACAGTACTCTCCTTTTTTTTTGGAAAACGGCATGAAAAAAATTGGTTTAATTATTGCAACATCAACGATAAGTTTATCTGTTTTTGCTGCTGCACCTATTACAAATAAAAGCCCGGCGAAAGAACAATTTAGCTATAGCTATGGCTATTTAATGGGCCGTAATAATACTGATGCTTTAACAGATCTAAATCTTGATATTTTTTATCAGGGTTTACAAGAAGGTGCTCAGAACAAAACCGCACGCTTAACTGACGAAGAAATGGCGAAAGCGATTAATGATTATAAAAAAACTTTAGAAGCTAAGCAGCTTGTTGAATTTCAAAAAGTAGGACAACAAAATGCTCAAGCAGGTGCTGCATTTCTTGCTGATAATGCAAAAAAATCGGGTGTAATCACGACTAAATCAGGCCTCCAATATCAAGTATTAAAAGAAGGTACAGGTAAAAAACCGAAAGCTCTATCACGTGTTAAAGTGAATTATGAAGGTCGTTTACTCGACGGAACTGTATTTGACAGCTCAATCGCACGTAATCATCCAGTTGAGTTTCAGCTCAGCCAAGTGATTGCAGGCTGGACAGAAGGTCTCCAAACCATGAAAGAAGGCGGTAAAACCCGTTTCTTTATCCCTGCTAATCTCGCTTACGGTGAAGTTGGTGCAGGTGACACGATTGGGCCGAATAGCACTTTAATTTTCGATATTGAATTGCTGCAAGTTTTGCCAAAATAAATATATTAGATATAAAAAAAGCGATCTTAAATGATCGCTTTTTTATTTTTAGTGTTTTAAATCTCTAGGTCGAAAACCCGTAAGGATTAAACCGATCAGGTAAGCAATTATCCCAACTACGCATAGCCCTACGACTTCGGCAACACGTAACCACTGTGAAAGCTCTCCATTATACCAATTGAGCCCAAACCAAAGCGCTGCAATCATAGCAAGGTTTGCTAAACCATATTGAAGTCCCAATTTCTTCCAATGCGGACCAAATCGGAAAATATTACGCTTATGCAAATAGAAGTAGAGTAAACCGGCATTTACTAACGCTGAACCTGAAGATGCTAGTGCAAGTGCCATATGTTCTGCATGCCAATCAATAAGCTTAAAGAAGCCTATAAATACAACGTTTAAAACCGCATTAGCTGCAACTGACATTAAACCTACACGCACTGGTGTTTTTGTGTCTTGTTGTGCATAGAAACCGGGTGCAAATACTTTAATAAGCATGAAAGAAATTACACCAGCACTCATACATTGCAACGCAAGCGCTGTCATTTGTGTATCACGTAAATCAAACTCACCACGCTGGAATAATGCTTGAATAATCGGTGTTGAAAGCATAAATAAAGCAATACTTGCTGGTAATCCTACCAATACAATGACTTTTGCAGCCCAGTCGATCATACCGCGGAACTTTGCTTGATCCTGCTCTGCATGACGGGCAGAAAGCGAAGGCAAAATTACTGTACCAATCGCAACACCAATTAAACCTAAAGGTAGCTCAGTCATACGTTCGGCACTGTAGAGCCAAGACACTGAACCATCTTGCATGAATGATGCCCAAATCGTATTTAACAGTAGGTTAATCTGAGTCACAGATACACCAAATAATGCTGGAAGCATGAGTTTTAAAATACGTTCTACACCTTCATGTTTAAAATCAACTTTAGGTGGAATCAGTAAGTTTTTACGCCACAATTCAGGGATTTGTATCGCTAACTGTAATACCCCAGCCGCAACAACTGACCAGCCTAGTGCTTTGATTGGCTCAGCCATATACGGCGTAAGCCACCACGCTCCTGCGATCATCGCTACATTTAACAAAACTGGTGAAAAAGCTGGTGAGGCAAACGAGCCATAACTATTTAAGATGCTGCTAGCAAAAGCCGTGAGCGACATAAACATTAGATATGGAATAGTCAAACGGAACATGCTGACGGCTAAATCGAACTTTTCTGGATCACTGTGGAAGCCCGGTGCGTACATATAGATGATTGCAGGTGCTAAAACCATAGCCACAAAAGTGAGTAAGGTCATAACTGTTAGCAAACAGCCAAATACCCGACTAATTAAGATCTGTACTTCAGCGTGTGCTCGACCTGTTTTATATTCAGTTAAGACTGGGATAAAGGCCTGAGAAAAGGCGCCTTCGGCAAATAGTCGTCGAAAGAAGTTGGGAATACGAAAAGCGACGACGAAGGTATCAAAATCTTTACCTGCACCAAACACGTTGAGCAATACGACGTCACGCACGAGCCCTAACACTCGTGACAACATCGTCATTGCACTGACAATAAAAGTCGATCGCCACAATGCCATCGCACTCACCTACAGCTATATTCGAAAGACGCTATTGTAATGAAACTAGAAAATCTTTTCGTTGTGAAATGATGAATGAACTCAAGTTTTTTTCTGTGCTAACAGTTGTCTAAAGTGTTGCCATTTAAAATAAGGCCCCGGATCGGTTTTTCGGCCTGGTGCAACATCCGAATGCCCTGCAATATGGTTTTTAATTTCAGGATAAGCCTGACGGATAGCGGTAACAACGTCAGTTAGCACTTCATATTGTACATTTTCAAAAGGTAAATCATCGCTTCCTTCAAGCTCAATACCAATTGAATAATCATTGCATTCAACTTTGGCTAAGTAGCTTGAACGCCCTGCATGCCATGCTCTGTCGTTAAAGTTAACAAACTGTAGGACTTCACCTGTTCGTAAAATTAACAGGTGTGTAGAGACTTGCATACCTTCAATAGTCTGAAAATAAGGATGAACTGACCAATCTAACTTGTTTTGAAAAAACTGCTCAATATATCCCCCTCCAAATTGAGACGGCGGCAAGCTAATATTATGAACCACAATCATTTGAATTTCGGTGCCAGTCGGACGCTGGTTAAAATTTGGAGAAGGGATTTGTCTCGCCCCTTTTAATTGTCCATCTATAACTTCATACGGTGTGATTTGCTTCATTGAGACGCCAATAAATTGCTTGCCAATTGTTTTAGTTTAAAACAGTTATGTGCTTTTCAAAGTAGTAAATGCGATTGTTTATCGCGATTAATCTCATAAAACAGCTTATTTTTCAGGTCGACGATGCTAATATATCGCAAGTTTTAGGGTCATCGACAAAATGGAAACCGTATGAGCATACCTCAGTCTTTGCTTGAACAATCAATTCAAATCAATATTCAACAAGCATTACAAGAAGATATTGGGGACGGTGACATTACCGCCATGCTCACCCCAGAAGATGAACAGGCTACCGCAACCATTATTAGCCGCGAAGATATGGTCTTAGCTGGACAACCGTGGGTTAATGCGCTCATCTCAGCTTATGACAATACTGTTCAGGTGACTTGGCTAAAACAAGAAGGTGAACGTGTTGCTGCAAACGAAGCCTTTTTAAAGCTTGCTGGTTCTGCACGTAGCTTACTGACTGTAGAGCGCCCTGCTTTAAACTTTATTCAAACTTTGTCTGCTGTTGCAACAAAAACTGCTGAATATGTTCAACATCTTGAAGGTTTAAATACAAAACTTCTCGATACACGTAAAACTCTACCAGGCTTACGTATTGCACAAAAATATGCGGTTACTATCGGGGGTGGACAAAACCATCGTCTTGGCTTATTTGATGCGTTCTTAATTAAAGAAAACCATATTATGGCAGCGGGTGGTATTGCTCAAGCAATCACCAAAGCACATCAAATTGCACCGGGCAAACCTGTTGAAGTCGAAGTTGAAACTTGGGATGAACTAAACCAAGCACTTGAAGCTGGGGCGGACGTTGTCATGCTCGATAACTTCAGTCAACAGCAAATGATTGATGCCGTAAAACATGTGGCGGGCCGCTGTAAACTCGAAGCATCTGGCAATATCACTATTGAAAACTTGCGTGAAGTTGCCACCACTGGCGTTGACTATATTTCTATGGGCGTCCTAACTAAAGACGTTAGAGCTGTTGATTTATCTATGCGTTTTAATGCTTAGATAAAATCTGCGTCATTATTGGTATTTTTTTGCGACTTGGTCATGTCTGCCGCTTGTGTTTTCTGCCATGCTGACCGAGTCGCTTGTGCCCCACCATCACGTGGGTCGGCAGCCATTAAAACAAATGTAACGACTGCTAATAATACAATAAAACCTTGTAGCATAAATTTTCCCCATTACTTTAAAAATCAGGGTTTCAAGATAAAAGATAAATATGACTAGGCTTAGGAGATTCTGTTACAAAAGGTAAGTCTTTATTTTTATTATTCATCTATACGACAGCATATTCCCACATAATATTTTATATCAACAGCATAACTCCCTTTATTTACTATCGTGACATGGATATCTCTTTTCCTACGCGACAGAGTCTTATCGCTTAGAATTTTTTGCCAACAGCCCATTCTGTTACTTTGGTTTCGCCCTGAGTGGCGGCTAAAGCCACGTAAGACCAAAGGCATTGTCATCTGCAAAACCTGCCCACTTTCATCCTCTATCCTATTTTGTTGCAAAAATAAGATCCTTATAGATTATAGACAGGTTGCAGATGACTTTTAGCACCAGTTAATGAGGTATAAATTTCAATACCTACATTAAGGGAAATAACTTACCAACCTAAGACTCTAAATAACCCATATATGGATCAGAAATTGAATCTTCTTGAGTTTCAATACGACCTGCAAAACGACGACTAAACGTAGCGTCATCAGCTAAAGTCACAGTAAAGTCATACCAGCCACCAAATTCAGACATATCCCAAACTAGTTCTTTTTCAGAACTATTCGTTTCAATCGTCCATGTTTTGTTTGGAAGATAAGCATTTGCTTTGACTGTGAGTTTGACTGATTTATTACCATCGTGACGAACTTTTAAATACAAATTCGCATCACACTCTTCCACACATACTCTAATTTCCGGTAATGCTTGAGTTTGATTGGTTTGGCTCAAATTGCCTTTAAATGCACGGTGGAAACCATTTGGTCCAAGTATCCATAAATCATACTGCCCATTTGTAGCATTCCATACATCATCGAGCTGTTTACCCGCCTCAACCATATAACGGCGTGGAGTTGACGTTAGATCCAATCGGTTATACACATGGAAAACTGCTGCCTGTTTACCCGTATTAGAGAACATGAGCTTTACCGTTTTTTTAGTCGCATCAACTTTGGCACTGGTGTGCAAAATATATGGCAAAGCCCGTGATGGCCTAATTCCCATTTCCTGCTGAGGAAATTGCTGTTGGCTTGGAACAGAAACTTGCGGCAATAATTCTTGAGCAATACGAATTGCATCGGCTTCAGCTTTTGTTTTTTTCCCGTCTAGTTCAGCAACAGGCAAAAGATTCGGTGTTTTAAAGTCAAAAGCTGTGGTTAAATCACCACATACAGCACGGCGGTATGGACTAATGTTAGGCTCTTGCACACCAAAGCGCTTTTCTAAGAACTGTAAAATAGAGGTATGGTCAAAGACTTGAGAATTTACCCATCCTCCACGGCTCCATGGTGAAATCACGTACATTGGAACACGTACGCCTGGTCCATACACTCGACCATCTGGCGTAGGTTGAGATTTTGAAGCCGCTACTGCGGGATGGTCAAAATATTCATAAGCTAGTTGCTGATCACTTAAAGTCGTTTTTCCATATACGACACCTTTAATATCTTTAGACGGTGCACTTGGTGAAGGAATATGGTCAAAGAAACCGTCATTTTCATCGAAGTTTACCAATAAAACAGTTTGGCTCCACAGCTCAGGATTTTCAGTTAATGCATTTAATACTTCCTGAATATACCAAGCACCTTGTACAGGACTAGATGGCCCCGGATGTTCACTGTAAGTTGCAGGAGCAACTAACCAACTCACCTGCGGTAATTTACCTTGTGCGATATCAGCTTTAAAAGTTCCTAAAAACCCCCCGTCCGGCATGGTATTGGCAATACCTTTGTAAAGTGGTTGAGTCGCATCAATCTTTTCATCATATGCTGGGCACGTTAGCGCATCGTTACTGACAGGCTGACCAGATTGCTCGTTTGCACGGCGATATTGCTTGAAACCAGCTAAAGGGTTATCAGTAAAGTTATCCGGCATGTTTTGATAAACTTTCCATGTCACGCCAGCCTGCTGTAAACGCTCAGGATACGTCGTCCATTCATAACCTTCTGTTGATGGTCCAATTCCATCAAATTCATTTACTACACTGGCAACACCTGCACCTGTAGGGCCATTGGTTCCCGTCCAGATAAATTTACGGTTCGGGTTAGTTCCCGCGTGCATGGCACAGTGGTAGGCATCACAAATGGTAAAAGCATTCGCTAAGGCAAATTGATATTCAACTTCTTGTTTTTTGTAGTAGCCCATCGACTGCGGTTGTTTATGCGCTACCCAATCACTCATACGCCCATTATCCCAAGCACCTTGACCATCTGACCATGAATGATTTGTACCAGTAACACGCTGAGCATTTCCTAAACGACTATCTAAGTGGTATGGCAATACTTTCTTTTTGTTGGCGTCATATTGTTCCCAAACCTTTCGGCCTTCTGTCATAGGAATGGTAAAACGGTCGCCGAAACCACGTACACCTTTTAGTGTTCCAAAATAATTATCAAATGAACGGTTTTCCTGAGTCAAAATGACGATGTGTTTAACATCTTGAATTGTTCCACTTTCAACTTTGGCGTCAATTGCTAACGCTTTTTGAATACTCAGCGGGAAACTCGCTAGAGCAGCTGTCCCAAACATTGTTTTTGTAGAATTTAAAAGAAATTCGCGACGATTCATTTTTTCATCCTTAATTTTTATTATGGTGCACAGTGCATTTTGCAATTGCTGGTTGGTGGAGTTGTTGGCGATGAATTATCTGAGTTGTTGTCATCGTTACAAGCACTGAGCATAAGCGCTAAAGATGTAATTAATAAAAGTGAAAATTTTCGCATTGGTTTTTTCCAAACGGTTTAAATGCGAACTACTAATAAAGTGAAAAGGTGACAGACAAGTGATGTTTTTATGTCGATTTGATGAAGGTATAAAAAAACGCATCCGAAGATGCGTCTTTTAGATAACTTGAAATTACCAGCCTAAAGCTTCTTGTTGCTTTTTAATAAGCTCGGCAATTCCTTTTTCAGCCATTTCTAACATGGCATTGCTTTGAGCACGGGTAAACGGTTTGTCTTCCGCTGTACCTTGAATTTCAATAAACTCACCTGCTTGTGTCATCACGACATTTAAGTCAGTTTGACAGTTCGAGTCTTCTTCATAGCAAAGATCAAGTAATACTTCATCTTGATACATACCTACAGAAATTGCAGCAACTAAGCCTTTAAGCGGATCTTGCTTAATTTTTTTCTGTGCAAGTAAAACATTCATCGCATCAACCAATGCTACAGCAGCACCAGTGATTGAAGCAGTACGTGTACCACCATCTGCCTGAATGACATCGCAGTCGATCGTAATCGTGTTTTCACCAAGCTTTTTCAAATCAACCATCGCACGTAGGCTACGGCCAATCAGACGTTGGATTTCTTGAGTACGACCAGTTTGTTTGCCACGAGCAGCTTCACGATCACAACGTGAGTGTGTTGAGCGCGGTAACATGCCATATTCTGCTGTTACCCAGCCTTGGCCTTGGCCTTTTAGAAAGCGTGGCACTGAGTTATCAATGCTTGCAGTACAAAGGACTTTGGTGTGACCAAATTCGACCAGCACAGAACCTTCAGCATAACGGGTGTAGTTTCGTGTAATTTTCACTTCACGTAATTGGTCTAATGCACGTTGGTCAATACGCATAATCCTTCCTAACTTCTCTTAAATACAAATTTGGGCATAGTATAGCAAAGGATTTTGACAGGTTGAGTTTATTCCCTACTTTCAAATGTAAGTCTGCAAGTTTCATAACTCAAAAATAAAAATAGCCCCTAAAAAAGAGCTATTTTTAATTAACTGAGATTAAGCAAATTTAAATTTTGCTTTTAACTTTTCCAATGTCTGCATCACTTTTGCAGTGGTGTGGTTTGGTAATGAGCATTTTGCTAAACGCACCCATACACTCCAGAACTGACGCATAAAGTTCGCTTCGTTGTAGTTAATGCTATATTCTGCACAAAGTGCCTTAATTTTCGGTGCTACTTCTTTATAGCGGTTGGCAGGCATATCTGGGAATAAATGGTGTTCGATTTGATGGCTTAAATTACCACTCATAAAATGAAGCCATTCTGTACCACTAAAATTACTTGAACCACGAATCTGACGTAAATACCACTCTGCCTTAGTTTCAGTGTCGGTATTATCCGGCTCAAACGTTTCTGCATCTTCAGTAAAGTGACCATTAAAGATCACAGCAGATGACCACAAGTTACGAATAATATTCGCAACTACATTTCCAGCAAAAACCGGTAAAAACATAGGGCCAGAGATCACAGGGAAAAACACATAGTCTTTTAAAACTTGGCGTGTGGCTTTTTTACGGACTTTAGCCGAATCTTTCCAAACCTGTTTCCAGCTCTTGGTTTTATAAACTAATGCATCTTCAAGATGTAAGTTTTGTACACCCACATACCATTCAAAGAAAAACATTAACTGTAGACCAAGTGGAATATTAAACAGATGACGAGGTTCCCACTTCTGTTGATCACTTACTCGCAAAATACCATAACCTACATCATGGTCTTTACCAACAATATTGGTATAGGTGTGGTGCACATAGTTATGTGTTTCACGCCAGTCATCACCCGATGCAATGGTATCCCAATCGTAAGTATTACCGTTCAGGCTTGGTTCGTTTAACCAGTCAAACTGACCGTGCATGACGTTATGACCAAGTTCCATATTTTCTACAATTTTAGAAATACCTAATAAGCCTGTGCCTAGTAGCCAAACAGGCGGAATCCAACCACCAAACATCAACATGCCACGTGAAGTGATTTCAGTGTAGCGAACAAAATTACGTACTTTGTAGATATATTTCGCGTCTTGTTCACCAAGGCTTTGCATCACGTCTTGGCGAATCTGCTCAACACGGCGACCAAACTCTTCAGTCTGTTCAGGTGTTAAATGAGCAGATTTAGAAACAGTAGAAAATTCTAATGCCATATTCATAGGGTTAATCCTCTTTAATTCTTTTTATAGATCAATTGTGACTGGGCTTAATGCCTGGCTCACGCATAGTTTAATTGGGCGGTTCGGTTGATCTTCAATTTCACCAGTTAACAGGTTTTGAGTAACTCCGCTTACCTTGGTACAGCTGCATTTATTGCAAACACCCATACGGCAACCATGTTGTGGGCGTAAACCGGCTTGCTCTGCACTGCTCAGTAAATTTGTTTCAGCTAAAAACTCGTGTTGGGCACGGCGGAAAATAACAGGCTGTGCTGCATGTGTACCAGTCACGTGAAGTGGTTGGAAATATTCTTGATGAAGCTGCGACTGAGCACCTTTTTGGGCATAAATTTCATTGGCTTGTTGCATCATGCCGTGATGACCACAAACATAAGTTGCTGTTTGCTCGAAATCTGGAACCAGCTTTTGCAGTAAGCTTCCAGTTAAATGCTGCTTTTGCTCGGTGGTATTAAAAAAGTGATATTGAAGCTGCGGGTGCTGTTCTGCCAAAGCTTTTAATTCAGTATGAAAAATTTCCGCACGATTAAAATAAATGACATGAATTTGTTCAAGTTGCTGTTTTAAAGCTTGCTGCAAGAGTGAATAAATTGCAGTTATACCGCTTCCTGACGCAATCAAAATTGCAGGATGCCGACCTTGGTGCAAAATAAAATCACCTTGTGGCTGTGAAATCTCCACACACTCGCCCACATGTAATAGTTGAGCTGTACGAGACACCAAACCTTGTATTTTAATGCCTAAAGCAATTTCACCTTGCGTTGTCACTTCAATAATCGAGTAACTACGTTGTTGGTAAACGCCATCGATAAGTAAAGTCAGCAGGATACTTTGACCCGCAAAAACTCGATCGAAATTAAAATTACGATTTGGTTTAAGTCTAATGAGCACCATATCGGTATGCAGTGGCTGAACTGCAGTAACTTCTGCAAGTACCCTTTTCCACGCCCAAGTCACGTTAATTTTCTGCAAGACAAAATCAACGAAATCTTCTCGAACCCAATGTGGCTGATAGCTAAGTGTTGCGTTCATACGTTCCTCTTTTGTTTCTGGCTATTTATTTGAGTGAACACATGTTCGTATAGTGAACATATGTACACTATATTTATAATTGTTCACTCAGTCAACACTTGTTCACTATTTTTTTTATGAAAGTTTGCTCTTTTTTGTTAGACTTTGGCTCACGGTTTAAATAGGTTCTTTTAATGTCGATACGGGATGAACGAAAACAGCAAAGTCGTCAGGCACTTCTCGATGCAGCCTTGCATCTAAGCACGTCTGGGCGTTCGTTCAGTAGTATCAGTTTGCGTGAAGTTGCACGTGAAGTAGGTTTAGTACCGACAGCGTTCTACCGCCATTTTCAGGACATGGATGAGCTGGGCAAGGAATTGGTCGATCAAGTTGCCCTACATTTAAAAAGTGTTTTACATCAACTTGGACAAAGTTACTTACAACATAAATCTGCTAAAACCCAAACCAGTATTGAGCTATTTGTGCAGGCAGTAAATCATAGCCCTAAGCAATGGCAATTTATGATTGCTGAACGTTGGGGAGGTTCAGAAACGGTTCGTGCAGCAATTGCCCGAGAAATCGAATTTTTGATTGAAGATCTCACAACTGATCTTACTAAACTCGAAAATTTTAAACATATTCAAAATCCTCAAGACTTAAATGTCTTATCTACCATTTTGACTAATATGTCATTTACATGGGCAATGACGTGGCTCAACCTATCGAAACAATATCAAGGTGAACAGCTCAAGCTGCAACAAACTGCCTTTATTGAAAATGCTTCTACACAAGTTCGCTTACTGTTTAGAGGGATTGCAAACTGGGAACGATAGAAGCGGCAAATGACAAAAAACAGGTTATGTGGTAATACGTAAAGAGAGAAAGAAAAAGGCTAAAAATTTCGAGAAAAGTCTTTTTCTTTTTACAGGAAGTAAACTATTAGTTAGGCCAAACTGGTGTGGGAATACCTATGAATCTTGATCGTCATACACAGTTTTTGATGCGTAAAGAAAAAATTCTGAGCGTGGCAGAAAAGTTGTTATTAGAAAACAATCAGGAAATTACTCTAGATGAGTTAGTGGCCGAGCTAGATATTGCTAAAGGCACACTTTATAAGCATTTTAGAAGTAAAAATGAGCTTCTACTTGAGCTCATTATTCAAAATGAAAAGCAAATTTTAGAAATTTCTAAAAAATATAATACAGATTTCAAAGAATATGCTCCTCATTACATGCTTCATCATTTACTTGCACCAGGGAAAACGATTCTATTGCATCAACTTGAAGAAAATCTGACGATGACAGAGTCTAAGTTGAAGCATCTTTTCGAAGAGCTTTATGAAATTCGCCAACAGCGTATTTTGGCAATTAAAGATATTACAGAAAATTATTTAAAATCATTGAATTATGATATGTCAATTCGTGACTATTTGTCTTATATCTGGTCACTGACTTATGGTGCATCACTGCTTTTAAATTCTACTTATTACCAGCGTTCGATTGGTTCTCGCCAAAAATTAATTAATTTATATATTAATCAGGCATTATCACTGCCGACTCAAACAGCTAATTTTGATGTTTTAAATTTTCAGATTGAAGATGAAAATCAGCAAAATTAATTGAATTATTTCGTGATAATTAACTAAATATAAAAATGGGCTTCACATGAAGCCCATTTTTTTGAAGTAAAGCCTAAACAACTTATTTTGCTTTACGTTCTTTCTCAATTAAATAATTAAGAACTTGAGTGACTTTACCATCTTCACCCTGCACGACATATTTACCATTCACGACAACTGCAGGTACGCCTGTTAATTGGTATTGTTGAGCAAGTTTATTTGACTCGGCAACTTTCGCAGTTACTGCAAACGAGTTGTAAGTACTATTAAATTTCTGCTCAGGTACGCCATAACGAGTAAAAAATTTCGCAGCAGAAGCCTGATCAAAAATTTGTTGACCGTTCACCTGAATCGCATGGAACAGTGGTAAATGCGTGCGCTTACGTACACCTAATGCCTCAGATGTATAATATGTACGCGCCCCTTGTTCCCACATTTTATTCATTGCAGCTGGTGTACGCACAAAACGTACATCTTTAGGAATCTGCTTTAACCACGTTTGCATATGCGGTTCAAGTTTGAAACAGTGTGGACATCCATACCAAAAGAACTCTCGAACTTCGATTTTCCCCGGAACTTCCACTTTGCCTGGATTGGCAATCACGGTGTAGTCTTTACCAGCAACAAAATCTGCTGCCATTGCACCACCCGATACGGCCATAATTGCTGCACTCAAACCACCCAAAACCAATTTTTTCATTGCTACAGCTTTTCCTCTAAGTTGTTATGCATTAGCTTATGCCCTAAATATAAAACAAATATGCTAAATTCGTTTTGCTTCTGTGAAGTTTTTTATTGGGTTTATCGCTTTTTTCCCAATAATCGCTACACTAACGGCGAACTACATCCAAAAAGATAACTCAAGTTTAGAGGTAGCACCATGTCGCAATTGAATGTTGATTTACAAGAAATCGCAAAGTTTGAAGCACTTGCTGCCAAATGGTGGGATCAACATTCTGAATTTCGCCCACTTCACCAGATCAATCCACTACGTCTTAACTGGATTGATGAACGTGCAGGCGGTCTTGTTGGTAAAAAAGTACTTGATGTCGGCTGTGGTGGCGGTATTTTGGCCGAAAGCATGGCACGTCGTGGCGCAGATGTATTAGGTATCGATATGGGTGAAGCACCTCTAGCTGTCGGCCGTTTACATGCTCAGCAAGAAAATGTTCAAAATATTGAATATCGTCAAATTCCTGTAGAGGAATTAGCACAAGAACAGGCTGGTCAATATGACGTGGTGACTTGTATGGAAATGATGGAACACGTTCCAGATCCAGCATCTATTGTAAAAGCTTGTCAGGCTCTGGTTAAACCGGGCGGCCATGTGTTCTTCTCGACCATTAACCGTAACCCAAAATCTTATTTATTTGCCATTATTGGTGCAGAGTACGTCCTACGCATGTTGCCAAAAGGTACGCATGATTATCATAAATTTATTCGACCATCTGAAATGGCACATGATATTCGTAATGCAGGTCTTACGTTAAAAGAAATGACTGGACTACATTACAACCCACTGACCAAGCATTACTGGTTAGCGCCAAATGTTGACGTTAACTATATGGTTCATACGATTAATACAGGTGCATGATGAAAGCTGTTTTATTTGATTTAGACGGTACGCTTATCGATACAGCTGCGGATTTCATTCGTATTATTCAGCAAATGTGCCGTGATGCAAGACGCCCTGTTGTAGAAGCCGATCTTATTCGCACTCAGGTTTCTGAAGGTGCACGTGCGATGGTGAAATTGGTCTATCCAGAGCTAGATGTGGCCAACCCAATATTCTTGGCACATCGTCAAAACTTTTTAGATCTGTACGGCAATAATATTGTGGTCGATACAGATCTGTTTGAAGGCATGTATCCACTCTTAGAAGAGTTAGAAGCTGCACAAATCCCATGGGGTATTGTGACCAACAAACCACGCGGATTAAGTGAATCTCTTTTAGAAAAGTTAAATCTAACAGAACGCTGTGCGGTTCTGGTATGCCCTGAAGATGTCAGTAAAACCAAACCAGATCCTGAACCAATGTATTTGGCTGCTAAACAGTTAAATATCCCAGCAGATCAAATTATTTATGTGGGCGACCACCCACGTGATATTGATGCTGGTCGCAATGCCGATATGTATACCATATTGGCAGCTTATGGCTATTTACCTATCGAACACCGTGATGATTTAGCATCATGGCAGGCCGATTCGATTGTAAATACAGTGACAGAATTACACGATATGTTACGTCAAAAGCTTCCTGCTCTACAGGAAAATCAGCGTATGATAAGTTAACATCAGAGTTTTATAGACTTTTTTAACGGCTATTTGTTTTATCAATATAAAAAGAAGGAGGTTTACCAATGAAATATTCAGAATACCAACCTCGTCCGGATCTACTCAAAGATCGAATTATTTTAATTACCGGTGCTGGTGATGGAATTGGGCGAGCTGCGGCTCTAAGTTATGCCCTACATGGTGCAACCGTTGTCCTACATGGTAGAACCTTAAATAAACTTGAAGTGATTTATGATGAAATTGAAAGTCTAGGTGCACCGCAACCCGCGATTTTACCGCTACAGCTTTCAAGTGCCTCTGACCGTGATTATGATTTTTTAGTCGATACGCTCGAAAAGCAGTTTGGGCGTCTAGACGGTATTTTGCATAATGCGGGTATTTTGGGTGAACGTGTAGAACTAGCACATTACCCAACAGAAGTATGGGATGACGTAATGGCAGTTAACTTACGTGCTCCTTTTGCCCTCACTCAAGCTCTATTACCACTTTTGCAAAAGTCAGAAAATGCCTCTGTTGTATTTACCAGCTCGGGTGTAGGCCGTGAAGCACGTGCTTTGTGGGGCGCATATTCTGTCTCAAAAATTGCAATTGAAGCAGTAAGTAAAATTTTTGCAGCGGAAAATACTTATCCAAATATCCGCTTTAACTGCATTAATCCAGGCGCAACACGTACTGCAATGCGTGCTAAAGCCTACCCACAAGAAGATCCGAAGACACTACCTACACCTGAGTCAATCTTGCCTGCTTACCTCTATTTAATGGGTGAAGACAGCTTGGCACTCAATGGTCAAAGTATTGATGCACAGGATTAAAAAGTTAAAGATGAAAAAGCTAAATTAAATTACGGCCAATCATCAAATCTGGCTTGCCTATACCTGAAAAGATATACAAGCCTTTTTTATTATTGATAAAAACCCTTGATCTATCCGTAATTTTAATTGAACCATTAAATGATCTTCACAGTTTCTCTGCATTTTGCGCGTAGAGTATTCAACATGAGAGACATCAGATGTAAACGAGGATGCATCATGAAAAAGTTGTTCACCATCTTAGCCCTTTGCATAACCGTACTAACCACCAGTATGGCGAGCTTTGCTGATCCTCCTTTTGACCGAGGCCATGGCCCAAAAGGTCCTAAAGGTGGAGGTCCACGTGGTGAGTGGAATGATCGTGGACCAGGATTTGGACGTGATCATGATGATGATCGTATCCGTGACGAACGCCGTATGCGCGAAGAGCGTGGCTTTGAACGATTAAAACAACATCGCTGGCAGCCTGGCTATGTTATGCCACAGCACTATCGTGGTAATGGCTATAAAGTCGACTATAAAGACAGTAACTTGCCAAAACCGGGCCGTAATCAACAATGGTACAAAATCAATAATGACTATATTTTAGTCGACACAGATTCTAATAGCATTGTGAGTATTCGTGGTTTTTAAGGCGATAGGCCCTCGCTATCGCTGAGTAAAAAAAGGATAAAGCCTTTGGGTTTTATCCTTTTTTTATTGTTTATCTATCTTAAAAATACAAGCTTTTTTATATTTTCACTTTAGATATTTTCTTAATTTCTTCTTATTTCACAATTAGTTTTCACATTTATTCTTCTTAGCCTCCACGATTTATCTGCAATTGTTCACTAATCTTTAGTTATTGAAATTTAACTCATCATTCGAGGTTTACAATGAAAAAATTAACAACAGCGATTGTTCTTTCACTTAGTGGCTTAGTTGCAACAACAGCAATGGCAGCACCAAATGATCATAATCATCATGGCAACTATCAAAACCATGAAGTAAAAACAGTTAAAGTGATTAAAAAAGACGACCATCGTAATGCGTGGAGAGTAGGTCAGGTTGTACCGCATGAGTATCGACATTCACGTTACGTGATCGACTATCGTCAACACCAAAAATTGACTAAACCGGGTCGTTATCAAAAATGGTATAAAGTGAACGGAAATTACGTATTAGTGAATGAACAAAGTCATAAAATCATTAGAGTTGTTCACTAATCAAAAAAATTTAAACACCCAAATTTCAATTTGGGTGTTTTTTTATCTAAAACATGCGGCTTTAGTCTTTTTTGTTTAGAATCATCTTTATATCTTTTTGCTGTTGATTCGAGATCGGTATGCCAAGTAAGCCTGAAAGTAAGTCGCATAATAACACCCAGCATTATGTACACTGGTTTCGACACTCAGCGCCCTACATTAATGCTCACCGCGATAAAACATTTGTGTTGATGTTTGGTGGTGAAGCAGTCCGACATCCTAATTTCGAACATATCATTCACGATATTGCTTTATTACATTCTCTTGGCATCCGCTTAATCTTAGTTCATGGCGCACGTCCACAAATTAATCAAAATCTTAAAGAAAAAGGAATCGAAACTCCTTTTTATGACAACAGCCGTATTACCACACGTGAATCTTTAAGCTGTGTTATGAGTGCTGTAGGTTCTATTCGCCTTGAAATTGAAGCATTACTTTCTATGGGCTTAGCAAACTCGCCAATGTACGGCGCTCGCATAGATGTGGTATCAGGTAATTTTGTGACTGCTAAACCTTATGGTATTCGTGATGGCATGGATTTCCAGCTTACAGGTGAAGTTCGTTCTATTGATACAGATGCGATTGATCGACACCTCGATAATCATAATATTGTACTGCTAGGACCAACAGGTTACTCCACTACAGGTGAGGTATTTAACTTAAGAGCTGAAGAAGTCGCAACTAAAACAGCAACTTATTTAAAAGCAGATAAACTCATTTTTCTTGGAGAGCAACAAGGATTGCTGAATGAAGATGAGCAAATATTACGTGAATTAAGCCCACATCAACTGGACTACTATATTCAACAATACCAAACCATTAGCCCAACACTCACTTTGCATTTGCAACAGGCAAAAAAAGCATCTTTATCAGGTGTACACCGCGTTCATCTTATTTCTTATGCCTATGATGGCGCCCTTCTCGAAGAGTTATTTACTCGAGATGGTATAGGCACCATGATTACCGATGCGCATTATGAAGAAGTTCGCATGGCCAATATTCAAGACGTAGGCGGTTTAATGAATTTATTACGTCCATTAGAAGAAGAAGGTATCTTAGTTTATCGTTCGCGTGAACGTTTAGAGCAAGAGATTAGCCAGTTCGCTGTTATTGAGCGCGATGGTACGATTCTAGCGTGTGCTGCACTTTATCCAATTCCAACAGAATTTAATGAAACACGTTCAGCAGAAATTGCCTGCGTCGCAGTACACCCAAGTTATCGTAAATCGAACCGTGGCAGCCAGATTTTGCAATTCCTTGAAGAAAAGGCAAAAGAACAAGGTATTCGTCAATTATTTGTTTTAACGACTCGAACCGCTCACTGGTTCTTAGAGCACGGTTTCCATCAGGTGAGTGTTGATGACTTACCAAATGCTCGTCAAGCACTCTATAACTATCAGAGAAATTCTTTAGTCTTTAAGAAACTGCTTCCCTAGCCTTTGCTATTTTTAAGATATTCTTATTTCAGATAAGCTTAGTTCAAAAAGTACACCCGTAAACACGATTAATTTATGGTTGTACTTTTTTTAAATCTAAATTTTTTAAGGTTTTAATATTTTTTATTTTATTTACATCAACTTAATCAAAATTCATTAAATATATTTTTAATAGATAAATCATTTTTTCGCATAAGTTTATAGCCTATTGTGTTTAGCTTTTTTTTGCATAAATAAAGACCGAATACTTATTTTTTCTGAAATAAAAATCCATTTAGGGTATCTGCTCATCCAATTATTTTTTTCTTTTTCTCTTTCGGGGAGTACGAAATCTCATGGCACTTTTCAACACCACTTCATGGGCAAAATATTCAGTCATCGCGGCCAGCCTTGCAGGAGTGATGATGTTAAGTGGTTGTGCCAAAAAAGAGGAACAAGCCACCACAACTTTAAATATTGGCTACCAAAAATATGGGATTCTTCCTATTTTAAAGGCTCGTGGTGACTTAGAAAAAGCATTAAAAGAACAAGGCGTGCAAGTAAAATGGGTTGAGTTCCCTGCTGGCCCTCAATTGCTTGAAGGTTTAAACGTAGGAAGTGTTTCGCTGGGGGAAGCTGGTGAAGCACCACCGATCTTTGCTCAGGCTGCCAATCCAAATTTAGTCTATGTCGCAAACCAACCTGCTGCGCCAAAAGCTGAAGCACTATTGGTACAAAAAGACTCTCCAATCCAATCTATTAAAGATTTAAAAGGCAAACGTGTTGCTCTTAACAAAGGCTCGAATGTTCATTACCTATTGTTAAAAGTTTTAGAAGCCAACAACTTAAGCTTAAGTGATATTCAACCAGTTTATTTACCGCCATCAGACGCTCGTGCTGCCTTTGAAAAAGGTGCAGTCGATGCATGGGTCATTTGGGACCCGTTCTTTGCAGCAGCTGAACATCAAATTCAGGCCCGAGTTTTAGCAACAGGTGAAAACTTGGTGAGTAATCATCAGTTCTATTTAGCTGACCGTAAATTTGCAGAAAATAATCCGAAAGTACTCAACACTGTTGTACAGACACTTAACCAGACCACTGAGTGGGTAAGTTCACATCAGGATGAAGCTGCCAAGTTACTCGAAAAACCTACCGCACTTGAGTTTGATGTACTCAAAACTTCCATTTCACGTATGGGTTTTGGAGTGCAGCCAATATCTGACAAGGTGGCACAAGAACAACAATATGTGGCTGATGCTTTTTATGCACAAAAGCTCATTCCAAACAAACTCACCATTCAAGACGCCATTTTAAAACTGAAATAACCCCAGCTTGGGCACAGCTTAAATAACGATATAAATGCTGTGTCTTGCCTCAAGGGGAACAAGGATATCAATATGCAACATCAGTCATTATTTAGTAAGAGTCAGTGGACACAATTAATTAAGCGCCTCAGTGCAGTCACTGTATTAGGCTTAACAATCGCAGCGCCAGCTTGGGCAATTGATCCAACTGTGAAAGAACTTCGTATTGGTTTTCAAAAAAGCTCGATTAACTTTGCAATTGCCAAACAGCAAAAGCTATTTGAGCAAGAATTCCCAAATGCAAAAATTACTTGGAATGAGTTTCCTGCTGGACCACAAATTTTAGAAGCTTTAGCTGTCGGTTCTCTTGATGTAGGCGTTACTGGAGACACACCTCCTGTCTATGCACAAGCGGCTGGCAAGCCTTTATATTACATTGCTTATGAAGCGGCTAAGCCATTGGCATCGGCAATTCTAGTTCCCAAAAACTCGCAGCTCAAACAGCTTAAAGACCTTAAAGGCAAACGTATTGCGCTGCAAAAAGGTTCAAGTTCACATTACTTACTTGTACAAGCCGTACGTAAAGCAGGCCTAAACTGGAGTGACATTACTCCGATCTGGCTTACTCCTGCCGATGCTCGCGCAGCATTCCAAAAGGGTGCTGTTGATGCATGGGCAATTTGGGATCCTTACTTTGCTTCAGCACAACTAGAAGACCAAGCGCGTGTTCTTGCATCGGGTAAAGGTTTAAGCCCGAACTATACATTTTATTTAGCGGCCCCAAATTTTGTTAAACAACATCCTAAAGCTATTTCAGGGCTCATCAAACAAATCAATCAAGCTGACAAATGGGTTCAAAGCCATCAAGCAGAAACGGCAGGTGCGATTGGTCAAAGTACAGGACTTAAGCCTGCAACCAGTGATTTATTCATTAAACGACGTCCACGCCCATCATCGGCAGCTCCACTCAGCAGCAAAGTGATTGCTGAGCAGCAGCAACTCGCAGACATTTTTACTCAACAAGGCATCATTCCAAAACCAATCAGCATTAAACAAGCTGTTTGGGGTGCCAAGTAATTTCAATAGACATATAGGTAATGCACATGAAAATTTTCTGGTTTATTCCTACCCACGGTGATAGTCGCTATTTAGGTACAAGTAAAGGCGCTCGTCAGGTTGACCATGCCTATATGAAGCAAATTGCTGTGGCAGTAGATAATTTAGGTTACGAAGGTGTACTTATTCCAACAGGCCGTTCATGTGAAGACCCTTGGATTACGGCGGCTAGCCTAATTGATGCAACTCAACACCTTAAATTTTTAGTTGCATTACGACCAGGGGTAACGACACCAGCGTTGGCAGCACGTATGGCTGCAACGTTTGATCGTTTGTCGAATGGCCGTGTGTTACTCAACTTAGTGACTGGTGGTGATGAAGCAGAACTACGCGGTGATGGCTTATATGAAGATCACTCAACACGTTATCAAACTGCTAATGAATACGTAAAAATCTGGCGTGAGATTTTGACACGCTCACATACAGGTGAAGCTTTTACATTCCACGGTGAACGCTTACAAGTGGATGATGCAAAACTACTTTACCCACCTGTTCAAAAGCCTTATCCACCACTTTGGTTCGGCGGTTCTTCAGACGTCGCGGTCGATCTTGCAGCTGAGCAAGTCGATACTTACCTTACATGGGGTGAACCACCAGAAGCAGTTAAACAAAAAGTCGAACATGTTCGTGCCAAAGCTGAGGCTAAAGGTCGTAAATTAACTTATGGCATTCGCTTGCATGTGATTGTTCGCGAAACCAACGAACAAGCTTGGGCAGCAGCGAATGAGCTTATCCAATATCTTGATGATGCGACTATTGCTGCGGCACAGAAAAAATTTGCACAAATGGACTCTGTAGGCCAACAACGTATGGCGGCTCTCCACGGTGGTAATCGAGACAAACTAGAAGTATCTCCAAACCTTTGGGCTGGTATTGGTTTAGTTCGTGGTGGTGCAGGTACAGCACTTGTAGGCGATCCTGAAACAGTTGCTGCTCGTATTCAGGAATATGCTGATTTAGGTATTGATACTTTCATTTTCTCAGGCTATCCACACCTTGAAGAATCAATTCGTTTTGCGGAGTTAGTATTCCCGTTATTACCAATTGAAACTCGCGCTAAACTTGCTCAGCCAAATTTAACTGGTCCATTCGGTGAAATTATTGCCAACAATTATGTTCCAGACGAGAAGAAGCAAAATAGTTCCGTCAAGGAGCCTGCATGAGCAAAGCTGAAAGTGTTGTTTCACGTGGAACAAAACAAATCGGGCAGCGTTTGCTGCCTTGGATTTTCCCTATTCTTCTATTAGTTGTTTGGCAAATTGCCTCAAGTTCGGGTCTTTTAGAAAGCCGTATTTTACCTGCACCTACTGCTGTAGTTTCCGCTTTTTGGCATCTACTGGTGAGTGGCGAACTCTGGCAGCACGTTAAAGTAAGTGCAGGACGTGCTTTACTCGGGTTGTTGATTGGCGGCGGCTTAGGTTTGTTATTAGGCCTGCTGAATGGGTCTTCGCGTTTCGCCTCTACCCTGCTCGATACGACCTTGCAAATGATTCGTAACATCCCAGCCTTAGCACTTATCCCACTTGTCATCTTGTGGTTCGGCATTGATGAAACAGCGAAATTATTTTTAGTCGCAGTAGGCGTTTTCTTCCCCATTTATATTAATACCTATCACGGTATTCGATCAGTTGACCCTCAATTGATTGAGATGGGCAAAAGCTATGGGCTTTCTCGCTGGCAGCTTTACAAAGAAATTATTTTGCCAGGTGCGATGCCTTCTATTTTAGTGGGTTTACGCTTTGCTTTAGGTTTGGTTTGGGTATTGCTCATTGTTGCTGAAACCATTTCAGCTCAAGCAGGTATTGGTTATATGACCATGAATGCACGTGAGTTTTTACAAACGGATGTAGTTCTGGTCGGTATTCTTCTGTACGCCTTACTAGGCAAACTGGCAGATGTTTTAGCACAGCTTTTGGAACGCTATTTACTACGTTGGCACTCTGGATATCAGAAATAAGGGAGCTTAGAACATGACAAATCTGAATTTAAATATTAATCAGAATGAAGTGCAGCTCATTCCGGAAGAACCAACAGAATCTCAAGAACCTGTATTAGGAGCAGAGATTCTGATTGAGCAACTTTATAAATTTTATGGTGAGGTAAAGGTCCTCGAAGATCTTGACCTACACATCCAGCCGGGTGAGTTTTTAGCAATTGTTGGCCGAAGTGGTTGTGGCAAAAGTACGTTACTCCGTTTAATTGCTCAACTTGAAAAAGCCAGCTTTGGGGAAATCAAATTTAAATCTGCCCGACATTTACGTGAAGGCATTACGAACGATGATATTCGAGTAATGTTCCAAGATCCTCGTTTACTTCCTTGGAGAAATATTCTTCAAAATGTTCAACTTGGGCTACCAAAATCGCAACATGCTTTAGCAGAAGAATTACTAGAAAAAGTCGGTTTAAAAGAGAAATCAGGACAATGGCCTTCCCAGCTTTCAGGTGGTCAACGTCAGCGTACTGCCCTAGCCCGTGCACTATCACATACGCCGCGCATATTGTTGCTAGACGAACCTTTGGGTGCATTAGATGCGTTAACTCGGCTTGAGATGCAAAGCTTGATTGAACGCTTGTGGAAGGAGCAAGGCTTTACTGCAATTTTGGTCACACACGATGTGAGTGAAGCAGTGCAATTAGCTGACCGTATTATCTTATTAGATAAGGGCAAGATTGCTCAAAGTTTCCAAGTTAATTTGCCACGCCCGCGTAAAAAGAGCATTACTTTTGCTCAACTTGAGCAACAAGTACTCGATGCGGTTTTGGCAACTTAAGGTTGCGATGAGTAATGAGAATATCTCAGCCGAAAAATGCCCAATTTACGAGCAATAAAACTGCTGTTTTATTGCTCTTTTTTAGGGCGAAATTTAAAAAATATTTTTAAGAATAACAATAAACTAGTGAATCTCTCTATTTTTTGCACAATAGTATATCTATTACACAAATAACTAGCCGTTTTTTGATTAAAAAAGCAAGACACCTGTGCACAAATCAAACAATTTCCCTTACAATGGGAATATTATTTTTTTAATTATGCAGCAGATGGAACAAAAAAAGAGTACCCAAAAGCGCAATCAGCTTCTTGCTGCGGCCCTTGACGTATTTTCAGTCTATGGGTTCAGTGGAGCAAGTCTGGATGAAATTGCCCAACTCGCCGACATGCATAAGTCGAATATTTTCTATTACTATGAAAATAAAGAGTCTTTATATGTAGAAGTGCTCACAACCGTTTTACAAAAATGGTTGGCCCCCTTACAAACTTTAGAAGCTGAATTAGAACCAGCCGAAGCCTTATCTCACTATTTAATTCAAAAAATCGAACTGTCTCGTAGCCAACCGAAAGCATCTAGATTGTTTGCACTAGAAATTATTCAAGGCGCTCCACATATTTTGCCTATACTGAAAGGGCCTTTGAAAAAGCTATTTAAACGCAAAGCTAAAGTCATTCAGACTTGGCAAGAAGAAGGAAAGATTTCCCCAGATATCGACCCTGAGTTATTAATACTCAATATTTGGGGCCTTACGCAAAACTATGCAGATTTTGCAACTCAAATGGAAATGGTAACTGGTAAAACGCTTCGTAACCGCAGTATGTTCCAGCGTTCGATTGAGCATACGGTACATATGATGCTCTACGGCGTATTACCTCGTTAAACAAAAAAAGATCGGCAAATTTGCCGATCTTTTTCTAGAAATGATTTTGATAAAGTGCTAGGAGTTTCTGGGCCCCTAACAATAAATTTTCTTCCCAATCCAAATGTGCAGTATCATCTGCCCCATCAGTAATATACTTCACAGAAATTAATCGTACACCTAACTTATGGCACACTTTAGCTAAAGCATAGCCTTCCATGTCAACCACATCACAAGCTACTTTTGGCTGACCCGTTTCAAATGAATCACCAGTTCCACAAACTGCTTTTGGCAAATCAATAAAATGTGGTTGAAGATGAATTTCAGCTGGCAAGTGATCATCTAACGGCGTTACACCTACTTCAAACCCTAGGGGTGAAACATCCATATCACGTTGTACAAAAGTCTTCACCTCGACCAAATCATGTCGATTAAACGCAGAGCTTCCAGCTGTACCTAGATTAATTAAAGTTTTACAGCCAGTTTTTTGAATAACTTCAAATGCTTTAAAGGCAGCATTAATCTTACCAATACCACTGTAATGGACTTCAACACCTGCTTGTTCAAATAAACCCTTAGATTCATTAGGAAGTGCCATAATCAAAGCAATATCAGTGTTCATTCAAAAAGCTCAAATCAAAATTAAATAAGTTAGAAAATAAGTATAAATCAGGTGCAAAAGCTTTTTGCACCTTTTCATCATTACTGCACTTTTTGTTGTAAAGCGATTAAGCATGGAGAAAAAAACAGTTGACCACTATATGCTCCTGCTAGCGTTTTCTTCATTACAACGCCCCACATCGTCAATAACAGAATACTCAATGCGACAGCAACGTATTGTAAGAATACAATTTCAACCTGATGTCCTAAATTAAATAGTGCGAGAATAAATACACCTAATGGAAAGGTTAAGCCCCACCAGCCCAAGTTAAATGGAATACCTGTCTTGGCGTGACGAAGCGTTGTTAAAATCGCAAGACCAAGCCACCATAAACCAAAGCCTAAAAGTACAAGACTGCCTACAACTCCTAAAGCTTGAAAGACATTCGCAAATTGGTGAAATCCTACGTTTGGCGCCACTCTTTGTGCCTGCTGACCTAGTAACAATAAACCTAATGCACCTGTACCAATCGGGCCTAAAGAGAGCCAGCTAGAAATAGCGACTTCTTTTTCAGGTAGCTGATGCAAAGCCATACGTAATATTAAAATTGTCAGAATAGCGAATGCTGGTAAAATAGAGATTCCCCAAAGTACATAGCCCCCCATTAATAAATGAAAGCTGTGCACATCTGCTGGTAAATGTGCAACTAACATGCCCGCAGAACTTGCTGCGACTTCACAAGCAACCACAGGTAAAAGCCAGATTGCAGTCATGGTATGTAGCTGATGGTTCTGACGGCTAAACATGCAAAATGGTACAATCCACGCAATTGCTAGCGCTAAAAAGACATCGATGTACCATAAAGCTTGGGCGATATGGATTGCGACTTCCCCGTAAAGCCCGATACCAAAGCTTAAAAAGCCATTTAGTATGGTAGCGAGCCCCATCGGAATAGCGCCTAAAAACAAGCTCATATTTGGATGATTAAAAATTTGCTTCGCCTCATGAGGGAAAAGAAACCACCGCAATAAATAAAGAACTGAAAAAACGCTAAATAAAGCAATGTTAAATTGCCATAACAAAGTTGCTAGCGTGAATAAAAATGATTGAGCAAATGGAAGCTGAATTAAAATCATACTCACCACGCCAGTACCCATAGTCGCTGTAAACCAATTTGGAGTAAAATGTCGTATAACATCTTTGCTTTGATTTAATTGGTAAAAGGGTTTTTTCATCTTAGTTCTCTAATCAAAGAGTGGATAAAGACATAGTAGAGCAAACCACTAATAAGAAAAATTGATTTATTTTTATTTAATTCATCAGTATTTTAAATATACAGATATTCATTTTGAAAAATAACTGAGTAAAAACACAACAACAAGACGAATCTGTGAGATTATGGCAATATATAGCCCTTGCAAAAATAGCCATATTTTAAGTTCATGAAACTGCTTCGTCTTAATGCGTTATCGCCCAATTTTCAGTTACCTCAAACAGCGGTAACTATTGGTAATTTTGATGGTGTCCATTTAGGCCACCAAGCGATGATTGCTCAACTCAAAAACATTGCTGCAGCACAAGGCTTAAAAACACTGGTCATGATTTTTGAGCCACAACCTCTTGAGTTCTTTAAAGGTTACGATGCTCCTCCTCGTATTAATTCACTACGGGAAAAAGTTGAATACCTAGCTGAGCTTGGCGTTGACTATATTGCGGTTGCTAAATTTGATGAACATTTTCGTAGCATGAGCGCATCTGCCTTCGCAGATTTATTAAAAGACAAATTAAATGCTCAAGCTTTGGTTTTAGGAGATGACTTTCATTTCGGCAAAGACCGCCAAGGCAACAGTGAATTTTTAAAAGATTATGGCTTCCAAGTCACAAATTTACATACCATTGAACTTGAAGGTGAACGCGTCAGTTCAACCCGTATTCGCCAAGTACTTCAAGTGGGTAATCTTGCTTTAGCAGCTAAATTATTAGGCCGTCCGTACAGTATTACTGGACGTGTCCAATATGGCGATCAAATTGGTCGAACTCTTGATTTTCCAACCATTAATGTTCGACTCAACCGCCACAAACCTTGTTTAAACGGTATTTATGGCGTTGAAGTCATTTGCGAAACAACTTCACTCACTGAAAAAGTGCGCCAAGAAACACCAGAGAAACCGGGAATTGCCGGATATCATGAAAATAGCCTCTATGGTGCAGGTCATGTCGGTACACGTCCCGCCATTCAGCAAGAACATCCAGAATGGAGATTAGAAGTACATTTCCCTGATGTTTCTGCTAATCTGTATGGCTTATTTATGCGGGTGACTTTTCTTCACTATCTTCATGGTGAATTGAACTACCCTTCGCTTGAAGCACTTAAGGCTGGAATTGATAATGACGTGCAACAGTTACGACAATACCGTAACGACACGACACAATTTCCTTTTTAATTCGAATTTTGATTGTAAAACATGTCAGCTCCCAAGCTGATTAAAACTGGATGAAAACTTGCATGAGCGATAAGCAAACTCCTGAGAATGCAGTGGACTACAAAGCCACGCTAAACCTGCCGGATACTCAATTTGCAATGAAAGCAAATTTGGCAGTACGTGAAGTGAAATGGTTAGAAGAGTGGTATACCGACAACATTTATCAGCAGATTCGTGCATCGCGTATTGGCAAGAAAAAATATATTTTGCATGATGGCCCTCCATATGCGAACGGTACAATTCACTTAGGCCACGCAGTCAATAAAGTACTTAAAGACGTTATTGTAAAAAGCCGTACACTTTCAGGTTTTGATGCACCATATGTTCCAGGTTGGGACTGTCATGGCTTGCCAATCGAACTAAAAGTCGAAGAGAAAGTAGGTAAAGTGGGCGAAAAAGTTGACGCAGCAACTTTCCGTAAACTTTGCCGTGAATACGCGCTAAAACAAATTGATTTACAACGTACTGACTTTAAACGTCTTGGTATTTTAGGTGATTGGGATAATCCTTATCTCACCATGAATTACAAACAAGAAGCCGATATCGTTCGTGCTTTAGGTCTCATCCAGAAAAATGGCCATATCCAACCAGGCTTAAAACCAGTGAACTGGTGTATGGACTGCGGTTCAGCTCTTGCTGAAGCAGAGGTTGAATACGAAGATAAAAAATCTGACGCAATTGACGTTGGATTTGGCGTTGTCGATCTAAAAGATTTAAGTGCTCGCTTAAACGTAGAAGTTCAAGATCCGACAGATATCGTGATCTGGACCACTACACCTTGGACATTACCAGCTAACCAAGCCGTTGCGTTGCATGCCGAAATTGAATATCAATTGGTGCAAGTGTCTACTGAGCGCGATAAGCAAAACTTCATTCTTGCTAAAGACCTAGTTGCTTCAGCGATTGAGCGTTACAAGCTTGAAAACCCAATTGTTTTAGCTGATTTTACAGGTTCAGCTCTTGAAAACCTTACTTTACAACACCCTCTACTTACTGATCGTCAAGTTCCGGTTATTTTAGGTGAACACGTTATTGCAACAAGCGGTACAGGTGCCGTACATACAGCACCTGGCCATGGTGCAGACGACTATAAAGTAGGTCTTCAATACAACCTTAAAGTAGATAACCCAGTGGGTGGTAACGGTGTTTATTTACCAACTGCTCCAATCTATGCTGGTGAACACATCTATAAAGCCAATCCAAAGATTATCGAAGCTTTGGGCGCTGTAGGCCGTTTATGGGCTCATCAGCCAATTAAACATAGCTACCCACACTGCTGGCGCCATAAGACTCCAATTATTTTCCGTGCTACACCACAATGGTTCATTAGCATGGATCAAAAAGGTTTACGTGAAGGTGCGCTTAATGCCATTGAAAATGATATCGAGTTTGTACCGAACTGGGGTAAAAACCGTATTGAATCAATGATCGAAGGTCGTCCGGACTGGTGTATTTCACGTCAACGTACTTGGGGTGTTCCAATTCCATTCTTCGTTCATAAAGACACGAACGAATTACACCCACGTACACCTGAACTCATCGAAGAAGTTGCTCAACTGATCGAAGAAGAAGGCATCGAAGCATGGTTCAAACGTGAAGCAAAAGACTTCATCGGTGAAGATGCTGAACAATATAACGCTGTTCGCGATACACTCGATGTATGGTTCGACTCTGGCACAACACATTACGCTGTACTTGAGCAACGTGAAGAATTAGAAAGCCCTGCTGACTTATATTTAGAGGGTTCAGACCAACACCGCGGCTGGTTCCAATCTTCTTTATTAACATCTATGGCAATTCACAATCGTGCGCCATATAAAGCCTTGTTAACTCATGGTTTTACAGTGGACGAAAACGGTCGTAAATTGTCGAAATCTTTAGGCAACTATATCCCGCTTGAAGAAATCATCAAACAGCTTGGTGCAGATGGTTTACGACTATATGTAGCGTCTAGCGACTACCGTTATGAAATCGCAGCATCGAAAGAAATCTTTAGCCGTGTAAGTGATAGCTATCGCCGTATTCGTAATACCCTACGCTTCTTGCTTGCGAACCTAAATGGTTTCAAACCAAGTACTGATGCTCTGGACGTAGATGACCTTATCGCTCTAGATCAATACATCTTACAGCGTGCGAATGAAGTACAACAAACCATTATCACTGCCTATGAAGAAATGAACTTCCATGTGGTGTGTAGTGCGTTAACAAGCTTCTGTATTAATGACTTAGGTGGTTTCTACCTAGATATTATCAAAGACCGTCAATACACCACTAAAGCGGATTCTCAGGCACGTCGTTCTGCACAAACAGCGCTTTATCATATTGTTCAAGCATTTATCCGTTGGATGAGCCCAATCTTAAGCTTTACGGCTCAAGAAGCTTGGCCATTGATTCCAGAACAAACTGAAAAGTATGTATTTACTTCAGAATGGTATGACTTACCTGTTTCATCAAAAGCAAACTTGCTTTCTGAAGAAGATTGGCAAACATTGATTAGCGTAAAATCTGCAGTAAATAAACAGATTGAAGCAGCGCGTAACGCTAAACTTGTCGGCAGTAATCTTTCAGCCAAAGTTGAACTTTGGGCAAGTGAATCATTACAAACAGTTTTAAACCAACTGGCTGATGAACTCCGTTTTGTTCTTATTACTTCGCAAGTAGTAGTACATCCATTTGCTGAGCAAGGTGAAGCAACTGAAATGGAAGGCTTACGTGTACAAATATCTGCAGCTGAAGGTGAAAAATGTGCACGTTGCTGGCACGTTCTTCCAGATGTAAATACACATGCCGATCATCCTGGTTTATGTGGTCGTTGTATTGTGAACGTCACTGGTCGTGGCGAAGTGAGAAAATATGCCTAATTCACAAGCTAAAAAAGGCTTATTCCAGTTTTATCCACATAATCTGATTTGGCTTGGACTTTCAGTCCTTGCCATTGTATTGGATCAATGGACAAAATGGATTGCGAGTACACATCTAAACTATGCAGATCCTGTACCTGTACTTCCATTTTTAAACTGGACACTATTACATAACTATGGTGCAGCTTTTAGCTTTTTATCTGATGCAGGAGGATGGCAGCGCTATTTCTTCACATCTTTGGCGGGCTTAGTTTCAGTACTTTTTGTATTTTGGTTAATGCGTATGCCTAAAAAAATGGTGGTGCTACCTGTAGCCATCGCTTTAATTTTAGGTGGAGCTTTAGGCAATTTAATTGACCGTATTACCCTAGGTTATGTGGTCGATTTCATTCATGTTTATTACCAAAATCATCACTTTCCAGCTTTTAATATTGCGGACAGTGCCATCACTCTAGGTACGATTTTGCTACTCATTGATACATTCTTCCTTGAGAAGCAACGTAACCAAAATTCGGATGCATAATATGACCGAAATTATTCAACCTAACGAAGAAATTCGTATCCAAGAAGGCTCTAAAGTCGACCTACACTTTTCTGTAGCTATCGAAAATGGTGTAGAAATTGACAATACACGTAGCCGTGAAGAGCCAGTTAGTCTGACTATTGGTGACGGAAACCTTTTACCAGGTTTCGAAAAAGCATTATTCGGTTTACGTGCAGGTGACCGCCGTACAGTACACCTTCCACCAGAAGAGGCTTTTGGTCCATGGAATCCAGAAAATGTTCAAACTTTCGATACAGTTAAGTTTGAACAACGCCCTATTCCTGGTCACATGATCGAATTTGAAGATAAGGCAAAAACCACCTTATTCGGTGTAGTAAAATCAGTTAATGATGACATTACAGAAATTGATTTTAATCACCCATTAGCTGGGAAAAATATTACCTTTGAAGTAGAAATATTTAAGGTTACTCCTGAAGGCCAACAAGGCATTAAGCTAATGTAAATAAAAAAGCCCTCTACATGAGGGCTTTTTTATGATTTAATTTTTATTAGTGACATAAGAATCCTTACAAATTCTATATTCTCTCCTACCTATAGAATGAATTAAGTTATAAAGATAAAAATTCTTAGGAAAAATACATGCTGGTCTATATTATCGTAGGAAGTGTTCGTGAAGGACGTACAGCAATTAAAGTTGCCAATTGGCTAGAATCCACAATTCCATCATTTAATCTAGAAGATTTTCAGACAGAAGTAATTGATTTAAAAGAGTGGAATTTACCGTTATTTTCAGGCTCTCACCCACCTGCTACCGGGATTTATGATCAACCTAAACAACAAGAATGGGCAGACAAAATTGCTCAAGCAGATGCATTTATCTTTATTAGCCCAGAATACAACCATGGTTACAGCCCAGCTTTAAAAAATGCACTTGATTATGTCGGTAAGGAGTGGGGTGGTAAACCTGCTGCATTTATTGGCTATGGTTCAACAAATGGCTCTCGTTCTATTAGCCAAATACGTCAAGTCACCTCAAGTTTAAGTATTATTGACCCGAATGCTGTAATAGAGATAAGAGATATATTTAAACGTAATAAAGATGAAAAATTCGAAGCTAATGAATTTGAAGTAAAAGGTCTTCAATCCATTGTTGAGAAACTACAGAAATATCATTTGTCTTAATTACATAAAAGGCCTCTTTTCTAAACAAAAGAGGCCTTTAATTTTATAAACTATTTAAATACTCCACTACATCAGCATTACCTGCCATTTCTGCAAGCTCTAATGCTGTGTATTCACTTTTGTAAGCGACATGCGCACCTTTTTCAATTAAGAGTTGAACTATCTCTAAATGATCATTTTCAGCAGCTGCTTGTAGAGCACTATATCCCTCATCATCTGTCTGATTAGGATCCTCTCCCTCTATTAGTAATTCTTTTACTTGATCGATATCACCTAGAGATGCCCAATAAATCAATGCAGGCAAAGATAGCTCTTCATCATCTTCAGGTATTGGAGAGAAAGAATTGATTTTCATGGCCGTACCCCAAATAATAGAGTTCATCATTATATTCATAGAATACAGCAAGAATACAAATCTAATTTTGGACCTATCTTTTATTAAAGATTAAATTCCGCAATAAAGAAACACCCCCACTCTTGCGAACGGGGGTGTTTAGAATAATGAGCTGGCGATGACTTACTCTCACATGGGTAACCCCACACTACCATCAGCGCTAAGAGGTTTCACTTCT
>NZ_JBQEOR010000008.1:0-175293 GCF_052045285.1 Acinetobacter sp. 22301 | reverse complement strand
TTTAATTTTAACTCTTTTGAATGCTTCGGAATTGGCATAGAGCACACCTCATAAGTTTTAAAAGTCTAACTTATGGGGTGCAGTTCAGGACGGGAGAGGGACACCTTCGGGTGTGCTGGATTCTTTGGCTCCAGTCTGCTAACCCTCTTTCGTTTCGCCACCATTATTTAGCAGTAATGCGGTGAAACTTCTTTTATAGCCAAAGGAGTCCGCTATGCGTACTAATTCTTCTCAATTTTTGGCCTTTGCCAAAATCTCTCTATTTATACCGTTTAAACAATCTGTAAATCGGTTTAATCGACTCTAGGTTTTTACGCCTAAACATCGTTACGACTAAAACATAGCAAGAATAAAACCGAGATAGGCGAGCACACCATTTTTTGTGCCGCTTTTGCATGCCTGTTTTTAGCACTCATTTTAAGAGTGACGGCATTTCTATCTCTTTCACATACAACAAAAAATTATTTTAAGCGGTATATATGAAAAATTTACAAACTTCCTTTCGAGCGTTGCGAACGCTTCACACGGCAACAGATTTATTTAAACAATATGGGTTTAACAAGGTCGGGGTCGACCGAATTATTGCAGAAGCTCAAACCTCAAAAGCTACTTTTTATAATGCTTTTCACTCAAAAGAAAGACTCATTGAGAGGTGTCTCATTTTTCAAAAAGATGCCCTCAAAGACAAGGTAATTTCGATTCTCTATTCTTACAATGAACTTATGGTGCTCGATAAACTTAAGCAGATTTACCTTCTACATACCAATTTAAATGGCCTTTATTATTTGCTCTTTAAGGCAATATTTGAAATTAAAACGCTCTATCCAATGGCTTATCGCATTGCGATTGAATATAGAACTTGGCTTGTAAATGAAATTTATAAACTGCTTTTAACAGTCAAAACTGAGGCTTCAGTTGACGATGCACGGATGTTTTTGTTTGTAGTGGATGGGGGAATGATTCAGCTTTTAAGTAAAAACCAGACAGGTGAGCAAGATAAGTTAGTAGAGTATTTTTTATTAATGATGTCTTAGAGATAACCCCAATAGTCATCAAAACAAAAAGCCCGTGATTGGGCTTTTTGTTTGAGGTGTGGTGATTAAAACTTAAGTTTTTTAAGTCCGCGACTCACGCCATTTTGTAGAGCGGCTTTAATGATAGGGCCAATAAATGGTACGCGACCTTTAAAGCTAATGGTGTAATCCAAACGAGTACGATTATTTCCCAAGTCAGTAAATTTCATGACACCACGGTGACCTTTAATTGGGCTAATCCCGCTCGTAATTGCATATTCAATCAGTTCATTTTCTTTGTAGACTAAATTGGTTTCTACAAATGAAGGGGTCAATGGAATAGACATTTTGCGCGCAGAGCCAACACCATTACGAGCGTCTTTTCCATTGCTAATGCGAGTCACTTTAGCAGGAGCGAAAAGTTTACTTAGATTTTCATGCTCACTTAAAGTCTCGAAGACCTTGTCTACGGGTGCATCAAATTCTTGTACGATGTTGATTTTTTGAGTTTTTAACATCTTATTCCCTCTAGAAATTATTTTGACATTGGTAATTGTCAGAATTTGGATATTAGCATGCTTTGGGTAATGGGGGAATTCTTCTTCGTCGGAGTTATCTTAAGTCCGAAAAAAGCATTACGATAAATCTACAATGCTTTTTGGTCTTTTATTAATTTTTTAAAGAAAGGCTGAATCACAGACCAGTTGGTTGAAACCCAGCAAATAAAGGAACCAGCCGTCACCATTGCTGTTCCTTGCCAAAAGTTCATTGAAAGTTGAGTTTGTAAAACAAACATCGCCAAAATAGACGAGATAATCGGAGTGAAATAAGAGGCCACCACAAGCACGGTAATGTTTCCATGAATGATGCCAATATTCCAAGCCGCATAACCAAAACCCATGGCAGCAGAAGCAACTAAAAGGGTCATGACTGTTGGAATATCCATTGAAGGAATAGCAAAGTGCCCCGAGACAAGCAGCTTGAGCCAGAGAGTGAGCGCGACACCAACAAAGAAAATGGAAATTGGATTTTGCCCATTACTTAATTTTTTGGTGAGTACACAGTAAAAAGCCCAAATGATGGCGCCTGCAAATGCCAAAATATAGCTCAGAGGGTTGCTATGAAAATTATCGACAAGACTATTTAAACTAAAATCACCGTTTCCAGTTTGAATATAAACAATGCCAAAAATTGAAAGCATTAGACCTAAAATAATAAGGAAATTAAATTTTAATTCCTTAAAAATAACAAAAGCTAAAACCGTTAAACTCGGCCACAGATAGTTAACAATGCTGATTTCAATTGCTTGCCGTGCTGTCTGAGAATAAGCAATCGCAAATGAAAAGCACACCTCATAAGCCACGAATAGAATTGTGCCAAATATTAAGTATTTTTTAGAGATCTGCTTAAAATCTGGAACTTTGAAAATAGCAAGCAACAGTAGCGCACTTAAAGAATAAATAAAGGTAACACCTAGCTCAGGCCCAATGGCGGCACTGACTTGCTTCATCAGACCGACCAGAGATGCCCACATGAGAATGGCACTTAAACCAATCAATGTTGCTAGATTTTTTGACATAAATTCAGTAAATAACGTTTAAAAAATGGTAAAAGATGAAGCTATATAGATGAAAGGAATCAATTTTCAAGCTAAGGAATATAGGACAAATTATATAAAATATAAACAATTAAATTTATTGATTGGTTGAATCTGCTATGTTTATTTAGCATTCATATGAGTAAAGAAATTTCGGATAAAACAACATTTGTACGAGGAAAATATGGAAGTCATTAAAACGGTTGGTGTTGTTGGAGCGGGTGTAATAGGTGCAAGTTGGACGGCCTTATTTTTATATAAAGGATTTAAAGTTAAGGTCTATGACCCATATCCTATAGATGAAGCGGTCTTTAAAAAAAGAATTTCTGCAAATTTAAATGATTTATTGGCTTTAGACCAAAACGCGGAACACACATATTCTCAGCAAGATGTACTGCTTCATCTGGAAATTTTTAATCACTTAAAAGATGCAGTTTCAGATGTAGATTTTATTCAAGAAAATGCCCCTGAACGTCTCGATGTAAAACAACAGCTGTATCAAGAAATCACAGCATATTGTCCTGAACATACCATTATTGCTTCAAGTTCATCGGGCTTAAAAGTGTCTGATTTTCAAAAAGAGGCCAAACATCCTGAACGTATTTTATTAGGTCATCCTTTTAATCCGCCTCATCTTTTACCTTTGGTCGAGATCGTTGGCGGTAATTTGACAGCTCCTCAAATTTTAAAACAGGCTTCTGAGTTCTATAAACAACTGGGCAAAAATCCAATTGTTTTAAATAAAGAAGTAAAAGGGCATGTCGCAAACCGTTTGCAGGCTGCGCTATGGCGAGAAGCTTTTTCATTGGTTGAACAAGGTGTGTGCTCTGCCGAAGATGTCGATGTCGCGATTACCAGTGGGCCGGGTTTAAGATGGGCACTATTTGGCCCCTACATTAATATGCAGCTTGCCAACCAAAAGGGCTTTAAAGAAGCAATTCATCATTTAGGCCCACCAATGACAGAATGGTGGAATGATATGCATGCATTTCAACATTCAGATGAGACAACAGAGTTGTTGGAAGTAGAAACCAATCAGCTTTTAAATCAATATAAAGATATCGATTTATATCAAACCAGAGACAAAGGTCTGGTCGATATCTTAAAGCTTAGACAAGAACTTAAGTTAGATTAATTCAAACTCTTAAAGTAGAGCCAATCATTTTATTTCAGAGATGATTGGCTTTTTTGTTGGGGCAAATAATAAAAAACTCCCTAGCTGAAACAATCCTATATTCATTAAATGTTACTGAAATCTCTGTCGCGTTGCATTTGAACTATATGCCTTACGTGAAGAGTAAGAATCGTTGCAAACCGTAAAGAAAGCCTCCTCATAATCAAAGGACATCACAGAAAATAGAGGAATATAAAATGCGCGCTCTAACTTACCACGGTGCAGAAGATGTTCGAGTAGAAACAGTAGCAGACCCTATTATTCAAGAACCGGATGACATTATTTTACGAGTGACTGCCACAGCCATTTGTGGCTCTGATTTACATTTATATCGAGGCAAAATCCCTAGAACCGAACAGGGCGATATTTTTGGGCACGAATTTATGGGCGTGGTTGAAGAAGTCGGCCCAGCTGTCACCGCAGTCAAAAAGGGTGATCGAGTGATTGTTCCTTTTGTGATTGCCTGCGGCGAATGTTTCTTTTGCCAGCTAGACCTAACCGCTGCCTGCGAAACAACTAATACAGGGCGCGGCGCAATCATTAATAAAAAGCAGATTCCACCAGGTGCAGCTTTGTTTGGCTATAGCCATCTTTACGGCGGTGTACCGGGCGGGCAAGCGGAATATGTGCGTGTGCCAAAAGCCAATAAAGGCCCTTTTAAAGTGCCAACTTCACTGTCAGATGAAAAAGTACTTTTCTTGACTGATATTTTACCGACTGCTTGGCAAGCAGTGACCAATGCCCAAGTGAAACGTGGCTCAACCGTTGCAATTTATGGTGCTGGTCCAGTCGGACTGTTAAGCGCCGCTTGTGCCAAAATGCTTGGTGCGGAAAAGATATTTATGGTCGATCACAATGACTATCGATTGAACTATGCAGCGGCAACATACGGTGCTATTCCAGTTAATTTTGATGAAGTCGATGCGGCTGAATTTATTATTCAACATACCGACAATTACCGCGGTGTCGATGCTGTGATTGATGCGATTGGCTTCGAGGCAAAAGGCAGTGTGATTGAAACTGTCCTAACCAATTTAAAGCTTGAAGGCTCAAGCGGTGCAGCGCTTCGTCAATGTATTGCCGCAGTTCGTCGTGGAGGTGTGGTGAGTGTACCGGGTGTATATGCAGGCCCAATTCATGGTTTCTTATTTGGCGATGCTTTTGATAAAGGACTGACTTTTAAAATGGGCCAAACCCATGTGCATCAATATTTGCCGCAACTGTTAGAATTGATTGAGCGTGGCGAATTAACACCTGAAACGATTATTACCCATCGAATGAAATTAGAAGATGCCGCAGAGGGTTACCGCATTTTTAATGAAAGAGAAGAGGACTGCCGTAAGGTGATTCTGCTTCCTTAAACTCTCAATCTTATAATTTAGTTTTAAGCCTCTTAGTGAAAGGGGCTTTTTTATTTTGAAATGCACAACTTTTAGTGCAGCTTTTTATTTTTGAACTTAAATGCACCTAAACGGCTCAAGTTTAGTATTACTCTTAACCAGAAACGTAATACTAAGCTGGCATGTCCTTTGCATAGTCTTAAGCAATCAAAAGTGATCTAGGGTTCCGATACTTACAGTATGACTGGACCGAGAGTTCACGGTTCCTAGCGAACTACACGGAGGGATAAAAGCCCGGGAGGAAGTCTAAAACTATCCGACAGGAGTAGCTATGAACACTGCAAGTTATCATAACAATCAGGCGATTTGGACCGAACTTTTACCCGGCGGACATCACTGGTCGGGTCGTATTCAAAAAGGAACTATTCTTAGATTTACATCGCTTGGCGCTCAGGCAAATGTTTCTTTGTTTTCTGTAAATGCTGCCGATGTGCTTGAACGTTTTAACATGCCCGACAGTTTAAAAGGGCAACACACCGCCTATTTAAAAGCTTCCAATGTGCTCTATTCAGACCTTGGCCGTGTGATGGCTTCCATTGTTCATGATGACCATGGTTGGAATGACGCGCTTTGTGGCCCAAGCCGACCTGAGCAAATTGAAAAGCAATTCGGTACGCGTACATTTCAAGATGCCCGCAATGATATGTACCAAAACGGCTTAGACAGCTTACTCATTGAAATGTGTAAATACGGACTTGCCAGTCAAGACCTGAGTGCCGCTGTTAATCTATTTTCTAAAGTTGTGCCAGACGAAAACGGCGCTTTGTCTTATGTCAGTTCTGACAATACTGATCAAAGCATTGAACTGCGCTTTGAAATGGACTGTTTGCTATTTTTATCTGCTGCACCGCATGGTTTAGACACCAGCCTAATCTATCAACCTGCTGATATTCAACTCAGTCTATTTAAAGCCAACTCTCTAACAGACAACGATATTTGTCGTGATGCATGTTCGCAAAATCAGCGTGCCTTTCAAAACACAGCCCGCTACTACGCACTTAGCAATATTTAAATCAGGAGAAGCATCATGACAGTTTTACAATCATTTGAAAAAGCAGTTTTAAATGAAGTTTGTCCTGCGGGTGAAGCGTGGATGTGCGAGGTTAAAAAGGGCCAATATTTTCGAATTATTGATCTGGAGGGAAACCAAGCGGTCGATACTTTGTTTATGAGTGCCGAAAATCCAACTGAGCGTTATAGCGCAATGGATACCTTGGCCATCAATCAACAGATTTATTTAGAAAAGGGCACTAAGCTCTATAGTAACTTTGGCCGTCCAATTGCCGTTATTCATGATGATAACTGCGGGCGCCATGACACCATTGGCGGTGCCTGTTCTTGTGAAAGTAATACGGTTCGCTATGCACATGAAACGTACCCTATGCATAGTTGCCGTAACAATTTTATGTATGCCTTGGCAAAACATCCGATTGCAAAAAAGCATGGCTTAAATGTCCGTCATATTGGCCCAAATATTAACTTTTTTATGAATGTGCCTGTTACGCCAGACGGCCAGCTTAAATTTGATGATGGAATTTCAGGCCCGGGTAAATATGTCGAAGTTCGGGCGGAAATGGATTTAATTGTTTTAATTTCCAATTGTCCTCAGCTCAATAACCCATGTAATGCCTATAACCCAACCAAAATTCAATTGGTTGTCCGTGAAGCGGAAGGGGTGTAAGCATGTTTAAAAAAGTTCTGATTGCTAACCGCGGTGCAATTGCCTGTCGCGTCATTCGCACCCTTAAGAAACTCGGGATCGCTTCGGTTGCAGTTTACTCCGAAGCCGACCGTGATTCTTTACACGTGACTTTGGCCGATGAAGCTTTCTTGATTGGTCCTGCACCTACACATCAAAGTTATTTAAATATTGAAAAAATCCTTGAGGTTGCTAAACAGTCGGGAGCAGAAGCCATTCATCCTGGTTATGGTTTTTTGTCTGAAAATGCCGAGTTTTGTGATTTATGTGAAAGCCAAGGCATTGCCTTTATTGGGCCGACTTCAAGCCAAATGCTCGACTTTGGTTTAAAACATACCGCGCGTGAACTCGCTATTAAAAGCAATGTACCTTTACTTCCGGGTAGTTCACTACTTGCCGATGAAGCCGATGCCTTGTTTGAGGCAGCTCGTATTGGTTATCCAGTCATGCTAAAAAGTACCGCGGGCGGTGGTGGTATTGGTATGCGTCTGGTCTGGAATGAAACTGAATTAAAAAATGCCTACCAAACCGTATCTTATTTAGCGCAGGTCAATTTTAAAGATGCAGGTTTGTACTTAGAGAAATTTGTACAACATGCACGCCATATCGAAGTACAAATTTTTGGTGATGGGCAAGGGCAAGTTTTAGCCTTGGGTGAGCGTGATTGTTCGGTGCAACGCCGTAATCAGAAAGTGATTGAAGAAACACCCGCGCCACACTTAAATGAACAGCAACGTGACTACCTTCAAAAAGTTTCGATTCAACTCATGCAGTCGGTGAACTACCGTTCGGCGGGCACGGTTGAGTTTGTCATGGACACCGAAACCCAAGAATTTTATTTCTTAGAGGTCAACACGCGTTTGCAAGTCGAGCACGGCGTGACCGAGCAAGTGTTTGGTGTCGACTTAGTTGAATGGATGGTTACTTTGGCAAGCGGTGACTGGTCAGCACCAACAGAAAAGTTAGAGCCAACAGGGCACTCCATTCAAGTTCGTCTTTATGCCGAAGATCCAATTAAACAGTTCCAGCCAAGTGCTGGCATACTCACGCATGTTAAATTTGACCCACAAGCCCGAGTCGAAACATGGGTAGAAACAGGGTCAACGGTGTCGTCTTTTTATGACCCAATGATTGCCAAAATTATTGTAACTGCTGCAACACGGGACCAAGCCATAGAGGCAATGGGTGCTAGTCTTGCCAACACGCAAGTCGCAGGCATTGAAACCAATCTGGAATATTTACAAAACATTATTGCTTGCGATGTGTTTGCTTTAGGTACTCAAACCACTCGTTTTTTAAATACCTTTGAATGGAAAACTCAAAAAATTGAGGTGTTGCAGGCTGGCATTCAAACTGCCATTCAAGACGTAACAGGGCGATTAGGTTATTGGGATGTTGGTGTGCCGCCATCAGGTGCCATCGACCCACTCAGTTTAACTGTAGCAAACCTCCTTTTAGCCAATGAGCCAAATACCGCAGGGCTTGAATGCACCTTGCAAGGGCCAACTTTAAAGTTTCACTGCGATAGCCAAATTGTCATTACAGGCGGTGATATGCCGTCAACACTTGATGGTGAACTTGTGCCGATGTGGCAAACCATCAATGTGAAAAAAGGCCAAGTTTTAAAATGTGGCATCATTCGTTCAGGTTGTCGTAGCTATATAGGTGTGAAAGGTGGTTTCGATGTTCCTGAGTATTTAGGGTCACAGGCGACTTTCACTTTAGGGCAGTTTGGTGGCCATGCAGGCCGTAATTTATTAATTGGCGATATGCTGACGATTACTGAATATTCCGCTCAATCGACTACAGCTTTAGCTCAAGCGCAAATTCCTAGCTTTACCCAAAACTGGGAAATTGCCGTGATGTATGGCCCACATGGCGCACCAGATTTTTTCACCAAACAAGATATTGATACGTTCTTTTCTAATGAGTTTGAAATTCACTATAACTCAAGCCGGACAGGCATTCGCTTAATTGGGCCAAAACCTGAGTGGGCACGTGAAGACGGTGGCGAGGCAGGCTTACACCCATCCAATATTCACGACAACGCTTATGCGATTGGGGCAATTGATTTTACTGGCGATATGCCAATTATTTTGGGTCCGGATGGTCCGAGCTTAGGCGGCTTTGTCTGTCCTGCAGTAGTGATTCATTCCGAGCTTTGGAAAATCGGGCAGCTAAAAGCAGGTGATAAAGTTAAATTTGTACCTGTGAGTTACACGCAAGCAAAAGCACTTGATCAAAAATATCATCAAAGCTTAAACACGACCGATACAACTCAGATCGATTTTAACCCAGCCATTCAAGCAGAACCCGATACTTTAAAAGATGCGGTTTTGGCCACTTTAGAAGGTGAAGCTGACTTACCAAGCGTGACCTATCGACCAGCAGGAAATAGCTATTTATTGGTGGAATATGGTGAGTTAGTCCTCGACCTAAACTTACGCTTCCGTATTCATGCGCTCATGCAATGGGTCAAAGATCAAAACATTCGGGGCATTATCGACTTAACACCAGGCATTCGTTCACTGCAAATTCATTTTGATTCAATCCAGCTCGATCAAGTTGAACTTTTACAGAAATTTCAACAAGCAGAAGCCGAATTACCTGACATTCAAAATATGCAGGTGCCTTCACGGACGGTCTATTTGCCTTTGGCTTGGGAAGATTCTCAAACTCAACTTGCCACCGAGCGCTACACACAAATTGTTCGTCCAGATGCGCCGTGGTGCCCAGATAACGTCGAGTTTATCCGCCGTATTAATGGCTTAGCTTCTAAGCAAGCGGTTAAAGATGTGGTCTATAGCGCAAACTATTTGGTGATGGGTTTAGGCGATGTGTATTTAGGTGCACCCGTTGCGACGCCGCTCGATCCACGCCAACGTTTAGTCACCACAAAATATAACCCTGCGCGAACTTGGACACCAGAAAATGCGGTCGGCATTGGCGGGGCGTATATGTGTGTGTACGGTATGGAAGGGCCGGGCGGCTATCAATTCGTTGGTCGTACCACTCAAATGTGGAGTCGTTATCGTAAAAATGCCGACTTCGAAGAAGGTAAACCGTGGTTATTACGCTTTTTTGACCAAGTTAAGTTTTATGAAGTTTCTGAGACTGAACTTTTGCAAATGCGTGAAGACTTTAAGGCAGGCCGTCTACAACTTCGTATTGAAGATGGTGTGCTCAACTTAAAAGAATACAACGAATTTTTAAAAAAACATCAAGACAGCATTCAAGCCTTTAAAGACATGCAACAAGCCAATTTTGAGGCTGAGCGCCGCCGTTGGCACGAAGCGGGCTTGCAAGAATATATCTCTGAAAGCCTTGATGCGGTTGATGAAGGTGAAACCGTGGTGATCCCTGAAGGCGGTTGTGCAGTCGAATCACACATGCCAGGCTCAATCTGGAAAATCGAATGTGCATCGGGAGATATAGTTGAAGAAGGCGCAACCCTTGCGGTAATTGAGGCAATGAAAATTGAAATTCCGATTATTGCGCCGGAACGTATGAAGGTCGAAACCATTACCATTGAAAAAGGTCAAACCGTAAAAACAGGACAAGTGCTATTTACCTTAGCACCTGTCGCTTAAACCAAAAGAGAGCATCAATATTGATGCTCTCTTTTCATATTATGCTTCGGTCAAATGCTTTAATACTTTATGACCATGTTCAACCGCTTTTAACTTAATTGCAGACTCTGGATTGCCCGATAAAGGCGATACGTCATAAAGCAAAAATGTGCCGCTTAACTGCATTTGAGTATATTGAATTGAATGTTGAACCGCTTTTAAAAAGCTATCGATTAAGTTTTCTTGGTTGTTCACCATGTTTGCTTCTTTTTGCCCGACCGTCATACTAATAATGACTTTTTTATCTTTTAATTTGTCGCCCTGAGAGCCATAGGCAAACTGATAAGTAAAGACCTCATCAAACCATAATTTCAAAATTGCCGGCATATTAAACCAGAACATTGGATATTGCAGAATGATTGTATCATGGCGTAGCAACGCTTCTTGTTCAGCGCTGACGTCAATTTTATAGTCTGGATAAAGCTGGAAAATATCTCGGACTTCAAGGTCCGGATAGGTTTTTATAAGTTCATTCACTATCGTTTTATTTGCAATTGATTGAGCGTAGTAGGGATGGGCCAAAATAAGTAAAGCCATAATAATGCCTTGTAGCTATAAAAATCATAGTCACTATAATTTTTATAGTATGGGTGTACAATAACTATCAAAGTTGATAGGTGGCGTTAAAAATGGCAAATACTGAAAATAAATGTGAAATCACCATGAATGGAAAAACCTATCCATGTCATATCAGTATGGCTATGGATTTGGTGGGTGGAAAATGGAAAGGTGTTATTTTGTATTATCTAAAAGATGGGCCAAAACGTTTTAATGAAATCAATCAATTAATGCCCACCATCACAGAAATGACCTTAAGCCTTCAACTTAAACAATTAGAGCAAAGTGGCTTAATCTCTCGAACTGTTTATGGTGAAAAAGCACCGATTAAAGTGGTGTATGAAATGACCGAATTAGGCCAGTCTTTTAAACCTGTTTTAGAGTCTTTATCAGTATGGGCACATACGATGATTGGTTCTACTTATAGTCTAGAGAACAAATAAAAAAGACCGCTTATGCGGTCTTTTTAGAATCTTCATGCAAACTAAAATGTGTTTCGATACGGTTAATGAACTCTAGAAACTCATTGTTTCCATCTACATCTGTGCAACTTTCAATAATTTCCTCACAAGTGGTTGTGTGCCATAATTTCTCAATTAAATTAGTTTTTTTAACTGCAATATATTTTATTAATTCGGTATGTAATAAGACCTTCTGATCAGCATAATCATTAGGTGAAAAAACAACTTCTCCATTTGTTATGCGCGAAATAACATTTTTATGAAGATAATTTTCACATTCTCTTTTTTTCGTTAGATGGAAGACAACATGTGAATATCTTTTTTGAGTCTCTATATTCTTCTGATATTTATCACAGTTCTGCCCATCATTGTCTGAGTCAAAGAATACAGCCCATGGTTTTTGAAGCGTTTCAATTAATTTGTAATTTACCCAATGTTTTAAATTATCGCTGCCACCGCTTATTAATAACTGAATATCCCTCGCTGTAATATAATCTCTTTGAATAAGAGAATTTTCTGCGAATTTTGAAAAGATATGTTTTAGGAATACAACATCTGATACTCCCTCCACAAATATGTAACCTTTGCATTGTGTATCATTTATCGAGCCAAAAGGGTGTATTCCTAGATCATGACTAATCTTATCTAATATTTGGTTTGTATCTGCATGTTCTATGATGTGATTTTTATCAACTTTATTGATATAACGTAAGCTTGCCAGTGGTAATAAACCTGCTAATGCTGGTGTATGAGTTGTAACTAAAATCTGCGTTTTGGGAGATAGAGATAATTCTAATAATGCTTTGATAAGCATTTCTTGATAATTAGGATGTTGTGATGTTTCTGGTTCTTCAATTGCATATATTATTGACCTATTTCTAGCTTCTTTGAATTTTTTTTCAGCCTCAGCTCTGAAGAAATTTAATAAAATTAGTCTACGGACACCACTACCTCTTTTATTAACTGGTATTCCTAACTCTGATGTTAAAGTCATAGAAAAAATTGAATCCCATTTGGGATCTTTAGAAAAATTAGGTATCAAATCCTTGGCTAGGTTTGAATCCATTTCCCCAAGTTTATTTAACGTTCTCTTTGCTACATCTTCTACATTTGTCCGTATATATTCTTGTATTTCAGTTAACTTGGGCTGAATTTCAGAAAGAGCTGCTTTTATTGCTAATTTCATTGGATCTTGAACTTCGCTATCTTGATCGCTACTGTTTCTATCAGACTTAAATAATGCAAATATAGGTAAAAAACTTTTTATATTTTCCCATAAGTTTTTTGCATCTTCTTTGTTCAGTGAAATTTCTTTAGTTTGGAAAGTTAGAGCCTCGGAAGAAAAAAGAAACTTTCTTAAGCAGGTATTAGAGCGCTGGTCATCTACTTGAGTAATATCTAACCCTTTAGTTTTTATTAAGCTTTTTAACTCAGCATTTTTAAGTGTAATTAAACTATTTAGATCAGGATTTGATGGATAATTAGCGATAATTGAAACTTCGGTTGTGATTTTTTGATTTACACGGAAAGTTTTTTTGATCTCTAGAAATGAATCATTATTTAAAAGATATTCACTTTCTAAAGTAGTCTGAGAAGTGGCATCTAAACTTAAACTTTCAGGGAAGTCCTTAAATACACATGTGATAGAAGTATTTTGTTCTTCTGTAGCAAAGATGCACCGATCATTTTTCTCAAAACTTGAATTTTCAAAAAAAATATCTAAGGCTTCAAATATTGTGGACTTACCAGCATCATTTTTTCCTATAATTCCTGTTAAACATTCATCAATTAAAATTGTATGTTTTAAATGATAGCCCCTAAAGTTTTCCAAAACTATTGAAATTAATTCCATATGATTTTGACTTCATTATTTATTGTTAGATTAATCTAGCCTAAAATTTATACTATTTCTATCTAGTTAAATTATTTTATAAAAATTTTATACTTCTAAAATTATATATGCTGTTTAGCTTGATTTATTAATTTAGCCCCATCCCTGTGCATGGGGCTTTTTCTTGCCCAAAAATCACTCACAAATTTCTGCCAACTCTACCAAAACGACGCTTAAAAACTGGCACATTTTCTGCATTCCATATCAGTAATACAAAAACTGAATTTGGTAATACCAAACTAGAGGTGCGATATGAACGATGTAAAACCTGTGGTTCAACCAAAGCCAACTTTAAAAGCCCTTTTAGTCGAATTGCTTAGCGTACGTGCAGGCGTATATATCAAGCAAAACAATCAGCCGCCTAAAACAAAAGGATAAGACTGTGGCAAAACAAAAGTTGGCTCGGATCAGTATTACCGTACCTGAAACGACACTTAACGCACTCGATCAAAAAATTGTCGAGCAGAATTATGAAAGTCGCTCGCAAGCCATTGTCGACATGATTAATAAACACTTAATTGCGGAGCAGGCACAGGCCAATGAAGTCATGGTGGGCACATTAACGCTACTTTATGACGCTAGCCAAATGACCTTACGCAATCAATTGGTCGATTTACAGCAACAGTTTTTAGCACAGGTGATTAGTTCACTTCATATTCAGCTCGACCAACAAAAGATATTGCAAGTCATGTTAATGCAGGGCGCGAGTTCTGAGCTTAGACAAATTAGCCAGCAATTTATTGTGCTTAAAGGTGTGATTAAAGGGCATTTAGAACTGATGGATGCCGTTATGCCGCCTATACAGCAAAATGACTAAATGAGGAGTAGCGTGTTGAAAAATTTATGGACTATTCAAGACTGGAAAACAGCATATCAAAATGGGCAAATCCATCTTGAAGATTTGATTGGCTATGTTGCAGAAATTAAAAATGATGATCATGCATGGATTGAAATTGCATCGAACGAGCAGATTCAATCGCAAATTGATATTTTAAAAGACCAGAGTATTACCGATTTACCACTATACGGTGTGCCATTTGCAGTCAAAGACAACATTGATGTCGCTGGCTTTCACACGACTGCTGCCTGTAAAGAGATTCAATATTTAGCTAAGCAAGACGCTGCCGTAGTTGCCAAGCTAAAAAAAGCAGGGGCGATTGTGGTTGGAAAAACCAACCTCGATCAGTTTGCAACGGGGCTGGTTGGTGTTCGCTCTCCATACGGTCCAGTAAAAAATAGTTTTAACCCTGAATATATTAGTGGAGGTTCAAGCTCAGGTTCATCAGTGGTAGTTGCCAATGGCATTGTGCCTTTTAGTTTGGGGACAGACACGGCGGGGTCAGGGCGTGTTCCTGCGGGCCATAACAATATTGTGGGTCTTAAGCCGACAAAGGGCTGGTTTTCTACCACAGGTTTAATTCCTGCATGTCGAACCATTGATGTCATTTCTATTTTTGCGCTGCACATTGATGATGCTTGGACAGTTGCCAGTTTAATGCAGGGCTATGATGAAATAGATGAATATTCACGAATACATCCAGCCAATGTACCGACTCAATTTTCTAAACAAAAAATTGCTATTCCAGCTCAACTTGAGTTTTATGGAGACATTGAATCTGAAAAAGCCTTTTTAGTGGCAATTGAGCGCGTAAAAAAACTGGGCTATGACGTTGAGAGTATTGATTTCAGTGCATTCAATGAACTTGCTGCCGCACTATATAATGATGCTTGGGTAGCGGAAAGAACAGTCGCCGTTGAACGCATGACAACACGTGGAAAGGCTCATCCTGTTATTGCTCAAATTATTGCGCAGGCAGATAAATTCAAGGCAACAGATGCACTTCAAGCCGAATATAACCGTGCCGTACTGGCTCGAAAAATTAATTTGGCATTACAACCTTTTGATGCATTGATGGTTCCGACAGCACCAATCATTTATACCATTGCAGAAGTTGAAGCCGACCCATTGACTAAAAATGCACACATGGGGGCCTATACTAACTTTGTCAATTTTGCTGATCTTTCGGCTTTAGCTTTACCAAATGTACTCCGTGAAGACGGCCTACCAAGTGGGGTAACCTTTATTGCACCAGCTTGGCACGATCAGGCACTGGCCAATTTTGCTCAGCTCTGGCAAGCCGAAACATCACTGAGTTTAGGTAAATCAACTCAAAATTATCAAAAAAGTCTAGAGATCCAGTCGAATCATTCAGTGCAGTTAGCTGTTGTGGGAGCGCACTTAACAGGCATGCCACTTAATTTTCAGCTCACTAGCCGTAATGCCACTTTGCTTAAGAAAACTCAGACAGCAGACACATATAAACTCTTTGCTTTAAAAAATACCACACCACCAAAACCGGGGCTGCAATGCGATGCAGCAGGGACTTCAATTGAAGTCGAAGTGTGGGATGTTCCCTTAGCAAATTTTGGAGCGATTGTGGCTGAAGTGCCTGCACCACTTGGTATTGGGAACCTTAAACTAAAAGATGGAACATGGGTCAAAGGCTTTATTTGCGAAGCGTATGCCATTCAAGATGCAACCGATATTAGCCATTTTGGAGGCTGGCGAGCTTACATACTGTCACTCAATCAAACCGCTCAAAGTGTTGTTAGTAAAAATGTTGGGGAAGTTTCTATATGATTAAAAAAGCGTTTTTATCCGTATCTATTTTATCGGCAGTTATATTGGGTGGGTGTGACAATACCGCTAAAGTACCCGAGGCCAAACAAGACGCTCAGGGAGCCACCACTACAAAACCAATTACGATTGGCTATAGTGATTGGCCGGGCTGGGTGGCTTGGCAAGTGGCTATTGAGAAAGGCTGGTTAAAAGAAGCAGGGCTAAATGTAGAGTTTAAATGGTTTGATTATTCGACTTCTCTTTCAGCCTTTTCGGCAAATCAGCTCGACGCTGTGTTGGTCACCAATGGCGATAACTTGGTAACTGCTTCTGGCGGTACGCAAGGCATGATGATCATGGCAACGGATTATTCTGCGGGGAATGATGTCATCATTGCAAAAGAGGGTATTAACACCATTCAAGACTTAAAAGGAAAATCAATCGGTGTTGAAAAAGGCTTGGTTGACCATCTTTTATTGGCAACAGCTTTAACCGACTATAATATTAAAGCGAATGAGGTGAAGCTAGTAAACTCAGCCACTAACCAATTACCCCAAGTGTTTAATAGCCCTGATATTTCCGCGATTGCTGTTTGGCAACCTGTTGCAGGTCAGGCATTAAAAGCAGTGGCAGGCTCTAAAATTATCTACACCTCTAAAGACAAGCCAGGTTTAATTTACGACACCTTAACAGTCAACATGAGTCATTTAACTGCTCATCAAGAAGAATGGAAAAAAGTCATTCAGGTGTGGGATAAAACAGTTAAATATATTAATGACCCTGCAACTCATGCCGATGCGGTTAAAATTATGGCAAATCGTTCAGGGGTTGACCCAAAACAATATGAGTTGATGGTTAGCGGTACGCATTTATTAGATATCAATGCCAATAAAAAAGTATTTACTAAATCTGAAGGCTTTGACTCGATTTATGGCTCTAGCTATCACGTCAATAGATTTAATGTCGAAAACGGTATTTATAAAACTGAACAAAATGTAGATGGGCTGATTTATCCAACACTCATAGAACAACTTAAATAAACCCAATCAATAAAAAAGCCCAAGATGAACTTGGGCTTTTTAATGTCTTTCTTATTTTTCTGTACTGACCTGAGTCATACGCGGTATTTTCGGTAAGTCTTGTAAAGCAGGGTCAAGCTCATCTTCTTCGGCGTGAACTAAATAATCTACCCGTGAACGGAGCTGTTTAAACTCAGGTGTGCTCATCAAGTCGAGTGAGCGTGGACGCGGCAAATTAACTTCAATAATTTCCTTAATTTCACCTGGGTTGGCTTTAAGTGCCACAATTCGGTCTGCCAGTAAAATGGCTTCATCCATGTCATGGGTCACAAAAATAATGGTGATATCAATGTTTTGCCATAAATCCATCAAGTGCTTTTGCATTTTTTGACGGGTGTGTGGATCGAGTGCACCAAAAGGTTCATCCATGAGTAAAATTTTAGGTTGATTAACCAAAGCTCTAGCTATCGCAACACGCTGTTTCATGCCACCAGAAAGTTGGTGTGGATACTGATTTTCATATTTTTCTAAACCAATAATATTGATCCATTCACGTGCTTGAGCTTCGGCTGTCATTTGACTAGCGCCGCGCATTTGCGGACCAAACATCACGTTTTCTTTTACAGTTTTCCACGGAAAAAGGGTATAGCCCTGAAACACCATGCCGCGTTCAGGACATGGGCCTGTAATGCATTCGCCGTCTACTAAAACTTCTCCGCTATGGTATGGGTCTAAACCTGCAATAACACGGCTTAATGTCGATTTGCCGCAGCCAGAGGGGCCAATCACACAAATAAATTCTCTTTTATGAATTTTTAAATCGAGCTTATTTAAAACAGTGCGTTCGCTTTGACCATGCTTAAACACTTGGCTCAGTTGTTTAGCTTCTAAAATAACAGGACGTTCATAAATTTTTTGAAAGTATTCATGTGCGTTAAATGTTGAATCGTTCATTATTTTGCTCCTACTTTCCAAGTGAACATCCGCTCACCTAACTTCATTAATAGCCAATCACAGACCAGACCAATCACCCCAATAATCAAAATAGCTGCATAGACATTGTCAAAGTTTTGATAGCGTGCCTGTTGGGTAATAAACCATGTAATACCCGAGGTCGTACCAATCAATTCTGAAACAATTAAATAGGTCCAAGCCCAGCCCAGTAACACACGTAAGTCACGGTAAATATCAGGTAAGGCAGCAGGAATCACCACATGAAATAAACTTTTGAGCTTATTGGTGCCAAGCGTATAGCCAGCTTCAATTAAGCTTCGATCAACCATTCGGGTGGTATTGGCAATAATTAGAATTTGCTGAAAGAGAGTACCAATCACAATAATGGCAATTTTAGGTGCGTCATTAATCCCTAAAATTGCTACAGCAAGTGCGCCAAAGGCGGGAGCGGGTAAGTAACGGAAAAACTCGACAAAAGGTTCCGTCAATAGGGATATACGCTTAGAAAAACCACACAAAATACCCAGTGGAATCCCAATCAGCGAAGAGATAAAAAAGGCTGAAAAAACCAGTTTAATACTGTGCCATAAACTTTGATGAAACCACGGCGAATCAGGTTGTTCTGGTGGTGTGGTAAAGGCGGTGACCAAAGCCTTAGCGACTTCATGGGGAGCGGGTAAATAAATCGGATTGACTAAAATACCTTGTGGTGGTGCAGAATTTCGATTGACTGCATTTTGTGCTTCGAGATAGAACACATTTTTATCAATACGACTTCCCACTTGTAGGTAAGAAAGACTTCCCGAATTCGTGATTTGTACTTGAGGATGCCAAACAAAAGGTAAGTAACTGATTGCGCACCAAAGACATATTGGAATAACGAAAGAACAAATACTGAAAATCAGCTTGTTCTTTCGAGTAAATTCCTTTGCAACATAACCCATATCGAGAGCTCCCCATTATGATCAGTATTACGATTTTCATAAAACGTAATATTGTTAAGCAAAATAGGTGCCATCTTTAAGATACTCTAGATGAGTTAAGAAGATGAGGAAACTAAAGTTTCATGTAAATAAACCCAATAACATCTTTCGCCGTCTACTTTAATGCAGGCCGTCGAAGTGCGTAATGTTTCGGTTTCATCAGTTTGCTGATGTTCCTGATATTGCACCCAACAATAATTTTCAAATTCGTATAAAGCTGTACTCTTAATAATGTCGATTTTTAAAGAAGGTTTTTTTCCGATATTCTGACTAAATAAACTATTCACTTCTGCGAAACCAATGCTGTGACCTTGAACCGTTACCATCTTAAAATTTTGATAAAAGCTATCTAAAAGCGGGCTTAGACTTTGCTCTGCATTTTTTCCTGTAAATACATTTTCTATTAAAATATGTAGGTCAATGACACTTTGAATGGCCTGATCCATTTGTTTAGACATGGGTTTTCTCCTTTAAAACGGGAATGAGTGAAAGTAAGCAGAGCAAAGCTGCAATTAAAAAAGTATGTTGATAGCGAAGCAGGTCGCTTGAGCCAGACATCAAGTTATATATCGAAATGAGAACGACAGTACCAACACTAAATGAAACTTGTCGATTAATATTCCAGAGCACACTTCCTTGTAATAAATCTTGGCCTGAAAAATCAATCAGGGAGCTAATTTGGGCAATATTGGCACTTAGACCGCCACCCATACCCATCAATAAATAAGAAATCACTAAAAAGCTCAAAGGGCTAGTGTTTGAAATACAAAATAAAAGAAATATGCCAAGGCTATGTAGGGTTATTCCAATAATAAGAAGATACTTTTTTCCTAACCGTTGATAGAGCAGGCCACCACTAATCATGGCTGCGAGTGCCCCAGTTGCATAGAGCAACATGAATAAACCAGTTTGTTTTGCATTAAAGCCAAAGTTAAGCTGTAAATTAAAAATATTGAGTAAATTAACGCCAGTAAAAATACCCGGAACAGCGTAATAGACAATAAATGCATTACATAAATTTTTATTTTTTAATAACTGAAGATTAAGAACAGGATGGGAATTTTTTTTCGCATGTCGAATATAAAAAATAAGCATTCCGACTGAAATTAGAAAACTCGTTAGAGCGAATGAGGCGTTATGGTAATCACTATAAAATGAAAAGGAGAGTAATAAAGATAATAGGCTTATATTAAAAATAACCAAGCCTTTTATGTCTGGTTTTTCACTCGATACATTCTCTGTTTTTTTAATCCATAACCATGCTAGAGCCGCTGCCAGTAAAGAAAAAGGAAGGTTTGATAAAAATACCCATCGCCAATTTAATGAATCAATAATCACGCCCCCAATCGCAGGTGAAAAAGCTGGCGCAATTAAAGCAATTGCCATAATTAATGTAGAAATGCGTTGGCGTTCTTGGTTCGGGAATAATGCATATACGAGAGCTTGCCCGACTGGAATTAATAAGCCTCCAGCTACGCCTTGAATAAATCGCCAAAAAATTAAGCTATAAATCGATTCACTAAAGCCAATAAAGCAAATGCTTATCGAAAATAACAGCATCGAATAACACAATAACTTTTGGTTCCCAAGTTTGGTGGCTAACCATAAACTCAGGGGCATAATTAAAATGAGGCCGAGAATATACGCGTTTGTTACCCAAGCGACCATGGATTGGCTAACTGAAAATGACGATGCAATATTGGGTAATGCAATTGCAGACATAAAAATGTTGATGCAATCAATAAAGAACCCAAGTAAAAACACTGTTGCTATTTTATATCGATAAGACATACCTACCTCCGTGCAGGCAGGGTAAGATCCAGCTCTTTTATTGTCGATGCAAGCGAAGTAAAATCATTGTTTGATAATTTTAAACAATTGGCTTAATTGTGCAAAAAAACCTCAAGCAAATTACCAGTTTTTTACAAGTCGTTGATTCTGGTTCTTTTACCAAGGCTGCTGAAATTTTAGGCTTAAGCCGATCAATGGTGAGTATTGATATAAAACAATTAGAAAAGCAGCTCAATACAAGCCTGTTAATTCGCAACACCCGTAATATTGCATTAACTGAAATCGGTCAGCATTTTTATGAGGATTTTAAACAAATCCAACTTCAGATTGATGAGGCATTTGAACGAAGCCAACACTTAGGTACAAGCATTACAGGCACTTTAAGGTTTTCGTCTACCAATGAGTTTGGCCAACGTTTCATTTTGCCTTTACTGCCTGAGTTTTGTCGGCTTTACCCACATTTACGTTTACAGTATTCGTTTAATTCATCTCTCGATGATTTAGTGACTGAAAAATTAGATCTGGTTATTCGACTAGGGAATTTAAAAAACTCATCTCTAAAAACTCGAAAAATTGGAGAATATCCAATTTATCTTGTAGCTACTCGGCAGTTTATAAAAGACTATCCTATAGAAAATATATCTGATTTAGCGAATGTTCCTTGGATTGGCCACACTTTATTAAATTGGCAAGATTCACAATATATTTTGCAAAACACTTTAGGGGAGCAATATTCATTACCTTTTATTCGAAGTCAGTATGAATCAAACTCGGTGACTGCAATTCATCAAATGACTCTTTCATCTTTAGGTGTAGCGATTTGTCCTGCATGGTTAGTTGATGAAGATATTCAACAAAATCGCCTAATTCGGTTATTTCCTGATTTTTCGTTACCGCTACAAAGTATTCAATTACTTTATCCTCATACCTCTAATTTACCGGCCAAAACGAGAGCATTTATAGATTATTTAATAGCCAATCTTTCTTTCAGTTAAACTAAAAAATATGTAAGTCATGGAAGATAAGCTAATTTATATAAATAGACAATTCTGTCTGTTTTTTATAAAATATCGATGATTATGACTCAGTTTTATAATAACGATGTCCCATAAAATATTTCAAATTTTAGATAGTTTAGGTTTGGTCGCACAGAATCGTGTACTTCATGTGCAATTTTCCAACCCATCATTAAACAATCAAGTCTTCTTACAACGCATTGAAGGCGAGCATACGCTCAACCAAGGTAGCGTTGCTGAGTTACTGTGTCTGTCGACAAACGCGCATATTGCATTAAAACAATTTATTGGCTGTCAGGTTGCTGTCGATCAGGTGACGGATGCAGGCCAATTTTTTAGAACTACAGGCATTATTACCGAAGCGAGCCAAGGGCAAAGTGATGGCTCACTGACTATTTATAATTTAACCTTAAAAGATCCAATTGCACTCTGGCATAAACGCCGCAATAGCCGAGTGTTTATGAGTAAAAGCGTGCGGGATATTAGCGAAATTCTGTTTAAAGAATGGCAGGGGAAAAGCCCGTTATTTGCCTCAAGCTTAACACTTGATACATCTGGCTTAACCAAAGATTACGATGTGCGTCCATTTGTAATGCAGTCAAATGAAAGCGATTATGACTTTTTAACCCGTTTGTGGCGTAGTGAAGGCATTAACTGGTTGGTCGATGAATCGCAACTTTTGGTCGCTGATCCGAATGCTTCTATCCAGCCACAAGTCTTACGTTTAATTGATGATAACCAAAACTATCAAGCTCTTGAACGACGTAGCCTCCGCTACCAGCGCAGCAGTGCTACAGAACAGTTTGATACCATTACCCAAGTCAAGGCAGAGCGCCGCTTACAGCCGACTTCGGTTCATGTGCAACGCTGGCAAGCTGATGCGCTGCAACAAGAAGAAGGTAGTGGCAGCGTACAAGGCACACAAAAGCACAGTGAACACTATGACAATGCCAGCCTAAACCTTGAAGATGCATGGCACGTTAGCCCCGCTTGGATGCAGGACTTAAACGGTGAAGATCAAGCGACCGCTTCTGGTAATAGCCAGATTGAACAGCTGAACCAGCACATTAATGCTTACCATCACCTGAGTTCTAAACAGTTTACGGTTTTAGGTAACTTCCGTGATGCACAGGTCGGTTACTGGTTTGAACTCAATGATCACCCAGAACTCGACCAACATGACAGTGCTGATAAAGAATTCTTAATTTTACGCAAGCACTACTATAACCAGAATAATTTACCGAAAGAATTACAACAGCAACTTGAGCGTCTGTTGCCAAAAGACAAGCTCAAGGCAGCCCAACTCGATAACCAAAACTCTGAGCAACGTCACTTTGCTGAACTCAATGTCGTTCGACGTAACATTAAAGCTGTCCCTGAATATAGCCCACTAGAACACCGACCAGCTGCTCACCCGCAGCGCGCTAGAGTGGTGGGGCTGGAAGGTGAAAGCATCCACGTTGATCAGTGGGGCCGCATTAAAGTCCGTTTCCTGTTTACCCGAACTGATGACCATAGCCATGACGGTGGTGCGGGAAGTAACGACAATGACACCGACTCCGCTTGGGTCGATGTGCTGACCCCGTGGGCAGGTGCGGGTTATGGCGCGCGCTTCTTACCTCGCGTAGGCGAGATCGTAGTGATCGATTTCTTTGACGGCAACATTGACCGTCCATTTGTGGTGGGCCGTATTCATGAAGCTGAACGCTACCCAACGCAGTTCGACCAGAAAGGCCAGCTACCTGATACTAAAAAACTCAGTGGCATCCGCTCAGAAGAAGTCGATGGCAAAGGCTTTAACCAGCTACGTTTTGATGACACCACAGGCCAGATCAGTGCCCAGCTGCAAAGTAGTCATGCCGCAAGCCAGCTCAACTTGGGTAACTTAAGCCATCCAAAAGACAAGGCGGAAAGTGATGGTCGTGGGGAAGGCTTCGAACTCAGAACTGATCAGTGGGGCGCGGTAAGAGCGGGTAGCGGCTTACTCGTTAGTACCCATAAACAGGACCAAGCCCAAGGTGTACACCTAGATGCAAATGAGGCCAAACAACAAATAGAAGGCGGCCTTAGCAATGCCAAGGCACTCAGTGAAGTTGCTAAAAATCAGCAAACTGATCCATTGGAAATGCTGGAGAACCTAAAAACGTTCATAGAGCAAATTGAAGCAAAAGATCAAGACAAAGCTGCTGCTTTTAAGCAAGCCTTGATGATATTAACTGCACCCAACAGTATTGCTCTAGCCAGTAACGAGGACATTCACCTCAGCGCAGATGGTCAGTTAAGTCAAACTGTTGGTGATAGCATTAATCTTTCTACCCAAAAGAACCTAATTGCACATGCCCAAAATAAAATTAGCCTTTTTGCAGCTCAAGAAGGTGCAAGACTTTATGCAGGCAAAGGTAAGGTCGAGATACAAGCACAAGGTGACGGAGCAGATTTAATTGCCCGTAAAGCTGTTCAGATTATTTCAACAGAAGACAAAATTGAAATTAGTGCTTCTAAAGAAATCGTTATTACGGCAGGTGGGTCTCAAATCAAGATTAATGGCTCGGGAATTTTCCCTGTCACTGGTGGCAAGTTTGAGGTAAAAGCTGGGCAGCATGTGTTTATGGGGGGAGGGAGCGTTCAGCCTAGCTTACCATCATTACCTGTTTTTGAACCCCAGCCGCAGGATTTATTTTTAGAATATTTTCATGCTGATGGTACGCCCGCAAAAGGTTCTAATTATACGGTAACACTCTCTGATGGTTCTAAAAGAACTGGATTTTTAGATGAAAAAGGGCAAGCTTTTATTCGAGATGTTCCTGTTGGAAAGGCACAAGTTCTTTATGAAACTGTATTTAGTGAAAATGAGAAATCAGATGCGGTTGATGACAGTTGGTTTTCTAACTTTATTCAAACCAAAGGTGTTAAGTAATGGTTGAGCAAAATAAAACACCTGAAACAGGAAATGAACAGTTTTGGCAAGGTTTAAGTGGTAAATCAGGATATATTCAACAAGAATTTATCCAATCTTCTGAGTTTCTAAGTCTTGCATTAGGTGAGTCTGAATATGGCGTAGCGAGACATGCACCTTTAGAAAAAAAAGATCAAACCCAATATGCTTATGTATCTAGTCATTTTTCAATTGAAGCATTACCTGAATCTGCAGGTTTTTTAGATAAGTTTCAACATGCGATACAACTTGCATTTGCTGTAAAAGTACAAACAGATATTAATCTTGCAAATAATATTAATAAGATAATTGGTGAAAATATAGACGATATTCAATATATTTTTGGATTTATTAGTGGCGATTTTAATAAAGATCCTACAGTTGCCCAAGTGATTGTGGGTGGCCTCATCAGTATGATCCCTGTTGCCGATCAGATATGTGATATCCGGGATTTATTGGCCAGTGTTATTATTTTATCAGATGAAAAAGAAAGAACACCTGAAAACTGGATGAGTTTAGCCTTAGTAGGAATTGGTGTAATTCCATTTTTTGGTTCAGTTTTTAAAACGATTGCCAAGTTGATTACTAGTAAAGTTATTAAAACAAAAGATGAGTTATTTAAGGCAATTGAGCAGTTGGAATCTTATTGTCGAAAGCTTGGTTATAAACCATTTTGGGGAGATAACCCTGAAAGGTGGCTGAAAACCAAACCTTGGATAGAAATAGGTACAAATGCAAAACTAGTCCTTAATCAATATCTTGCAAAACTACAATCACTTTTACAAATGTATGGTAGTCGTAATACTGCTAAAATGACTGGGTTTGATGCTCTGGCAGATAAATACGCGGCTGCACTTAAAAGTATCATGGCTCAGGTTGGACGATATATTGATGACCTTTGTCGTCAGGTTGAGAATGCTTGTCATGAGATTATGGGACAACCAAAACTGAGTGTTGCAGGTGGACATGGCAATGGGATGGATATCCATATTGGTGGGAGTCCAAGTCAACCGACTCGAGCTAGCCATACACAGCCATCTAATAAAATTGCTTTTGCCAAGATGAAAGAGCATAAGGTCGGATGTTTTGAGCCAGTAAATACTCCTAAAGCTCGAGCCAATGCCCGTAAAAATATTGATTTAGGACATCCGCCACAAGCCAAGCGTGAAAATTGGTCAGAAGATCAATATTTAAAATGGGAAACCGATCGCCAGTTAGAAATGCAACAGAATGCTTTAAATAGTATGACGGCAAAAGATTATGAGAAAGGTCGGGAGCTTTTTAAACAAAATGGTCGAGGGAATGGTTTGGATCAGATTCAAGCTAGGCAAAAATATGAAAAAGATTTAGCTGATTCAAAATTTGAAGAAAACTTAGAAACAATGGATCCTCTAAGTGCACGCAAAAAAGCTGATCAGGATTCAAAAGATATCATGTCTACTATGGCTGCACTTCATAATCCAGATCAGATATCGGCAGGAATTATGAGTAATGCTCCTATGGATATAGGTTTAAAGAATGTGAATTCATCAATTGGTAGTGGTTGGGGCAATAAAGCGACTGGAGAAACCATAAGTCGTGTAGGATCTATTGATAATGCTGTCAAAGGGATTGATCCAAGTGAGAAAGATGCAACTAAACTCAATGTCAAATTAGAGAGATGTAAATAATGGAAGTGAGTTCAAAAAAATTAGTCGATGAATTTATTGATTTTTTTAATATACATTTTTCAAGTATAAGAAAAGGAAAGCAACCAACGGCTGAATTTATTGCTCAATATGAGCATACTTTTCCTGAATATCTATTTTATATTTGGGATAAGTTAGGTTTTGCATCATTTGAAAATGGAGGGTTTTGGTTAGTTAATCCAGTGGATTATGAAGATATTTTAGAACTTTGTCTCAAAGATACTGACTTTCCTGAATATGATGATTTTTATGTTATAGCTCATAGTGCTTTCGGTGAATTATATGCTGTAGGAAAAAATACGAGGTCAAAATTAACAATAGATATTGTGAATTTGAGAATTTATCCAAATATAAAAGAAAATATAGATGATCAGGAAATAAATTTTTTAAGATCACTTTTATCCACTATTACAATGAAAGGGACAAAAAAAGCAATTGATATTTATGATAAAAATGAAAATCTACTTTTTGATCGCTGTTTAACAAATCTAGGTGAGCTTAAAGAGAATGAAATCTATGCCTTTGAACCACCAGCAGTATTAGGTGGGCCACAAGTTATTGAGAATATGAAAAAAGTAGATTTATTCCAATACATTCCTTTTGTAGCTCAACTAGATAAGTTTCAAGTGATGTTGGATATTTCCAAAGAGGTTGATCGTTTAGGGATTAAGCCAAATCATTAAAAAGTAGTAAGTTATAAATTTTTTGAGTGGGAGTTTAACTCCTACTTTTTTATTGATCAAAAATAGCAATTAACAATATCTTTTGATTCATTAGGCGTAGTTGTGGCAATAAAGCAATTGGTGAATCTATAAGCCATGTAGGATCTATTAATGATGCTGTTAAAGGAATTGATCCAAGTGTGAAAGATGCAACTAAACTTAATGTGAAATTAGAGAGATATAAATAATGTTGCCGATTAGCCAACAGGAAGCGATACAAAAGTACTTTGATTACTTTAATGTTAAGTTTTCTAAGATTGAAATAGGTAAAAAACCAACGCCTGAATTCATTGCTCAGCATCAACATACTTTTCCTGAATATCTATTTTATATTTGGGAAAAACTTGGTTTTGCATCGTTTGAAAATGGCGGCTTTTGGCTAGTCAATCCAGTAGATTATGAAGATATTTTAGAGCTTTCCTTAAAAGATACTGATTTTACGCAACATGATGATTTTTATGTAATAGCAAGAACTGCTTTTGGAAAATTATTAGTAACTAGTAAAGAAACAGATTCGAACTTGACCATTGATATTATTAATATGATGATTTTTCCAAGTATTAATGAAAACAGAAATTTTAGCGAAGAAGATCATATGAGTTCTTTTTTATCAACAATTTTAATTAAAGGAAAAAAAGAATCAATTGATGCTTATGATAAAAATAGCAAATTACTTTTTGATCGCTGTTTAACAAATCTAGGTGAGCTTAAAGAGAATGAAATCTATGCCTTTGAACCACCAGCAGTATTAGGTGGGCCACAAGTTATTGAGAATATGAAAAAAGTAGATTTATTCCAATACATTCCTTTTGTAGCTCAGCTAGATAAGTTTCAAGTCATGTTGGATATTGCCAAAGAGGTTGATCGTTTGGGTATCAAACCGAAAGGTTAATTTTGCCTAACAAACTATATGCTATGAGAGTAATTAGAAAAGGGAGCTAGGCTCCTTTTCCTATATATAAATTCTTCAAATAAAATTTGATAGCAGCCTTACATAATCCTGATCAAATTACCAGAGGGATTGAAAGTAATGCAGCAATGGATACCCATTGAACTTTTGGGGAGCTGCAAAGATTGATGAAGCTTTAAACAATCGAGTTACTCGAGCGAACATTAAAATGATCATACCAAATAAAATTAATTTATTAAAAATGAGAGCTAAGTAGTGTCAGACTCCACAGACCAACGTAGGCAGCAATTTCTAACTGAAGATTATTATTTAAAAACTAAAGAATACAATGAGGAAGGAATTTCTCTATATCTAGAAAGTGATGCATTTGAAGATGATCAATATAATTGTGGTGAAGCAAGTCGTTGGACTGCAATTACAGATATATATACTTCTTTATTGTATCTTACATATACTGCTGGACATTCTATACAAGAACTTATCCCCGTATTTGAAAAAGTTATCGATGGTTATGAAAAGCAATCAGAAGCATTGGCTCTTTTTCATAAATCAGAAAAACCTTCTGTTATTACTAGCCAAAATGAAACTTTAAATGTATTAAGCCTTGCTTTTTTACTACATCGCAATGATCTTTTTCTCCGTGTTCATTCTTTAGTTAATGGTGAGGGAGATAGTCATACAGGCGAAGATGAAATTATTAATAAATTTTTTAAGTTAAATGATTCTACTCATCCAACTATAAATGAAGGAAATTTGTTTTCCTTAAGTTACGCTAAATTATGTGATGTGATTGACAATGTTTTAGTAAAAAGTGATAAAAAACATTCAGTCGAGCTTTTGGATGAATACTTATCAAATTGGTATCAAATGAATAGAAATGAAATTTGGTATAATAGTCACTTGGATTTAGAAAATAAAAGTTCCTATGTAGGTTATTGGGCATTTGAAGCAGCTGCATTAGTTTATTTACTTGATTTAGATGATAGTTCTTTATATAAACATCTATTTTATCCTAAAGATATTGTACAGTGGGCTCGTAATCAAACAAAAATAAAAGCATTAAATGATGATGTAATACAAATAAAATTAAGAGGGGGGGAGAAATGTACAAGAACTGGTTATTGGCAAACACCTGCACAGCCAAATTTACGCCGGTATTTTGTTCAGGATGAAGTTCTTCCCACACTTATTGAAATGGACTGGGGTGAGGTATATTGGTATTGGGATGGTGAGAATTAATTGAATGCCAAATAAGGCATTCTTATCTACAATAGCTGCAAGATATTAATTTGATCTATTTATCTAGACTATACTGCTGGAAGATCTATTGATCACTTACGTGTAGATTTTGAGAGTGTTATAAATTTATTTAATATTTTATCTGAAAAGCAAAGAACTTATTATAAAGATCCAAATTTTAGTGTCTTTGATTTAGAGTTGCTTAATGATTATTGCTTATATATTTGGTTAATTAGTCTTTTTTATTTATTAAAAAGAAATGACTTATTGATGCGTGTTGCCAAATTAGTAGATGGGGAGTCTCAAGAAAATGGAGGTAAAGACTGGATCGTTGAAGAATTTTTAGCTTTTTCTGATGATAATCGTTTTGACTGTTCTGATGTTCTTTTCCCCCAGCCTTACTTTGAGCTTTCAAATGCTTTTGTAAACCAAGATAATAAGGCTTCTATGAAGCATTTACATAAATTTTTAAAGAAATGGTATAAAGATTTAGCAGGTGCACCTTGGCATGACACCCATAAAGCTGATGGTGGATATTATGGGTATTGGTCTTTTGAAGCTGCTTGTTCCGTTATTTTATTGGAAATAAATGATGATAAAGAATTATACGATTATCTTTATTATCCTAAAGATTTAATTGCTTTCTATCATTCATTCAATCCAACAGCAGGAGAAGAAAATTTATTAAATAATTATAATAGAGTAGCGATTAAAGCAGGTGAGAAGGCTCCTCAATCGGGTTATTGGTTTACAGTAGCTAGTAATAATTCTCGACAATACTTTAATGCTGGAGAGATTCTTCCAGAAATTAAAAAACAAGACTGGGGAGAGGTTTACTGGCAGTTTGAAACAGAAGAATAAAAATTAAAATATATAAGTAAAAAAACTCCATTATTTAATGGGGTTTTATATAAGTAATGTATTCTAATTACTCTCTTTATTAAAATAAATTATCTACGACTAAAAGATAGCTTTATTCGTGTATTCATATGGTTAAGTTTTTCTTTATAAAATAGACAGATGTTTCTGTATTTTATAAAATAATGCCAATCCTGACAAAGTTTTCATAAAAAAGATGTTATCTCATATACATAGAATCCTAGAAGATTTGGGTATCAGCTCGCAAAAACGCGTGCTTCATGTTCAGTTTTCTAATCCATCGTTGAATACTAAAGTCTTTTTACAAAGTATTGAAGGGCAGCATCAGCTAAATAAAGGACTGACTGCCGATTTATTTTGTCTTTCTACCAATGCCCAAATTTCATTAAAACAATTTATTGGTTGTCAGGTTGCAGTCGATCAAGTCACTGATCAGGGGCAATTATTTAGAACTACAGGAATTATTACAGAAGCCAGTCAGGGGCAGAGTGATGGTTCATTAACATTGTATAAGTTGGGATTACAAGACCCGACCGCGCTATGGCATAAACGCCGAAATAGCCGTGTATTTATGAATAAAAGTGTACGGGACATTACTGAAATTCTATTTACTGAGTGGCAGAACAAAAGCCCGTTGTTTGCTTCTGCCTTAACTTTGGATTTAAAAAACCTAAGCCAAGACTACGATGTTCGACCTTTTATCATGCAAAGTAACGAAACGGATTATGAGTTTTTAACTCGACTTTGGCGTAGTGAAGGCATTAACTGGTTGGTTGATGAAGCTCAGCTTTGGGTCGCTGATAGCTCGAATGAAATTCAACCGCAAAAATTACGTTTAATTGATAATAATGAATCATATTTAGCATTAGACCGAAGAAATATCCGTTATCACCGCAGTAGCGCAGTTGAACAACAAGACAGTATGACGAGTCTTGTGCCAACTCGAAGCTTGCAATCTACAGCCGTGCATGTACAACGCTGGCAGGCTGATGCTTTAAGTCAAGAAGAAGGCATGGGCAGTGTTCAGTCAAAGCATAGTCATAGTGCTAATCAGGATAATGCGAGTTTAAGTCTAGAACATGCATGGCATGTCAGCCCTGCTTGGATGCAAGATTTAAAAGGTGAAGATGAAGCTACCGCATCGGGTCACCAGCAGCTAGAAAAACTCAATCAAAATCTATCTGATTACTATTCATTTCAATCAAAATACTTTCATGCACAAACCACGGTACGTGATGCGCAAGTTGGCTATTGGTTTGAATTGAATGAACATCCAGAAATAGATACGCATAGCGGATCAGACAAAGAATTTCTGATTATTGGGAAAAGCTTCTATTTACAAAATAATTTGCCTAAAGATTTGCGACAGCAAATCAAACAACTTTTTAGTCAAAGCCAATGGCAAAACAATCAATCAGGGCTAAATGACCAGACTGAGCGTCAGGGTAATGAGCTCATCTTGTCGCGTAGAAATATTAAAACTGTTCCTGAGTATAACCCATTAGAGCACCGACCAGCAGCTTACCCGCAGCGCGCTAGAGTAGTGGGTTTAGAGGGCGAAAGTATCCATGTCGACCAGTGGGGACGCATTAAGGTTCGTTTCCTATTTACCCGAACTGATGACCATAGCCATGATGGTGGAGCAGGAAGTAACGATAATGACACCGACTCGGCTTGGGTCGATGTATTAACCCCATGGGCAGGTGAGGGTTATGGCGCACGTTTCTTGCCTCGCGTGGGCGAGATCGTGGTGATTGACTTCTTTGATGGCAACATTGATCGTCCATTTGTGGTGGGCCGTATTCATGAGGCTGAACGTTACCCAACGCAATTCGACCAAAAAGGCCAGTTACCCGACACTAAAAAACTCAGCGGTATCCGCTCAGAAGAAGTCGATGATAAAGGCTTTAATCAGCTACGTTTTGATGACACGACAGGGCAAATCAGTGCCCAGCTACAAAGTAGCCATGCTGCAAGTCAGCTAAACTTGGGTAACTTAAGCCATCCTAAAGACAAGTCAGAGAGTGAAGGTCGTGGTGAGGGTTTTGAACTCAGAACTGATCAATGGGGCGCAGTAAGAGCAGGCAGTGGCTTACTTGTTAGTACCCACAAGCAGGACCAAGCTCAAGGTGTACACCTTGATGCAAGCGAGGCTAAGCAACAAATCGAAGGCGGTCTCAATAATGCTAAGTCACTCAGCGAAGTTGCTAAAAATCAGCAAACTGATCCCTTAGATATGCTTGAGAATATTCAGACTTTCCTAGAAGTTCTTAAACAAGAAGATCCTAAAAAAGCTGCTGAGTTTCAATCAGCAGTGATGCTGCTGGCATCTCCAAAAAGTATTGCTGTAAGTAGTAATGAAGATATACATCTCAGTGCAAATGGTCAGCTCACTCAAAGTGCTGGAGATAGTATTAATATTAGTACACAAAAGAATATAGTAAGTCATGCGAGCCAAAAGATTAGTCTATTTGCCGCTCAGGAGGGTGCTCGACTTTTTGCGGGCCAAGGCAAAGTAGAAATTCAGGCGCAAGGTGATGCCTTAGATGTCATTGCTCGAAAAGGCGTACAAATTACTTCAACTGAAGACACGGTTTTTATTACTAGCCCAACTGAAATTAATCTGACTGTAAGTGGATCTCAAGTTAAGTTGAATGGTTCGGGTATTTTCCCTGTTACGGGCGGTAAGCTTGAGGTGAAAGCAGGGCAGCATTTGTTTATGGGAGGATCATCAATAAATCCACCTGCATTAGATTTACCAGACTGTTCTGCTAAACAGACTCAAGCTGCTCAAAATGGATCAGCAAAAGTGATATTAGACTAAGATGAAGCTTTTATTTTCTAAAGATGAATTAAATTCTAAAAAGTTAAGTAATTTAATCTCAAACCTATTTGAACAAAATGGTCATATTAGTTTTTTATGTGATGAGACTTTATTGAATGGATTTTTTGATGAGTTTATCGAAAAGTTAAAAGATTATGAATTGGAACCAATAGAGATTGCAGCTGGCGCTAAAAAAAATAGCCGTCCAGCTCTTTTCTTTATAAAAATAAAAGTGAAAGAAGATCTAGCAAATTCATTAGACTTTATTACTCATACATTATTAATGAATTTAGATCAAAATGAGGATGGTTATTTTATTCATGGATTTAGCAAAATTGTTGATCTAAAAATTGCAGTTCAAACTTTTAAAAAACTTGTTATTGCAAAAGATACAAACAATAAATTTATTTTTCGTTGGTATGATCCACGAGTGTTGGTTTACTTGCCCGCAATAATTGATAAGAAAAGCGAACGAATTGAATCATTTTTAGAGAATTGGCATTTTGTTTTTTTTAACGGTTTGTATGAGGTGAAAATTCAGGAAAAAAGGTCGCTTTTTCCTCTTACTTTTACAAATGCTGAGTCAGCAAAACTAGATTTAATTGAGTTGTCGAATACGGTGATTAAACAATCTCTTATATATGACGAGAAGTTGTTGATTCGTCAGGATGTGATATTGGATTCACTTCATCACGCAATAACACATTATGGAATTTTACATGTAACGGATCTTATTGCTTATGGAATGTATTCCGTTATTTTGCATAGAAATTTTATAAAAAGTCGTTTGATTTCAGCCATACTTGATCATTATTGGGTTGATAGAAGTGAGGCCAACTCATTTACCAAAGCAATGGACTATTTAGAAGAAAATCAATATTCACAAGTTATAAGAGAATGTAAAGAGAGCTACCATGGCTAATGATAAACCGACTTTTGCGAAACAAATGAAAAAATTTGGGACGCCAGCACAACAAGAGCAGAAAGTAGTTCAAAAGTTAGGCGTTAGTCCAAATCCAAGCAAAATTAGTCAGCAGGCTGCTGCATCGACGACTCAGAATAATAAAATACCAGTCACTCAGATGTCTAAAAAGGAATGTACTAACTTTTGTCGCCCTACAGGTATAAATATATTACCTCTTAAATATTCGGTAGCTCGTTTAGGAGTAAAACCATTACCGGCACAATTAGGGGCCAATGTTACTAATGTTTCACTTAAGGAATATAAATATACAGTTCGAATGATTAATTCAGGATATATTTACTTACTCATAAAAAGAAAATCAGGGAAAAAAGAGTGGGTTGCGTATATTACTAATAAGAAGGGGTTTCATCAGGAGTTTGCTATAGGGGGTAAAGCTCCAATTGTTGCTCAAGATTTTGCATGCAATAAAGCTGGACATAGTGCTAACGCTTCTTTAATTACCATTCCTTCTATAAATAATGATGATGCCCAGACGGTCTATTTGCTTCATGCTCACGCTCCACTCACCAAAAAAATGAGAGAACAATTTGAAAAAAATGCTGATCAGTATGCGACTTCAGGCTACTGGCAAAAAATTGATGTAACAAAAGGAGCTGTCCAGCAACATTGTCTTTCTAGTGCCCAGTTAAGTGCTGTTGCATTGCCATTAGAATCATATGGTTCTGCTCGTTGGGGAGCAATAAACAAGAAATTTAGTGAGAAACCGAAAGAGCATATTGGTGTTGCGCTTTATGATCCGATTGGAATTACTTCTAAATTAAATGAAGATCGTAATATATTAAGCTTTAAAGAGATTGATAGTTTCTTAAAAGAAAATAAAGACGGCTTTAGCAACGAACATAAGCTTCAAACTATGACTTTGATTGATAATATGAAGCAAAACTTAGTTGCAAACTCTATTCAGGCAAAGTTCAAAATTATTGATTCAAATGAACAGCAAAGGAAGAAAATTACAGAACCTTATCTTCAAGCAGCGATTCAAAGAGCTGAACGTATGGGTGATAAAAAGGGACTTGAGAATCTTAAAAATTTCGAAAAAAATGCGCCTGCAAAAGCTGCAGCCGAACTTGAAAAACAGAGAGCAGAGGCTGTTAAACAAGCGACTGTGGATGGCGATCATGCATGGAAAAAGTATCAAGCACAGTTAGATCTGAATGGCTTGGAAAAGTTCCGTAAGGATGTCGATAAGAAATCGGAAGAGAGTTATGCTGCTGCGGCTCGCTATGTAGATGATCATTATAACTGGCTGGTTTCTTCTAATCTTTTAAAAGGTCTGTTCTATTTTGACCAGAGTGAGGAATTGAAACAGGGTAAAACACCGAAAGAAAGCAATGGCTTTATTTTTCATGCGGTTATTATGGACTTAATGTATGGAATGAATTTATTGCAAAAAGGGAAAGATTTACTTAATAAATGGATATGTGAAAAAAAAGTTTTGGATAAAAACCTATTCTTGAGAGCCTATTGTTTTAATAACAAAGTCTTGATGGATGAGTATGCCAAGATATTTGAAAGTCCAAGTTCAGCAAAAGACTTACTGGATTATAGTAAACAGAGTTTTAGTATGTTTACCGCAGCCGATGCTGCCTTTGATAGTTGGTTGGGTAGTATTGAGGGGAAAAAATTTATCTCGGCAAATGATTTTAAATGGCCAGATAAACTGTTCTACTGGATATCTTTGATGCTGAATACGGCTCTAAAAGAGTTTGGTGATATACGTTTAAGAACAATAAATATTAGTACAATTACTATAATGGCGCGTGAAGGTGCTCAACGTCATACAGCTCAATTGTTATATTTAAGATCAGGAAATTTGGCTCAACAAATCCCATTGATGAGATTGATGTATAACCTAGAATTTAGAGCTGCTGCAATTTCGTCTTTACCGCAAAGTGGTATGACTTATACTTATCGAAATACTAGGGCGATAGAAATTAAAAACTCAGTATCCTTAGCAGTTAAAGGGCAACCTGATATTACCAAAAATCGAATACTTGCTATCGTAGGTGTTTTTGAGTTACTGAATTTTTATTTCCAATATGATGCTTGGAAATCTGATATTAAAGATAAGCCAGAGCTATCCGTACAATTAGTAGGTTCGATGTTCTCGGTATCTGCTGTTGCATTTGATATGTTAGGTGAGAGTTGGAGCCGTAGAACTGCCACAGGTGCAGCGGCCTCTGCAGCAGCATTTAGATTAACTGCTGGAAGTCTTGGAACTTTAGGTGGAATAACTGGTTTATATGTAGATTCAAAAACCTTAAAAGAGACGAACTCACTTGTTATCCAAACAATGTTATTTACCAGAATTTTGATCAACTTAGGCTTGTCAATTGGACAGGCAGGTGTATTAGCTAGTGCTATTTTACAACATAGCAAAAATGCAGTAATTAAAAGAGTTTTAACTAAATTCACAGCGAATGCTCTAGTCGCATTTTTAATGAGTGCTCGAGTAATTGCTGGATTGAATCTTATAACATTAGGCTTAATTAGCGCAGAAATTTTACTTAAAAAATATGTTTTGGATGATGCAATGGAAGATTGGTGTCAAAAAACAGCTTTTAAATTAGCATCTGACCCTAAAAAAGAGTCAATATTTAAATCTACATCTAGAAATGAAAAAAAATTCCAAACTGCAGATGAAGAATATGAAGAGTTTATGAAAGCGATAGTGAGCGTTTAAAATGTATGAGATGTTAAAATTTGAAGGTCGCATTCAAAGATTAGAGATTTATGATGACTCTTTAAGTGCATTTGGAAAGTCTGGTGATGCTCAAATTGCATCTTCAGCGATTTTGAGTGGTGTGGCAGAAAATGTTTCATTGTCTGCACAAACTGTATTTCTCGCTTCACGTAGTCGTTTACATGTCAAATCAGTTGTTATGGAAATCGATGGTAAAGTTTGCGTAGGGCAATTCCATCGTGCGTTATTTGAACATAATGAATATGTCATTTGTGTCGTAAGACGTCTTGAAAAAAATTTGTATGAACTTTATTCAGTATTGAGCCCTAAAACAGGCTTACTTCATATGCAGGTTGGGATGGGAGCTTCTGTTAAAGCTCATCAGACTTCTATAGCTAAAGGTAGAAATGTTTGGTACGCAATAACAATTTTATTAGGATCTTTAATTTATTTTTGGGCAAGAGGTTTTAATCAGGTTGATATATTAATTTTTTTAGGAGTGGCTATTTTATTTTATTTTATTTTATTTTTTATTATTAAAAATGCATCCAACTCATTAAAACATTTTTCAGAAAAGTCAGAACAAATTTTTAGTTTGTATGGCTTTAAAGATCCGCAAGAGGTTTTTTTATTGCCAAGTCGTTATTTGAGTGAAAAAGATCATTTGTTACTAGAATCCGTATATGAATATAGAAAAGTTATTGAAAGTGATCCATATCCAGAAAGCTATATAGAGCAAAAATAAAAGAATGGGGCCAATAACTAAAGGCTAAAAGGTTATTTAAAGGTAAAGATTTTGAAATTACATCTTCAACTGGTTCAGGGCCCAATCCATTCTCTAGATAAAGCCAAATCTAAAATACCTGTAAATCAGGATGTGGGCGACATCGCAGCAGGTACCGCTTTTGCAGGTGTACTTGCTGGAAGCAGCTCCTTACTTACAAGCTCACCTATTTTATTAATGGCTGGAAAAGCAAAAGATGGTATAACTTTTATAGGTGAAATAGATAAGTATCCATTAGTAGGGCAATTTACGACAGCACGTTTTGAAGAAAATGACGAATTGATTGCTGTAATTAGCGAAAAAACTATTGATGGACGTCATCAAGTTTATGCAATTGTTGATCCTAAATCAGGTCTATTGTATATGATCTATGAAATGGGTCGTTCAGTAAAAATGGGATATAGAGCTATTATGATGCAGACTTGTTTTTTTAGTGCTCTGTCATTTGGCTTGTTCATGGTGATACTTATATTTAGTTTTATCTCTTCTTCTGATTATTCTGGTGAGAGTATAATATTCTTCTTTGAGGCAGTGCTTATAACATTTTTTATTTCAGTTTCATTTTCTGCATTCATAAATTATTTTAGTTTTCGAAAATCATATGAGAATTTTGGCAATTTATCTGAACAAATATTTGAAAAATTAGGTTTTGAAAATCCTAAAGAGCAGGATTTTTATAATGATTTTTTAACTGATAATGGTGTTCAGATTAGTGTAATGAAGTATAGAAAAAATTTAAAAGGCCAAGATCCTTATCCAGAAGATTATTTTGATAAGAAAAATTTTTGAAGTAAAAGGTTAATTAATGAAGCTTAGATTGTTTGTCATTACCTTAATATTATTCACATCTGCATGCACTCAAGACAAAGAAGAACACACTCACGGAACTTTGACTAAAGATTATAAAGATGTGTCTGAATACAAGTCTAAACATGATCTGGAAAAGGCTGTGAAGGCAAATGATGCAGAGGCTATTTTTGTATTAGCATCTATGTATGCCACAGGCGAAGGTGAAAAATTTGATCAAAAGAAAGCATTGGAACTATTTGAAAAATCTGCACAACTAGGCTCCTCAAATGCCATGCTTCAATTAGGACTGATTTATCGAAATGGCAATGAAGTTGTTAAAAAAGATGATCAAAAAGCTTTAATTTGGTTTGAAGAAGGAGCTAAAAAGGGAAATCCTTCCGCAATTCACAATGTTGGGTTGGCCTATTACAAAGGTTTAAATGTAAAACAGGATAGAGCAAAAGCTTTTACATATTTTATTCGATCTGCTGAATTAGGACTCATACAATCCCAGACGGTAGTTGCTGCTCAATTATATGTAGGTGATGGTGTCGAGAAAGACATCAAAACATCTTTTAAGTGGTTATTAAAAGCTGCTGAACAGGGAGATCTTGAGTCACAAAACAATGTAGGCTTGGCTTATGAGCGAGGTGATGGTGTAGAGCAAGATCCGCTTCAATCACTTGTCTGGTTTAAACGCGCTGCTGATCATGGACATGCGTTAGCGCAATATAATACTGCTCTTAAGTATTATAATGGTGCAGGTATGAAACAGAATTTAGATGAATCAATACGATATGCAGAAATGGCTGTACGCAATGGAAATAAATCTGGAGCAGAGTTGTTATTTAATATTTATTCGGATGATAGTAGTTCAAAATTTAGTCCTGAAAAAGCTAATTATTGGAAGTCTAAAATATAAATTTATACTTAAATAAAAGTTCTTTTGAGTGGAAAGGTCTTTTTATTTTTCTCTAACTTAAAACTCGCAATATTCTTTAAAACTATAACGCCAAATAGTTTATTTTTCTTGATATTGAGTGTGGTTTTGAACTATCTAAGAACTTGACCTTAAGAGAAAGATGGTTATTCATAAAACTAGGGGGTATTGGTTCTACTGTTCTCACTAAGTGAAATGAAAAATATACTAAATAGACCGATTAGTCTTGACAATTTTATTTTTATTAATTTTGAGTTTCCACTTTCATAAATTTGAAATGTATCTTTTACAATCATTTAGTTTGTTTATCTTTTAAATCAACTAAAATCTTTTTAAGAAAATGTTTCGTAAATCTTAACTAAGTGATATTTATGATAATTTTTAGTTTAGTTTTAATTTTTATTTAATTGTTTAAATTCAACAACTTGTTTTTAATTACAAAAAATAACAATATTATGTTTTTATAAGAATAACTTTATTAAGCTATATTTTATAAGCATCTTAACTATTTACTTTTAGTTTAAGTTGATATGATTTTTATATAAAATATGTTTGTTTATATGATAAACTGTGCCTAAATTTTTTGAATATAAGGTTTTTAGACTGATTTTTTAATGTTTTAAGAATATTAACTTTTCGGTAAAGCCTTGAATAAATAAGAAAACAGAGGAATGAAAGTTGTGTTGAAACGAAGTATTTTGATACTTTTTCTGACTGGAAACATTATCGGTCTATCATATGCTCAAGCAGCAGAACTAGAGCCTGTAAAACTTAAAAAAAGTTGTATTAAGAAGAACCCTCTAGCAGAAGGTCAAAATGATCCTGAGCTATTGAATATTTTTAAACAAGTTTGTGATAGCGATAATGCAACTCAAAAAAATGATTTATTAGCTAAAGCTGCTATGCGGTTTTATCAAACCAATCAACCAGTTAAAGCATTGAATTTAGCAAGTCAATTGCAAAGTCAAAATATACGCGGTTCATTAATAACAGATGTCTTGTTTTTATCTGGTGTGAGCATTGCAAATAATTCTTTGCAGCAAATGCGTACTCAGGAAATGAGATATTTAAGCAATGATGTGACTTATCCTCCTGCAAAGCAGTTAATTGAAAATATTCATACTGCTATGCCTGCCCCGGACCCATCGAGTTTTAAAGCGAGTTCAGAAAGTAGCTCAGCTGATAATGAAAAAAGAAGTTATAAAAAACAGTATGTAACACGTAATAAAGCGAGTGCTTCTAGAACGTCAAATAAACGAGTATCAAGCCCAGCAAAGACGACTACAGTAAAACCTAAAACTGCACCTGCAGCCACTGTTAATAAATCAAAAAGTTCGCCTTTTGACCCTTTAATTAAATAATCCGGAATAGAATCTTATGGCTAAGAGAGAGAGCGTACAAAAGAAGCTTCAGCGAATTCGACCTCCACGTGTTCAGCTTACATATGATGTCGAAATTGGTGATGCAAAAGAAGCGAAAGAACTACCATTCGTTGTGGGTGTGATGGGTGATTTTTCGGCTGCATCTGAGCTTGAGCGTACAAAATTAAAAGATAAAAAGTTCATTAATGTTGATTTAGATAATATTGATGAAGTTATGGAGTCATTGTCTCCAAGAGCTGCTTTCCAAGTAGATAATACATTGACAGAAGAGGGCGGTAAGATCGCTGTTGATTTAACATTTAAGTCAATGGAAGATTTTCGTCCAGAAAATGTGGTTCAACAGGTTGATCCATTAAAGAAACTTGTGGAAGCTCGTGAGCGTTTAACTGACTTAAGAAACAAAATTTCTAACAGTGAACGTTTAGAAGATTTACTTGATGAAGTTCTTAAAAATACAGATCAGATTCGTAAATTAAGTGCGGAGGCTGATCATGAATAATACTCAATCTGCAGCAATGCCAGTTGTTGAAAATGAACAAGTTACACTTTTAGACTCGATTGTTGAAGAAAGCCGTATTGCCCGAAATGAAGAAGAACATTCGCGTGCAAAAAGCTTAATCGGTGAGCTTGCTAAAGAAGTAATGGCAGGCACAATTACAGTTTCTGAAAATATGACTTTATCAATTGATAAGCGTATTGCAGAAATTGATGCACTGATTTCAAGTCAATTAAGTCAGATCATGCACAATGAGCAATTCCAAAAAATTGAGTCAACTTGGCGTGGTCTTTATTATTTCTGTCAAGAGACACCATCTAACCCTCTTATTAAAATTCGTATGTTGAATACGACTAAGAAAGAGTTAGTAAAAGATTTCCAAGGTGCTACGGACTTTGATCAAAGCACCTTGTTTAAGAAAATCTATGAGGAAGAATACGGATCTTTTGGTGGTGCACCATATTCAGCGCTCATTGGTGATTTTGAATTTGACCGTACGCCTTCTGACATGTATTTGCTTGAGCAAATTTCGCATGTTGCTGCAGCTGCTCATGCGCCATTTATTTCGGCCGCTAGCCCAAGCATTCTTGGTCTAGAGTCATTTACTGATATTGACCGTCCTAGAGATGTTTCAAAAATCTTTGAAACAGCTGAATATGTTCAATGGCGTTCATTCCGTGATAGTGAAGATGCTCGTTATGTTGCTTTAACATTGCCACATGTGCTTGGTCGTCTTCCTTATCATCCAAAGGAAGGAACAGCTACTGAAGGCTTCAACTTTGCTGAAGATGTTTCAGGCGCAAACCACAATGAATATTTGTGGATGAATGCTGCTTATGCTTTCGGTACTCGTTTAACAAATGCATTTGATATGCATGGTTGGTGTGCTGCAATTCGTGGTGTTGAAGGTGGTGGTTTAGTCGAGGGCTTGCCTGTACACACTTTTAAAACACAAGATGGTGAAGTGGTATTTAAATGCCCAACAGAAATTGCAATCACTGATCGTCGTGAAAAAGAATTAAGCGATTTAGGCTTTATTCCTTTAGTTCACTGTAAAAACACTGATTACGCTGCTTTCTTTGGCGCGCAATCAACTCAAAAACCTAAAAAATATGACAATGATACAGCAAATGCTAACTCTGCTTTATCGAGTCAAATTCAGTACATCATGGCTGTTTCACGCATTGCTCATTATTTAAAAGCAATGATGAGAGATAAAGTGGGTAGCTTTGCTTCTGCTGGAAATGTTGAAGCATTCTTAAATGAGTGGTTGTCACAGTATGTATTACTTGACGATGGCGCTTCTCAAGAAGCAAAAGCTCAATACCCTCTACGTGAAGCGTCTGTAAAAGTTGTAGAAGATCCTGCTCAACCAGGTCACTACAAATCTGTGGTTTTCTTGCGACCACACTTCCAGCTGGACGAGTTGTCAGTTTCTTTACGACTTGTCACTGAGTTACCTCAGTCCTCAAATTAATAAAGGTCAGCGAAAGAATAACTTTAAATTACAAATAGGAAAGTTCTAAATGAAAGATATATACGTTGAGTTTCGCGGTAAATACAAAGTTGATGGAGAGTCTCGTGACTCTGAGCACAAAGGCTGGTTAGAAGTTAACTCTTGGTCTCATAACATTCGTCAACCTAAATCTGCTACTTCAAGTAGTGTTGGTGGTCATACTGCTGAACGTGTTGAACATTCAGATATGGTTTTTGTTAAAGATCTAGATGCAACTAGCCCGAAATTATGGGAAGCATGTTCAGCTGGTTATACATTTGATGAAGTACAAATTGACTTCTACCGTGCAAATGGTGATAAGCGCATCAAGTACTTACAAATCAAATTGAAGCATGTTCTAGTTTCTAGTGTAACTCCAACAGTTAATGAAGAAGGTGTTCCAACAGAAGCGTTTGGTTTGAAATACGCAGCTGTTGAATGGACTTACAATCAACAAGATATTAACGGTACTGCTAAAGGTGCTGTTACTAAGAAATGGTCACTTTCTAACAATACTGCTTCTTACGCAGCGTAATTGTTTAAGTGAATATTTGGTGGAGGCTGACTTAAAGTTAGCCTCTGCTGTCTTTAAGCATGCTTGTTGTGAACTCGAATGAATTTAGATCGGCTTTATCCATATGGATTTCGTTCAACTTTGTTTGACCGCTTAATTCCGGAAAGTGAAGATTATGCAAAAGGTCTTTCTATTCAGCAATTAAGAGAATCGGTAGCAAAAGATTTAGAAGACTTACTTAACAGTCGAGTCGCTAAATTGGATCATGTAGTTGATGATTACCCGCTAGTTAAAAAATCTATACTTCAGTTCGGTATTATTGATTTTGTGGGGCTTTCTACAGCCAATCCGCTAGATCGTGACAAGATTTGCCAATCTATTGAACAGTCAATTGCAGCTCATGAACCTCGTTTAAGACAAATACGGGTAGAGATGTTGTTGGATGGGCACAATATGGGGGCATTGTGTTTAAGCATTCAGGCGTATCTAAATATTCATCCACTGTATGAACCTGTCGTTTTTGATGCATTGTTAAAACCGACAACGCAGCAATATGTAATTTCAGCGAGAACCTAGGCATAGTGGGTGTGTTGTGATAGAAGAGCTTTTACCTTTTTACGAAAAACAACTACAGGAATTTGGTCAGCAATCTCGTGAATTTGCTCAAAAATATCCGAAAATTGCTCAGCGTTTATCTTTAAATCAAGAGCAGATTGATGACCCGCATATCGAACGTCTTATACAGGCATTTTCATTAATTTCTGCTCGTATTGATAAGAAACTTGCTGATAGTTATGACGTATTTACACGTTCTTTATTTGAGGTGATGTTCCCTCAATACTTACGTCATTTTCCGGCTTGTTCAGTAATAAGTTTTGAAGATATAAATAAAATAAAGCAGCTCACAGAAGCGCATATTGTTCCTGCTCACACAGTCTTGAAGTCACGTAGCTTTAAAGGGGTGCAGTGTGAATTTAATACTACCCAAGAAGTCAAATTACTCCCTATAAATTTACAAGCGCTAGAGTTTAAAAGCACACCTAGTGCACACATGCATTTAAGTCAAAATGCGACTTTAACTTTTAAGTTCGAAATTTTTAATCATGCTCATATATGTTTAATAAATGAAAAACTACCTATTTATTTAGATGCAATTTCTAATTTTCCACTTCAAGTACTAGACAGTATTTTTAAGAAGGGAACAACTTTTGCCATTAAAATAGGGCAGAAAATTGTTGAACTGGATAAAAATCCATTTGAGTTAACAGGTTTTTCCGAGCAAGAAAGTCTATTGCCACTCGATCAGCATACTCATCATGCTTATCGTTTGCTGATGGAGTATTTTTGTTTTCCTGAAAAATTTAATTATCTAAAACTCGATTTAGGTTTTTTAAAGCGCTTATCTCTAGAAGATAATAATTTTGAACTGCTTATACATTTTAAATTAAATTTAAATGATCAAGCTGTAGTGCGAAATTATTCTGAATTAAATGTCGCTAATTTTAAATTGTTTACTACACCAGTTATTAATTTATTTGAAAAATACGCTGAACCACAAAAAATTGTACATAAGCAATTAGAATATCCGCTGATTACAGATGCTCATCATCCTGAGTTTTATCAGGTGTATTCAATTACTGAAATGAATATGGTTCGTGAAAAAACGAGTCAAGAAGAAAGCTATGTTCCGGTGCTGCCTTTTTTTGCCATGAGTCATTATCATGCTGACACAGCACGTTTTTTCTATGCAGTGAATTATCAAAAGCTGCAGCCCAATTTTGTCGAAATGGGTTATTCAATTATTTCTAAAAATTTAAATCCTTCGTCAACACGTTCGGATTTTATTAGCACAAAACTATTATGCTCAAATCGTGACTTACCGCATGAAGCATTAGGGCAATCTAATAATATATTAAACCTTAATGATAGTAGTCTGGCTCGCCGCGCTATTGTTTTAAAAAGACCTACAAAACCTTATCAATTTGGTCAAAGCCAGAGTGAGCAGTGGCGTGTTATTTCACACCTTTCATTAAATAGTTTAGCTTTAATGAAAGGTGATGCGGTATCTCATATTAAAGAGTTACTTGCTTTATATAACTTACCTTTATCAAAAGAAAATTATCTAATTATTGAATCAATCAAACATCTGGAATTTTCACTTACTCACAAACTTGTAGATGGAAAGCCATTTCCAATGTTTGTAAGAGGAGTAAAGGCAGAGTTACAAATTGATTCATCCGTATTTAGAGGCCATAGCCTATACATTTTTAGTCAGTTATTAAGTCGTGTTTTTAATTTAAAGGTTCAAATTAATAGTTTTGTTGATTTGGTTGTTAAGGATTATTCATCTCAGCAGGAGTTATACCAATGCAGTCAGAACGTTGGTGGCAAGACTCTTCTGTAACAGCTGAGCTCTTTACAAAGCCAAAGTCTTTTGAGTTTATCCAAGCAACACGGCTATTAAGGCACGATTCAAGTCGTACAGTTAGTTCATCCTGGAGTGATCATTTTAAGTTTGAAACATCCTTTAATTTAAATTTTCCTGCTACAGAGATTGAAAATTTAGAATTAACGGACGAGCGGATCTATATCACGAATTTAATTGTTGGTCTTACGGGCATACAAGGTGCTTTACCTTATACGTATACGAATAAGATTAAGCAAGCTCCGCGTCAGCAACGAGCTGAAACTAAAGAGTTTCTAAGTTTATTTAATCATAAGCTTACCGCTCAATATGTAGATTCTAGTATTACTTATAATCTGCCGATTAGATATGAGATAGAACATAAAAATGACTATTTAGATATTCTGCATGCTTTGAATGGTTATGTGCGTTCGCAGCATCAACAAGCTGATCTTGATGAATATTTTGCAGAATTCTCAGGATTAATGCAGGGGCAAAATAATACAGTTCATGCATTAAAAACGATGCTGTCATGTATTTTTAAACATGAAATTACGATTAAAGAATTTGTACAAGAATCCTTTAAGTTAGCGAGTGATCAGTTAACAACTTTAGGTGGAAGTCAGCCGAGTCTACTTGGTGTTAATACTTTTTGTGGGGAAACCATTCAGCAAATTGATGGAAAAATTGAAATTCAAATTGGACCATTAAAACGTCAGCAATATCTCAGTTTCTTACCAAATCAAGAGTTAAGCTTAAAGCTTAAAAAACTTGTAGAAACGTGGTGTAGTCCAACTTTATCAATAGATTTACGGCTTATCTTGGATGAATCAGAAATACAACCTATTTGTCTCACTCATAAGAATCAGAGTGGGTTAGGCCAGGGTTCTTTTCTCATATCACGACAACCTAAAGTACATAGTCATGAAACCTGCTATAGCCTTATTGGAGAGACAATATGATTAAAAAAATATTACTCTCATTCATTGCTATTTTTTCAGTAGTTAGTGGAATTATTATTTTCTACTGGCGTGATGTTCAATATAATCCTGATAAAGGAGATTTTTTCCTTTATTTCTTAGTTTTACCAGCAATAATTACATTGGTGATTTTATCACCGTGGTTAATTTATAGCGCTTATACAACGTATAAAGACAAAAAAGAGCAAGCAATAAATCAAGATAAAGATGACGTTAACTCAAAACAAACTGCGGTAACTGATCAACCATTAGAACAGCTAGATTTCAATATTTATTCTGCTTTTGCTTTACATGCTTTTGGTGAGAACGAAAGCATTATTGAGCAGCTACAAAACTTTAAAAGTCCAGAGCTGGATAATCAATTGTTAAATTCTTACGGATTACCTCTTTTATCTTACCGTATTAAAGATTTTGATGAAGAGAATCATGAGGAGAGTGATTACTCATCTCCACGACAAGTTCGTATGATGTCATTAATAAGACAGCAACTCGAACAAAATATAGAAAATCTATATCTTCTAGCTGAGCATTTAAAGCGTTCAACTTTATTTTATGAGTCGCAGCAAGCCCTTGAATATCATATGCATCCGGCATGGGTAAATCCTGAGTCTGAATATGACGATGTAGAAATGCCGATCGTAGAAGTTTATCGCTTAAATCGCTTAAATCTACACATCCTTCTTTCGGAGGATTTATTACATATCTGGAATGATGACCACAGTAATGAATTAATTTTAGAATTTTTTACTGAAATTGGTATTCCTGCTCAAAAGCTTCATATTGAATATCATTTTTTTGGAGAGCAACTGGCTTACCAAGAGTTAATGCATTTATTAAAGGGTATCCATAAAAGAGAGCATGAGATGTTCTTTTTGGTTGTGGCTGATTCGGAAATTGATCAAGATCTAATTGATGAAAAATCTTGGATGATTAAAGATTATATTCCTGCTGAATTTGCAGCAAGCTGTTTGCTCGCAGATCCTTTATTAAAAATTCAAGAATTAGAACCGACTAAAGCACTGAAAGTGGTAGTGGGTCAACAAGATACAGCGAAGCTTTTTAATAATTTTGAATTTAATGATTTACCTCAGCATGAAGGTGATGAGCCTTATGTACTGATATTGTCAGATCAAACCGATGTAAAAGTTTCGAAGAAATTGCAGCAACACTTTCTTCAAACGCCTGTAGAACCGCATCACTATATTTATGTGAAATCGTCATTAGGGCATACCCAACATTTAGCTGATATTTACGGCTTTATGCTGAGCATGCATTTCCCTGAACATATCATTCCTTTTGTCTTTGGAGAAAATACGGTGTCAGCACATACGTTTGTGCAGAGTATCACTGAAAACTCAGAAGATGATGCGATGGTGTTGAATAACTAATTTAAACTTTGGACTTAGAACGAGAATAGAATGCATACAATTTTAGGCTACTTGTGGCAGTACATCACGAATCCTAAAGCAATTATCGCCTTGTCATTGTTCGTGGCATTGATGTCTTCATATACTTCAATTCCTCGTCATATATTCTGGGCTTTAGCAACTGCCTATGCTTTGGGTCTTATTGTTTATGGTATCTATTGGCTTATTCAACGAAGAAAGCATGCTGCTCAAGGTGAAGAGTTAGCTGAGGCAATCGAAAAAGATAACCAAGCTGAATATGGCAAAAATAAAGATAAAGAAGAGCTTCAGCTAGTTAGCCAACAAATGAAAGAATCAATTCAACTGATTCGTAAATCTAAGTTGGGTGATAAAAAAGGCAATGCTGCATTATATGAGCTTCCTTGGTATATGGTTATTGGTAACCCAGCCGCAGGTAAAAGTTCAGCTATTTATAACTCTGGTTTAAAGTTTCCTTTTGAAGAAACGCATCAGAAAATGGTATCAGCTGGCTTAAGTGGTACTCGAAATTGTGACTGGTTCTTCTCTACAGAAGGTATTTTGCTCGATACAGCGGGTCGTTATTCTGTTTATAGCGAAGATCATTCCGAGTGGTTAGGTTTCTTAAATATTTTAAAAAAGAACCGTTCTAAAGCACCAGTTAATGGTTTGATTCTAATTGTTAGTATTGCTGAGCTAATTAGTCAAAGTCCTGAAAATTCATTAAAGCTTGCTAAAAATTTACGTGCTCGTATTCAAGATCTAACTGAACGTTTAGAAGTGGTAGTACCTGTTTATTTAGTCTTTTCAAAGATGGATTTGATTGCAGGTTTTACTGAGTTTTTTGAATTTTATGAAGCTCAAGAATATAACCAAGCTTGGGGAGCAACGCTTCCATATGAGCAAAATTCTTCTCATAACGCAGTAGATTTGTTCGAAAAACATTACACCATTCTTTACGATGGTCTAAAAGGGGTAAGTTCGACTCATTTAAGTCGCCGTCATTCGCAAAATATCTCACCAAGCGTAATGACTTTCCCATTAGAATTTAAAACACTAAAACCAGCTTTAAAAAGCTTTATTGGTACACTTTTTGAAGATAACCCATATCAATTTCAACCTGTTTTCCGTGGGTTTTACTTCACCAGTGCTTTGCAGGAAGGTGTAATTGAAAGTCCAATGACTGAACAAATTGCACAAGAATTCCAGTTGACTCAAATTGCTCAAAATGATTTAAAAGACCACTCAAAAATTACTCCTAACCATGGCTATTTCTTAAATGGTCTATTTTCAGATGTTATTTTAAAAGATAAAGATCTCGTTAAGCAGCATGTAAATACGGGCAGAAAACGTCAACGTTACATTGCATTTATTGGTGCTTTAGCGGGTGTTTCAATTATTTTGGGTGTATGGGTTTGGTCTTATCGTAATAACCAGCAATTAATTGGTGAAGTTCAAGCAGATTTAAATAAAGTCGTTCAATTAGAAAGAGCCTCTGGTCAGCAACTGTCTACCCAATTAGAAGCTTTGCTGATTCTTCAAAGACGTTTACAGCAGTTAGATGAGTTTGATGAAAATAGACCACTTAAGTTTAGTTTTGGTTTATATCAGGGCAATGAGCTTCGTGAAAAGTTAAAAGCTGAATATTTAAAAGGTGTTAAGCAGATTGTGTTAACACCAACACAGCAAAATATTGCTCAATATTTGCAACGTGTAAAAAATAATGAAGCAACATTAAAAGCAAACCACACGAATGTTGAGATCAAGCAAACTGCTCAATCTCAACAATATTTGGAACCTTCAGATACCAACCCTCAAGATGCTTATAATGCATTAAAAGCTTATTTAATGATGAGCAATCCGCAATATATGGATGCTAGTCATCTAAGCGATCAGGTTACGCGTTTCTGGCGTTCTTGGTTAGATGCAAATAAAGGCCAAATGCCGCGTGCAGATATGATTCAAGAAGCTGAACAGATCTTATCGTATGCAATGACCTTAGCAAATGATAAACAATTCCCAGTTTTAGAAGCAGATTCGCAAATTGTTGATCAAACTCGTCAAGTGCTGCTCTCTGTTGTTCGAGGGATGCCAGCGCGTGATCGTGTTTATAACGAAATAAAAATGCGTGCTGCGGTACGTTTCCCAGCACTGACTGTAAGTCAGATTGTGGGTGAGGCAAATAAAAATATTGTATTGGGTAGTTATGCATTACCAGGCGTATTTACCCAAAAAGCTTGGAATGACTATGTAGAAAAAGCAATTGAGGAAGCTGCAGATAAGCCAACAGACAGTAAAGACTGGGTGTTAAATAGTCGACAATCTGATGATTTAACTTTCTCGGGTAGTCCAGAGCAAATTAGAAAGCAGCTAACAGCGCTTTATAAGCAAGAATACATTGCTGAATGGAGAAAATTCTTAAGTGGTATTCACTATGCTAAAGCTGGCCAATTTGCTCAGCAAGTAAAAAATATTGATGTTTTAGGTGAACCGCAAAACTCTCCAATTAGAACATTAATTGAAAGAGTTGCAGTCGAAACAAATTGGGATAATCCGGTTGTTCAAGCTGAGCTTGCAGCTCCACAAAAAGGATTTATTGCATGGTTTAAACGTAAAGTTTTAAATCATGATGACAAGCAAGTTGCTAATCAAGTGGCAAACAATGCCCAAGGTGCTATTTCTCAAGAATATCAAATGTTCTACCAGTTGGTTCGCAAACGTGATGATCAACAAGGTAAGTCATTGCTTGATGAATATATGACAAATTTAGCACTCGTTCGTAGTAAGTTTAATGAGCTTAAAAATGCGGGTGAAATTGGACCTAATGCGATGACATTAGTCAAGCAAACCCTTAATGAGCAAACGTCTGTATTTAACCAAACTCAAAAAATTGTAGATGAAAAAATGGCGGTTGGTTTCAATGAAATTGATCAGCGTTTACTGCAAAAATTAGTAGTTAGCCCACTTACGCAAGCTTTTGAGAGTTTAATTACACCGACACAAGACGAAATTAATAAATTATGGGTAATGCAAGCCTATCAACCATTTACAGCAAATCTTGCTAAGAAATATCCATTTAACTCATCAGCTTCTTTACAAGCAACAAGTAGTGAAATTGGTCAAATCTTGGGTGAGAACGGTAGTATTTCTCGCTTTGTAAAAGAAAGTCTTGATCCATTTGTGATTCGTCGTGGCTATACGTTAACGTCTAAAACTTGGAAAGATTTAGGCATTAGTTTAAATCCTCAATTCGTTATGAATTTCCAAAGATATGTTGCACCAGCCAATGGTATGGCGACAGGTGAGTTGAATGCTCAAGCGCAAGCTGCTCCAGCGACTAACCAATCTAACTTCCAGTTTTACCCAATTCCAAATCCACAATTGCTTTCATATACCGTTGATATTGATGGTCAGCGTATGACTTATGAAAACGATGTTCAGCAATGGGTTAACTTCATTTGGCCAAACCAAGGCAGTATTCCAGGTGCTCGTATTACCGCTGTAGATTTACAAGGCCAAACCCACACGATTTTTGATGAGCCAGGTGAGTACGGTATTAACCGTTTAATTGATAGTGCTCAACGTAAGGAACAAAATGGCGGATTTGAAATGCTTTGGCGTAGTAAAACTGATCCATCATTATTTGTAAAAATGAATTTCCGTCTAATTAGCAGTAATTCAGGCAGTATCGGTTCAAGCCGTGGTTATGCAGGTATGCAACTGGTTGATAAAGTGACTGCTGATAAAGCTGCTCGTGTGGTATCTGCTCAGCAAGCACCAGCTCAAGCTGCTCCAGCAAGAACTGAAAATCCTGTTTCTGCACTTGCTCAGCCTTCTGCGGGAGTTAAACCATGACATGGAAAATAACCTCTATGCGAAAGGAGGAGCAATAATGCAAACATTAAAAACAACTCCTTTGTATTACGGCAAAAGTCCTGCACGAGGCGACTTTTTAAAAACAAAAGGTCAGAATGCTCTAATACAGTTGCTTGATCAGTGGATTACTGAAGCATTGGAATATGCAATGCAATCAGGCAGCTTTAAAGAAGCTTATAACACATTACCTTCACTGGATTTCTTTATTGCGAATCCCAAAGAAAATATGTTTTTAGCGGCGAACCTTCTCGCAAGTGAAGATAGTTCAGGTAGATCTTTTCCAATGGTACTGAGCCATTTATTAGAAATTGATTTACCGTATGATAATTTGTTGTATGCGCCCTATAGCTATAAACATGTACTCGTTGATTTATTTCAAAACAATCGTGCTTTAAAAGGAATTAAAGATTCAGATCTGTTACTTGGAAAATTAGGTCACTTACAAAATCAAATTCAGGTTTTAACTGAACGTGAATGTGTAGGTTTCTATGAAAATCATACGATGCACTCATTTGCACAGTTAATGAAGTTAAGTATTTATGAATTAGCTCAAAGTATGATTGGTTTGGGGTTATTGCTACAGCCAATTTTACAAAATGGAACCAGTAGATTAAATAAAGTTTTAATTTTACCTATTAACAATCCTGCTTACAGTTATGAAATAGCAGCATTTTGGGTCAGTATTATTTGCCGTTTTTTAAAAGAACATAATACTGAGGTGCTGATAGGTTTGCTACATCGAGAGCAACCCGTATTATTCTTCGGTTTTCAAGGAGCTGATATTTTAGCCCTTAGCGATATTTTTACTCAGAATATGGATAGTAAACACTGGGTTTCTTTAATAGAAGCACAATGGATTGATACTTATTTGGAGCAGAATGCTGGTTTAGCTACGCTAGAACAATCATTATGCCAACGCCAACTAAGTTTAAATCAAGGTTTAAAACTATTTAGACAGACTTTTTTGGGTGAATAATAATGAATCAACGATATCAAAGTAAACTTTCACAGCTCATAAAAGGCTGTTGTATCTATGCAATTGCTAACTATGCTTTAGCTCAGCCCATTGTCGTAGAAGGTGTGGTTCCTAACGAAGCGAGTAAACAGGCCATCTTATTAAAAATGCAATCTGTTTATGGTGCTGATCAGGTTGTAGATAAAATACAAGTGAGACCCGTAGCTGCTCCTAATGGTTGGAGTGACTCGGTAACTCGAGTGATTACGCCTGATCTTAAAAAGGTTTCACAAGGCAAATTAAGCGTAAATGGTACTCGGTTTGAGTTGAGTGGAAAAATGCTGAACCCAGCAGATATTCAGCCTACAATTCAATCTTTTCAAGGATTAGTGCAGCCACCGTACCAACTGTATTCACAGTTATCAGTCAATCAGGCTGAGCAGAAAATCATTGATGATGCACTTAAAAATCGAATTATTGAATTTGAATCTGGTAGTGCGGTTTTAACTGATGCGGGTCAAAAAATTCTTGACGAGATGGCTATTGCTTTAAATAAAGTTGGCGGTAAGAAGGTGAAAATTATTGGTCACACTGATAGTTCTGGTGATGCGACTAAAAACTTAAAACTTAGCCAAGACCGCGCATTAGCAGTTAAAAACTATTTGATTAGTAAGAGTATTCCTGCCGACCATTTATCTACAGAAGGTTTAGGTTCATCTAAGCCAGTTGCAGATAACACTTCTCCAGAAGGAAGAAAGAAAAACCGTCGGATTGAGTTTACTGTTCTATAAATATAAGGAGAAGAACATGGCTAGCCCTTACATTACGATTGGATGCCCAACAACTGGTGGAGGGCAAGTCATTTCAGGAAACAGTACATTTTTAATTGATGGAATTGCAATTGCCTGTGTAGGAGATAAGGCTACTTGTCCGTTACACAAAACGGTTTCTACGATTGTATCGGGAGACCCAAATATGCTTGTCATGGGAAAATCCGCAGCACGTGTAAATGATTCATTATCATGTGGCTGTAAATTATTACCAAAACAGAGTTTAGTTAATCAAGGATAAGGATAGAGATATTTTTATATAGATATAAATATCTACTAAAACATATTAACGCTTGAAATGATGAGTAGTTTGTCTGATAAAGCTGAATTTTGTTAATATACAGGCATTATGATTTTAAGCATTAAATTATTTAAAAATATTGAGAGTAATGATGAGTAATTTAAAAATTTTAATTACAAAACTTTCTGCAGTTGCACGAACTGCTTTGGAAAAATCGGCTAATGCTTGTGTTATTCAACAAAATTACGAAATTGAAATTGAGCATCTATTTTTAGAATTACTTAATCAATCTTTAGAGAATGATTTAAAAATTTTATTAAAGAAATATAAAATTTCATCTGAAGCTTTAGCTGATGATTTAAAAGAAACAATTTCTCAATTACCAAAAGGTAATACCCGAACTCCTATTTTTGCTAAATCTATTGTTCGTTTGTTTGAACAAGCTTGGTTATTAGCTTCGGCTGAACAAAATCCCGTTATTCGTAGTGGTCATTTATTAGTTGCATTATTAACTGCGCCTGATTTATATCAAATTGCAACAAGAGCTTCGAGTTTATTTGACCTTTTACCGATTGATTCAATGAAACACAAGTTTCTTGAAATTTGTGAGAAGAGTGTTGAACAACAAGATGAAACAAAAACACCACCTGATGAGGTGGATTCAACAGAGGCGACTGTAGCAAATACCAAAGTAGCTAAAACACCTGCACTTGATCAATATACGATTAATCTCACTGAAAAAGCGAAAAAAGGCGGTATAGATCCAGTTATTGGCCGTGAATATGAAATTCGCTTAATGCTCGATATTTTAATGCGTAGACGCCAAAACAATCCGATCTTAACCGGAGAGCCAGGTGTTGGTAAAACAGCTGTAGTGGAAGGTTTGGCTTTAAAAATTGCTCAAGGTTTAGTACCAAATGCCCTAAAAAATGTTCATTTGCATGTGTTAGATATGGGGCTGTTACAAGCAGGTGCAAGTGTTAAAGGCGAGTTTGAAAATCGTTTAAAACAGGTTATCCAAGAAGTTCAAGCTTCTACTCATCCTATTATTTTATTTATAGATGAAGCGCATACTTTAATTGGTGCAGGTGGACAAGCAGGGCAAAATGATGCTGCAAATCTTTTAAAACCAGCACTTGCACGTGGTGAGTTGCGTACGATTGCTGCGACAACTTGGGCAGAATATAAACAATATTTTGAAAAAGATGCTGCATTGAGCCGACGTTTTCAGGTTGTAAAAGTAGAAGAGCCGACCGAAGAAGTTGCGGTAGATATGTTGCGTGCGATGATTCCTGTCATGCAGCAGCATTTTAAATTGCAAATTGATGATGAGGCGATCGTTACTGCGGTTCATTCTTCACATCGATATATTAGTGGACGCCAACTTCCAGATAAAGCAATTAGTGTGCTTGATACGGCTGCAGCACGTGTTGCGTTGACCCAAAATGCTCAACCTGTAAAGCTTGATCAGTTAAAGGCCCAAGAACATAACTTAAAGCTTGAACAGCAAATTTTAGAAAATGAACATCGTCAGATTCCAATTCATCATGAACGCTTGGAAGCTTTAAAAGCTAATTTAGAATCTTTGCAAAAAGAGATCCAAGAAACCGAAGAGCAGTGGCAAAAAGAATTAGAACTTGTCCATAAAATTCAAGAGTTAGAAGCACAGAATCATGCTAATGAGTCTGAAGCTTTCGATCAGATTAATCTACGGCGTAAAGATCTTGCTGATATTCAAGGTCAGCAACCCTTAGTATTTGAAAGAGTAAACTCTCAAATCATTAATGAAATTATTTCTGATTGGACAGGTATTCCTGTTGGAAAAATGGTTAATGATGAAATTAAACAGATATTAACGCTTGAAGATAAATTGGGCGAGCGTGTAATGGGGCAAGATTATGCACTCACACAATTAGTTCAAGGCATTAAAACTTCAAAAGCAAAACTTGAAGATCCTAATAAGCCACAAGGTGTATTTCTTTTAGTGGGACCGAGTGGTGTAGGTAAAACTGAAACTGCATTAACTTTGGCAAATGAGTTATATGGTGGTGAGCAGCATTTAATCACTATTAATATGTCTGAATATCAAGAAGCGCATACGGTATCTTCATTGAAAGGTGCGCCTCCAGGATATGTCGGATATGGCCAAGGTGGGGTTTTAACAGAAGCTGTACGCCGTAACCCGTACAGTGTTGTGTTGCTTGATGAAATTGAAAAAGCTCATAGCGATGTTCAGGAACTGTTCTATCAAGTATTCGATAAAGGTACTTTAGAAGATGGTGAAGGACGAGTAATTGACTTTAAAAACACGACTATTTTGTTAACTTCAAATGCTGGTTCAAGTGCCATTATGCAGGCTTGCTTAAATAGACCTGTAGAAGAGTGGCCTACAGCTGAAGAGTTGATTGAGCACTTAAAACCAAGTTTATATAAACAATTTAAGCCTGCATTTTTAGGCCGAATGAGAGTTGTACCTTATTTCCCACTGCATGATGATCTACTTGTACGAATTATTAAACATAAGTTAGGCAAAATCACAGCAAGAATTGAGAAACAATACGGAACACAAGTCCAGTATTCTGATGATTTGGTAGAGCTCCTCTTAAGCCGTTGTACAGAAGTCGATAGTGGTGCGCGCAACGTTGATAATATTTTAAATTCTACAGTGTTACCTGCATTAGCTACAGAAATTTTGGTGGCTTTAGCAGAGCAAAAACTACCTAAAATTATCATGATTGATGCTAAAGATAACGAAATTCAATATGTACTAGACCCAGTTGTAAAAGCTGCTAAAAAAAGGACTAGTAAAAAATTGAAGTCAGAAGTTTAAAATTGAATAGAGCTAAAATTAGATGAATATTGATATTTCTGAACTACTCGAACCCATTAGTGATAGTTTGCCTTGTGGTGATGACTTTTCGTTTTCTAATGAATTTCATGAAATTAAAAAAGCCAAGACACAAGATGATTTATTACTAGATCAAGGTGATTGGGTTGCTGAGCGCAAACAAGCCGATTGGGACTTTGTAGCAAAGAACACGAGTGTTTTGCTAAAAGATAAAACGAAAGATATTCGTCTATTAACTTGGCTCTTAGAGGCTTGGACTCATCTTTATGGTTTTGAAGGTATGGCTAAAGGTTTAACTTTAAGCCATACCATGCTGAATCAATACTGGCAGGAAATTCACCCTGTTATTGAAGATGATGACTTAGATCAACGCATTGGTTTATTACAGGGTTTAATTAATCAGCTTCCGATGTTGTTAAAGAAAGTTTCTTTAACCAATACAGCTCCTTATTATAATTTGCTTGATTACGATAATTTTCTATATCACGAAAATGTTCGCCGTAAACAAACTGAAGAGTATGACAGCCAGTCAGGACCATCTGAATTAGAACAATTCGACCAAGCCATTTTTAATACTTCTAAAACTTTTCAATATTCTAATTATCAAGATTTTAGTTCAGTCTTAACCGAGTGGGATGTTTTAAAACAGACTCTTGATCATTTAATGGGATTAGATTCGCCGAGTTTTGCTGCTATTGATTCGGCATTTGAGACCATTCACAGCACATTACGTAAGATTTATAAAGCAGAAGCTTTTGGTACTGGGCTTACGCCAATCCAAGAACAGGCTACTGTTATCACGAGTTCATCTATGGAAAATCAAGGGCCTGTACAAGTTGTTTCAGATCAGCCAGCTTTTCAGCCTCAAGCACAAACGCACTTGGCTAACCGTGAACAAGCAATGAAAGTATTGCAAGAGATCGCAGATTACTTCCAAGCAAATGAACCTCATAGTCCTGTGAGCTATATGCTTCAAAAAACGATTAAATGGAGTCAAATGCCATTACACGAGTGGTTAGCGCAAGTTATTAAAGATGAGCATCCATTACAAATGGTTCAGGAAATGTTAGGTGTGCAGCCTAAAAATGAATATGAATAAAGATTGGTAAAGACATATGTTTAAAGCTGAAAAAGTCCTGTGGGGCGAAGGTTTATTTTTAAGACCTCAACATTTCCAAATTCAAGATACGTATCATGAACAACGCCTAAATCATACGGTTCGCGCAGTTGTACCTTTTTCATATGGTATTCAGAAGCTAAGTTTCGATGAAGCTCAATTGAGTACACATATTCTTGCTCTTGAGTCTGTAGAGATGATCTGGCAAGACGGTGAAATTTATCAGGCACCGGCATATGATCTATTGCCTGAACCAATTTTATTAGATGATCTTAATTTACGTGGTGAGATGCTAATCTATTTAGCATTGCCGCTTTTACAAGCAAATAAGCAAAATCTAATTGATCAAAACCAAGCGCAGAAGGGTAGATATCAATCTCACCTTGTTGAAACGCATGATTTGTTTACTAATGCTACAGAAGCAGATATTAGTTTGCTACGCCGACGTGCTGTTTTTAAATTATTAGATGTACATAGTAATCCAGACCATAATCTAGATGGTTTCTTATATCTGCCGATTGGAAAGATTAAGCGACAAAGCTCTGGCGCTTTTGAAATTGATCGGAAGTTTATTCCGCCAATTTTACACGTGGATGCCTCTGAATCACTCATTTCAAACTTAAAAAGAACACTGAATGTGATTAAGGCAAAAATTAAGACGATTCAAACCAATAACCGAGAAAATGAACAGAAGTTAATTGAATTCCGTTCAGGTGATATCGTTTCATTCTGGTTAGTAAATGCCTTAAACACAGCTCATGCTGGCCTGAATCATTTTGTGCAATATCCACAAATCCATCCAGAACGTTTGTTCTTCGAATTGTTACGTTTAGCAGGTTCTTTATTAACCTTCTCGACGGCTTATGATGTTGATCAGTTGCCTGCCTATAAACACCATAATTTACAAGAAAGTTTTTCGCAGTTAGACACGATTCTACGTGATTTACTCGATACGATTATTTCGAGTCGTTACATCAGTATTGCACTTAAAGAAATCCGCCCTTCATATTGGGTGGGAAGTCTTGAGACCGATAAGATTACTCGAGATACTCGACTTTATATTGCAGTATCAAGTAGTGCAATGCAGACACATGAGTTGATCCAGATCGTACCTTTACGATTCAAGATTGGTAGCACTTTAGATGTAGAGCAACGTGTAGTTGCTGCATTACCTGCAATTCCATTGCATCACTTGATTCAGGTTCCAACAGCGATCCCAGTACGTTCTGGTGTGAGCTATTTTGAAGTTGAACCGCATCATGAATTATACCAGCGCATGTTAGATTCAGAGACGATTTGTATTTATGTTCCGGCTGGCTTCCAAGATATCAGTATTGAACTGATTGCTGTTATGAACGCTTAAGGGTAAAGGAGAGAAAAATGTCACAATCCACTGGTGCTCCTTCTTTATTTGACGATGGGCAAATTGGAACGGGTGGGAACAATAATAGCCAGTCTCAGGCAAAGCTACAGGCAATCAATCTTATTGATTTATTGCATGATGGCTTTTATTTGGTTTTTTTGATTCGAAATCAGTATGTGCCGGCAGACGCTCAGCAGTTTCGTGAAAAAATCTTAAATTTACTCAATCAATTTGAGCAGCAAGCTAAAAAGTTGCAATTTTCAGCTGATGATATTCATGATGCTAAATATGCATTTTGTGCTTTGATTGATGAAACTATCGTAACGCAACAAGACCCAAGCTATTTTAATTTACAAAATGCTTGGTTAATTAGCCCATTGCAATTGAGCTTGTTTGGTTCTCAGTTAGCTGGGTATCGTTTCTTTGAAATTTTGGAGCAATTGCGAAGTCGTGGAAAAGAACGTCTAGCTGCGTTAGAGGTATTTCATTACTGCCTTTTGCTCGGTTTTCAGGGTAAGTACCGAATTGAATCTATTGAAAGTCTCAACCACCTAGTATCAAGAGTGGGTGATGAAATTGACTATTTAAAAGGGAAAAAAGTTGCGTTTTCGCCGTTCTCGGCAATTCCCGATCAAATACGAAATATTATTCATCGCGAAGTACCTTTCTTTTGGATTTTGATCTTTTTATTGATTTTTGCATTACTTACCTTTGCGGGTTTAAGATTTATGCTGAACAATCAAAATGATAAAGCATTATCTAACTATCAAAATGTGATTTCTGCTCCTCAAGAGCAAGCACATATTACAGTTTATTTACCTTGATGATGGAACGAAATGGCTCAGGAAAAACCAACTTCTATTCGAGTTTTACAATCGAATAAAAAAAAGCCGAAATCACCAGTACTTTATATTGTGATTGGTGTGATTGCAGGGGTGTTTGTCAGCATCTCGCTATTCCTGTTCTTGTCTCAACCGAATTCGCCAGAATCAACAGCAATTGAGAGTAAATCAACGGAAGAGCAAGTTTTAAATCAAGATGTTGTACATTCTTCAGATGAACAAAATCAGATTGCTGTAAGTCAAGACAACGAGACGGATTCAATGAGTCGTGATGGCTTTGAACAGCCAAAAGATAATGAGTTAAGCAATATTTTTAAACCTGTTCCACATAAACCTGTTGCTACGAATGAACAACGAGTTTCACCATTTGATGAACAGCTAACAGGTGAAAAGAAAGTTCAGGTTGTGCCTCAACTACAGACGAGTGTAGCTAAAGCGGCTCAACCCAAAATACAGCCAGCTCAGCAAAAACCTGTGAGTAAGCCGCAGCAGCAACAAGTGGCGCAGGCTAAACCCGTAGTTGAGAGTAAAGCTCCAGCTGAACCAGAACCTGAGGTTGAGCCGCCTAAGGCATCGGTAGATATTAAAATTACACGAAGTCCTTTTGCCGTGAATTAATGAACTGATGATGATCTTTCTCATATTCTTTTGCTTTACATGTTTGGCAATTGGTTTAGCGTTTTTAATGTCTTATGAACTCAGGAGTAGAAGCAAAGATTTTGTTTTGTCATTACTGCCCCAAGGGCGTAAACAGCTTAATCAGGTTAAACAATTTGCTCAAACCATGAATCAGGCAGCTGCTCCTGAAAAATTACAATCTCATTGGCATTTACAGCAATGGTGGATTGTAATTGCAGGCTTTTTCTTGTTTGCCAGTATATTAGTTTTTGCTTTTACTCGTCCGATTAGTTCAACCCGAATTGAAGCTGAATATCTGAAAAAAACAGATCCTCAAATCTATGCACTTTTAAATGGTGAAATATTATCGCCACCGCCAGAAGTAGATGAAAGCCTAATTGAAGCCGCAATTGTTGAGGCGACGCAGTTAGAGCAGCAATATTCGTCTCAAAATAGTGGAGCTATTAATTCTTCACCGATTGATAACGCCAGTTTCGATGGTCGAGCTATTCTGGACACAAATTTAGTTGATCGTAAATGGGACAAAATGAACCCACGATATAAACAGCGTTTACTCATGGTCTTTAAAATCATGAAAGAACAGTATGGTTATGAGTTGGTTCTATTAGAAGGCTATCGTAGCCCAGCACGTCAGAATATGTTGGCGGGCAATCCAAATACGACTAGAGCGAGAGGGTATCAAAGCTATCACCAATTTGGTTTAGCTGCTGATGTAGCATTTAAGCGAAATGGAAAAGTGGTTATTTCTGAGCGAGATCCATGGGCAATGCAAGGCTATCGGTTATATGGGCAAGTCGCTGAATCGGTTGGCTTAACTTGGGGTGGACGTTGGAAATCTATCCAAGATTATGGGCATACCGAGTTCCGTATGCCAGGCTTAAGAAAAACTCAAGAAATGGCAGAAAAACTGATTGCTGAAAGTTCGAATGATATAAGTTAAATATTGATTGAGGATTGAAAACGTTCTTGTAAAACAGTCGTCATTTTATCTACAAGCTGGGAAATTATCCCAGCTTTTTCCCATGTGTAAATTGAAACGGCCATAGGCGGCACAGCTCCTAATGCATCATATCTACGTACTCTCCGGCCATTGGTCGTAGCTACAGGCAATAAAGATAATCCTAATCCTGTTTCAACACTGACTAACACGCTTTCTAGGCTACTACCCGTAAAGGCAATATACCAACGTCGCCGTTCGCGCTCTAAGGTTGCGAACATCTCATCCCGATAAAGTCCGCCTTGAGGAAAGGTCACTAAACTTATGGGATCAGACCATGCAGTTGTTGAATTCTCACTTTCAAACCATGCCATTTCTTCTGGGAATGTAGCGTGGTGATCAGCACTGGCCGCAGGTTCTTTGACAATAATAATATCGAACTCACCATTCCGATAACGTTCTGTTAAGTTGCGACTCAAGCCAGAGGTTACGTCTAAACGAATGGAACGATGCTCTTTGGCAAATATACCAAAAACTTCGGCCATTGCTTGGCTCATCATATCTTCTGGTAAACCAATACGAATGGGAATACTTCCTGCTGGATCTTTAAGTAGCGCTTCAGCTTCTTGTTGGAGAGTCAAAATCCTTTGCGCATAACCAATTAGATATTCTCCAGATGCCGTCAATTTGAAAGGTCTTGCTGTCCGATCTATAAGGGCATGACCGACAGATTCTTCAAGTCGTGCTAACTGCTGACTAACTGTTGATTGAGTCAGGTGTAATCGTTCGGCAGCTGCGGTAAAACTACCCGTTTCAAAAATAGTGACGAAAGCACGTAAAAGGCGAGGATCAAACATATTAGGTATCGCCACACTAAAAAGCCAATAAGATAAGTATTTATAATCTTAATACTATCGATTAAATAATTTAATTTCCAAATACTTTTGGTGATCTTTATTCTATTTATAAAATGTTTAGCCAAAAATTTCTATTGGGAGGCCACCATGCGTAAGTCACTAATATGGATGAATCTGATTGTCGCATTAGGGGCGTCGGGTTTTACAAATATGACGAATGCAATGGGTGAGTATCCTTTACATCAGGCAGTGATAAATAATGACACACAATCTATCAAACGGATTTTATCTCAAAAAGCTTTAATTGATGAGCGAGATGAAACTGGTTCGACTGCTTTGATGGTCGCTACAAGAGCAAATAATGTACATGCTGCTCATATGCTGATAGAGGCTGGTGCCGATGTAAATGCAAAAGACAATATTCAAGACAGTCCATATTTATATGCTGGTGCACAGGGATATTTAAAAATTCTAAGAATGATACTCATGCATGGTGCCGATTTAAAAAGTATTAACCGTTACGGTGGAACTGCGCTCATTCCAGCAGCGGAACGAGGCCATGTTGAAACAGTCCGTACATTAATTGCGGCCGGTGTAGATGTTAATCATGTGAATAATTTGGGTTGGACAGCATTACTTGAGGCCATCATTTTGGGAAATGGAGAACCTAAATATCAACATATTGTAGAGCTTTTATTGAAAGCAGGTGCTGATCCGAACTTGGCAGATAAAGACGGGATAACTCCCTTAGAACATGCGCGGTCACGAGGATACCTCGAAATTGAAAAAAGACTTCTTGCAGCTGGTGCAAAATAGAAAGTGAGAGTATGTGATGGAAAAAGGTGAACAGTTTTTACGTAAGGCGATTGAGCTTGCCTATAACAATATCGAAAAAGGTGGCAGGCCATTTGGTGCTGTGGTTGTAAAAAATGGAGAAATTATTGCTTCAGGCGTAAATCAGATTCTGGTAACGAATGACCCAACCGCACATGCTGAATTACTGGCGATTCGTGCAGCCAGCCAAGTTTTAGGATCTGCCAATTTAGAAGGCTGCTCTGTGTATGCAAGTGGCCATCCATGCCCAATGTGTATGGCTGCGATGCGTTTAGCTGGTATAAAGTCGGTGAGCTATGCTTATTCTAATGAAGACGGAACACCATTTGGTCTGTCTACAGCCGAAATATATATTGAGCTTGCCAAGCCGTTTGCTGAGCAATCAATGAAAATTCAATATATACCGATCAGAGTTGAAAACCGCACTGATCTTTATGCGCATTGGAAGAATTATCAAGCCAATTATTCAGGCTCAAAATAATGAAGCAGTCTGGAGTTTTTTTGACTCATCCCATGCTTGTTGTAACGGTAGCTTTGGTGGGCCTTAATTTAAGACCATTTATCACAAGTATTGGACCATTGATTGCCAATATTCGAACAGCCACTGGTTTAAGCTTACAAGGGATAGCACTACTTACTTTGCTACCGATGATGCTTATGGGAGTCATTGCATTTGTTGGCCCAATATTGCAGAACTATGTCGGCGAACGAAAAGCTATTCTTGGTGCATTGCTGGCCATTTGTGGAGGATGTGCTGTCCGATTTTTATTGCCTACATCCGAAGGATTAATTCTTAGTGCAATATTAATTGGATTCGGAGTTGCGATGATACAAGCGGCTTTTCCCGGCATGATTAAACGAGAATTTAGCCAATATATTGGGCCGATGATGGGACTTTATTCGGCTATGCTCATGGGAGGAGGAGCACTAGGTGCATGGTTAGCTCCCATAATTTCAAATATAACGGGTTTATGGTTTGTTGGACTGGCTTTTTTTGCAGTTCCAGCTTTATTTGCATTTATATTGGCGCTTGTCTTTTTACCAACAAAATTTGGCTCATCCATTCATCATGCGCCTGTACGCAAGTTATTAAATCAACCTCGAACATGGTTATTAATGATGTGCTTTGGACTTGTAAATGGTGGCTACTCGTCAGTAGTAGCGTGGTTGGCACCTTCTTTTCAAGATCAGGGTTGGAGTGCAGCACAAAGTGGAAAATTACTCGCTTTGCTGGCCCTGAGCCAAGCAACTTCAGCGCTCATTTTGCCTGTTTTAGCTAGGAAATATAAAGATCGACGTCCATGGTTATGGTTTACGTTAGCAATGCAGCTAGTCGGTTTCTCTGGAATGGCTTTTATGCCTGATTTTGCCTCTATACTTTGGGCAATTTGTTTGGGCGTAGGTTTGGGAGGATGTTTTGCGTTAACGCTTATCGTTGCATTAGACCATTTTGATGATCCGATTCATGCAGGGGCTTTATCTGCATTGATGCAGGGTGGTGGTTTTTTACTGGCAGCAATCCCGCCGTGGATTATTGCAATTTTGCATGATCTTACGGGGGCTTACAAAGCAGGATGGCTTTTCCATTTAGCCAGTGTGATATTAGTAGTTGTTTTAGTAATTAGATTGAATCCCAAAAGTTATTTTAAAGTAAGTCTGTAAAACGTTGAGTTAGCCGAGATTCATTTTTTAAGAATTGCTACTCCTATAATCACAAGCAAATGAGGAAATAGTGATAGGATAGAACTGAAAATTTCCTCTTTTAAATGAATACAACAATATTTGATTTCTATGACTTCTTCTTTGAAACAGCTCACTTTATTTAATCAAGGCCTAGGAAAAACCAGTCGATTTGCAAAAGGCATGGATGGAACTTTACAGGCTATTGAGCATTTAGGATATGTGCAGATCGATACCATATCGGTTGTAGAGCGAGCTCATCACCATATATTGTGGAGCCGAGTGCCTGATTATGAGCTAAGTCATCTCAATAGTTTGGTTCGTGAGCGCCAGATTTTTGAATATTGGTATCATGCAGCGTCTTATCTTCCTATGAAAGATTATCGTTATGCACTCCCTGCCATGATGTCTGTCAGAAACGGAGAAAGCCGTTATTTCAATAGAGGTGATCAACGCCTTATGAATGAAATTTTGGCCCGTGTTCGTGCTGAAGGAAAAATTCGTCTTCGTGATATTGATAAGAATAATAAAAAGAGTTTGGGAAACTGGTGGAATACCGGACCAGGCCGCCGTGCTTTTGAGCAGTTATATATGCAGGGTGACCTGATGATCTGTGAGCGTAACGGAATGGAAAAGGTCTTTGATTTGACCGAGCGCTGCTTGCCTGAAAATATTGATTTAAGTATGCCTACGCTTTATGAATATGCGCAGTATTTGTTTAATAATACGCTTCGAGCGCATGGTGTATTTACATGGAAACAATTAGTTCATTTAAAGAAAAATGATTTAAAAGAAACTATGCGTGTCGTTTTGAAAGAGCAGATTGACGCAGGTGTAGTATCTGCAATTAAGCTTGAGAATGGTCAAACTTTATATGTTGATGTTGCTGCAATGGAACAAAAGGTTAGTACTGATTTCGGTTTAAAAATACTTTCACCTTTTGATAATTCTCTTATTCATCGTGACCGTTTAGCTTCTTTATTTGAATTTGATTACCGCATTGAATGCTATGTACCAGCGGCCAAACGTGTATATGGTTATTTTTGCTTGCCGATCCTATATCAAGATGAGTTAGTCGGCCGAGTAGATTGTAAAGCGCATCGTTCTATCAAAGAATTAGAAGTGATTAGCCTACATTTGGAAAAAACAGTAAAAAATAAGGAGCTCTTCTTCTTCGAACTGGAACAAGAGCTCAAGCGTTTTGCTGCGTTTAATCAATGCTCAACTATTAATGACAAAGTGATTCAGCGTATTCGTACTAAAATTTAGACACCAAAAGCACTCCAGCTTTTGGTGTTTTCACTTTTTAGTTTAAAGGCATACGATATTGAATAACTCCTGGTTTTTGTGCAATCCAGTCATAAAGCTTTTGCGCTGTTACATTGGTTTCTTGAGTATGCCAATATAAACGGTCACAGTTGTGTTCGATAGCTTGCTTCTGCACATATTCAATGAGTTGCTTACCAATGTGTTGTCCACGAACTTCAGGGGAAACATACAGGTCTTCTAGATAACAGTAATTATTTTCTGCCCACGTTGAACGATGAATAACATAGTGCACAATTCCTAAAACCTGCTTACCTTGTTTGGCAACGGCACAGTACATAGGTTCATTCTCATCGAAGAAACGTTCCCATGTTACTTTTGTGACATGAAGGGGTAAATTCACCTGATAAAAATTTTGGTAAGCAAGCCAATATTTTTCCCATTGTGAATAATCTTGCTGCTGAACAGGAACGATTTGAAGCCCTTGATTTTGCATAATAATTACACTCTGTTTTAAAGTAATAAAAAATCGACAACTAGAGTGTAGTTTTGATAGTGGTATTTTTATAAGATACACTTTTGATATTTTTCATAGTACCAGTTTTGATATGGCAGCTCCGATTTCCGCATCTTTTCCACATTTAATTTTGCCAAAAGGCCAGATTAAAGATGGATTATATACGGCTTTGCGTGATGCAATTTTAGATGGAAGGCTGACTGCCGGAACAAAATTACCCTCAAGTCGTACCTTGGCAGAGATGATGTCAATTTCAAGGAATTCTGTATTGGCGGCTCTTGAACGATTACTAGATGAGGGATATTTATTTACTAAACCAAGTTCGGGTACCTATGTTGCTGAGGTTGTGCCAGATCAGTTAATACACGTTCAAAAAAATTCAAAAGAAAAGTCTAAAAATACTCATCGTTCCTTAAATATTAATCCGAATATTGAAGCTTTATTGGATTCATGGCGAAAGCAGTCATGGTTAAGTAAAAAGAAAAAGATGTTTCATGTAGGGGTAGGCTGTATTGATTTATTTCCTCATCAACTGTGGGGCAAGTTATTAACGCAAGCTTGGCGGCAGTCGTATTATCAGCTTGGTCAATTTTACGACCCGCGTGGCTATCTACCTTTGCGTCAGGCAATTTCTGAATATGTTCGCTCCACTCGAGGCCTGAACTGCAACGAAGAGCAAATTATTATTGTAAACGGAACGCAGCAGGCTATTCATTTAACGGCCTATGCCTTACTTCAAGCAAATGATGAAGTGTGTTTGGATGAGCCAGGATATGATGCAGCTTTTAAGATTTTTCGAAGTTTTGGTGCACAGGTAAATTTGATCGAGAGTGATGAGGAGGGAATGCAAATCTCTGACATTACAGATCATTATTTCAAAAGCAAACTTGTTTATACGGCACCTTCACATCAGTTTCCTTTAGGAGGAACTTTAAGTTTAGCTCGCCGTTTTGCTTTATTAGATTGGGCAAACAAACAAGAAAAATGGATTTTTGAAGACGATTATAATAGTGAGTTTCGTTATGGCACGCACCCAATCCAAGCACTACAAGGTTTAGATCAGCAGCAAAGAGTCATTTATTCTGGAACTTTTACCAAGATGATGTTTCCGGAGTTTCGTTTAGGGTTCATGGCTGTACCTGAAGCATTGATTGAAACCTTTAGTGCAGCTAAATACTATACTGACGTGCGAAGTTCATATTTAGAGCAGGTCGCTTTAGCTTTATTCATTCAACAAGGCCACTATGCTCGACATGTACGTAAAGTTCGAAAAGCATGCTATGAGCGTCAACAAGTATTGATTAACGCTATTAATGAATACCTTTCAGATGTACTCGATGTTCAGCCAACAGATTCAGGCATTCATCTTATATGTTGGTTAAAAGCATCATGGACTGAGCAGGAGTTTATTTCTTATTGCTCGGCATTAAACTTAGAGATTCAACCTCTATCAAGATATTGTCAACTTGAGCCGAAAAAAGCAGCAGTTCTGTTGGGCTATGCTGCACATCAACCTGAGGAAATGGTAGAAAATATTAAGAGATTAGCCATCAGTATCAAAAAATAAAATAGCTAAACTTTTCAAAATTATATATGAATTTTAGAGCGATTTTATTTTTAATGAGAAGGACAAAATATTTATTCGATTTAAATATTTTGATGAAATATTAAAAAATTTAAATTTAAAAGATTTATTAATCTTATTTTAAGATAACTTCATTATTCTAAAAACATCAAAGCTCAGTACAGTACACCTTTTGGCCACATTCTCCAGATGTGGCCTTTTTTTATTAGGAATAAATATAGCTTAGAATGAATTAATTTTTTAAGGAGAATAAGATTTAATCTTCTTCCATGGCATTACTATAAAATTTAACACCTAGTTTAATTCGGTCTCGACCATTACTCATACGCCAACGATTGGTGTCACGTAAAGAATATACACAGCCACAATATTCCTGTTGGTAGAATTCCTCTCGCTTACTGATTTCAATCATTCGACTAGAGCCACCATTTTTTCGCCAGTTATAATCCCAATATTGAATATCCGGATAATTGGATGCTGCCCGAATTCCGCAATCATTAATTTGAGCCATATTTTTCCAACGAGAAATTCCTAACGAACTACTGATGAGACTAAAGCCGTGTTCATGTGCATAAAGGGCAGTTCGCTCGAAACGCATATCGAAACACATGGTACAACGTATGCCGCGTTCTGGTTCATCTTCCATACCTTTAGCTCGAGCAAACCAATTATCCGTGTCATAATCTGCATCGATAAATGGAATATTATGCTTTTCTGCAAAACGAATATTTTCTTCCTTACGGATGAGATATTCTTTTACCGGATGAATATTAGGATTATAAAAAAATATTGAAAATTTAATTCCAGAATCAATTAATGCTTCCATAACTTCTCCTGAACAAGGAGCACAGCAAGAATGAAGTAATAATTGATCATGTCCAGATGGGAGTTCTAATTTTAAACGTTGAGTTGACATAATAAAAAATTAAATTGCAATTCTAATAATTATATATTTTTATTTTGTATAATGTGAACTGAATTATTTTCAATTAAACATGAAATTAATTTAATATCTTAAAATTTATTTATTACTTTATTTGTGGTTTAGTTGAATATAATGAAATAATTAGATTATTAAATATTAAAATTATTTATATCGGTACTTTTAAATTTATTAACCGAAATACTATATAGTAATATAAAATATAGATAAATTTAATATTTTTTAAAATAATAATATTAAAAGATAGCTAGGTAAGTGATTGATGTTTCTAAATATAATTTGAAATTTTTTATGTTTTATTGTGATGTGTGTCACAGATAAACCTTATTTTTTCAATTAAAATATTTCTTTAGATTTGTAGCTTTAATAAATCTATACTATAAAACTTGATATGTTTTTAAATTTAAGTGTGTGATTATTTGAGATATGAAAGATTGGCAATGTAAGTATTGTAATGGTTACATTATGGTTAATCATTCAAAGATCAGCGTAGGAGAAAAAGTTTACTTTTTGGTATATAAATTTGATGCAAAGAACGAACGAAAAAAATTATATAAAAAGGGAATTGTAGTTGCTCGCTACGATAATATACTTCACATTGAGTCACGTAAAAAAACTTATAAGATCGAACAAGCTAAGGTCTATCCATTAGGAGCACCGATGCCTTTCGTTTACAACATGTTTTGGGTTTGCGGGTGCCCATGTACCCTACAAAATTAATTTCTTAAATTTAAATGTCAGCAGCTCATTTTATAAATTTAATTGAATTAATAATCGTATCAAATTTATTTTTTCCGCTTTTATAGAAAAGTTAAGAGCGATAAGCTCATAAAAGTGGTTTTTAGCAGTTAAGGTGTTTGGATTTTTATTTGACAAAGTAAAGATGCTCTTTTATAAACCTTGAGTAAAGTTGAGGTTAAGCATGATAAGTGAAAATAAAAAAGCTGACTCTAGTCGAGTTTTGACTGTGGGGGAAGTTGCAAAAAGGAGTGGAGTTCCTGTCTCGACCCTACATTTTTATGAGGCGAAGGGGCTGATAAAAAGTATAAGAACCAATGGTAATCAGCGTCGCTTTCCATTAATCGTTTTAAGATATATTGCGATTATTAAAGTTGCTCAAAGAGTGGGAATTCCTTTAAATGAAATTAAAGAAGCTCTTAGCGCATATCCTATGGGGAGCAAATTAACAGCTAAACAGTGGAAAGAGTTATCAAGCCATTGGCGAAAAGATCTCGATGATCGTATTCAAAAATTAACGAGGTTACGGGATGAAATGGACTGGTGTATTGGTTGTGGTTGCTTATCACTAGAGCAATGTCCGTTAAGAAATCCAGAAGATGTTTTAGGGCAAGAGGGATCTGGAGCACGAATTTTGGAAAGGCCATGATCGCAATATTTTGATAATTATTTTTAGAAAGGAAAATCTTAAATTCCAATTAATTAAAGAAATGGTGAGTAGAACTCCCAAGTGAGTTTTTTATTGTAAACAAGACACATGAAACATGAATTTTTTTGATATCTTTAGTTTTTTTATTAAGAAGCAAAAATTTATGAAAAAAATTATCTTTCTTGGTTTAGCGCTTGTTTCGTTAACGGCTTGTTCATCTGTACAACATAAAGATTCAACTCCACCAAAAATTGGTTCACCAAACCCAGCTAGTCAATATTGTGTTGAACAAGGTGGGAAATTAGAAATTAGAAATGAAGCAAATGGTCAGGTTGGGTATTGTCATTTACCAAATGGCCAAGTTGTCGAAGAATGGAAATTATTCCGTGATAACCAAACGAACTGTGTAGCAGAAGAAGCTCAAAAATTAGTGGGTCAATCTGGCCTTACTGATGATCAAATTAAACAAAAAACTAAATCAGAAATTGTGCGCAAAGTGGCTCCAGGTCAACCAATGACTATGGATTATCGTACAAACCGAGTTACAGTTACTATTGATCCTGCTTCTAAGAAAATTACTCAAGCAACCTGTGGTTAATGTGTGTAATTAAAGTTTGGTAAATCAAATTTTAAAGAAAAGAGCCTGCTGAAAATGCAGGCTTTTTTACTTTAATTTTGGGAATAATGGATAACGGGATACTCTTTTTGTTGTGGCAGTTGCTGTAAAGCCTGATTAATTTTGATGAGAAAAATATCAACTTTATCTTGGCTTGGATTGTTGGTGTTGTATGAGGCTCTTTCTTGATAGTTAATTCCACATCCAATAATTTTCATATTTGCGGGATTAAAGCTCCAGTCATTTTTATTTTTGATCGAGATATCTAAATCACTATCACATTCTTTCCAGAGTTTTAAAAATTGATTGGAATATACAGCGGGAGCTTCTTGTGCTCGGTAGGCTGTAAATCCTTGCATTTCAGAGTTAGCAAATTGAAGGAGATGATTGGTAGGCATTCCTCCCCAAAGTATAGCCGTATCTTTCGGTAGCTTTATCCACGTTATATTCTCTTCTTTAAGAGGTGCAGTTTGCTCATCTTTCTGTTTGGACTTTTGAGATTTATAAACCAGTTTTGTTCCAACAGGAACCGTTACACCTTTGACTTGAGTGCTCTGTGTTGTATAGAAATACGGCGAATCATCACGGTTACAGCCTGTTGGGTTATAACAACCAATACAACCACTTAACAATAAAAGCGGACAACTTAAAATACTTAATTTGAAAACTCGATCCATTTTTCTTGTCTTTAATTATCTCTAGAAATTTAATATATCAGTATTTAAATCAATAATAAAAAAAGCCCCTAGCGGACTAGAGGCAGAAAAACATCAGATGCAAGAACAGGTGAATTATGCATCTGAGTTAAGTAGGTTGTATCAAACCATGTAGAGCACTTTACCAGCAAAAATGAATAAAAATAGGGAGGTGCGACTAATGGCTAATATTTGTAGTTTTTTATTTGTACAACTTCCTGTACTTGTTTTAAGGAAGGGGGCGCTAATACATTTATATTTGTTAATAAAAACTACAAAAGTTATGGCTGTGAACAAAGTTATTTATCGTGATTGTTCAACCGTTGTCTTTTTGTGCTACTGCCGAAGAGTTATTCGTGATTTGTACTTGGCTTAATGATAATTTTAGAGCTATCCGAAAGGACACAATAATGACGAACATACGAATAATAATGAATCGAAGGTAGGACCACGTGTTTATTAGTGTATTTGATCTTTTTAAAATTGGCATCGGCCCATCTAGCTCCCATACAGTTGGACCCATGCGAGCGGCATACAGTTTTGTGGATGATTTATTGAAGCAAAACGATTTACAAGCAACAGCTAGAGTTCAGGTGAAGTTATACGGTTCGCTGTCGGCAACGGGTGTCGGTCATGCGACAGACAAGGCTGTTCTGTTAGGTTTAATGGGTTTTGACCCTGAACATATTGATACCCAAGTAAGTACAAGCTTGATTGAAGATGTTCTAGAAAATAACGCCATCCAGCTTAATCAGCAAAAGACTATTTCTTTTGATTATAAGCATGATGTGCTTTTTCTAGATGAATCTTTGCCTTATCACCCCAATGCAATGGAGTTGATTGCCTATAACGAGGCTCAAGAAATTTTATATGCAGAAACTTACTATTCGGTTGGTGGCGGTTTTATTGTTAGCCAAAGGCAATTAGCAACAACTCAAACTGAAACAAACGACGTTAAGGTTCCATATCCATTTCACAGTGCGGCTGAACTTTTAAGCTTATGTAAGACTCATCATTTATCAGTGAGCGAGTTAATGCTTGAAAATGAAAAAAGCTGGCGGAGTGAAGCTGAGATTCGTAGCAAGATTATGGAAATCTGGAAAGTGATGCAGCAATGTATTCACAACGGATTAATTAATGAAGGCATATTACCGGGCGGATTAAACGTAAAACGTCGGGCTAAAAAAATTCACGATAAGTTATTAAATAAGAAAAATTCAAACCTGATTGTGACAACTTTTCATGCGATGGAATGGGTCAATTTATTTGCCTTAGCGGTAAATGAAGAAAATGCTGCTGGCGGTCGAGTAGTAACGGCACCTACAAATGGGGCCGCAGGAATTATTCCGGCAGTTTTATATTACTACGTGACTTTTTCTAAAGATTTTTCCGAAGATAAAGTGGTCCGTTTCTTTTTGAGCGCGGCAGCCGTCGGCATTTTATGTAAACTCAATGCTTCTATTTCTGGTGCAGAAGTAGGGTGTCAAGGTGAAGTCGGCTCGGCGTGTGCGATGGCTTCGGCAGGCTTAGCCGAGATTTTAGGAGCATCGCCTGAACAGGTGGAACATGCGGCTGAAATTGGGCTTGAACATAACTTGGGTTTAACGTGTGACCCGATTGGTGGTTTGGTTCAGGTGCCTTGTATTGAACGAAATGCAATTGCAGCCGTAAAAGCCATTAACGCAGCTCAAATGGCGCTTCATGATGACGATGAACACTTTGTCACGCTAGATAAAGTGATCCAGACCATGAAAGAAACAGGCAAAGATATGTCTGAGAAATATAAAGAGACTTCAAAAGGTGGCCTCGCTGTTAACGCAATTGAGTGCTAAAAAAATGAGATGGGGACGAGGTGACCCCATCTCAATTTAAACATTAAGCTTCGCGAGCAACTAAGGTTAAAATATCGTAAGTTGCGACAAGTTCACCACGTTGGTTTTTGACTTTAATATCCCATACCACAACGCCATGCGCAGGCTGAGAAGGGTCTTTTTGTGGTTTAGGGGTTTTCTGTTTACAGGTCAGTTCAACCTGAATCGAGTCACCAATTTTAACTGGTTCAACAAAACGTAAGTTGTCCATACCGTAGTTGGCAATCACAGGACCTTGTGCTGCATCTACAAATAGACCTGCTGCGGCAGACACAATGAAGTAACCGTGTGCAACGCGTTCACCAAAGAAAGACTCGGCCGCTGCGATTTTGTCGGTATGTGCATAGAAGTAGTCACCACTTAAACACGCGAAATTGACAATATCGGCTTCAGTCACTGTACGACGCGCTGTTAATAAACGTTCACCAATTACTAACTCATCAAAAGACTTTTTAAATGGATGTACGCGGTCTTCATTAACTTTTGAGCCAGCAGTCCATGAGTGGGTAATTTGCGTCAGGCTATTTGGAGAGCCTTGAATTGCAGTGCGCTGCATATAATGTTTAACCGCGCGAATACCACCTAACTCTTCACCGCCACCGGCACGGCCAGGGCCGCCGTGTACTAAATGTGGAAGTGGTGAACCATGACCTGTACTTTCTTTTGCTGACTCTGCATCAAGTACATGCACACGGCCATGCCAAGGCGCAATTTTTTGAATAATCTGCTCAATATTCTCATCGTTATTTTTAACGACAGAAGCGACTAGGCTACCTTCACCACGTGAAACAAGGTCAGCTAGTTCTTCAATATTTTGATATGGCATGAGTGTACATACCGGACCGAAAGCTTCTGTGGTATGAACATTCGTCGCTTGTAAAGGTTGTTCGCAGAGTAATAAAGTTGGAGCGAAAAAAGCGCCTTTTTCAGGATGGTCTGCATTAAATGTAAAGCTATCATTGCCACCAAAAACAATTTTTGCGTCTTTGCTGAGTTCAGCAACTTTTTCTGCAACGTCATATTTTTGTTTTATGCTCGCTAAAGCCCCCATGGTGGTTTCTTCTTTTTGCGGGTCACCCACTACAACTTTAGCAAGTTTGGCAGTTAGCTTTTCTTGCACAGTTGCTAACAAGTTTTCAGGAACAAATGCACGACGAATCGCAGTACATTTTTGGCCTGCTTTTGTGGTCATTTCACGGAAAACTTCACGCACAAATAAATCGACAGTTTCTTCATTTGCCTCAGGGCTTAAAATTGCACTGTTGACTGAGTCGGCTTCCATGCTAAATGGAATTGAATATTTATTGAGGTGAGGGTGGTTACGCAGTTTTTGACCTGTATAAGCAGAACCTGTAAACGTGACACAGTCTTGTGGGCCTAAGTGATCGAACAAATCATACGTTTGACCGCAAATAAGTTGTAGCGAGCCTTTTGGTAATACATGTGCTTCTTCAATCGCTTTTACAACAGCTTGAGTTAATTGAGAGCCGTCAGTTGCTGGTTTCACAATACATGGCACACCTGCAAGTAGCGTCGGTGCAATCTTTTCAAGCATTCCCCAAATGGGGAAGTTAAAAGCATTAATGTGAACGGCAACACCTGCTTTAGGACTTAAAATGTGTTTAGCGCCGAAAGTGCCATTTTTAGAGAGTTGAATCCAGCTGTCTTCAGTAATAATTTTTTCGTCATTGAGTTCACGGCGAACCAGACTCGAATAAGCAAATAATGTCTGGATCCCACCTTCAATATCAATCCAAGCATCTTTACGAGTTGCACCTGTTGCATAAGTAAGTTTGTAGAACTCTTCTTTGCGCTCAAGTAAATATTGGGCAATTTGTTTTAATGCATTGGCACGTTGGTGAAATGTCCAGTTAGCCAGTTCTGAACCATTTTGTTTGGCATATTGAACAACACGTTTCATATCAATGCCATGACTACTTACGGCATAAATCGCTTCACCTGTAATGGCATGATAAACAGGGCGTAGTTCTTCACCCGTCGAATGCCATGTTCCATAGACATAAGAAGCAAGATGAGGCAGTTGATGCTCAGACTGCTGAAAATCTGTGTCAGTTGAGGTTCCTTCTAGGTGTGCTTGTTCAAGCATGACCAAACTCCTTTTTTATTTGATACATCAATTATAAAAAACTGCAAAAATATGATTCATAATTTCAGATTAATTTGTCTAAAAGTCAACTTTATTTTGATTTATAAAAGTAAAAAGGTTTTTTACAATTGATTTAAAATTAATAATTTCAATAACTTGATATATTTTATTGTTGTGGATTTAATTTGATACTAAAAAAGTGATTGACTTTGTTTTTAGTGTATCGAAAAATAGATTCAAGGGTGATACCTACAGGGAATGAAAGAATGGAAAACAATTACCAGAAATTTGAACAAAATATTGCCAATGAAATTACGATCGAGGCTAAGGATCAAATGCCCGATGCCTACCGCAAAACATTGATTCGTCAAATTGGGCAACATGGCCATTCTGAAATTGTAGGTATGTTGCCTGAAGGAAACTGGATTACTCGTGCACCAACTTTAAAACGTAAAGCGGTTTTACTGGCGAAAGTACAAGATGAAGCGGGTCATGGTTTGTATTTGTACAGTGCGGCAGAAACTTTAGGTGCTGACCGTGATGACATGATGGAAAAATTAATTGATGGGAAAATGAAATACTCATCAATCTTTAACTATCCAACTTTGACTTGGGCAGATGTCGCTGCAATTGGCTGGCTTGTTGATGGGGCAGCCATTGTGAACCAAGTTGCGCTTTGCCGTACTTCTTACGGGCCATATGCACGTGCAATGGTACGTATTTGTAAAGAAGAAAGTTTCCACCAGCGCCAAGGTTTTGAGGCCATGATGGCTTTAGCAAACGGTACGCCAGAACAAAAGCAGATGGCACAAGATGCAGTAAATCGCTATTGGTGGCCAGCACTCATGATGTTTGGCCCAAGTGATGAGCATTCTCCAAACAGCGCACAAAGCATGGCGTGGAAAATCAAACGCTTTAGTAACGATGAATTACGTCAAAAGTTTGTCGATAACACCGTACCACAAGTACTGCAACTTGGCTTGGAAGTACCAGACCCAGATTTAAAGTTCAATGAAGAAACAGGCCACTATGAGTTTGGCGAGATCGACTGGCACGAATTTAATGAAGTGATTGCCGGACGTGGACCATGTAATCACGAGCGTATCGAAGCACGCCGTAAAGCATGGGAAAACGGCAAATGGGTTCGTGATGCAGCAGTGGTCTACGCGAAAAAACAGCAGCTTGAAGCGAACAAAGTGGCTTAACAAGATTTATGGAAAAATTTGAGGAAATCAAAATGGAAGATAAAAACAACTGGTCGCTCTACGAAGTATTTGTACGTAGTAAACAAGGCTTAAGCCACCGTCACGTAGGTAGCTTAAGAGCACCTGATGATGAAATCGCACTGCAACATGCTCGTGATGTTTACACGCGCCGTAATGAAGGAATTAGCATTTGGGTGGTTCGTTCTGAACTGATTAAATCATCACAGCCAGATGAAAAAGCTGAATTTTTCGATCCTTCTTTAGACAAGGTTTATCGTCACCCGACTTTTTACCATATCCCAGATGGCATTGAGCACATGTAAGGGGAATGGCAAATGAATCATTCAGTTTTATCTAAATTCTTATTACATATTGGCGACAGCCAATTGGTTTTATCGCAGCGTTTGGCTGAATGGTGCGGGCATGCACCTGAGCTTGAAATTGATATTGCCTTAGCAAATATCGGTTTGGACTTGTTGGGTCAGGCAAGAAACTTTCTGACTTTGGCTGGTCAATATGATGAAGCTCAACGTGATGAAGACCAGCTTGCATATTTCCGTACTGAACGTGAGTTTTTAAACCTCTTGTTATGCGAACAACCCAATGGTGACTTTGCACAAACGATTGTACGTCAGTGGTTGATGGATCATTACCATCTTCATTTATTTACGGCTTTAGCGCAAAGCTCACTTCCTGAATTAAGTGCGCTTGCTGTCAAATCTTTAAAAGAAGTGAAGTATCACATCCGCTTTTCGACAAGCTGGATGGAACGTTTAAGTTTAAGTACAGATGAAGCGCATCAACGTGTGCAAGACGGTTTAAATAATTTATGGCGCTTTACCGCTGAATTATTTGAACTGAGTGCAGACGAAAAAGCACTAGTTGCACAAGGCGTGATTCCAGATTTTTCAAATGAAAAAGAACAATGGAACCAAATCATTGCAGATGAGCTTAAGCGTTTTGAATTAAATGTTGCTGTGAACGGTGCTTATCGCCGTGGTGCGAAACAAGGATTGCATACCGAGCATTTGGGTTATTTGTTGGCTGAAATGCAAAGTATTCAAAGAACTTATCCGGGCATGACCTGGTAAGACAAGGAGGTGAGCCATGCAAATGATTCGTCATTGCATCGACCAATGTTGGGATGTTCTACAAACGGTCAGTGACCCTGAAATTCCGGTTTTATCGGTTGTCGATTTGGGCATGATTCGCGGTGTAGAGATTAACGATCAACAAGAAATTATTGTTCGTCTAACTCCAACATATAGCGGATGTCCAGCAACAGATATGCTCAAAGCACAAATTGTTGAGGCATTTACCGCAGAAGCTTTGACACCAGTCAAAGTCATGGTTGATTTGTCAGAAGCATGGACCACGGACTGGATGTCTGAAGCAGGGAAAAAGAAACTGCAAGTTTATGGCATTGCACCACCTGAAGGGTTGGCGCATCAGTGTGGGACTCACGTTCATTTAAATGATGGTGTCGAGTGCCCACGTTGTAAAAGCCGACATACCCAACTGTTAACAGAGTTTAGTTCTACCGCCTGTAAAGCACTTTATAAATGTCAGGACTGTCTTGAGCCTTTTGATTACTTCAAATGTATTTAAGTCTTTAGATAAGGAAATCAGCCATGAGCCAATTTGTACCATTAAAAGTAAAAAGTATTACACAGCAAACCGATCAGGCAATTTGTATTGCATTTGACGTTGTACCTGAACAACAAGAACAATTTCAATTTCAACCGGGGCAACATTTAACCATTCGCCATTTAACCGAAGCGGGTGAAATTCGCCGTTGTTATTCAATTTGTAGCTATGCGGGTAAAGAAGACATCAGCATTGCGGTTAAAAAAATTGATCAGGGTCAATTTTCAAACTGGGCAAATGACCATTTGAAAGTGGGCGATGTGCTTGAAGTCATGCCACCACAAGGTGTGTTTTTCCAAAAAGCAGCCAAGATTGGCGGACAAAACTATTTAGGTGTTGCTGCGGGGAGTGGTATTACCCCAATTTTATCGATTGTTAAGCAAGTTTTGTTTGAACAACCTGAAGCTAAATTTACCTTGCTCTATGGCAATCGTTCATGGAAACAAACCATGTTTGCCGAGCAAATTATGGATTTGAAAGATCAGTTTAAAGAACGCTTTCAACTCATCAATATTTTTTCTCGTGAGTTCAATGACAGTGAACTGATGAATGGTCGTATTGATGCAGAAAAGTTAAAACAGCTTTTTGATTTTGAAGTGCTTGAAACAAACTTTGACCATGTTTTTGCCTGCGGCCCAGACGAAATGATGAATGCTGTAGAAAGCACTTTGCCGAACTTTGGTATTGCCAAAGAGCGCATTCACACTGAACGTTTCCATACAGGACAAGCGCGTAAGCGTAGTGTTGAAGCGGATGCAAACCGTAAAGAAGAAAAAGTAAACATCATTTTAGATGGCCGTGAACTGATTGTTTCTGTGGCTCAAGATGATGAAAGTATTCTTGATGCGGCTTTGCGTGCGGGTGCCGACTTACCGTATGCATGTAAAGGTGGGGTGTGTGCGACCTGTCGTTGTAAGGTACTTTCTGGCGAAGTCGACATGTTCCTTAACTATAGTCTTGAAGAAGATGAAGTTGAAAAGGGCTATGTGCTGAGCTGCCAGACCTTACCAAAAGGCTCAAATGTTCGTTTGAGTTTTGATGAATAGAGGCCGCCATGCAAGAGTTGATCAAAGCCAACACAGCTGCTGACGGTGTTTTGTTATTAACCCTAAACCGTCCAGAAAAAAGAAATGCTTTAAACAATGCGACATTGCAGTGTTTATGCGAGTTGCTCGAAGAAGCTGAACATAATGCTCAAGTCAAAGCGGTGGTTTTAACGGGTAATGCTCAATGTTTTGCGGCTGGGGCTGATCTTAGCGAGTTGGCAGCAATGGACGCCGTGTCTTTGCAACTCGATATTCGCCCGAAGCTTTGGCAAAAAATTGATGCGTTTAGTAAGCCACTGATTAGCGCAGTCAATGGCTATGCCTTAGGCGCTGGGTTTGAGTTGGTTTTGCATGCAGATATGGTGATTTGCGGTGAAAATGCCCGTTTTGCTTTACCTGAAATTGGCCTTGGGATGTTGCCGGGTGCAGGCGGAACACAGCGTTTAGCGCGCTTGGTTGGACAGCAACTCACCATGCGCTGGGCGATGACAGGTGAGATGATTTCGGCAAAACAGGCAGAACAACATGGCATTTGCAGTCAAGTGGTTCCGACCGAATTAACCGTTGAATATGCGGTTCAACTTGCAGCTAAAATTGCCAAACAAGCGCCTTTAGCGATTCGCGTGATTAAACAATCAATTAAAAGTATTCATGAAACGACTTTAAGTCAGGGACTCAAGTTTGAACGTCAAAACTTTGTCTGGCTGGCGGCTACAAAAGATCGAAACGAAGGGATTAATGCTTTCTTTGAGAAAAGAAAGCCAGTGTTTAGAGGTGAGTGATGGACTATCAAAATATTATTGCTGAAGAAAAAAATGGTGTTGGCTACCTGACATTTAACCGCCCAAAAGCACTGAATAGCTTTAACGTTGATATGCACCGTGAAGTGGCTGAGGTTTTAAACCTGTGGACCAAAAATCCCGATGTTCGCTGTGTTGTGATTAGTGGTGAAGGCCGCGGCTTCTGTGCAGGGCAAGATTTAGGTGATCGTGTAGTTGACCCAAATGCTGAAGCTCCAGATTTAGGATATTCCATTGAAACTTACTATAACCCGCTCATTAAAACGATTGTAAATATGCCAAAGCCTGTGATTTGCGCCGTAAATGGTGTAGCAGCAGGTGCAGGGGCAAATATTGCACTGGCATGTGATTTAGTGATTGCAGCTAAATCGGCAAACTTTGTACAAGCCTTTTGCCGTTTAGGTTTGGTTCCAGACTCGGCGGGTACATGGTTTTTACCACGTGCTGTAGGCCATGCGCGTGCTATGGGATTGGCTTTGTTAGGTGACAAGCTCCCAGCAGAAACCGCAAAAGAATGGGGCATGATTTGGGATGTGGTTGACGACGCCGAGCTTAAAACAAAAGTGACTGAACTCGCTGAACGTTTAGCGAAACAGCCTACATTTGGTCTATCTCTTATTAAAAAAGCCATTCATCAATCAAGCAATAACACCTTTGATGAGCAAGTGCTGTTAGAGCGAGATTTGCAACGCATTGCGGGTCGTTCCGAAGATTATCGTGAAGGGGTACAAGCCTTTATGAATAAACGTGAACCAAATTTTAAAGGGCGTTAAGCATGACAGATTTAGACTTATCTCGTGCCCGAATTGCCGTTATTGGTTCTGGCACTATGGGCATCGGCATTGCCCAGTTAGCCATCGTAAACGGGCACTCGACTGTTTTATATGATTTAGATGCTCAAAAAGCGCAACAAGCCGTTCAAGGTTTAGGGCAGACGTTTAAAAAGCTGGTTGAAAAGAGCAAGCTTACCCAACAGCAAGCTGATGAAGCCTTAGCGCGTTTAACTGTGGTCAATCAAGTTGAAGCACTGCGTGATGCTGACTTGGTTATTGAAGCAGTGGTTGAGAAAAAGGAAGTTAAACAGTCTTTATTTAAGCAACTCGCTGAAATTTGTAGTCCGCAAACCATTTTTGCAAGTAACACATCTTCAATTTCAGTGACTGCAATTTCGGCGGGCATTGCTCACCCTGAGCGTGTGGTCGGCTTACACTTTTTTAACCCTGCGCCAGTCATGAAATTGGTTGAAATTGTACAAGGCTTAAAAACACCAAACAGCTTATGTTTAGCTTTAAAAAACTTGATGTTGAATTGGAAAAAAATTCCGGTACTCACCAAGTCGACGCCCGGGTTTATTGTTAACCGAATTGCACGTCCGTTTTATGCAGAAGGTTTTAGAGCACTGCAAGAACAAGTCACCAGCTACGACCAGCTAGATTATGCCTTGAAGCAATGCGGCGGTTTTGCGATGGGACCGTGTGAACTTACTGACCTCATTGGGCAAGATGTTAACTTTTCAGTGACCCAAAGCGTTTACCAAGAGTTTTTTTACGAGCCGCGCTACCGCCCAAGCCTCATTCAAAAAGAATTAGTCGATGCAGGTGCTTGGGGTCGTAAGTCAAAACAGGGTTTCTATAGTTATAACGAAAAAAATCAGTACGAGACATTTCAGCCTAAAGCTGTTGTTGCCAAACCAGTTGATGCTCATATTCAGCTAAAAGGGACTTGGTCTCAGCTACCTGCTTTTTTAACGCGTTTAGGTTTAAAAAGCGGATCTGCGAGTGACGACAATATCCTCCAAATTGATGATATCGACTTGCGTTTAAGCCAAGGTGAGTCAGCCAATATTCATTACTTAAGCCGTAAAGTGGTTTTAATGGACTGGCACCATGATTTTGAACACGCGGAGGCTTTAGTACTCAGTCATAACGAACTTTGTGAAGCGAGTGATCTGGCTAAAGTTGAAGCTTATTTTGCACAGTTTGGTATCAGCGTGATGTGGATTAAAGACCATCCAGCACTGTTAACCTTACGCACCATCGCTTTACTCATTAATGAAGCCTGCGAAGCAAGTTTACATGGTGTTGCGAGTCTGGAAGATATTGATAATGCCATGAAATATGGAGTGAATTATCCTAAAGGTCCTTACCAGTGGTTGACACAAATGGGCGGCGCTTATGTGCTCCAAACCTTAAATAACTTATATGCACTGTATGGAGAGGAAAAATATCGCGCGAGTATCTACCTCAAGCAATATGTAGCGAAAACCCAAAATATTGCTACTCAATATTCACGTGATATGACCGAATTTGCATAATCAGGAGTCAACATGGAAGACATTTTAATTTGCGATTTTATTCGTACCCCAATTGGACGATATGCAGGTGCCCTAAGTGCTGTACGTGCAGATGATTTAGCTGCATTGCCCATCAAATATTTAAAAGATAAACACCCGAACCTACCGTGGAATACGGTAGACGAAGTGTTTTTAGGGTGTGCTAACCAAGCAGGTGAAGACAACCGTAACGTTGCACGTATGGCAACACTGTTAGCAGGCTTACCTGATACAGTACCAGCCATGACCGTCAATCGTTTATGTGCTTCGGGTTTAGATGCAGTAGGCCTTGCAGCACGCTCAATTAAGGCTGGTGAAGCGCAGTTTGTATTGGCAGGTGGTGTTGAGTCAATGAGCCGTGCGCCATTTGTACAAGCTAAACCGACCGAAGCGTTTAGCCGTACACCTGAAATTTATGACACCACCATTGGCTGGCGCTTTGTAAATAAGCAACTTAAAGCACAATACGGCACCGACAGCATGCCCGAAACAGCCGAAAATGTAGCTGAAAAATATCAGATTAGTCGTGAAGACCAAGATGCGTTTGCATTGCGTAGTCAGCAAAAAACCGCTGCGGCACAACAAAATGGTTTCTTTAACGATGAGATTTTGCCTGTCGAGATTACAGACCGTAAGAAAAACGTGGTTGTGGTGAACCGCGATGAACATCCGCGTGAAACGACACTTGAAGCACTTGCGAAGCTAAAAGCGCCTTTTAGAAAAGAAGGTGGTTCGGTGACTGCCGGAAATGCCTCTGGTGTAAATGATGGCGCCGCATGTGTGTTAATTACCAACCGTGAATTTGCAGATACACATGGTTTAAAACCTTTAGCACGCGTGATTGGCATTGCAAGTGCAGGGGTTGAACCCAAATATATGGGTATAGGTCCTGTTCCGGCTGTGCAGAAAATTTTAAAGCAAACAGGTTTAACGCTAGATCAGATGGATGTGATTGAGCTGAATGAAGCATTCGCAGCCCAATCTTTGGCTTGTATGCGTGAGCTTGGCCTAAAAGATGACGATGAACGCGTGAACCCAAATGGTGGTGCGATTGCGTTAGGACATCCGCTCGGTATGAGTGGTACACGTTTAGTGATTACCGCAACACGTGAGCTAAAAAAACGCGGTGGACGCTATGCACTTTGCACGATGTGTGTAGGTGTTGGACAAGGCGTTGCACTGATTTTGGAAAACTTAAATTAATTTAGACGGTTTTAAAAATTACATAATGAGGAGATAGGCGATGGACAGCCTTACAACGGATAATGTTGAACAATTAACACTTGCAGAGCTTAGAGAGCTGCAAACGAAACGGTTAAAACAAACCCTGACTTTTGTATATGAAAATAGTCCGGTCTATAAGAAAAAGTTTGATGATGCAGGTGTACATCCTGATGACTTCGTGACTTTAGATGATCTGGCAAAGTTTCCATTTACCACCAAACAAGACTTAAGAGACAACTATCCGTTTGGGATGTTTGCCGTACCGCAAGAGCAAATTGTGCGTTTACATGCATCATCGGGTACAACGGGTAAACCGACGGTGGTGGGTTATACCCAAAAAGATATTAATACGTGGTCGGACATTGTTGCGCGTTGCTTACGCATGGCAGGTTTAACCGCGAAAGATATGGTTCAGGTGGCTTATGGCTATGGACTATTTACAGGTGGTTTAGGCGCACATTATGGTGCCGAGCGCTTAGGTGCAACGGTTATTCCAATGTCTGGCGGGCAAACTGAAAAGCAAGTTCAGCTTATTCAAGACTTTAAACCGACTGCAATTATGGTTACGCCATCGTATTGCGTGAGTATTATTGAAAAGCTCGAGCAACAATTTGGTACTGCACGTAATACCTCTTTAAAAGTCGGTATTTTTGGTGCCGAGCCATGGACTAATGAACTGCGCCGTGAAATTGAGGAACGCCTCAATATTAAAGCACTCGATATTTATGGTTTGTCTGAGGTAATGGGGCCGGGCGTTGCGATGCAGTGCTTGGGTGAGGGCGAGGGATTAACCATTTGGGAAGATCATTTCTACCCAGAAATTATTAACCCTGAAACAGGTGAAGTCTGTAAAGATGGCGAACTTGGCGAGCTCGTCTTTACCACCATTACCAAAGAAGGCTTACCGATTATTCGTTACCGTACTCGTGATTTGACCCGCTTACTACCGGGTGAAAATCTGGCTATGCGTAAGATGGATAAAATTGTGGGCCGTAGCGACGACATGCTGATTATTCGCGGTGTGAACGTTTTCCCGACTCAAATTGAAGAGCAAATTTTGCAAGTTCCACATTTAGTTCCAAATTATGAAATTTTGGTGACTAAAAAAGGCCATATGGATACTTTGCATATTCGTACAGAGATGTGTCATAACTGTACTATACAGGCCAATCAACTTGCTCAGGAGTTGATGAAACGCATTAAAACCATGATTGGGATTAGCGTTACTGTAGAAGTTGTGACAGAAGCGACCTTACCTCGTTCGGAAGGTAAGGCAAAGCGGGTAATCGATATGCGTCAGATTGCTTAACATCAAGATCATTCAGGGTATAGAATCTATACCCTGAAACTAAACGCCAAGACATGAGTATGAGTGCAAAAATACAGCAAATAATTGATTCTGTTGTAAAGAATGAAACCTTAAGTGGAACTTCGCTTATTTCGACAATTTTTGGAGATTCAGTACTTCATCGGGGTGGAAATATTAGTCTTGCAAGCCTGATTCAGTTATTAGAGCTGTTTGGTTTTAATGACCGCGCTGTAAGAACCTCTGTTTTTCGTTTAGTTAAAAATGATTGGTTATGTTCAGACAAAATCGGCAGAACCAGTTTTTATCGAATTACCGATTCGAGCCGTTCGACCTATTTGCAAGCCGAGCAACGTATTTATAACGACCAGATGAAAGAGTGGGACCATTATTGGGATCTTATTCTGATGTCTAGCCTCGACACTGAAAATAAAGCGTTGTTAAAGAAAGAACTCGAATGGTTAGGATTTGCCAATATTTCGACAAACTTAATGGCTTATCCGGGGTGTAACCGTATTGAACTGCAACGCTTGTTGGTTGACTTAAATATGAGTGAGCAAGTGGTAGTGTTTAAAGCCGAAACATTGCAGCTCTTTAATAACTCGGTCGATACCATTGGGCGTATGCTCAGAACCAACTGGCCCATCGATGAATTACGCCAAAGATATTTACAGTTTCTCGATATTTTTAGAGAAATTGGCGTGTTGCTCATGCAGGAAAACGAACAACTCGAACCAGTTCAGGCCTTTCAAATTCGAACTTTGCTGATTCATTATTATCGACGGATTTTATTGAAAGACCCTGCATTACCGCTTGAGTTGTTGCCAACTGACTGGCCTGCGATTAGTGCACGAACTTTATCAATGAATATTTATAAAAAAGTATTTGAACCTGCGGATGAATACTTCTTGTCTGTTGCCGCAACAGCAGAAGGACCAATGCCAAATGCCACAGCACATTATTGGCGCCGTTTCGGAGGTTTGGTGGCGACAAATGAGAGGTTAAATCATGCCTTGTTATAGTATTGACGGTGTTATTCCAGTCGTTAGCCCAGAGGCTTTTGTACACCCAACCGCTGTTTTAATTGGTGATGTGATTATTGAAGCGGGTGTATATGTAGGGCCATTTGCTTCATTGCGTGCCGATTTTGGTCGTATTCACATTAAGCAAAATGCCAATATACAAGATAACTGCACCGTACATGGCTTTCCGCAAAGCGTGACTTTAGTTGAGGAAATGGGGCACATTGGGCATGGGGCAATTTTGCATGGTTGCCGCATTGGAAAAAATGTTTTGGTTGGCATGAACAGCGTGATTTTGGACTATGCTGAAATTGGTGAAAACACCATTATTGGGGCAAATAGTCTGGTCAAAACCAAAGATGTTATTCCAGCAAATGTATTGGTAATGGGTAGTCCTGCCAAGGTTGCACGTGATTTATCAGAACAAGAAAAAAAGTGGAAAACCAGAGGCACGCAAGAATACATTGAGCTTGCACAGCGCTGCTTAAACTCAATGCAAGAAGTTCAGCCTTTAACATCAGAGGTGGATGACCGCCTGACCTATAAGGACTTTAGTTCTTCAAACTATCAGATTAAACAAGATAGTGTTTAACGGCTTTTAATCAGTCGATTTCAATACAGATAGATTCATAACATTTAGGGAATACTCGCACGAGTAGGGAGACGTTTGTGCAAAATATGGAAACTACAGCGGTTGATCAATTCGCGGAGTTATTGGGTGTACAAGTGCTACATCGCAGTTTTGATGAAGCGCGTTGTCAGCTTAATGTGAAAGACGAGCACATGAATGCCTTGGGCGGTGTGCATGGTGGGGTCATATTTTCTTTAGCCGATATTGCTTTTGCGATGGCTTGTAATGCAGGGGATGCGCCATATACTGGCCTACAGGCTGATATTCGCTATATGAGTGGTGCGAAAGATAGGGTGTTATTTGCAACGGCAACCAAAGTCGGGAGTAGTAAAAAATTCGCCCATTATGAAGTGTTGATAACAGATGGTCTGAATAATAGAGTCGCTTTGTTTACATCTACGTGTTACAGACTTGTGCCGTAATGTGCGGTTAGTTTGGTAGTTAGAGCTAGAGCAAAACTTAACTAGTACGACAGTTTGAGTCGTTCATATATTGATCAATTTAACAGCTTAGATATGATGTAAACTTCTTAACTATGGGGTTTTTATTATGTCGAAAAATTCAAAACAAACTTCTAATAAAGTTGCTAAATTGGCATCAGAAGTACTGCGAGATCCATCTTCCTCAGCAATTCAGAAAAAGTTAGCTGGATCAGCTTTATCTCAAACACATTCCACTAAACAAACGGGAAATAAAATGGAATCGGAAGCATCTAGAGTGCTAAAGAGCGACAAATATAATGACACGACTAAGACTTTAGCTGCTTCATTAGTATCGCAGTCTAATAAAGAAAGATAAATTATTTCACTGTAGTCAGGGGTATATAGAAAATTTAATCCCTGACTATTATATTAAGTTTAACTTAGCATAATGTTACTCAGTGTTAATCTACGTGCTTTATTAATATTCTCTTTTTTTTAACTTAAAAGACCATTTTCTATATGGTTAATTGTTCTTAGAACTAGTGAAGAATAAGCATCTGACTGAAAGACATAATCCCAAATATCTAAACAAATATTAAGAGTTTCACTATCCTCATCCTCGGTTGCTTCATCATAAAGACGTTGAATAACTTTTATTATTTCCGCATCTAATAAATTAGCATTACGAGACTCACTAGTATCGGTTGATTTGGTAGTTATATTGATAACTAGTGATAAAAGTGATGAACTATAAACATTGTAACTTTCAGCTGTGTTTTCAAAGTAACGAAATAAACTATATAGATTAAAATGAGCGGCTCTAGAGGTAGCAAATATTTTAAATAGCTCTACTGAATTAGTCTTATTCCAAAACCCATTATGTCCAGCGCAAGTACTAATTGAATGTAATGTATTTTTGTTGTTGTCATTAACTAATATCTCAAAAGAGGTTTGCAGTTTTTCTAAATTTTCATCACCGTGCCCATCACATAGTAGTTGTTTAACTACTGAGGTGCATCCTTCTTTTAGAACGCTGTTATCTTTAAAAATGATTTTAATTTCATCTTGAAAAAGGTCATAAAAGTACCAGCGAGCATAAATTTGACGTGCAGCCTCTTTACGTACATCTTGATATTCAGAACTTAGCATATTTAAAACAAGTGAAACCATAGCGTTCTGATATTTACCTTTAAATCCATTATTAAAAAAATAATGTGATTCATAACCACAAGTCATCCTCAAGTCTTTATTACACAAGTCTAGAAATTGAGTGAATGCAAAATCTTCATCGTAATTTAATAAAGGGGCCAATAACTCTAAAGCTGCCATATTTACAGCTGGGTGAGGGTCATTTATGGCTAAATTTACAAAATACTTATGAGATAAAGCATATTCTTTATCATTCCAAAAGAGATCTGCAATAGCCGAATAAGCTTTACCTCTTACACAATTAATTGTATTACCTCTAAGCTCCTCAGCTGAAATTACTTTAGGATCATTTCCTTTTTCAGAGTTATATATATTAAGCTGACCTTGTATTGGATCCTTTGAATTTATTGCTAAAAATTCAATTTTTTCAATATATTGGGTGGATAATATTTTTATACGAGTAGCTAATAAATCAACTAAGGCGTGACCATCATCTGTTAGAGAAAAGTGGGCTAATACTTCCTCAATTAATTCAATAGGAGGGGGTTGCCAACTATCACGATATTGTTCAGTAACATTCGATAAGCTGGAATCACGTATGCCTCGAAAGAAGGCTTCAATATATTGACTATCTATATTTTTAGGTAAGGATAAGGCTAATTGGCAAAATCGAACGGGCTGATTCTTTGTGGCAGTACTTAAGTCATTAGAAAATTGATTTATACTTGCTTCTGCCAGAGTATTTCTATTAATACGTTTCAATCTAAATGAATTAAAGTGTGTAGCAGGTTTGAGAATTAAATCGATCCAGGCTTTATCTGAAAGTTGGTTAGCCTCACGTATAGGAGAGCTGACCCAACCACTCTTTGTTTCATAAAATTTACAAAAATCTGTTGATCTAGTTTGAGCAAACTTACGATTAAGTACTTGAATCATTTGTTTTGATTCTAGAGAGAGTCTTCTTTTATCAAGTTTTGGTAGTAGGAAGTACTGAGTCTCACCCCAGTAGTGAAGAAAATGTCCTCTTTTCCTATACTTTATTTGTCTTTTTACCTCTTCATAATCAAATGAAGAAAAAAAGAAAATTTTATTTTCTAATTTATGAAATAAAGTTTCTGAACAGGAAGGAGAAAATTTTTCTATTATTTTTCCTGATAATATCCATGCTGGCTCTCTGTAAGTATTTCCACACTTAAAACGTACTTCAGGATTAGATAAAAGCCATTCGATAACAAAATCTGAATAATCTAATGATAAATGTATAATAATTCTTGCAAATATATGGTTGAATACCAAATTTTGGCTGCTAGTGTAAATATGAGTTAATTCAAATAAAAGATTGGAATGTTCACTTAATTTTTCTGCCGACTTTTCAAGTAATTTAATTATTCCATCAATTAAACCAGCTACAGGATTGGTATTATATTTATTATTTTTAGATAGCCATTGGTAATGTTGCTCCTCATTATTATCGCTACTTAAGAGATTATTTAAGTGATCAAGTAATTTCTGAAGAATATTTTGAGGAATTGTATCAGCGAGAGTAATAATTTCATCTAGTTCGATACTTGACCAGTTATCTTTATTAGAGAATTTGGGTTTATTAGAACGTTCTTTCGAATAGTAGTCGATCTCTATAATATCTTTATAATGGTCCAACATTAATTCAATAAGATCTAAGGCTCTTAAAGGACTTCTTCTAGAAAGCTCTTTCCAGTTGATAAAATTGACATAACAACCTGATAGTATAAGCTGTTTTCGCACTTCAAACATTTCTGCTGAGTCATTTGCTATTTCCCAGCATAAGGTATTATAGACATATCTATCCCATTGTTCAGACTTCCCTATAAATGGTTTCATTTCAGATAGAACAAGATCTGGGGAATAGTCTGCAATTGATCTAAGTAATCTTAGAGTAATATCCAGTAGCTCTGGATCCTGACTATTTAACCAGTCATTCAAATATTTTTTTTCTGAAAGATAAGATAAAATTGCTACATTCTCATAACAGCTATTATTTAAGAATTTAATAAATAAGTTAGGTTCAGAAATAATTGCATCAATTAATTGTTTAGCTGGTTTTTTTAAATCTTTTATATTTTTTAGTGAATTAAGAGCTAAATACTTTAAATGAAATCTTATATGTTCATTAAAAATTATTGCTCTAATACTATTGCAGAATAGGGTTTGGTCTGTTTCAAGTAAAAGATTGAGAGCATATTTTAAATGCTCGCGCTTAGTTAAAGTTTGTTCGCTACGGTTTCCAAGCATTTGAATTAGATTTTCGGAAGACGTTATAGCCTCATTAAATAGCTTAAGGCCAATTTGATAATCATAAAGAGCCTGATGTCTGAAACTGATTCTAGTGTTTTGTTTGGATAATAGTCCTACTGAAATTAAAGCATGTAATGTATTTTGATTGCCTAAAGGTAAGGTATTTTCATTCACATTTAGACGTGAGTTACGAGACATTTGCTCAACAATAATATCGATAAGTTTTATCGCATCTTGTTTGGAAATATGGTGACTATATTCCAAGAGACCTAAACGGTTCTCTCTAAATAGCCGTACTAATTCTAACTTATTTGTAAACTGGGGAGCGGACTGGATTCTTTCTGCAATTGTTAAATAGATATTAAGCCATAAAGGAATCTGAAGAGTTTTCTTTTTTTCTTCAGTCAGAGAATTATAAACCTCATAATTTTTAATGAGATTACTGACTATTGATTCATCTAATTTGGAAATACTAATTTTATTAAGGTGACTGGTCAGACTGCTGATCCAACTTGAAAGGGCTGCATCCTCCTGTACATCAAAATCTCTACAAGCAAGAACAATACTAATTTGAATTTTTTCTTGGCGTAAGCTAAGAAGCTGTCTTACTAGTTGACGACATATTTCTAAGGCATTACTTGAATGCGATCCTGTCCACCGTATCGCATCTAATTGATCTAAAATAATAACTACTTTCTGATTTTTTGAAAAATTCTTTAAACAGCTAATAGGGGAAGAAGGAAAGCCCAGATCTTGTCCAAATTGGTCTATATTATTTTCAGGATGCTTTCTATCCAGTCTTATGGGAATACTAATGATATTTTGTTCTTGTAACTGGTGGTGTAGGTTCAGTAAGAGAACACTTTTACCCATACCAGCTTCTGCTTTAATAAGAGTGACGGCTTTTTCGTTTACAGATTCAATAATTTCATTAATTTCTGGGCGTGGAATTACATTGTGTGTAATCAAATGAGGTTCAATAGAATTAGCAAATTCTTCTGAAAGTTGTCTTATAACAGTTGTGATTCTTTCATCATTAGGAATAATTTTGAAAGTAAAGCCGTGAGTATTTAGATCATTCAATAGTTGAGAAGCTGTAATTTTTTGTCTAAGTCTATTAAAGCCAACTGGATAGGTCTTTAGAAAATTGATTACATTAATAGGTTGATCAAAAAAAAGTATAGAAGCTTTATCTATTAGCTCATTCCGTTGATAGGTATCTTCGGAGTAACTGGTCACTACAAATTTTTGAAGAAAACTGATTGCACGTTCCAAATGACTATCTTGTTGAATATCTAAACCAAGATATGTACATAGTTGGGAAAAATCCTTTTGTCTTTCTACACTAGAGTTAATTTGGTAAGTTAAAAAATCTTTTGGTATACCATTGTAATTCAATGCAATTAAACGTAAGTCTGACATTAGTTTACAAGTTAAAGGAGAAACAAGATTAAACTCTTCAGTGCCTTGTTCGATCTGGAACTTTGCATTTTTTAATATACTTGTACTATTTAAGGCTGAAAGCGTCCAAAATTCATTACTTCCATTTCCCGCTTTGCATTGATGATGTTCTGTTTTACCATCAAGACGTCCAATAATGACATCAACACCTACTTCATCAGTACCTATAGGTTCTACAGTGACATAAGCAATTTTTTCTTCAAGAAGTCTTATGAATTGATAGGCAATCCAGTTTGTTTCAAAATAATTGCCTAGTTTCTCAGCAAAACCACCTGCTTCTAATGCCACGTGTAGAACCTTATTTTTACTCTAGTATTCAGTAATATATAACAATTTTTAGTCATAGCAATACTTTGTCCCATCACTCATTAACCTTTTCCGCTTAGTAAAATTTTTTACATATCAATAACCATCTTTTGGTGGGAATTTTTAGAATCTAATTGAGAACCTCATCGTTGGCATGAGATGGGTTATTTGAATATCTGTCTGAAAGTTCAATAGAGAACACCCTTTACAACCCCCACTTAACAATAACTCACTCATTATTTAGCCTTACTTTTCTAATGATTTAATTTAAAACAAATGGCATTTTGCGTGCTTGACTGCAATAGGACAGGGCACTATCCTTTGCCTGCTGGCCTACATTGCCAGACGGTCGTCGCGGACCGTGATGAAAGATCGCATCAGAGTTATTCCGTCTGAGGGATAGTCTTATGCGTGAACTCCTCGTCTCCTCCCGTTGCGGTAGGACGGGAGAGGGACACCTTCGGGTGTGCTGGTTATATCTTTCACCAGTCCGCGAACCCTTTCTCGTTCTGCCACCATAATTCTATAAATGTCTGGCAGAACTCCCAATAAAAAGGAGTTGGCTTTGCACATCCATTATTTCTTGGCACCGAGTGCCAAAAGCTATAACGACACAGCTTAAAAATTTAAAGCAGCTTGAATGCCCTAAGGTTTTCAGGCTTAAAGTCATTTTTACTTAAAACTTAGCAACAACAAATTTGAGATGTGCCAAGCACAGTCTTTACGGCTTTGCTGTGCCTTTTTTCTCCCAAAAAGGGCACAGGCTTTTTATCTCATTTACAAACAACAAGAATTTATAACGGTAAAACTATGCCAAAGTTAGTGCTTTCTTCCCGTGCCATACAAGTCATCAACAAGTCGATTGATTTATTTCACCATCGTGGCTTTCATACCGTTGGGGTAGATCGAATCGTGAAAGAATGCAAAGTTACCAAAGCGACTTTTTATAACTTTTTTCATTCAAAAGAGCGGTTTATTGAAATCTGTCTAATCGTACAAAAAGAACGTTTAAAAGAAAAAGTGGTCTCAATTGTTGAGTATGCCCAAAGCACAAGCGCGGCCAATAAACTCAAACAGCTTTATTTCTTACATACCGATGTAGAGGGGATGTATTACCTATTATTTAAAGCAATTTTTGAAACGAAACTGAGTTATCCAAAAGCCTATATAACCGCGGTGAGATATCGCACATGGCTACTGAATGAAATCTATAGCCAGCTTATAAAACTAAAAACCGATGCGACTTTTCAGGATGCCAAACTATTTTTATATATGATTGAGGGCGCAATCATTCAGCTTTTAAGTTCAGATGGGGCAATTGATCGGGAAAAGATGTTGGATTGTTTTTTTATGCAGTTTAGGTAGGTGATGTAAAATGCTGGGCTGATAACAAAAAATATTAGACCGGTCGTCTACTAATCTATATAGTGAGGCCTTACTTTGTTGACCTTCTAGTTTAAAAGAGAAAATTAATGTCTATTATTCTTCATCATTTAAATGCTTCACGCTCATTTCGCATTCTGTGGTTACTTGAAGAAATTAATCAACCTTATGAATTAAAAAGTTATTTTCGAGATAAAACTACAAATCTTGCACCTCAAGAATTAAAAAATATTCATCCCTTAGGAAAATCGCCTGTGATTGAACTTAATGGAAAAGTAATTGCTGAATCAGGTGCCATTGTAGAAATTTTGATTGAAAAGTTTGCTCCTCAACTTATGCCCGCAAAAGATTCAGACAGTTATCTTGATTATTTACAATGGGTTCATTTTTCAGAAAGTTCGGCTATGGTTCCATATTTATTAAATATTTTTAATTCGATTGAGTTAAAAAATGGCACTCAATTAAAGTTCTTGGATCAATATGCGCATACTGAGTTGGATAAAGTATTTTCATATTTAGATCAACAATTAGTTGGCAAAAAATTCTTAGTAGGGGATTGCTTAACGGGTGCAGATTTTATGATTGGTTTCGTAGTCTATGGTCTAATTAATTCTTTAAATATTCGATCAAAATATCTCAATATTGAGCAATATGTACAAGGTCTCGAAAACCTAGAAAGTTGGAAAAAAGCCATGTCTATTGAACAAAATCTTCATCAACAGACCAATGTCTAAAACGTAATGGCCTTAAGCACTTAAAAATAGAATTGATTTCCCAAGTTGAGAAATCAATTCAGCAATTTAGATCCCTTCAACAAAACTCACCATGACATCACAGCAGCCTTGGCGTTTACTTTTGGCAAGCTGATATTCAGGTGAAAAATAACATTCACGTGCAGTTTCCATATCTGGAAATTCAATGACCACGTGACGTTCAAACTCTTGTCCCTCTAAAACTTCTGAGGCACCACCACGCGCAAGAAACTTGGCACCATACTTTTGAAAAGCTTGCGGAGCAGTGGCCATATATTGTTTATATTGTTCCATATCATGAATGGTGACATGAGCAATCCAGTAAGCAGACATATCGTATTTCCCTATAATTCATTCAATAAAGGTTTATTTACCTTTTCCTAAAATTTGTGATTTCATGCATCTAAAATATTTTTTGCGACAGCAGCAGCTTCGGCAATATGTTCAGCAACCGCTTGTTTTGCCTTTTCAGGGTCTTTGTGAAGGTAGATAGCTTCACACATATTTTTAATACGTTGATAACCTGAAATTTCACGCTTTGTCGATTTCATAGTCATGGCACGAAGACGGCTAATTCGGCCATTTAAGCGTTGCACCACTTCCCACGCAATATGATGGTTTGCTGTAGTAAAGATGGTTTGATAAAGCTGGGTTGAGGTCGCAATAATCAGATTGATGTCATCGGCAGCAAAAGCAGCTTTAAGATCTTCTAATAGAAGCTTTAATTTTTCAGCAGTTTTTTCATCGAGGTTTTTAGTGCAGTCAACCACAGCACTTTGCTCTAACAAAAGTCGAATTTCATAAATCTGTGAAGCGATGTCCCAGTTAAGTAGCGAAACAATAGGGCCTTTATTGGGCAAAATCTCAACTAAACCTTCTGCTTCCAAATAACGAATCACTTCGCGAACCACAGAACGGCTCACGCCAAGTTCTTCACATAACGTTCTTTCAACCAGTCTTTTTCCCGAAGGGAAATAGCCTGTAATAATGGCATTGCGCACTTTATCTAAACACAGCTCTCGTAATGTTACGGGTGGGTTTTCAATTTTAAGATTCATAAATAATTAAATTTTCCTGTTTTTTAACATGTTGAGTTTCATCACATGTTTTTCAATAAAAATTAGCATAGCAAACTCTTGCTTTTTTTTCAGTATGTATTATGGTATACCATAATACGAATGACAAGATAATTTACTTGCAAGGAAGAGCAATGGAACTCATACGCAAAACAGTGCTTCATGTAGAAACCACTTATGTAGATGGCGGCAAAGAAGCCGCAAAGCCTTTAAAAATGGTGGCAGCCGCAGCGGTCATTAAAAACCCGTGGGCAGGGCAAGGTTATGTAGAAAACCTAACACCGGAAATTCGCCGCATTGCGCCGATCTTAAGCGAGCATTTAACCAAGCTTATTCTTGATGAAGTGGGTTCTGGTGAAGCTGTTGAAGCTTTTGGTAAAAGTGCAGTAGTTGGCTTAAATGGAGAACTTGAACATGCATCGGCTTTAATCCACACCTTACATTTTGGTAATACTTACCGTAGTGCTGTTGGTGCGAAATCTTATTTGGCATTTAACAATACCCGTGGCCCAGCAAATGCGCCGATTTTAATTCCAATGATGGATAAAAATGACGAAGGCCGCCGTTCTCATTACTTAACATTGCAATTTGCAATTCCAGATGCACCTGCTGCCGATGAGCTGGTTGTTGTGATTGGTGCAGCAACAGGTGGTCGACCACATCATCGTATTGGTGATCGTTATAAAGATTTGGAAGAGTTAGGTCATGATGTCAAAAACCCTGCAGCTGTCAAATAACCGTATTGCTCACTATTTTGAGCAAGGCGAAGGAGAGCCTCTGGTTCTGATCCATGGAGTGGGAATGCAAGCTGCGGCATGGTATCCACAAATTGAATATTTTTCTAAACATTATCATGTAATTTCAGTGGATATGCCGGGACATGGTCAAAGCACCAAATTATCGGCAGAAGCAAAATTACAAGATTTTGTTGAATGGACCATCGAATTTATTACAGCCTTAAATCTAGGACCTGTAAATTTAGCAGGACATTCAATGGGATCACTGATTACGACAGGAGTTAGCGTTACCCGTCCTGATTTGGTTAAACGGATGGCAGTGCTCAATGGTGTATATAAACGTACAACACAAGCACGTAATGCAGTTATCCAAAGAGCTGAAGAGTTAAAAACAGGCCGTATTGATGTCGAGACTCCGCTACAGCGCTGGTTTGGCGAAAGCGAAGTCGAGCGTATAGCAGCAGCCAAAGTAAAAACTTGGCTCGAAAATGTCGACTTGTCTGGTTATACCACTGCATATTCTGCTTTTGCGCAAGGCGATGAAACCTATGCAGATGACTGGTCAAAGATCACTTGTCCTGCTTTGGTGTTGACCGGAACGGATGATCCGAATTCAACTGCAGAAATGGCTGTGCAAATGGCAAAACAGGCAAAGCATGGCACTGCAATTGTCATTGAAAATGAACGTCACATGGTGAACTTAACTGCACCTGACAAAGTGAATAATGCAATGCAAGCGTGGTTGGAAACCAGCGTTTAATTTGCCACACATTGCTGAAGGAATATAACAATGAGTGAAATGGATACTATCAATAAAATGCGTGAACTTCGTGATGCTTTCGGGTCATTTATGACAGGCGTTACGGTGGTCACAACCTGTAAAGAAGATGGAACACCACTTGGCTTTACAGCGAACTCTTTTGCTTCGGTGTCTTTGGACCCAGCTTTACTTCTAGTGAGTATTGCCAAGACATCAAGCAATTATCATAACTTTGCAAATACCACTCATTTTGCAATCAATATTTTGGCAGAAGAGCAAAAAGATGTTTCGAATACTTTTGCTCGTCCAAGCGAAGACCGTTTTGCAAATCTTTCATGGACAAAAAGTGCTTGCCAAAACCCACTCATCAATCATGTCAGTGCATGGTTTGACTGTACAACCTACCAAGTTGTTGATGCAGGTGACCACGCTATTTTAATCGGTAAAGTTGAAGATTTTGCTTCGACAGGTTTTGCAGGTCTTGGTTATTATCGTGGTGGATATTTCACACCAGCCAAACTTTCTGCCGAGGTGATCTCTGGTCCTAAAGTGGTGATGAGTGCAATTATTGGTCATGAAAATACCATTTTGCTTGAAGAAACTGCCGATCATAAATGGACTATTCCGCATGTCATGGTCGATAAAGACGGTGCCGATAAAGCGCTTGAGAAAATCTTTGCACAATATCAGCCAGATGCTTCTGCCAACTTCATTTACTCTGTATATGAAAACGTTGAAAACCAGCAGCAATATATTTCATTTTTATGCAACACACCCGTAGCTCAAGCCACTAAAGGTCAGTTTGTCGATTTAAATGACCTTGAGAAGTTAGAGTTTGTAGACAGCGCTTTAGAAAGTATGTTGATGCGCTATCGCAAAGAAAACCATTTGAAAACTTATGGTGTTTATTACGGAAATCAGACAACAGGTACAGTTCGTCAAATCGTTAAAGAGGAAGTTTAATCATGCGTTTTTCATTATTTGTGCATATGGAACGTGTTTCTGATCAGCAAACCCAGAAGCAGCTTTATGATGAAATGATTGAGCTTTGTCAAATTGCAGACCGTGGTGGTATGCATGCGGTATGGACAGGCGAACACCATGCCATGAACTTTACCATTGCACCAAACCCATTTTTAAATCTGGTCGATTTAGCCAATAAAACCAAAAATGTTCGTTTAGGTACAGGCACGGTGGTAGCGCCATTCTGGCATCCGATTAAACTTGCAGGTGAAGCTGCAATGACCGACATTATTACCAACGGCCGTTTAGATATTGGTATTGCTCGTGGTGCTTATTCGTTTGAATATGAACGTATGGTTCCGGGCATGGATGCATGGAGTGCAGGTCAGCGTTTACGTGAAATGATTCCCGCAATTAAAAACCTTTGGAAAGGCGATTATGAGCATAACGGTGAATTTTGGCAGTTTCCAAAAACCACCTCAGCACCTCAACCGCTTCAACAACCGCATCCACCAATTTGGGTTGCTGCCCGTGATCCTAATAGCCACGAATTTGCTGTGCAAAATGGCTGTAATGTACAGGTAACGCCTTTGCATTTAGGTGACGAAGAAGTTGAAAAACTCATGGGACATTTCAATGCAGCTTGTGAAAAGTTCAATGAAATTCAGCGCCCTGAAATTATGTTGCTCCGCCATACCTATGTGGCAGATAGTGAGGAAGATGCTCAACTGGCAGCAGATGAAATCAATACTTTCTATAACTACTTCGGCGCTTGGTTTAAAAATGAGCGTGAAATTAACCAAGGTTTAATTGCACCTTTAAGTGTTGAAGAAATTGCTGCACATCCTTTTTATACACCAGAAGCGATGCGTAAAAATAATGTGATTGGACAAGCCCAAGAAGTCATTGACCGCTTAAAAGCTTATGAAGCAATGGGCTATAACGAATATTCTTTCTGGATTGATACGGGCATGAGCTTTGAACGCAAAAAAGCCTCATTAGAACGTATGATCAATGAAGTTATGCCGGCATTTGCATAGAGGCGAATATCATGACAGCAGATTTTCAGCTTTATATTAATGGTCAGTTTGAATCTGGTGCAGCAACATTTGAAAGTATTAATCCTGCAACAGGTGAAGTCTGGGCACAGATGCCGGAAGCTCGAACCGATGAAGTCAACCGAGCAGTTCAAGCGGCATCTCAGGCCTTAAAAGCACCAGCTTGGGCAGGTTTAACTGCCTCACAGCGTGGTAAATTGCTCTATAAACTGGCTGATTTAATTGAAAAAGCTGCACCGCAACTGGCTCAAATTGAAACCAGTGATACGGGCAAGATTATTCGTGAAACATCGAGTCAGATTGCCTATGTCGCTGAATATTATCGCTACTATGCAGGTATTGCCGACAAATTAGAGGGCAGTTTTCTACCGATTGATAAGGCAGACATGCAAGCATGGATTGTTCGTGAACCAGTAGGCGTGATTGCTGCAATTGTTCCTTGGAACAGTCAGTTATTTCTATCGGCAGTAAAGGTAGGGCCAGCTTTAGCGGCAGGTTGTACCGTTGTGCTAAAAGCATCTGAAGACGGCCCTGGACCATTATTGGCTTTTGCTAAATTGGTCCACGAAGCGGGTTTTCCGGCTGGAGTGGTCAATGTAATTACTGGTTTCGGGCCTGAATGTGGCGCCGTGCTGAGTAGTCATCCTGATGTTGCCCATGTTGCGTTTACAGGTGGTCCAGAAACGGCACGGCACATTGTGCGTAACTCGGCTGAAAATCTTGCAAAAGTTTCACTCGAATTAGGTGGCAAATCACCATTTATTGTATTTGCTGATGCAGATATTCAAAGTGCGGTAAATGCTCAGGTCGCTGCTATTTTTGCGGCCACTGGGCAAAGTTGTGTTGCGGGTTCACGCTTACTGGTTGAAGAAAGCATTAAAGATGAATTTGTTCAGCGTTTGGTTGAGCGTGTACAAACTATAAAAATTGGTTTACCTCATGAAATGGCAACTGAGTTTGGACCACTTTGTACCTTACGCCAACGCCAAAAAATCGAGCAAGTCGTTGCAAGTTCAATCCAGCAAGGTGCAAAACTGCTTACTGGTGGTAAAAGTCTTGAGCGAGCAGGTTATTACTATCCACCGACCATTTTAGATTGCACCGATGCACCTCAAGCAGATTGCATTACCACTGAACTATTTGGTCCGGTGTTATCGGTAGATAGTTTCAAAGATGAAGCGGAAGCTGTGCAAAAAGCCAATAGTACGCCTTACGGGTTGGCAGCAGGCGTTTTTACCACCAATTTAAGCCGTGCTCACCGCATGACGAAAGTCATTGGGTCGGGAATTGTTTGGCTCAATACTTACCGTGCTGTTTCTCCACTTGCACCTTTCGGTGGACATGGGCTTTCGGGACATGGTCGGGAAGGTGGCGCAAATGCGGTTCTAGATTATACCGCCACCAAAACAGTTTGGTTACGTACCTCAGATGAGCCAATTGATGACCCATTTGTCATGAGATAAATCATGACTTGAGGTATGAAAATATAACGGGATTTTAATTTCAAGGATGAAAAAATGAATCAGTCAAACTCAGTAATCGCCTAAAGCTTTAAATAGTTGAAAACGTAAAACTAGATGTATCGATGCTTAATCAAGTATTGATCGGACTGGCTTTACCTTTTTCTTGGCTAAAACAACACAAACAGAGTTATGAGCTGTTTGTAAAAGGAAATAAAAAGATGAAGCCGAGTCATATAGAAATGACTTTGGCTGGGCAGATTTTTTGATGTTGAGGAAATGAATTCCTCAAAGAGAGATTAAGGATATGAGCCAAAACGAAAATAGCAATAATGCTTTCGCTATCGAAAGTCATTCCATTGATTATGTTGCTCCCTCTGAACGTAATGGAAAAGTTCGCGATCTATTCACATTATGGTTTTGTACCAATATTGCACCGCTTGCCGTGATTACGGGTGCAATGTCAATTTTAACCTTTAACCTCAATATTGTAAGTGCATTGCTTGCGATCTGCTGCGGACATTTTTTTGGCGCAGCGATTCTAGCCTTAACCTCTGCACAAGGCCCGCAGGTCGGCATTCCTCAAATGATTCAGAGCCGCGCACAGTTCGGGCGTTATGGGGCATTGCTGGTTGTACTGTTTACCACCCTCATTTATTTAGGTTTTTTCATCTCTAACATTATTTTGTCAGGCAAAACCCTTCATACCGTTGTTCCTGCCATTCCTGTGCCGACCGCAACCGTGATTGGTGCGATTGCAGCAACCACAATTGGCGTGATCGGTTATCACTTTATTCATAAGTTCAATAAAATTGGAACTTGGTTTATGGGTGGTTCGTTGCTCATTGGCCTCATGATTATGGTGCCGCATATTAATGCAGATGTACTTGCTAAAGGCTCTTTCAATATGAAAGGCTGGTTTGCCATGTTTGGTTTGTGTGCTGTATGGCAAATTAGTTTTTCACCTTATACCTCAGACTATTCACGATATTTACCGAAGTCGATTGGTATTTATAAGCCATTTATCTTTACCTATTTAGGCGCATCTTTAGGAACAATTTTTGCGATGGCATTTGGTACGATTGCGGTCAGTATTGGCTCAACCACAGATGCAATGGAAGCAGTAAAGTCAGGCACTGGGCTGTTCGGTTATGTTCTTATGATTTTGTTCTTATGCAATATCATTGGTCACAATGCCATGAACCTCTACGGTGCGGTTCTGTCTTGTATTACCTCTATTCAGACTTTTGCAGGGCAGTGGATGCCAAGCCGAAATATCCGAGTCGTGTTATCAATCATTGTATTAGTTCTTGCGACTTTAACGGCACTTTGGGCATCAAGTAACTTTATTAGTTTCTTCTTGAATGTGATTTTTGCCTTGTTATTTATTTTGGTGCCATGGGTGTCTATTAATTTACTAGATTTCTATGTCGTGAATAAAAAGTCTTATGACATTCAATCGATCTTTGCACGTGATGGTGGTATTTACGGCAAATTTAATGCAAAAGCGCTTACGGCTTATTTCATTGGGATTGCGGTACAAATTCCATTCTTAAAAAATGCGTTTTTCACAGGTGCACTGGCCGATGTAATTCCGGATGCGGATATTTCATGGGTGATTGGATTGGTGGTGAGTCTGGTGGTGTATTACGTCTTTAATCTAGGAAAGATTAAATGTTCTGCACCTGCATTAAACGCAAAATTACCTCAATAAGCATTGTAGTGAAAGGAATCCCACAATGAAAAAAAGCTATTTACAAGCGGCTCTAAGCACAGCATTGATGGCTGTAATCTATCCGAGTTACGCAGGTGTAAGTTTTGGAAATAGCGATGGTGAATATGGCAAGCTCACCTTATCAGGCTATGTTCGCGCTAACTATCAAGATAAACACTATGGAGAGTCAGTTTCTGATCAAAAAATTCGTTTCGATGCTGCGCAGTTAAAACTGGACTACGAGCATGGACCGTTATTTGGTCACGCGGAATATCGTTGTTATCAATATGACCGTCTATGTGATTTTTCTACGTTGATTGATGGTTATGTAGGGTACAAATTAAATAAAACTGATCAGGTGGTGGCAGGTGTTCAGCCGATTCCATTTGGACCGGGACGTTTTTGGGGTAATAGCCTATATGGAAGTATGAGCACAACCGCAGGTTTAGAAGATGTTCATAATCTTGGTTTGAATTATCACTTTGAATTGCCGACAGCAACTAAGTTTGATGTGGGGTATTTTGCGGTAGATGGTGGAAGCTACACAGGCTCTACCCAAGATTCAGGACGCTACACTGCAAACTATGTGAGTTCAGACGATCCGAATAAAACCGATTTGCAAGAAAAGAACATGTGGGTAGGCCGAGTGACTCAAGATATAAATCTTGGAATTAATGGATTAACCACACAGCTCGGTGGCTCATATTGGACATCGAATATTGAAAATAAAGCCACTTCGAGTGATGGGCGCCGTCATGCATGGGCACTTTTTGGTAAAGCCAATTATGGCAATTTTAATGTAACCCTTACTGGTGGTAAAAATGACGTAACTAATCAGGATCAGCTCAATCCTAATCAGTCACTCATGGGTTCCTACGACAGTGAATATTATGTAGCTAACAAAGGAACGTTCTATACGGCAGATGTGGGCTACTCTTTCAAAAATGTTAAGCAGATCGGAAACATTACGCCGTACTTTATGTACAGTCAGTACGACAAAGATCAGGACAATATGAAAGATTCGGTCCGTAATATTATTGGTGTGTCTATTGACCATAAACAGCTATCGTTGGTGGCTGAATACATCATGAGTAAAAATGACCCATTCATTGGGGGAACTCAAGATTCATTGGCAAAAGGGGATGATAACCAGTGGAATAAGTTGCTTAACTTAACGCTGTTTTATTATTTCTAAAGACATTTAAACATTCGGGCATACCGAAAATTTTTTTAAATTAATTTTTGGTATGCCATAATACAAAGTTGATGGTGAGCTATTTAATTTATGTATCGCTCCACTATCAATGCAGAAGATCTCAATAGGATAATGATCATGCAGCTTAATGAACTCGCTTTATTTCGTCAGCAAGCCTTTGTTGCTGGAAAGTGGTGCGATGCAGACCATCAACAAACATCCGAAATTTTAAATCCGGCGACACTAGAGATTATTGGTACTGTCCCAAATATGGGCAAAGCTGAAGCTGAACGTGCCATTGAAGCTGCAAAAGAAGCTTGGCCGCTATGGAAAAATAAAACAGCAAAAGATCGATCAATTATTTTAAAAAAATGGTTCGATTTAATCATTTCAAATGCAGATGAATTGGCTTTTATTTTAACGAGTGAGCAAGGAAAGCCTTTAGCTGAAGCCAAAGGTGAAATTTTATATGCTGCCAGTTTTATTGAATGGTTTGCCGAAGAAGCAAAACGAGTGTATGGCGATATTATTCCAAGCCCATATCCCGATGCTCGTATTGTCGTAAATAAACAGCCTATTGGTGTCGTTGCAGCCATTACGCCGTGGAATTTTCCCGCTGCCATGATTACGCGTAAGGTTGCTCCAGCCTTGGCGGCAGGTTGTCCTTGTATTGTAAAACCGGCACCTGAAACACCTTTTACTGCTTTGGCTTTAGTGGACTTAGCTGTGCAAGCGGGTGTGCCTGCTGAAATTTTTAGTGTGATTACAGGCGATGCAGTTCATATTGGTGATGCGATTTTTGAAAGTGATGTTGTACGCAAGTTTACTTTTACGGGTTCAACACCAGTCGGCAAAATGCTGCTTGAGCGTTCAGCAAAAACCTTAAAAAAAGTTTCATTAGAGTTGGGTGGTAATGCACCATTTATTGTATTTGATGATGCCGATTTAGATGCAGCAATTGAGGGCGCGCTCATTGCTAAATTTAGAAATGCAGGGCAAACCTGTGTCTGCGTCAATCGATTTTTAGTGCAGGCAGGCATTTATGAAAAATTTATTGCTGCCTTAAGCCAAAAAATTCAAAACTTTAATATTGGTAATGGATTAGAAGCAGGGCATGACATTGGGCCATTAATTAATGCCAATGCGGTGAAAAAAGTTGAAGCTCATATTCAAGATGCATTAGATAAAAATGGTCGTCTTGTGGTTGGTGGTAAAAAGCATAAAGCGGGTGAATTGTTTTTTGAACCAACACTGATTGCAGATGTTACCGCTGATATGGATGTGGCAACCCAAGAAACGTTTGGTCCGCTAGCAGCTGTATTTAAATTTGAAAACGAGCAACAAGCAGTTGAAATGGCAAATGCAACTGAATTTGGTTTAGCCGCATATTGTTATACCAAAGATTTAGGCCGTGCTTGGCGAATGAGTGAACAGCTTGAGTATGGCATGGTCGGAATTAATAAAGGCCTTATTTCAAATGAAGTTGCGCCTTTTGGTGGAATTAAACAGTCGGGTTTGGGGCGTGAAGGTTCTAAATACGGTATTGAAGATTATCTGGAAATTAAATACACCTTGTTTGGAGGATTGAATATATGAGTAATGAAAAATTTGAAAAGGGTTTAGCAATCCGCAAACAAGTTCTTGGTGAAGAATATGTAAATAATTCAATCAACAATGCTGATGAGTTTAATCTTCCTCTTCAAGAACTAGTCACTGAATATTGCTGGGGAGCTGTTTGGGGGCGTGAAGAGTTAAGTAAGCCTGAGCGCAGTTTAATTAACTTGGCAATGATCTCAGCTTTAAATCGTCCGCATGAATTAAAACTACATGTTAAAGGTGCACTTCGAAATGGCGTACCTAAAGAGAAAATTCGTGAAGTGCTTTTGCAGGTTGCAATTTACTGTGGCGTGCCTGCTGCTGTAGATAGCTTTCGAATTGCTAAAGAGGCAATTAAAGAATTTGAATCTGAGCAATAAACATTGGCTTTGAATATTAAAAAAGGCCTTGTTCAAGTGGACGAGGCTTTTTTATTTTAAGCTTATTTGTTCAGCTCAGGGGGTAAATGTTGGGCCAAATAATCAATTGCAAGACGGGTTTTTAGCGGCATAAAAGGCAGTGTAGGCCATACCAAATGAATCGGAAAAGCAATGCTCGACATGGTTTCTAACACTTGTACGAGCTTACCTTCCTGTAATTCATTTTGAATGAGCCAATCGGGTAACCAAGCGATACCAGCCCCAGCAAGTGCTGCATTTTTAATAGCTTGTAAGTCATTTAAAAGAAGTTTTGCTTTGGGCTTAATTAATAAAGGTTCTGCATTTTCCTTTTGAAGTCGCCATTTCTGCATTTGACCAAAATGCGGATCGGCAATCGTCGCGTGGTGGTCTAAGTCTTCAATATTTTCTAATGGACCTGCTTTATTCAAATAGTCAGGTGAGGCACAAAGTAGCATTCGATGTTCACCAATCGGTTTGGCAACGAGCTGAGTGGTGTCAGGTAGTGAACCAATTCGGATGCATAAATCAAAACCTTCTTCGACCAAATCTACAGTTCGATCATTAAATGAAATTTCTAGCTGTAAGTCCGCATGCTGCTGAGCAAATTTAACCATGAGCGGGGTAGCAAAGAGTTGCCCGAACAGCACTGGCACAGACATTCGTAAACGGCCTGTTGCGTTTATTTTCCCTTGGTCTAACAGGGCCGCTGCATTTTGTATTTCACTTAACGCTCGGCGGCTATGCTCATAAAACAAAGTACCTTCATCAGTCATGCTGAGCGAACGTGTGGTTCTTTTAAATAAAGCAACGCCAAGCTGTTCTTCCAGCCGAGCAATATTTTTACTAATGGCTGAGCGAGTTAAATGCAATTGCTCGGCAGCTTTTACAAAACTTCCAGCTTCAACCACAGTCACAAATATAGATATTACACTTAGTTCATGTTGCATGATTGTTGCCTAAAAGGAACCAATATTAAGAAATAATATCACCACTGTTGAATTTGTTGTGGAGTTAATATGGCTTCATCAAAAACGTGGAGACGGTCATGGCTAAAATATTGGTATTAAAATCCAGCATTATGGGTGAGGGTTCACAAACTAATCGCCTAATTGATGTAATGCTTGAACATCGAAAAGACCAAGGTTTGCAAGATGACATCACCATACGCAATTTAGCTGAAATGAACCTGCCTGTATTAGATTTAGAAATTTTTCAGGCGCTTCGTGGGGCTGAAAATGTAAATCAAGACATTCAACAGATTGTTGCTTTGTCTGACGAATTAATTGCTGAATTAAAAAGTGCCGATTTATTGGTGATAGGCGCACCCATGTACAACTTAAATGTCCCGACTCAACTCAAAAACTGGTTTGACTTGGTGGCACGCGCAAGACAAACATTCCGCTACACTGAAACTTATCCTCAAGGTTTGGTGGAAGGGGTAAAAGCTGTGGTGGTAAGTAGTCGTGGCGGTATTCATGTTGGCCAAGAAACTGAGGCAGTCACGCCTTATCTCAAAGCTGTATTGGGCCTAATGGGTATTCATGACGTTGAATTTATCTATGCAGAAGGCTTAGACATGCAGGCCTATCGCAGCAATGCATTAGATCTGGCAAGCCAGCAAGTTAAAGAATTCGCCATTTAAAATTATGAGCTGAAACTCTTGTACCTCTAATTGTTCACAAGAGTTTCTAAGTCTATTTAAATCACATTTCTGAGCTCATTTGCTGTGTTGCGCAGCAATGGCAAAATTTGCTGAACCAAATAATCTTCTTGTACACGGTTGGTTTGAGACATGCAGTTAAGCGCTGCTATTGCTTGACCTTGTGCATTAAAAACAGGTACTGCAATCGCGATCACACCGAGCTCATGTTCTTCTTTGGAAAGACAATAATCCGATAACGAAATACCCTTAAGCACTTCAAAAAACTTTGACTCATCTACAATGGTAAACGGGGTTAAGCGCTTCAAACCATAATTTTTTACCCACGTATGCTGAGCTTCTTCGGGCAGTGCTGCCAGCAATACTTTACCTGTAGACGTGGCATGGGCAGGGAGTCGGTTTCCTAAGTGCATGCCATAAGGGCTAACACGTAAATTATCTTGCTGCGGTAAATAGCTACGGGCAATCGGCACCACTTCGTTATCGTCTAGCACCACAATTGAAAAAGTCAGCGACGTCTGCGCACACAAAAGATTTAAAAATGACTGAGCAACTTTAGGCAGATGGGCAGAGCTTAAATAAGAACTCGAAAAGCGTAGCACGCGATGAGTGAGCCAAAAGTAATGTTCATCGGTTTCTAAATAGCCTAAGTATTTTAAAGTTTTTAGATAACGCCTTGCCGCTGTACGGCTAATACCGGTTCGCTCAGCCACTTGAGTGACATTGAGCCGTTGCCGATCTGTTCCAAAAGCTTCCAGTAAAGCTAAGCCTTTTGCTAAGCCTGCAATGTAGTCTTCTTGACGAATTTTCTCATGCGAGTTCGGGTGCTCTAAAAAAGCATCGAGAGAAGGCATCCTTTCATTCCTGTTATTTTGATTGTTTCTGTCCGCTATTCGGACAAACTAAATGATAAACGGTTATTTTCGTCTTGGATACATAGTGCACAAAACTTAAAGCCAGTAATTTAAAAGTCAGGATGAAACAAGGATGAAGTTATGGATATTTTAAAGACACAGGTTGCAATTATTGGTTCTGGACCAGCAGGGTTATTGCTTGGGCAACTTCTATATAAAGCTGGAATTGATCATATTATTGTTGAGCAACGTAGTGCTGAATATGTGGCTTCACGGATTCGTGCAGGAATTTTAGAGCAAGTTTCGGTCGATTTATTGAAGCAAGCAGGCGTTGACCAAAACTTAAAAGAAAAAGGATTACCACATTCGGGCATCGAAATCTTAACCAATGGTGAATTGCATCGCGTTGATTTGGCTGCACTCACGGGTGGCAAACAAGTGACCGTATATGGACAGACTGAAGTCACCAAAGATTTAATGACTGCGCGTGAAGCAGAGCAGCTCACTTCATTTTATGAAGCTCAAAATGTACAAGTAAAAGATTTTTACACTGCACCAAAAGTTGAGTTTGAGTATCAAGGTAAAGCTTTTCAAATTCAGTGTGACTTTATTGCTGGTTGTGATGGCTACCATGGCGTCTGCCGTGCCAGCGTGCCAGAAGATAAAATTAAAACCTTTGAAAAAGTTTATCCGTTTGGCTGGTTAGGGGTGTTGGCCGATGTTCCACCTGTAGCCGATGAACTCATTTATGTACAGTCAGAGCGTGGGTTTGCTTTATGTAGTATGCGTTCAGAAACGCGTAGCCGTTATTATTTACAAGTGCCTTTAACAGATCATGTAGAAGACTGGTCAGATGAAAAGTTCTGGGATGAGCTAAAAAACCGCCTAGACCCTGAAAGCCGTGAAAAGTTAGTGACAGGACCTTCTATTGAAAAAAGTATCGCGCCGTTACGTAGCTTTGTGACCGAACCAATGCGTTTCGGAAAACTATTTTTAGCTGGCGATGCTGCGCATATTGTTCCACCGACAGGAGCAAAAGGCTTAAACCTCGCGGCTTCTGATATTGCTTATTTATCAAGTGCGCTAGTTGAATATTATGTCGAAGGTTCCGAGCAAGGTATAAATGAATACTCAGAAAAATGCCTACAACGTGTATGGAAAGCTGAGCGTTTTTCTTGGTGGATGACTCATTTATTGCATCGTTTTGAAACTGAGAGCGAGTTTGATCATAAGATTAAACAAGCCGAGTTAAGTTATGTGCTTGGCTCGATCGCAGGTAAAACTACATTGGCCGAAAACTATGTCGGTTTGCCTTATGAGATTAAGCAAATTGATAGTTTTAAGCACGCAAGCTAAAGACTAGGTAAGAAGTAAAAAGGGCATGCAAATGCTCTTTTTTTATGTAAAAAACTGGATGGAATAAAATCGCTTAAAAGATGTGATTCAGCTAAAAGTAGCCCCAATACTTTTTAGAATATAGGGCTACCTATCAATTCACCTAAAATTTAGTTGGCCTTTGCCGCAACTTTATTATTGGTTAATATCACTTGTTGCTGAGATTGAAGGGGTTTAACCACTTGTGAATTAGAGTTACTCCAAGGGATATAGGCTTCTGTCAAAATATGGCCTGTAAGACTCGTTAAATCACTCGTTTTAACTTCTGCATTGCCTTGATGACCAAATAATACAACTTCATCACCTGCTTTGGCCTCTGGAATATCTGTTACATCAACCATAACAGTATTCATTGATACTCGACCAACTACTGGCGCTTTTTGTCCATTTATTAATACAAAAGCTTTATTACTAAAACTACGACGGTAGCCATCCGAATAACCTACAGGGAGGTTTGCGAGTCTAGAGTCACGTTTCAAAGTATAGGTTTGGTCATAACCTACAGTTGAATCTTTCAGGTAATTATTAACCGCGGCAATTTGTGTTTTAAATGCCATCATGCCTTTAAATTCAGGGTGATTAGGAAAATCACCATATATAATTGCACCTGCACGAACCATATCTAAATGTGATTCAGGAACGTTTACAGTAGCAAATGAATTAGCAGTATGTAATGTTAATTCTTTACGATTCAGTTTGGCTTTTTTTAATCAACCATGCGGTTTGTTCATTAAATTGCGCCAGACGCTCACGAACAAATTTTTCATCTTCTACAGCATAGTGGGTCATAATGCCGTCAATTTTAAGATGGGGAAGTTTGGTGATCGCAACAGCTTGTTCTTTACCTAGAGCCGTAGACATTTCAAGACCATTACGATCCATACCACCTGAATTTAAAGCCAAGCTGTAGTGAACAGTTGTATTGTTCGCTTCTGCCCATTTAGACATACGAGCAGCTTGGTCATAATTACCTAAAAGCTCTTCAATATTTAAAGCTTGTGCGTTGATAATTTCACTATCTGTGGCTGTACGTAAACGTGTAATTTTGCCTTTATAGCCATGCTTGCGCACCATAGCCGCTTCAGCATTACTGGTAATGCCAATACAAGATACATTTAACTTCATAACACTTGGCATAAGTAGATCAATACTATGGCCGTATGCGTTAGCTTTCATGACTATACAAAGTTGTGTTTTGCCATTAAGTAACTGATTTGTCCTTTTAATATTATCTTCAAAAGCTTGAGTATCAATTTCTATCCATGCATTGGCTGTAGGAGCAGGACTTACTTCATTTGTAACATGGGGAGTAAGTAAGGGAGCTGCATGAGCAAATTGCACCGAACCGAATAATATTAATGCACAGCTATAAGCGAGATGAGAAAATTTTGTTTTAAGTTTCATGAGTTTTTTAATCTTTCCTGGCTGAATATAATTTAACGCTGGGTGGATTTTTATGGTTAAGTACAGAAATACAATTGATTTAAAATGTTACACGATTTGGTTGTAATAATACTTTCTCCTTAAAATATTATAGTCGCTATTAAGTAAAATTTAATTTGCTTAAACTAAATTGAAAAAATACAAATCTAATTTCAATTAATCTTAATTAAATCTAAATATACATTCATAAAAAAACAAGAAGAAAAATTATTATAATTTTTTGAATGTTATTTTTTTAATCTATTTATTGGTGCTGTTTTTAATAAAATTTTTTAAAATATAACATTTGGTAAATAATTAACTTTATTATTACAAAAGATTTTTTTATTTTTTTAAATAAATTGGATTGTATTTTTATCAGTTGGTAAAATATAAAAAATTGGGTGAGTAAATATCCCTAATTTTGTTCAATAGAATAAAAAAATTAAAATTACTATATTTTTCATTGTTTTATTTGTTGTTTGTTAAGGCTGTTTAGAAATTATGGATTATGTCGTATCAATTTTAATCATCTAATGTCGTATTTAATAGTTTTTCATAAGTTAATTTAAATTTTATAAATAAAATATTAATTAGATTGAGTGAATAATTGGGTGATATTTAACCTTGGGTGTGTGGTCGTGGTTTTGTGTAATAAATAGACTGGCATGTCTTATATTCTTTTTTTAATTCGATTTATTGTTTAAGATTTTGGTTAAATTAAAAAAATTATGTTTGTTTTGAAGTCAAGTAATCTTCTTAATATTTTAGTTTTTATTAAATGAATAATTTTGTATTAAGACTTTATAAATATAAGATGATGAGTATGTTTTTTTAATTGCTCAGAATGGTTTGGCTTTTTCTTGATCATATTATTCTAATTCTACAAGGTTGTAATATAGGAGGGCTGATATTGATTTTTAGTGCAAACCATCAATTCCTGTGTAAAAGTCCGTACAGAAATATGAATTTTTATCTTAAAAAGTGTCTAACTAAATATGATGTAATGGCTATGCCATGCCGTTTTTTCTTGATGAACAAATGAGCTCAGGAAAGTTTTGCGAAGCCATCATAGGCGTACACCCACCATTTTTTATGAAAAAATGAATTGGGATAAAATCGGGGAATAGGACGCATTTTGCTTAAAAGATCAGCATTAATAAAAGCTTTTGTCACATTTTTTCAGTATATTGCTATTAATTTCTTTATTTATAAATTCTAAGTTTGTATGGAACAGGACCAAGCTCGCATACCTAAATATATTCCTATTCGCGATGCAATTGCCCACGATATTGAATCTGGCGTATTAGAAGCCCACGCAAAACTCCCTTCGGAAAGAGTGCTTTCTGAACAATTCCAAACCACTCGCGTGGCTGCGCGTGAAGCTTTGCTGGCTTTGGAAACCGATGGTTTGATTTATCGTTTAGACCGCCGTGGTTGGTATGTTCGTTCTCCTCGTATTATTTATCACCCGCAATCTACAAAAAACTTTAATCAGTTTGTGATTGAACAAGGCTATGAACCTTCGACAGAAGTGATTTCGAGTGAACTGACTCAGGCCACTTCTTGGGATGCTAAGCATTTAAAAGTTGAAAAAGGGCATCCGATTTATTCGGTTTGGCGACGTCGTTGTATTAATGGACGACCTGTTTTGGTTGAGCATTTACGAGTGAATGCCGAACTTTTTCCTGAGTTTTTAACTCATGATCTCAAGCAATCCATTACTTTACTCATGGCAAATCAATATAACTGCCATATCACCAGAGCCGATATTAACCTCTATCCAACAGCTTTATCTGACCAACAGGCCAAAGCACTGCATGTGAATGTTGGCGCACTGGGTTTATATATTTGCCGTAGCAACAGAAATGAAGAGGGCGTGATTACCGATGTTGACCAAGAATATTGGCTACACGATGTTTTAGATTTACATTTCGAAGCGCGAGCATAAAAATAAAATCTGGTTTAAACCAGATTAATTAAACTGTCATATAAAGCTGTTGAAATACGATCATCAAATAATTGCATTCGATGGTTTGCAGATGAAACAGTATGTTCAACAGACAATTAAACTCGGCACTGCATCAGTTTTAGGTGTAGTGGTCGCTATTCAAATGGGATGTTCATCAGCAACATCAAAACAATCAGAAGAAATTACAGTCTATACGGCAGTGGAAGCTGATCAGCTTAAGCAATACCAAGAAGAATTACACAAAGCCTATCCAGAGCTAAAAGTAAAATGGGTACGTGATTCAACAGGGGTGATCACCGCTAAACTTTTGGCAGAGCAGAAAAATCCTCAAGCGGATGTGGTTTTTGGTGTGGCTTTAACCAGCTTACTGGTCATGGAAAAGAAAGATATGCTTAAGCCTTTTAAACCTGAAGGCATTGAAAATTTAAAACCAGAATTTGTAAGTCAAAAATCTGTTCCGACGTGGACGGGTATGGATGCATGGGAATCTGCAATTTGTGTCAATAAAGTCGAATTAGAAAAACGTAAGTTACCAATTCCAAAAACTTGGAAAGATTTAACCAACCCCATTTATAAAAACCTGATTGTGATGCCAAATCCGGCTTCTAGTGGCACAGGCTATTTAGATGTCACGGCTTGGATGCAAATTTGGGGCGAAAAGCAGGCATGGGACTATATGCAGGCTTTGGATAAAAATATTTCCCAATATCCTCACTCGGGTTCAAAACCTTGCAAGATGGCAGCACAGGGCGAAATCCCAATTGGTGTTTCTTTCGGTTATCCGGCATTTAAATTAAAAGCAGAGGGCGCGCCTTTAGAAGTGGTTTATCCAACTGAAGGCTTAGGCTGGGAAATGGAAGCTTCAGCAATTATGAAAGGAACCAAGAAATTAAGTAGCGCGCAAAAATTTATAAATTGGTCGGTAAGCAAAGCGGCAAATGAAGCCTATGCCCATAACTTTTCAATGGTGGCCTATAAAGGCATTGAAAATACCACCATGAGTTTCCCGAAAAATCTTCCTCAAATGCTTGTGAAAAATGATTTTTATTGGGCGGCCGAGCAGCGTGAACGTATTTTGGCTGAATGGTCAAAGCGTTTTGAAAAGTGATCTTTTAGATAAAGGCCTCATTATGCAAATACCTTCGTCATTGCAATCATCGCTGCTAGGTCAAAACCAAAAGGGCGAGTTAGCAGGGCATTTATTGTCGACCTTAACGACCTATAAATATCCTGAACATGGCCCTTCGGTTTTAGAAGTGGTGAATATTCAAAAAAAGTTCCAACATTTTCAGGCCCTAACGCATATTAATTTAGACCTGAAAGCTGGCGAGTTCGTGAGCTTTTTGGGGCCTTCAGGGTGCGGTAAAACCACATTGCTACGCATAATTGCGGGTCTAGAAAAACCTGATTATGGAAAAGTCATAAAAAAGGGCACAGACATTACGTTGTTAAGTGCTGAAAAACGTCACTGTAGCATTGTGTTTCAGAACTATGCGTTATTTCCAAACTTAAACGTTGAAGAAAATATTGCTTTTGGCTTAGATAAAAAAAAGTGGGATAAGGCACAGCGTAGCCAACGTGTTCAACAGTTATTAGAACTGATTGAATTACCCGATATTGCTAAAAAATATCCTAACCAATTATCAGGCGGGCAGCAGCAACGTGTTGCGCTTGCTCGGGCAATTGCACCGAAGCCTGATATTTTACTCTTGGATGAACCATTGTCTGCACTCGATGCTCAGGTACGTCTAAACCTAAGACAGAAGATCCGTTCGATTCAATCGCAGCTTAACTTGCCAACCATTATGGTCACGCACGACCAAGAAGAAGCATTAAGCATTTCTGATCGTGTTGTGGTGATGAATCATGGCGTCATTGAGCAAATTGATACGCCGCACAATATGTACTACAAGCCACAAACTCAATTCGTTGCCAAGTTTATTGGCACCATGAATTTTTTAAAAGCCACTTGTGCTGTACCGAATCAGCTCGAGGTTCTAGGTTTTATTCCTCTAAATTTGGAGCAACAAAAACTTAAAGCAGGGGAAAATTACAGCATTGGTTTTAGACCCGAAGCTGTCGAGTTGGTTGATGATTTTGGTAGTGATAAAGAGTCGTTGTATTTGCCAGTTAAAGTATTAAGCACTGAATTTTTGGGTGCCAAGCGTCGTTTGTTTTGCGCTATTCATATCGATGGAATTGAGCAGGCAAAACACCTGTTGCAAATTGAAATTGAAAATACCAAGTTCAAATCTTTGCAAGAACTCATGTTTATAAAAGTGCCTAATCCGCTCATTCATGTCTTTGACGAACAAGGGTACGCACTATGTTAAATGAAGCTGCTTCAGCGGTTTTAAAAACACAGCCGCGTCGGAAAACTGAATATTCATTAAGATCAAATATTGCTTTGGCTATGGTCGCAATCGCTTTGACTTTAGCGATTATTGCACCTTTAATGATGCTGTTTGAAACCGCATTTTTTGATGAAAATCAAAGTTTTGTTGGTCTTGAAAATTTTTATAACTATTTTGCAAGTCCAGCTTTACTCAGCTCTGTATTTAACTCGGTGTGGGTTGCTTGTACTGCTACTGTCATTACAGTATTGCTTGCCAGTATTTATGCTTTTGCCCTGACCAATGTGAATATTAAAGGCAAAGGCTTCTTTAAAATAGTCGCTTTTTTACCGATTTTAGCGCCATCACTTTTGCCTTCTTTGGCATTGGTTTATTTATTTGGTAAGCAAGGTGTGTTTAAACCTTTGCTGGGCAATATACAAATTTATGGCCCAATCGGTATTTTAATCAGCTACTGCTTTTGGCTATTTCCGGCAATTTTGATGTTGATGATGGTGTCTTTTCGCAGTGTCGATCAGCGTTTAATTGAGGCATCTTTGTCGCTAGGTAAAAATATCTGGAAGACGCATTATCACGTCACATTACCTGCAATTCGGTATGGACTCATCAGCGCAAGTTTAGTGGCGTTTATTTATGTACTGACCGATTTTGGTATCCCCAAAGTCATTGGCGGTTCATTTAACATGATGGCGCTTGATGTCTATAAACAGATTATTGGTCAGCAAAACATGAGCATGGGTGCGGTAATTTCCATCTTGTTATTGCTACCAGCAGTGTTCGTCTTTATTTTCGATCGAATACAAAGCAAACGCCATGCACGGTTTCAAGCTTTTCAGGCTAAACCTTATGTTTCAGCATCGAATAAAAAGCTTGAAGTCGTTCTGAGCTTATTTTGTGGTTTAGTTTCAGGTGCGATTTTACTGATTATCTTTACGGCAGTGCTGGCTTCATTCATTCAGTCTTGGCCTTATGATTTGTCTTTGACCTTAGCACATTACAGTTTTGAATATGTCGATGGCGGCGGTTGGGCAGCGTACTTTAACTCGGTTCGCATGGCACTCTTTAGTACGGTTTTTGGAACAGCACTGATTTTTATGGTGGCGTTATTAACCGAACGTTTTAAGGCACATCCATTCATTAAAAATTATGTACAGGCTTTAGTTTTATTACCCCTTGCTGTGCCGGGGTTGGTGCTAGGTATTGCTTATATTTTGTTTTTTAACCAGCAAAGTAATCCGTTAAATGTGCTGTATGGAACTATGACCATTTTGGTGATTTCAACCATCGTGCATTATTACACCGTCCCACACCTGACTTTAACCAATGCCATTAAACAGATTCCGCTACAGCTCGATCAGGCAGCACAAACTCTAGGAACATCGAAGTGGAAAACCTTTTGGAAAGTATATTTGCCCATGTGTTTTCCAGCGCTATGTGATGTGTCGGTCTATGTTTTTGTGAATGCCATGACCACTGTGTCGGCTGCCATTTTCCTCTATTCACCAGACACCAGTTTAGCGGCGGTAGCCGTTTTAAATATGGATGATGCGGGAGACACGGTTGCTGCTGTTGCCATGAGCATTCTAATTTTAACCACCTCATGTGTTGTAAAACTCATTCACTGGTTATTTACCCGAAAAATTATGGCAAGAAGTCAGCAATGGCGTGAAAGCGCTCACTAAGTTTTAGGTAAACACAATTTTTATTTAACCGACTGAAATAAAAATGCTTTGTTCAACAAGGCAAGGGTTTATTCATCCTAAATTTCGCAAATTGGAAGTCTTATGAATAACGCACAGTTTGATTTAATTGTTGTCGGAGCCGGTATTTTAGGTCTATCCGCTGCCATACAGGCACAAGAGCAAGGTTTAAAAGTCTGTATCTTCGAGAAAAATGCCAAACCAGTGGGGGCAACTCGTCGTAATTTCGGCATGGTCGGAACTTCGACATTAACCCATCCAGAGCAACAGTGGCGAAAGTACGCGCTTGAAACGCGTTCTTTTTATCAGCGTATTCAAGCTGAAACCGATATTTCGTTTGCTCAACGACAAGGTGTTTATCTCGCAAACACTGCACTTGAATGGCAGGTTTTAAATGAGTTTGCCGAGCGTGCAAATAACTATCAAATTCCAATTCATTTGCTAAAGCATGAGGAACTGGTCACCCAATTTTCTTATTTAAACCCCGAGCAGCAGTTTCAAGGCGGCTTGGTTTTTGAAGAAGACTATTCGGTCGAACCGCATGTGATTGGGCAGCGACTATTGGCATATGCCGAAAGAAACGGTGTAGAGATTTATACCAATGCTTGTGTCGTTCAAACCCAATATCAACATGAAATTTGTCAGGTTCGCTTGGCAAGTGGCGAGGTATATCGGGCAAATAAAGTTTTGATCTGCCACGGTGAAGTTATCGATGTTTTATATCCAGAACTGCTGCAAAGTTTGAACTTGAAACGCTGTGGCTTACAAATGGCCCTGACTCAACGGTTTCACCAAAAATTAAATGCTTCTCTTTATTCAGGCTTATCTATTTCACGTTATCCGGCTTTTGAAATTTGCCCAAGTCATGCCGAGTTGGTTAAAGCATCACAACAGGGTTTCATTAAAGAATTCGGTATTCATATTCTGATTAAACAAAACGAATTTGGCGAACTGATTGTGGGTGATAGCCATGAATATCATTCGATTAATGAAGCGCCTCAGTTTGAGCAGCGTGAAGAGATTAATGAGTTTATTCAAACGTACTGCCACGAAAAACTAGGGCTGACTTTACCGCCGATTCAAAAACGTTGGAATGGTTATTACCTGACTCATGAACATGAGTTGGCCTGCGTCACTGAAGCTGAAAAAAATATCTTTCTGGTGAGTGCGATTGCTGGCAAAGGCATGACTACAGGGGCTGGCTTTATGAAAGAAATATTAGAACAAAATATTTATTAGTTTGTCATCTGGTTTAAACCAGATTGATGTATATTGAAATGAACGCGAAAGAAATGAGTAACATTATGAACATGCAACCCCAACTCGATATGGATTTAGAGAACAAATATTTGCTTCTTACTCCAGGACCATTATCAACATCGGCAACAGTACGCCGTGCAATGCAAAAAGACTGGTGTACTTGGGACCAAGAATACAACTCGCTGGTACAAGATATCCGCTCTCGTCTAGTCAACTTGGCAACCAGTCAACCTGAAAAATATACGGCTGTGTTAATGCAAGGCAGTGGTAGTTTTACGGTTGAGTCTGTGCTTGGTTCAGCTATTCCACGTGATGGCAAAATCTTGATTATTAATAACGGCGCATACGGTGCACGTATGGTGCAAATGGTACGTTGCCTAAATATTGAAGTTGTAGAACTGAACTATTTAGAAACCCAGTCACCAGATTTACAAGAGATTGAGCGCGTTTTAGAAGATAAAACCATTAGCCATGTTGCTTGTGTGCACTGTGAAACCACCACAGGTATTTTAAATCCGATTCAAGAGATAGGCCGTTTAGTTAAAGCAGCAGGAAAAATCTGGATTGTTGATGCCATGAGTTCATTCGGTGGTGTGCCTATGGATATTGCCGAGCTGGAAATTGATTTCCTGATTTCAAGTGCAAATAAATGTATTCAAGGTGTTCCGGGCTTTGGCTTTATTTTGGCCAAGCGTGATTGCCTAGACGCCTGTAAAGGTTTAGCTCGTTCAGTCAGCCTCGACTTATACGACCAGTGGCATACCATGGAGCAGTATAACGGTAAATGGCGTTTTACCTCGCCAACCCATGTGGTGCGTGCATTTTATCAAGCATTGCTTGAGCTTGAGGCAGAAGGCGGTGTTGCTGCACGTTATCAACGTTATTTACAGAACCAACAAACCTTATCTAAAGGTATGCAACAACTAGGCTTTGAATTGGTATTAGGCAATCAAGCACCCCAATCACCCATTATTACCACATTCCTTTACCCAACAGCCGAGACATTTAGCTTTCAGTCCTTCTACGAAACCCTGAAAAAATCAGGTTATGTAATTTATCCAGGCAAAGTCACTGACCTTAATTGTTTCCGTATTGGCAATATTGGCGAAGTTTATATTCATGACATTGAAGGACTTCTTGCTGCGATTGCGAGCTACTGTGAAAACCACCTAAACCAAGCCGTAACAGCATAATTTTTATCAAATTAAAGGGAATACATCATGACAACCAATAATACACAAATTCAGGCTGTGGTTTTTGACTGGGCAGGTACAACTGTAGATTTCGGATCACGTGCACCAATTTTGGCTTTTATGGCTTTATTTAAAGACAATAAAGTTGAAATTACGGTTGAAGAAGCGCGTGCCCCAATGGGTTTAGAGAAACGTGATCATATTGCAGCAGTTTTAAAAATGCCGCGTGTAGCGGCGGCATGGCAGGAAGTATATGGGCAAGCTGCAACTGAAGCAGATATTGATCGTTTATATAAAGACTTTATTCCGTATCAGTTAAATTCTATTCCAACATGTTCTGCGTTAATTCCGGGCGCATTAGAAACGTTTGAAAATATTAAAAAGCGTGGTGCAAAAATTGGGAGTAACACCGGTTATGCATCCATGATGATTGGTCGTTTGGTTAAAGATGCTGCCGATCAGGGTTACCGTCCAGACTGTATCGTTACTGCCAGTGATGTGAAATATGGTCGTCCATATCCTGAAATGCTATGGAAGAACTTAATTCAACTCGACGTGTCTGATATTAAAACTGTTGTAAAAGTAGATGATACCGTAGTGGGTATTGACGAAGGTTTAAATGCCGGATGCTGGACAGTAGGACTTGCGATTAGTGGTAATGAAGTCGGTTTAAGCTATGAAGAGTGGAGTTCGCTATCGGCCGATGAACAGATTATTCTAAAAGATAAGGCATACCAAAAAATGAATGCGTCGGGCGCTCACTATGTGATTGATAGTGTCGCTGACTTGCCAAATGTTTTAGATGATATTGAACGCCGTTTAGGGCAAGGGGAACGACCTTAAACAAATGTTTAGGGCAATATATTTTTAAGCTTAGCTCCCTTGGGAGCTAAGCTTACCTAAAAAATTAAAATGAAGAGTAATAAACTCTACATATGGGGAAATAAAGAGTAACTTTGAGGAGTAAATTCCTTATTTCCTGCTAACCATCTAAAACACATGTTTAGATCGTTAGACCATCAATCCTATAGTCATAGGACCTATAGGATTTTTTGTGATGGGTCTTTTACGACTTTTGAGGGTCATATAATTTTTCTTTAATGAATAGGGCTGGTATCACACCACAAATTAGGTAGGCAGCGCCCATGACGACAAAACCTAAACCAATTGAGCCGCCAGAGGCTAAGAAACCAATCGTTGCTGGGGCTAATGCAGCGCCTAAACGTCCGACGTTATAAGCACCGCCAATAGCTGTACCGCGGATTGCTGTTGCAAAGCTTTCGGTCATGTAGGTTGCATTTACGCCATAAGGGATGCCGTAGAGGAAACCAAAAGTGACCAGTAAATATAGAATGTTGCTTGGTGAGTTATAGAAAACAATGAGAGGTAGGAAAATAGCAGTACCGATTGCACCAAAAGCATAGGTAAAACGACGTCCTAATTTATCTGCCATCATGCCCGCAAGAACTTTACCCAAAATCATCGCGGTATATGTACCTACCATATAGGCAGTCATTTCCTTAAATTTCATACCGAGTTCACTTTCAAGGTATGAAGGCATCCAGTTATTTACACCATAGTATCCAAACTGTAAAAAGCCCGCTGTTAATGCCCATAAGATAAACATATTGCGGTTTCGTTTATCTTGGAAAATAAGCTTAAATGCCGAAGTTTTCGATGCGTTTTGAGCCACAACTGGTTGTTGTAGTCGAGACTTTTGCCATGCTTCTGGTTCGGGTACCAAAATATGCATGAGAACAGCAATAATGACGGGAATAATCGCAACATAAAACAGCATGCGCCAGCCATGATCGGGAATAATCCAGCCTGCAAGTAAAGTCGCAACAATATAGCCAACCGTCCAGCCAGCTTGTAGGGTACCCAGTACTGTGGTGCGATAACGGGTTGGGACATACTCGGCCATGAGGGTATTACAGGCAATATAAAGTGAACCTAAACCCAGTGATGCAAAAAATCTTAAAATACCAAACTGAAGAAAGCTTTGGGTGAAACCTAAGCCACAGGTGAGGAGCGAGAAAGTTAAAATAGAAATAACCACAATGCGCACACGACCAAATTTATCGCATGCCCATCCCCCAAAAATGCCACCAACAGCCATGCCTGCCAATGTGAAACTGCCAAGCATACCTGCTTGTACTGAACTTAATCCAAAATCTGCCTTAATACTATTTAAGCTATAAGACAGCATCATCAAATCTGCACCATCTACCAATAGCGCCAGAAATGCAAAAATAAATGCTATTTTCCACGTATGAGGCTGTATACGAGAAAGACCTTCTTTGTAATTTGTAGCCATAATCCATTACCTACATTTGATTGAAAGCACTTCAAGTCGTTTTGAAGCGCTTAAAATTTGATTAAGACGCAGCGCGAATCATGTTTCGGGCAATAATCACTTGTTGAATTTGAGTGGTCCCTTCATAGAGACGGAACAAACGAACATCTCTATAAAAACGTTCAATCGCATACTCACTGATATAGCCTGCACCGCCGTGAATTTGTACGCAGCGATCAGCAACGCGGCCACACATTTCGGTTGCAAACATTTTTGCGCAAGAAGCTTCGGTGCTAACGTTTTGTCCTGCATCGCGTAGGCGTGCAGCGTCTAAGACCATACATTTAGCGGCATAAATTTCAGCTTTTGAGTCAGCAAGCATGGCTTGAATGAGTTGAAATTCGGCAATCGGTTGTCCAAATTGCTTGCGTTCGATGGCGTAATTTAAAGAATCGTCTAGCAGTCGTGTTGCTGCACCGACACTCAAAGCCGCAATATGCAAACGGCCTTTATCGAGTACTTTCATAGCAGTTTTAAAACCAACTCCTTCAACACCACCAATGAGCGCTGAAGCAGGAATGCGACAATTTTCAAAAATAACGTCACAGGTATGGGCGCCTTTTTGCCCCATTTTTTTATCCCGTTTACCAAGAGAAATACCCGGAGTTTGACTATCGACAATAAACGCAGAAATACCACTAGTGCCTTTAATATCAGGGTTTGTACGTGCCATGACTGTAAATACACCAGCGTGAGGAGCATTGGTGATAAAGCGTTTAGTACCATTTAAAATGTAAAAGTCACCGTCTTTTACAGCGGTGGTTTTTAAAGAGGCAGCATCAGAACCTGCATCCGGTTCGGTTAAGCAAAAAGAACTGATCACTTCACCACGTGCTAAACGTGGCAAGAAAAATGATTTTTGTGCTTCGGTCCCATCAATAATCAGGCCACTTGAGCCAATGCCATTATTGGTCCCAATGAGAGAGCGAAAAGCAGGAGAGGTACGACCTAATTCAAAAGCCACATAGACTTCTTCTTCCATCGTCAGGCCAAGACCTTCGTACTCTTCAGGAATGGTTAAACCAAATAAGCCCAGCGCTTTCATTTGCTCAACGATATCTTGAGGAATTTCATCCGTTTCAGCGACTTCATTCTCATGAGGAATTAATACACCTTCAACAAATTGTCGAATCATATCAACAAGTTGATTTAAGGTTTCCTGATCTCGAATCATAGTCTCGTCCTTTTACTACATGCAGAAAACATCAATGTGATGTTCGTAAAATCACCAATATTTGAAGCGATAGTAATCAAACGATGAACGCAAAACAATATATTTTGAAAATTAATTTCGCAATGCGATACTTTGTTGTTGATTTATGTTTGGCTAATTTATTGATTTATTTGAGCTATATTTTCTTATAAAAAATCATTATTTTTAGTGGAAAATTAAAGTTTGATTTTTAAAAAGAGCTGTGTATATTAAAAATATATATCGCTATGCGAAATTTTAAATGGATAAGTTTTCCTATAGGAAATGAGTCACAAAATATAGTGGGATGAAGATGGGTGCTTTAAATGGAATTCGGGTGCTTGACTTAAGTCGGGTGTTGGCTGGGCCTTGGTGTGGACAGATTCTTGCCGATTTAGGTGCAGAAGTAATCAAGATTGAACGACCAAAAGTCGGTGACGATACCCGTTCTTGGGGGCCGCCTTGGATGAAAGATGACTCAGGCCAAGACACTCAAGAAGCCGCTTATTATCAGTCGACCAACCGCAATAAACTATCGGTTGCCATCGACATTGCGAGTCCTGATGGTCAAGAATTGATTAAAGCTCTTATTCAAGACACCGATGTTGTGATTGAAAACTACAAAGCGGGGTCTTTAAAAAAATACGGCTTAGACTACGAGTCTTTATCTGCAATTAACCCGAAATTGGTGTATTGCTCAATTACAGGCTTTGGTCAAACTGGTCCAAGAGCAGAGGAACCCGGTTACGACTTTATTATTCAGGGTATGGGCGGGCTCATGTCGGTCACAGGTGAGCGTGATGATTTGCCCGGCGGTGGACCACAAAAAGTAGGCGTCGCATTTTCTGATTTAGCCACGGGGCTTTATTCTACGATTGCCATACAAGCTGCTTTACTCAACCGCCATGTGACGGGTTTAGGCCAATACATTGATATGGCTTTGCTTGATGTTCAAATTGCCACAATGGCAAATCAGGGAATGAACTATCTTTCATCGGGTAATATCCCTAAACGTTATGGCAATGCACACGCCAATATTGTGCCTTATCAAGTGTTCAAAGCTTCTGACCGTGATTTCATTATTGCGTGTGGAAATGACACTCAGTTTATTCAGCTCTGTCGAAGTATTGGATTACCCGATTTACCAAATGATGCACGTTTTGCCAGAAATGCAGACCGCATTAAGCATCGTGATGAAATTATCGGGATTCTACAAACTCACTTTTTAACAAAAACAGCAGATGAATGGGTAGATGCAATCTATGCGGCTAAAGTTCCCGTAGGTGTAATCAATAACTTGGAACAAGCTTTTCAAGAACCTCAAGTGATTGCCCGTGAAATGTTAGTCGAGATGAACCATCCTCAGCGTGAAAAACTGAAGGTAATTGGGTCACCAATCAAATTTTCTAGAACACCCGTTGAATACAAAACAGCACCGCCGCTGTTGGGTGAACATACGCAGGCCGTTTTGGGAAGAGTGGTTTCTTCAGAAAAACTGGCTGAGCTCAAAGAAAAGGGCGTAATTGGGTAGGTGGCTTAAAAGCGGAAGGTTAAAATTATATTTAAAATCAGAAAATAAAATATTTAATCTTTCGCTTTAATGAGTTAAATGAAGTTATCTTTTAGATGCAGACTCGGATGTTTGCTCTTTTGCTATTTATAGAAAAAATAGATTATAATTTTCGCAGTGCGAAACAAAATATGGATTGGTATGACAATGAATGATGCAGTTGATGCAGAGCAGACAGAAAAATTATTAGCGCCTTTAAGGCATGAATTATTACATCCGATTGAAGACATGCAGGATGAAAATGATCGCCAATTTATTACTGCATTAGCACGTGGTTTAGAGCTATTACGTTGTTTTACGCCTAAACATCAGCATTTGGGCAATCAAGAGCTTGCTCAGATGACAGGTTTGCCAAAACCAACCATTACTCGCCTTACACATACCTTGTCGCGTTTGGGCTATATCAAACAAGTACCTAACTCAAGCAAATTCCAGCTTTCAGTAGGTGTTCTTGCGTTTGGTTATTCCATGTTGTCTAACGTATCGATTCGCTCTATTGCTCATCCATATATGAAAAATTTGGCAGACTATGCGGGCGCTGCCGTAGCCATGGCAACACGTGATCGACTGAATATGATTTATCTTGATGTGGTACAAGGCAAAGGCAATATGACCATGCGCCGTCAAGTTGGAACTTATTTACCGATTCATTTAAGTTCAATGGGACGTGCCTGTTTAGCTGCAATGCCTGAAGATGAAAGAGAGTTTTTACTTGATGCCATCCGTAGCAAGCACAAAGAAGACTGGATCAAAATTAACCGTGATCTAGATAAAGCTTTCAAAGATTACCAAGATTTTGGATACTGTTTTTCAATCGGTGAATGGCATAAAGATGTCAATTCGGTTGCAGTTCCACTGATTCATGAACAACATGGTTTGCTGGTGTTCAACTGTGGTGGTCCAAGTTTTATTATGAACCGTGAAAAACTTGAAGAAGATATTGCACCGCGTCTTTTACACATGGTGAATAATATTCGTACCGAGATTAGCTAAACGTATTTGATTTATTTATAAAAGCCAGCTTTGATCTTCAATGCTGGCTTTTTAGTGGGTGAGTTTTAGGCTGTTTGGCTGTGAAAGTTCGGTTTCCGTTTTTCTTTGAAAGCATTTAATGCTTCTTTAAACTCGGAACCTTGTAAACAACGCGAGAAAATAGTCGACTCATGATCAATACGATTGAGTAGATCATCAATTGGTATATCTCTTAGCAACTTTTTACTCAGTTGTAACGCTTGGCTGGGTTTGTGAGCGAGTTTAATTGCCACTTCTTCAACTGCCTGATCCAGCTCAGTTGCATCAAATATTTCATTTACCAGACCATAATTTTTTGCTTGGTCTGCCGAAAACTTTTCACCGAGTAAAATAATTTCCGAAGCTCGAGCAAAGCCCAATAATCTTGGCAAGATGTAACTTGAACCTGCTTCAGGTACAAGTCCCAAGTTTACAAAGGGGAATTGGAAAATAGAGTTTTGGCTTGCATACACAAGGTCGCAATGTAGAAGCATAGTGCTGCCAATGCCAATTGCCACACCATTTACTTTAGCAATAATCGGTTTTGGAAACGTTGCTAAGCTTTTTAAGAAAACAATCGAAGCGGGTGGTTCTGAAGTGGTGGTATCGCGTTTTTCAAATGCATTGACATCATTACCACTGGTAAATGCGGAGTCTTCACCAGTCAGCACAACCACATGAATGTCTTGATTAGTTGCAGCTTGATCTAAGGCCTGACTTAGGGCCGCATACATTTCATAATTAATCGCATTCTTTTTAGTTGGATTACTTATGGTGAGCGTTAGTATATTTTTATCAAAATATTCATGAATTGTGCCTGTTTTAAGCTCGTTTTGAGTTTTGTTGTTCTGATCCATGATTCATTCCTTTAAATAACTTCTGTCTAAAAATTAAACTCATTAAAATAATGCTATCGAAAAATAATTCCGTTATCAATTATTTTGTTTTATATTGTGGTACATAATTTTGTATTGTGAAATTTTTAACTTAAATTACTTTAAATGCTGATAGGATTTATGAGTAAATAAGCATCTAGCTCTGCTAAGGAAATGAGAAGCTAGCTATAGAACAGTGAGTGGGAATAATATGAAGACCAAAATTACAGAACTATTTGAAATCGAGCATCCAATTATTCAAGGCGGTATGCATTATGTTGGTTTTGCAGAGCTTGCTGCTGCGGTTTCTAACGCAGGCGGGTTAGGTATTATTACTGGCTTAACTCAGCGTACACCTGAAAATCTGGCAAAAGAAATTGCACGTTGCCGAGAAATGACTGATAAGCCTTTTGGGGTAAATTTAACCTTTTTGCCTACGGTGAATACCCCTGATTATCCGGGTTTTGTAGAGGCAATTATTAAAGGTGGAGTCAAGGTTGTAGAAACAGCAGGGCGTAATCCTGAACAAGTCATGCCGTATTTAAAGGCTGCTGGCATTAAAGTAATTCACAAATGTACTTCGGTTCGACATAGCTTAAAAGCTCAGCAAATTGGATGTGATGCGGTTTCTGTAGATGGTTTCGAGTGTGGTGGGCATCCTGGTGAGGATGACGTGCCAAATATGATTTTATTGCCTTTAGCAGCCGATGCATTAGAAATTCCGTTTGTTGCTTCAGGTGGAATGGCAGACGGACGCTCACTCGCTGCTGCATTAGCGATGGGAGCTGATGGAATTAACATGGGAACGCGTTTTATTGCGACTCAGGAAGCTCCTGTACATGCAAATGTGAAACAGGCGATTTTGAATGCAACCGAACGAGACACGCGTTTAATTATGCGTGCTTTGCGAAATACAGAGCGTGTCATGAATAATGAGGCCGTAGAAAAAATCGTGGCAAAAGAAAAAGCGCTAGGCGATAACATTAAATTTGAAGATATTATTGAAGAAGTCGCTGGCGTCTATCCAAAAGTCATGATTGATGGCGATGTTAATGCAGGTGCATGGTCATGCGGTTTAGTCGCAAGCTTGATTCATGATATTCCGACATGCGATGAATTGGTTAGCCGAATTGTTAAAGATGCAGAAGATATTATTCGTGGTCGGTTATTAGGGCTTTTATAGGACTTAATCTAGCTCTTCTAATTAACTATTAACATACTTTATATAAGATCAGCACAAGTTTTAACTGTGCTGATTTTTTGCATCACTCACACAATAATAAAGACATAAAACGGCAAAAATTAAGCCTAAAATGCAGACACCTGTCCATCCGAAGTGTTTCCAAGCGTAGCTTCCTGCTGTTGTGCCTATAGCACCGCCAGCAAAGTAACCTGTCATATAAATGGCATTAAACCGTGAGCGTAATTCTTGATTAAGTTTAAATACAATACTTTGGTTGGTGACATGCACAGCAGAAAGAGAAGCGTAGAGAATGAGTAAGGCAATAATATAAAAAGCGAAATGGTAGGGTAAAAGTGAAAACAGAACCCAACTTAAAATAAGCCCAATGCCGCAAAAAATCGAAATTTTATGGATATAGCCTTGGTCAATAAATTTACCTGAAAAATTGGCAACAAATGTTCCTAACACCCCAACAAAACTGAAAAGCCCAATGGTAAAGTCGCTAAAAAAGTAAGGCGCTGGAGCTAGAAGCAATGACATGGTGGTAAAGGTTAAACTTACACAAGCAAATGTAAAACCACCAATATAAGTTCTGGTTCTTAAACGCCGATTTTGAATAAAAATTTGTGGTAAAGAGCGAATAGTCTTTACATAGTTTTCAGATTTGGTTGGTGGAAATAACCCGATATTACGATGCAAAATAAAGGCAATAATAAGTAATAGAAAACCACTGACCAGATAAATAATATTCCATGCAAAAAGCGTAGACATCAGCCCAGAAAGGGAACGGGCGAGTAAAACACCCATCATCAGTCCGCTCAGTAAAAAGCCGACCACACGGCCGCTTTGTTGAATCGGAACCAGACTTGCAGCAAGGGGTAATAACAGTTGAGCTGAACTTGAAAATAGACCAGTAATGACGGTACCAAGCAGTAAAAGATAAATATTGTGCGAAAACCCGCTAATAATTAATCCACTTGAAGCCAATAACATAAAGATAAATAGCAGCTTGCGCTTTTCTATTATGTCCCCTAATGGCATTAAAAAGAGTAAGCCACATGCGTAGGTGATTTGGGCTAGAGTTGGCACCCACGCTGTAGTTGTTTCAGTTAAATTTAGACTTACACTAATTGAATGAATAAGTGGCTGACTAAAATAATTTCCACCTGTACAAATGCCTGCGGCAATCGCCATTAAAATAATGGTTGGGGTATAGAGTGCGTTTTTCATCATGCCTATAGTCATAATGAAAGTGGTACCTTAATCAACACAACCATGACTATTTTAAGCACGACTGTTAATGCGTTTCATTCAAAGCATCTTGAATGTTGTGCACCATGTGGATTAAACGTGGTCCAATTTCACCTTCAAGTTTTTCCGGATTTAAATGAAAACTTGGCGCACCACAGTTAAAAACATAAAGACCGTGTTTCGAGCTGACCAACGGTACAGCCACCGAGTTCACTTCTTTATGCCACTCACCTAAAGACAAACAATATCCATAATCTTGGTAATCACGGAAAGCTCGTTCTAAAGAACGTTTTATGGCTGGCCAGTTTTCTGGATTTTTTTGTTTCAACGCATCAAGTAGAAAATTGCGCTCACGTTCAGGGGTCGCAGCCAAGCATGCTCGTCCCATTGAACTACTATGGATTGGCAAAGTAGAACCAATTGGACGGCGCATATTCAAGGCTGTTTCAATTTGCACAACATCGATATACACCATATTTAAGCGGTCACGCGTTGCCATCGCCACAGGCGCTTGAACATACTGACTCATCTCTTCCATATATTGATGAGCAATATTACGAATCGAGATGTTAGATAATGCTGCGTATCCTAAAGATAAGACACCAATATCTAGTGTGTATTTGGTCGAGTTAGGCAATTGTTTTAAATAACCTAATGACACAAGGGTATTGGTAATACGTGCAATGGTCGGTTTAGGTAAACCTGTCATTTTTGCTAATTCTTGATTGCCAAGCACCTGATTATTTGCAGAAAAGCATCTTAAAAGTTCTAAACCGCGCGCTAAAGAAGCAATAAATTGCGGGTTATTTTCTCGATGTATATGCGAAATAGGATCTAAACGTATCTCATCAAAATTTATTGGTTTTTCAGTTTCCGTGTTTTGAGACATTCGATCCTCAAATATAATTAAAGCAATAGTTTTGCCATTATATTTCGCTCTGCAAAATAAATCCATTCATCACTGCGCTGTTGTGATGAATGGATATCTGGTTCAATGGTTATGAAACGTTTTCAATCACCATTGCAAGACCTTGGCCTACACCAATACATAGGCTCACCACAGCATATTTCTTTTTACGGCGAATTAACTCGCGCGCTACTGTTAAGCTAAGACGAGCACCAGATGCACCAAGTGGATGACCAACCGCAATTGCACCACCATTTGGGTTCACACGCGGGTCATTAAAATCAACATTCAAGCCTTTTAAACAAGATAAAACCTGTGAAGCAAAGGCTTCATTAATTTCAATAATATCCATATCATCTAAAGTAAGTCCCGCACGCGCAACAGCTTTTTTAATGGCTTCGATCGGACCTGCACCCATAATACGTGGTTCAATACCCGCTGCTGCTGCTGACAAAATTTTAGCCATTGGTTTTAAGCCATATTTTTGACCTGCCGCTTCAGAACCAATCAAAAGTGCTGCTGCACCGTCATTAATCCCGGAGGCATTACCAGCAGTGACAACGCCGCCTTCAAATAGCGGTTTTAACTTTGTGAGCGCTTCAACAGTTGAGCTTGGACGAGGGTGTTCATCTTCAGAAACGAGTTTAGGCGGTAATTTTTTGCCTTGGAAAACCTCAATTGGGGTAATTTCATCGGCAAAGAAACCTTCTTCTTTGGCTTTTTGATATTTGGCTTGTGATTGGGCTGCAAATAAGTCTGCTTGCTCACGGCTAATCCCAAAATCGGCTGCAACGTTATCACCTGTTTCAGGCATTGAATGTCCGCCGTACTGAGCAATAATTTTTTTATTTGGAAAGCGAGAGCCAATGGTGGTGTCATAAATTTTTGCATCACGGCTATAAGCACTTTCTGCTTTACCCATCACAAAGGGAGCACGTGACATACTTTCTACACCACCTGCAATATACAGTTCACCTTCACCACAAGTAATGGCACGTGCCGAGTCAATCACAGCACCTAAACCACTAGCACATAGGCGGTTTACCGTTTGGCCCGGCACAGTGACAGGTAAACCGGCAAGCAATAGTGCATTTCGTGCCACATTACGACTATCTTCACCCGCTTGGTTGGTGTCGCCTAAAATCACATCTTCAATATCCGCGCCTGGTACACCTGTTTTTTCAAGTAATTTTTGAATAACGGTTGCTGCTAAATCATCAGGGCGAATTGAGGCAAGTTCACCCGCATGACGGCCAAATGGACTACGTAAACCATCATAGATATATGCGTTTAACATTGAGAAATTCCTTTTCAAGACTCGTGAGTAAAAGTAAGAGGTAAATGAAGTGCGACACGGCGCTGTAACCAAGGGCTAGGGCGGTAACGTGGGTCATGCGTAAGTGCTGTTATACGGTTTAGAATGAGTAAGATTTTTTCGCTACCGACTTGATCGCCCCATTCAATTGGGCCAAATGGATAACCTAAGCCAAGGCGCACTGCGGCATTAATGTCATCTACCGTGGCAACATTTTGCTGCGCAATATCACAGCCTAGATTAATCACCATCGCTAAAACACGCTGAGCAACAAAGCCAATGCTTTCATTAATCATGCTGACCAGATTTCCATCTAGATTGAAAATAGAGTGAGCCGCTTGTCGGTATTCAGATTTAGTAATGAGTGAAGGCATCAAGGTGCGATGCTTTGCAATGCCATAAAGCATGTCTATAGCAACAGCATGTTCAGGGTTAACCCCTAGACGGGTCGCCGCTTGGGTTGTGTCTTCACCGTAACAAGCAAGTAAACATAAGCTATCTGTTTGTGGTTCAGAATTGGTGTCTAGGGCAATATTTTGCTGAGTTAAATAATCTTCGAGCTGTTTCTTATCGTCTAAAAAATCGGCAGCGATCCAAACTTTTGGATATTGCGCTAAACGCTCTACAAACTGAGCAGGTTGTTCACCTGTTTTTGAGCCAGTTTCATAATTATAAAAGCCTTGATTAACCTTACGTCCAAGTTGCTTGGCATCAAGCATTTGTTTGGTGAGCGGGTTTGGTTTGTAGCGGGCTTCTTCATAATACTGATGATAAATCGACTCCATCACAGGATGCGAGACATCAAGGCCAGTTAAATCGAGTAATTCAAAAGGACCCATTCTAAAACCAACGCCGTCACGTAAAATTCGGTCAATTTCACTAATATCACAGACATTTTCATTTAAAATTTTGAGTGCTTCGGTGCCATAAGCTCGACCTGCATGATTAATAATAAATCCAGGGGTGTCCTTCGCTACGACAGGGCGGTGACCAAATGCACGAGATAAATCGTTTAAAGCATCAATAATAAGTGGGTCTGTTTTTAAACCACGGATCACTTCGACCACTTTCATGAGTGGAACTGGGTTAAAGAAGTGATAGCCTACAACACGCTCAGGCTTTTTACAGTTTGCAGCAATGGCTGTAATAGAAAGAGAAGAGGTGTTTGAGGCTAAAATAGTATTATCCGAAACAATATCTTCAAGCTGCTGCATCAAGTGTTGTTTGATATCAAGACGTTCAACAATTGCTTCTACAATGAGGTCGCAATTTTTTAAATCTTCAATTTGATGAGCAACAATTAAATGGTTGTTTGCCACTACTGCTTGCTCAGATGTAATCTTATTTTTATCGACTAATTTTTGAAATGTAGCAGCCAGTTTTTCTTTAGCCTGTTCTGCGGCGCCTTCTTTGGCATCATATAAATAAGTGGTATGACCTGACTGCGCAGCAATTTGAGCAATACCACTGCCCATGACACCTACACCAATCACAGCCATGCTTTTAATATCATAAGTCATGTCGATCATCCTGATGATTAATCTATATTTGAAATTAAACGGAAAAATAGGGTTGGGTGATTTAGCTTAAGCATTGTTTATCACCATCAATGGGTAAGATTTGTCCTGAAATTGAGCGACCACTGTCTGATGCTAAAAATAGGCATAAATCTGCAATATGCTTTGGATTGACAAAATACTTGAGCGACTGATTTTTCAGTGCGTTTTGAGTCACTTCTTCAAGTGAAGTATGGGCTACATCGGCACGGGCCTGTAATACACGTTGAACTCGATCACCATCTACCGCACCCGGAAGAATAGCGTTAACTCGAATATTGTCTGTACCGAGTTCCATAGAAAGCGTTTTGGTAAAACCAATCAGTCCCCATTTTGACGTGGAGTAGGCCAATCGATATGGATAGCCTAAGCGGCCGGCAATAGACGACATATTTATAATCACGCCTGCCTGTGCTTGCTTTAAATAGGGAATGGCTAACTGGGTAATTAAAAAAGTGCTATTCAGGTTTAAATTAATCACCGTGTTCCAATCTTCAAAACTTAACTCATCTGCTGCAACGGTCGGACCTGAGATGCCTGTGTTATTGACTAAAATATCAATACTGCCAAGCTTTTGAATTGCTTGGCTAAACATCAGTTTAATTTGTTCATGATCAGCTAAATCACATGTGTAGATATGCAAATTTGGATAATCTTGTTGAAATTGTTCTAGGCTTTTAGCATTAATATCGCAAACAAAAACTTCATCTTGATTGTTTAAAAAGACTTCAGCAATACATCGTCCAATCCCTGAACCACCTGCACTAATCAATACTTTTCTGGCCATTTTCATTCCTTTGTTATTATGGTTTTAAATTATTTACCTTGATACGACGGCTTACGCTTTTCGATAAAAGCTTGAACACCTTCATTTTTATCTTCGGTTGAAAACAGTAACTGGAATGCTTTTCGTTCTAGAGTTAAGCCTGCATTTAATGGAACATCTTCGCTCATCAGTGCAACTTCTTTAATTTGTTGTAGGGCAATAGGAGGCATTTTTGCGAGGCTTTGTGCCATTTGAATTGCAGTTGGGATGGTCTGGTCATCTTCTGTGACTTGTGAAACAAGACCGATGATATGAGCTTCTTCAGCTTTCACCATGGCACCCGTCATAATCATGCGCATGGCATGGAATTTACCGACAGCACGAAATAAACGTTGTGTACCACCAGCACCCGGCATTAAACCGACTTTAATTTCTGGTTGGCCAAAGGTTGCGCCTTTACCTGCAATAATAATGTCAGCATGCATTGCAAGTTCACAGCCACCACCTAATGCATAGCCATTTACAGCAGCAATCACGGGTTTAGGACACTGAGCAATCGCATTCCAATAACGTTCGGTATGGCGCAATAACATTTCTGTTGAAGTTGCGGTTGCCATTTCTTTTAGATCTGCACCTGCGGCAAAGACCTCTTCACCACCTGTGAGCACAACCGCATTGATCTCATCGTTAAAACTTAATTCGGTAAAAGCTTGTGCTAGTTGTTTGCGAACCTCTGTATTCAATGCATTTTTTGCTTCAGGTCGGTTTATTTTTACAATCGCTATTTTTTGAATAGAAAAGTCGACTTCTACGAAATTATTCCCTGTTAATACACTCATTTTTGAATTCCTTGTTTCGCATACCAAAACTATATTCCTTTTATGATGCTTATTTTGGAATTTATTTCAAGTCTTATTTAGTCCATTAGAGCAATTATGATTTATTAAATGAGCTAAGTTATTGATATTACGTAATGGTGATTTTTTAAATTTCGTTAAACGAAATTAATTTTCAAAAAAGCTTGAAATTTGTATTTTCGTTCTCGTACTATGAAACACATCCGCAGTAAACAAGATTTAAAACATGGTATCCAGACAAGCTGGAGATGGCTGATGGGTGCGATGGAAATACATAAAAAGGGAGATCACAGATGATCCGTGATGAAGGGATGTTGGAGCAGTTACTTTCAACAATTCGAGATTTTGTAAAAAATGAATTGATCCCTCGTGAAAACGAAGTGGTAGAGAAAGACAAAATTCCGGATGACATTGTGCAGCAAATGCGTGAGCTTGGTTTGTTCGGCCTCACAATTCCCGAAGAATATGGTGGCTTAGGTATCACCATGGAAGAAGAAGTCAGAGTTGCATTTGAACTTGGACAAACTTCACCAGCTTTTCGTTCTTTAATTGGGACTAATAACGGTATTGGCTCAAGTGCAATTTTGATTGATGGCACAGAAGAGCAAAAGCAAAAATATTTATCTCGTTACGCAAGTGGCGAAATTATTGGTTCATTTTGTTTAACCGAGCCTGAATCTGGCTCTGATGCTGCCTCCTTAAAAACCAGTGCAGTTAAAGATGGCGACTTTTATGTGTTAAACGGCACCAAACGTTTTATTACCAATGCACCTCATGCTGCAACTTTTACCGTAATGGCTCGAACCAATCCTGAAATTAAAGGGTCTGGTGGTATTTCAGCTTTTTTAGTCGAAGCAAATACACCGGGCATTACGTTGGGAAAAATTGACCAAAAAATGGGGCAAAAGGGCTCGCACACTTGTGATGTAATTTTTGAAAATTGCCGTGTGCCTGCTTCTGCATTGATTGGTGGGGTAGAAGGTGTTGGTTTTAAAACGGCCATGAAAGTGCTTGATAAAGGGCGTTTGCACATTGGTGCCTATAGCGTGGGTGTTGCGGAACGCATGTTAAACGACGCATTGCACTATGCGATTGAGCGTAAACAGTTTGGTCAACCTATTGCAAACTTCCAGTTGATTCAAGCCATGCTTGCCGACTCAAAAGCCGAGATTTATGCAGCTAAATGTATGGTTTTAGATGCAGCTCGCCGTCGTGACAATGGCGAAAACATTAGCACAGAAGCATCATGCGCCAAAATGTTTGCGACTGAAATGTGCGGACGCGTTGCTGACCGCTGTGTACAGATTCACGGTGGTGCAGGCTATATCAGTGAATATGCCATCGAGCGTTTTTATCGCGATGTGCGTTTGTTCCGCTTATATGAAGGAACCACGCAAGTTCAACAAATTATTATTGCTAAAAACATGATTAGGGAAGCTACAGCCTAATAAAAAATCAAATGCCATGAGGCATTGGATGCCTCATGTTCCTTCTGAGGATATGGACATGACAACAGAAACAGTTACCCAAAATACGGCTAGCAGTGAAGCTATCCAGACACCAAAAAAGATTTGGATTACCGCATTTATATTCGCTTTTTTAACATTGTTGTGTGATGGGGCAGACTTAGGTTTTTTGGCGTTGAGCCTGACCAGTCTTAAAACAGAATTTCATTTGACGGGTGTACAAGCTGGAACGCTAGGCAGCTTAACGCTTTTCGGTTCCGCTGTGGGTGGTCTGATTGGCGGCTGGGCGTGTGACCGTTTTGGGCGAGTTCGCATTATTGTATTCTTTATTGCTTATTCTTCAGTTTTAACTAGTGCGCTGGGTTTTACTGATTCTTATATGCAATTTGCAGTTTTAAGAACATTTGGAGCGATGGGCTTAGGCGCACTTTATATTGCCTGTAATATTTTAATGTCTGAAATGGTGCCAACCAAACATCGCTCGACCGTTTTGGCTACTCTCATGACTGGTTATACACTGGGTTCTTTACTTGCGACCTTATTAGCTGGACATATTATTCCTGAACATGGTTGGCGTTTCCTTTACTGGATTGCAATTGCGCCTGTGGTGTTGTCAGTTCTAATGCACTTTTGCGTACCTGAACCTGAGTCTTGGAAAAAAGCGCGTCAATTAAAAGCACTAGAAGTCGCTCAAAGTAACCAACCTAAAAAACGCCAAAATCCATATTTTGAGATTTTAAGAGATAAAAAACATGGCACCATGTTTGTTCTCTGGATTATTAGTACGGGTGCATTGCAGTTTGGCTATTACGGCGTGAGTAACTGGTTACCTGCTTATTTAGAGTCTGATCTTGGCATCAAGTTTAAAGAAATGGCCATGTATATGGTCGGTACCTTCCTGATTATGATGTTTGCCAAAGTGATCGCAGGGATCGTTGCCGATAAATTAGGACGCCGCGCTGTATTTGCTTTCGGAACTATTGGTACAGCTTTATTTATTCCAGTGATTGTCTATTTAAATACACCAACCAATATTTTATGGATGATGCTGTTCTTCGGTTTCCTTTACGGTATTCCTTACGCAATTAATGCCACATATATGACAGAAAGCTTCCCGACTTCGATTCGAGGCTCGGCAGTGGGTGGTGCTTATAATATTGGCAAAGTACTTTCTATTTTCTCTCCATTAACAATTGGTTATCTATCGCAAAATGGTTCTATTGGCTTAGGGCTTTTGGTGATGGCTGCAGCTTATTTTATCTGCGGGGTAATTCCATTGTTATTTATTAAAGACCGACTATTTAACCCGCAAAAGGCAGAGTGACAGATCAATCTGTCACCTTAAATTAAGGATGAAAAGGGACAAGTGAGATGATAAATAAAATCACCAGTGACATTGAACCAATTTTAAAAGCTATTCCTGATGGTGCAACCATCATGACAGGTGGGTTTGGTGTGACTGGGCAACCTGCTGAATTAATTGAAGCCTTAATCGATTTAGGAAAAAAAGAACTCACCGTTGTAAATAACAATGCGGCTTCTGGTGACCGTGGTCTAACCAAGCTCATTATTGCTGGCTGTGTAAAAAAAATGATTTGTTCATTTCCGAAATCTGCTGGGTCAACCGTTTTTCAAGACTTATATAGAGCGGGAAAAATTGAGTTAGAACTAGTTCCACAAGGTAATTTGGCTTGTCGGATTCAGGCCGCAGGGGCTGGTTTAGGGGCTATTTTTACGCCGACTGGTTATGGTACCAAAGTTGCCGAGGGTAAAGAGACCCGAACCATTAACGGTAAAAATTATGTGCTTGAATATCCACTTGAAGCTGATTTTGCACTGATTTATGCCGATAAAGCCGACCGCTGGGGCAATTTAACTTACCGCAAAGCAGCCCGCAATTTTGGGCCGATCATGGCAAAAGCCGCTAAGACCACGATTGTTCAAGTGAATGACACCGTAGAGCTAGGAACGCTTGACCCAGAGTGCATTATTACACCGGGAATTTTTGTTCAGCACGTTGTAAAAGTAGGAGATATCTAATGTCAGTTCAAAAGCGTTCTCGTGAAGATATTGCCAAGCTCATTGCCAATGACATTCCTGAAGGTTCTTATGTCAATTTAGGGATTGGCTTACCAACCAACGTTGCTAAATTTTTGCCAAAAGACAAAGAAATCTTTTTACATTCGGAAAATGGGGTTTTGGCTTTTGGTCCACCGCCACAGCCTGGCGAAGAAGACCAAGATTTAGTTAATGCTGGAAAAGAACTTGTCACTTTGTTAGACGGTGGATGCTTTATGCATCATGGCGACTCGTTTGACATTATGCGTGGTGGCCATCTGGACATTTGTGTGATTGGTGCATTCCAAGTTGCGGTAAATGGAGACTTGGCAAACTGGCATACCGGTAAGGCAGATGATGTGCCGGCAGTTGGCGGTGCTATGGATTTGGCAGTCGGTGCAAAAACGATTTATGTCTATATGGAGCATGTCACTAAAAAAGGTGAGCCCAAAATTGTAAAAGAACTGAGCTATCCAATAACGGGTGAGCAGTGTGTAAACCGTATTTATACCGATTTATGCATTATTGAGCTCAAAGACCAAAAAGCTTATGTCACAGAAATGGTGGAAGGCCTAAGTTTTGATGAATTACAAGCAGTCACCGACTGTGAACTAATCGATGCACGTGTAGCCTAAATACACACGGAAAAAATGCTTCTTTAAGGATTAAAAGATGAAAAAATTAATTTTAGCTGCAGCTTGCGCTGCGGCTTCAGGGACTATTTTTGCAAATTCTTCAGATACGACAGAACAAAGAATTAATTTGCTAGAAACCGAGCTGCAAAAATTAAAAGCAGAACTTGCTGCTCAGAAACAAACTCAAAATAATTTACAGGTCAAACAGGTAAAGATCGAAGAGAACATTGAAAAAACTAAAGCGACTGTAACAGAGAAGCCTGTTGCTCCTTCGTGGGTCACTTGGACGGATAATGTTAAGGTTTACGGTATTGCCCGTATTGATGCAGCGGTTGATTTCAAATCATCACCAGACTCGGGCGGTAGAACGACCAGCAGCCTGTATCGAACACCTTTTGAAAGTGAAAAACGTTCAAATCATGCACGTTCGGATGCCATGATTAATGCAAGCCGACTAGGTGTTTATTTTAATAGTCCTAATAAAGCGGTTACTGGAAATATTGAAGCCGATTTCTTCGATAGCTCTAACATGGGAACGGGGGATGGTAAATTCCGTATACGTCATGCTTTTTTCACCTATAAAGACTGGACCTTTGGTCAAACATGGTCACTCATGTCCAACATGGAAACCCGTACTGAAGCTGTTGACTACACTCAATTTGTGGGAACTTCTTATACACGTACTCCTCAAATTCGCTATGACTGGAAAATCGATGCCAATAATGATTTAAAAGTAGCCTTAGAATATACAGGTTCGAGAGTCTCGGCATTTCCAACTTTAACGGGTCGCTATAGCTTTAAACAAGGCCCTTTAACGGCACTTGCTCAAGGCTTTATTAATGAAAAATCTACAGATGTCGCAACTGCCACGGTGAAGAAAGTAAGCTGGGGCGCTGGAGGCGGCTTAAAATATCAACTCTCCCCTCAGCAGTCGGTACAAGCAAATTATCAATATATTGTTGGCGATCAAAAATTTATGCCGTATACCACCCAAAGTGGGTTGGCAAATTCAACAAGTTTAAATGCCGCGGGTGATTTCTCATTAAACGAAGACAAAACAGATTTGGTTATGAATAAGTTGAATAGCATCAATATTGGTTATTCATATAAATTTAATGAGCAATGGCGTGCAAACTTATCGGCTTCAATGTTTGATTATGATGACGACACGGCATATGCCAAACTCAACCCAGATGCTAATAAACGCTTAACGGACTACGCAGCTAACGTCTTTTATTCACCGATTGAGCAAATGGATATTGGGATGGAATATCACCAAGGCAAACGAGAAGTTTTTGACGGCAGAACCGCTGATGTATCACGTGTAAACTTTGTATCGATGTATAAATTCTAAAATGGGGCGTAGTTAAAAATGGAAAAAATAGTTGAGCCCAATGCAGAAAATATACTGTCAAAAAGCTTTATTTTTATCATGGCAATGACATGTGGAATTTGTGCGGGTTCAAACTATTATAACCAGCCCTTAATCTATTCGATTGCTGAAGCATTAAAAGTTAATGCCGACCAAGTCGCTTTAACTATTGTGATTAGCCAACTGTCATATGCAGTTGGCCTTTTTATATTGGTTCCCTTAGGCGACTTTTTTGAAAAGCGTAGTTATATTTGCTTGCTCATGTGTTGTACGGGGCTTGCACAAGTAGGGCTATCCTTAAGTCAAACCTTGCCAGCTTTATATGGCTTTACCTTTTTAGCCACATTCTTTTCGATTGCGACTCAAGTTTTAGTTCCTTTTGCCGCAGGTTTAGCCAGCCCGAACAAAAGCCCTCAAGTCGTAGGCACTCTCATGAGTGGTTTGTTCTTGGGAATATTATTGGCGCGCTCTATTGCAGGTTTACTTTCTACAGTTTGGTCTTGGCATGCGGTTTATTTAATTAGTGGAATTGTCATTTTGGTATTTGCTTGGGTGATGTGGGTGAAATTGCCAGTTGCGCGTAAGTCTCACCAACTCAATATTTTACAGATTTATGGTTCACTATTTTCATTAGCAGCTCACCAGCCGCATTTATTACGCCGTGGTTTTGCTGGTGGAATTGGCTTTGGAATTTTGGCTCTGATTTTTACCACTATGACTTTTATTTTGGCGAATGAGCCTTATCATTTTAACGATTTCCAGATTGGTTTATTTGGGATTGTTGGACTGGCAGGTGTATTTGCGACACCTTGGGCAGGTAAGAAAATTGCGGCAGGGCTTGAAAATAAAATTGCAGTGATTTGTATGGGGTTATTAATAAGTGCATGGATACCACTATTTTTTGCCCAGCAGTCTCTGTTTGCCTATGCTGTTGGTGTGATTATGGCGTACTTTGGTTTGTCGGCATTTCATGTACTCAACCAAAATTTGGTCTATCGAATTTCGGCTGAGGCGCGTTCCCGTATTAATTCAATTTATATGACTTTATATTTTGGTGGAGCTGCCTTAGGTTCTTTTATTGCGGTGTATGCTTGGAAACACTGGGGATGGGAAGCATGTGCTGCCTTAGGTTTAGTGATGGCATTGGTGAGTTTTACGATTGATCGTTTAGATTTTTATGAAATGAACAAGATTGCAAAGCAAGAAAAAGCTCCATAAACCGGAGCTTTAAAATTTTATTATTTACGAATAATCATTAAGGTTGCCGAGGCGAAGGCATACACTTTGCCACTTTCATCTACGATTTTTCCTTCGGTACTAATAATATTCCGGCCGGCATTAATCAACTCGGCCGTCGCATAGTAAGACGTATCAACCTGCATGGGGCGGATCATTTTTACATTTAAATCAATGGTTCCATAGCCAACGCCATGTTCAAGTAGGGTATGGGCCGCACTGCCTGTCGCCGTATCTAAAGCTGTGGCACAAAAGCCGCCGTGTACACCGCCTTGTATATTTCTATGTTCTTTGCGAGGAGTAACTTTATAAGTTGCTTTACCTTCGGAAACTTCAACGAGTTGCATTGGTATGGTGTGAGCCATAGGTGATGGAGAAACTTCACCATTTTTTAAAGCGGTTAAAAACTCAAGACCTTTGTATTTCGGGCTTTCCATGAATCGTCCTTGGATTATTAAGCAATCTAATTACGATACTATAAATTGATTTTTTACGGAATAAAATTTTGCAATACAAAATATAAATTTATTCTATTTAAAAAGAGACTAATAACTTTTTATCTTATATCTATATTAAAAACATATATATATGTTCAATCTCTATAACTAAGTTATGATAATTTTACTAAATTAGTGAAAATATATTTTGCTATAAGAAATTTTTTGATATTTTAGTGAGATTGAAACAATAAAAGTCCATTTTAAGGAAAAACGATATCTGCCCATGACACAGGCAGAGAGGTGAAAGGAAAAAACGATGCCTTTATATAAAGCTCCATTACGTGATATGCAATTTGTGCTGCATGAAATGCTTCAAACAGAACAGAACTATCAAGGTTTAAGCAAATATCAGGAAAGCGTAAATCGAGAATTAATTGATCAATATTTAGAAGCGGCAGCAGATTTTTGTGAAAATGAGTTAGCGCCCATAAATCAAAATGGCGATCAGGAAGGCTGTCATTTAAATCAAGGCGTAGTCACAACACCGAAAGGTTTTAAAGAAGCCTACCAAAAATATGCCGAGCTTGGGTTTACTTCATTAACCGCCGATCCAGAATATGGTGGGCAAGGTTTACCGACTTTACTGCGGATTGCGATTTCTGAAATGTTATGTGGTTCTAATTGGGCTTGGGCGATGTATCCGGGCTTATCTCATGGCGCAATGAGAACGATTGAGCACCATGGCACCGAGCAACAAAAACAGAAGTTTTTGGCTAAACTCATTAGTGGCGTCTGGACCGGAACCATGTGTTTAACCGAATCACATGCGGGTTCAGACCTTGGGTTAATTAGAACGAAAGCCGAACCAAATCCGGACGGTAGTTACTCAATTACAGGCGAAAAGATTTTTATTTCAGCAGGAGAACATGATCTTTCTGAAAATATTATTCATATTGTTTTAGCCCGTTTGCCTCAGGCACCTGCAGGGACTAAAGGCATTTCTTTATTTATTGTGCCTAAATTTAATGTGAGTGACGACGGTCAGGTGCTGGACCGTAATAAAGTCGTTTGTAGTGCGATTGAACATAAAATGGGGATTCATGGAAATGCCACCTGTGTACTGAATTTTGATGGTGCCAAAGGTTATTTGATTGGTCCTGAAAATCGCGGGCTCAATTGTATGTTTACCTTCATGAATACTGCACGCATTGGAACGGCAGTACAAGGGCTCGCTGCTTCTGAAATTTCATTTCAAGGCGCATTAAGTTATGCCAAAGAGCGCCTCACCATGCGATCGTTATCTGGTCCTAAATATCCTGACAAAAACGCCGATCCAATTATTGTGCATCCCGCTGTACGTTCAATGTTAATGACACAAAAAGCTTTTTCTGAAGGCGGTCGTGCGTTGGCTTATTTTCTGGCTCAGCATGTCGATATTGTGGAAAGTTCAAATGATCAGCAACAGCAAAAACACTCTGACGAATTACTGGCTTTTTTAACGCCAATTGCTAAGGCTTTTTTAACAGAGTCAGGTAATGAGTCTGCAAAGCATGGCGTTCAAGTATTTGGTGGGCATGGCTTCATTGTTGAGCATGGTATGGAGCAAATTGTACGTGATGCGCGTATCTCAACATTGTATGAAGGAACGACCGAAATTCAGTCTTTAGATCTACTGGCACGTAAAGTCCTCAAGTCAGAAGGCAAACTTCTAAAAAATATGACCGACTTAATTGATCAATTTATTGGTCAACAGCAATCAAATGAAGTCTTGAAACCTTATTTAGAGAAATTAGCTGAGCTTAAGCAACAATGGTTATCACTGACCAAATCGATTGCAGAGAAAGCTAAGCACAACCCTGAAGAAATAGGGGCTGCTTCAGTAGATTATCTTTATTTTTCCAGTTACGTCGTGTTCGCTTACTTATGGGCTCGAATGGCACAAGTTGCCCATGAAAAATTAGAATTGGGTACACAAGAGGAAGCTTTTTATAAAGCAAAATTAACTACTGCTAAGTTTTTCTATCAAAAGCTTTTGCATCGTACACAGAGTCATGCTGCTTCTATCGAGTCTGGTGCTGACGCTGTGATGGAGCTCGATCAAGATGCTTTTGCTTTTTAGTGAATAGTCATTTTTAGAATCACTAGGTGAAAATTTATGTACGGAATTTTACCTAGTGATTAAATTTGTAATTTTAGACTCATCAGTTTTTGGTAGGAAAAACCAGTTGAGCCAAAGAAATAGAGGGTTAACATAAGCATTAAAACGTGAATTTTCATCAAATATTGATGTTGGATAAGGACTACGGAAAGAAAATCATGAATGCTTATTATCAATTACTGAATAGAACAATTGGTCCTCAAGGTGAAGTCATTGCTCATTATTGCTCAACTGTCCATGCACAAGGGGCTTGGAACCCTCATGAACAGCATATGGCACCTGCAAGTGGTGTAATCGCAGCAGAGTTAGAACAGTTTTCACCGCGACAAGATATGCGAATTGGTCGAATTAGTTTTGATATTTTTGGATTGATTGCATTTGGTGAGTTTACGATTAAGACACATGTGATTCGTGCCGGTAAAACCATTGAATTGATTGAAGCCGAAATGCAAGCACAAGGTAAAACCTGTATTGTGGCTAGAGCATGGCGCATGTGTACTCAAGACAGTTCCGATATTGCTGGGCTTGAAGATCAGCCAGTTCATCATCCAGATACCTTTACAGAATGGACAGGTATGAAAAGATGGCCGGGTGGTTTTATCCAGACACTCGTCACTAAAACTGATGATCAGCATCGCGCAGGCAAAGGGATTGTTTGGCTGAATAATGATAAAGAAATCGTGGAAGGGCAGCCGACCACAGATTTTGCGCATTTAATTGGCATGGTAGATGCGGCAAACGGCATTGTCCCAAGACAAGAAGGCGAATTTACTTGGGGCTTTCCAAATCTTGATTTGCAAATCCACATGCACCGTTATCCGCAAGGGAAATGGCTAGGTCTGGAAACCGTTCAGCAATATGGTTCGGATGGTATTGGTTTAACCAGTGCAGTTTTACATGACGTACATGGTCCATTTGGACGAAGCGAGCAGATTTTGACTTTACGTAAAATGGCTAAATAAATTTTTGAGCCAATAAAAAAGTCATCCCTAAGGATGACTTTTTTATTTTTAGATTTAAATTTTAAGCAATTTCTTAGCTACGTACTTTAATGAGTGTTGGAGTAAGGTCATCCCAACGTTGTTTTGCAGCATCCATTGCTTTCATTTTGATATGGCCATAACCACGAACTTCTGCCGGTAATTTTGCAATTTGCTCAGCAACTGCCAAGTTATGATTGTCTGGTGCTTCAACAAGTGCTTCAACAAATGCGATGTAACGGTCACGCCATGCTTGTTCATGTTGACGCTCTTCTTGACGTGCAAATGGGTCAAGGAAAGTTTCACGAAGCCATTGTAAGCGCGCAAGCATCATCATTGGGAAGCGCATCCAGTAACCAAACGCACGTTTACGGACATTTTTCAGACCACCAAGTAACGCTGGCGGAGCAAGATGATACGTTAAACGTAAGCCTTTACCGAATTGGGTTTCAATCGATTCTTTGAAGCTTTTACCTGTTAGTAGACGAGCAACTTCATATTCATCTTTATAAGCCATGACTCTATAAAGCTGAGTTGCAATGGTACCCGTTAATTCTTCTGGTAACTTTTTAGCTGCCAATTCTACAAGTGTGCGGTATTTAGCTGCATAAGCTTCATTCCAGTAGTCTGTTAAACGAGCAGAACGATCTTCAACAAGTTCAGCCAAAGTTTGCGGAGTTTTGGTTTTTGGCATTGCCGCAACTAAGCGTGCAGCTAAAGTTGGGTCACTTGCAAGATGACAACCCACACGGAAAGCTTCGAGGTTCTTTTCAACAGCAGTACCATTTAAACGAATTGCTTTTTCAATGCTTTCACGTAATAACGGAATACGACCAGATTGCCATGCCATACCGAGTAATAACTGGTTGGTATAGATTGAATCACCTAAGAGCTGAGTTGCAATTCGAGCCGCTGGCAGAGAAACCAGTTGACCTTGACGAACACGACCACGAAGACGATCAATTAAATCACTAATAGGTGCATACCAGTCACGAGATTTAATAAACTCAGAAGTAGGGGTGCTGTCTTCATTCACAATAACTAAGGCATCATCTTTTAAGCGAGAAAGAGCAGCGCTACCACCAGCGACTACGGCATCTGCACCAATGAGTAATTCACATTGTCCTGCCGGAATTTTGGTAGAAGAAATCTGTTCATCACTTGCTGCAAGTTGTACGTATGAATAAACCGTACCGCCTTTTTGGGCAAGACCTGCCATGTCCATAACACGTGTGGCTTTACCTTCTAGGTGAGCTGCCATACCAAGGAGTGCCCCAATAGTTACAACACCTGTACCACCAATACCGCCAACCATAATACGACTTGGAACATCGTATAGCTGAGGAATAACTGGTGATGTTGGCCAGCCTGCACCAATTCCTTCAAATTTAGCTGGACGTTTCATATCACGTGTATGAACAGTCACAAAACTTGGGCAGAAGCCTTCGGCACAAGTGAAGTCTTTATTACAGCTACTTTGGTTAATTTGACGTTTAGTACCTAATGCTGTTTCTACTGGCTCAATAGACAAACAGTTTGATTTTTTCGAACAGTCACCGCAGCCTTCGCAAATATCACTGTTAATGTATAAACGTTCAGCTGGGTCGGGGTAGGCATCACGTTTACGACGACGGCGTTTTTCACTGGCACAGGTTTGTACATAAATTAAAGCGGTTACACCTGTAATTTCACGAAGCTCACGTTGAACTGCGTCGAGCTCATTACGGTGGCGAATTTCGACACCCGGTGCAATGCCGTCTTCTTCGTTTAATAGTTTAACTTCATCAGTGACAATAACTTGTTTTTTAATACCTTCAGCAGCAAGCTGACGAGTTAACTGTGCAACGCTCAAATGACCATCTACATGCTGACCACCTGTCATAGCGACTGCATCGTTGTAGAGGATTTTGTAGGTTATATTAGTTTTTGCAGCGATAGACTGACGAATTGCTAAGTAACCTGAGTGGAAATAGGTCCCATCACCAAGGTTAGCAAAAATGTGTTTTTCATTGGTAAATGGTGATGCACCGACCCAGCTTACACCTTCACCGCCCATTTGAGAGAATGTTTCGGTACCACGGTCAAGCGAAACAGCAATATAGTGACAACCGATACCGCCTAATGCACGGCTACCTTCAGGAACTACGGTTGAAGAGTTATGTGGGCAACCACTACAGAAATAAGGTTTACGCTCAGCAAGATCAATAACACGTTTTGATTCTTGCTCTGCTTTTAGCAGTAAGTCGATTCTGCTTTGGATTTGTGCTTTTAAGTTTTCTGGAATATCGAGTTTTAAGAAGCGAGCAGCCAGCATTTTTGCAATGGGTTCAGGCTGATACTCATAGTGACCAATAAGCGGCGCTTCTTCAATAGAGGTACTCCATTCACCTTTGCCATCAGTTGCTTTACCAATCACATGTGGGCGTTTGCCATCAGGCAGTGAGTACAGCTCATCTTTAATTTGTGTTTCAATAATTGGACGTTTTTCTTCAATAACGATCAGTTCTTGTAAACCTTCAGCAAACTCGCGAACGCCTTGAGGTTCTAACGGCCAAATTAGTCCAACTTGATAAACACGTAGACCAAGCTGCTGAGCAGTTTCATCTTCAATACCTAAAATACGTAAGGCTTCAATGGTATCTAAATAACCTTTACCACTTGCGGCAATACCAACACGGGCATTTTCACAAGGCCATGTAACAGTATTGATTTTATTGGCACGGGCATAGGCCAAAACAGCAGGTAAGCGATACTTATAAAGGCGTTCTTCTTGCTGAATGCCATGATCTGGCCAACGAATGTTAACGCCACCCTCTGGGAAATTGACATCTTCTGGTATAACCGGAGTGACACGGTCTAGATCGACATGAACAGAAGCAGAAGTTTCTACAATTTCACTGACGAGCTTCATTGAAGACCAAAGGCCAGAAAAACGTGAAACAGCAATGGCATGAACACCGAAGTCTAAAATTTGTTGAACGGATGTTGGGTAGAAAATTGGAATACCGCAACCAATCATGACATGTTCGGACTGGTGAGGGATTGTAGAAGATTTACATGAGTGGTCATCGCCAAATAAAGCAACCACACCACCACGTTCAGAGGTACCAGCTAAGTTAGCATGGCGGAGTACATCGCCTGAACGGTCAACACCCGGGCCTTTACCATACCACCATGAAGATACTCCATCATATTTGCCTTGGCCTGAAAGGTTAACTTGTTGGGTACCCCAAATTGCGGTAGCAGCCAAGTCTTCGTTTACACCAGGTTGAAATACAACATTATGGGATTTAAGTAATCCTTGAACTTGCCAAAGGAAACTATCATAGTTACCAACAGGAGAACCGCGATAACCAGAAATAAAACCAGCAGTATGATAACCATTCATCGCGTCACGGCGAGTTTGGGCAAGAGGCAACCGAACAAGTGCCTGAATGCCGGTCATATATGCTGTACCGTTATCACTTACATATTTATCTTCAAGTGACACATCCTTTGTTGCAATAATATTTGGAGTGACTTTTGTAGCTATATTCATTTATATCTCCTTAGAATTTTTAGTAGCTCGGACTACTTTCTTTTTTCAACATCCAGTTGAATATTTGGAGCAAGTGACATACGAAATAAAAAAAGATCGGTTCCTCTTCTTAAAAAGAATTAGTGCCAATGTATGTACATTTAGTCATTGTGGTTGATCTAAACTGGTGCAACAATCCGTAATTTAGGAAAACATATTTACGTTATGCGCAAAAATCTCGATGGTGGACTATTGCATGCAATGCATGCATTCCTGAAAGTGATTGATAGCGGGAGTTTCACAGCAGCAGCTGAGCAGATGGATCTGACCACAGCACAGGTTTCACGTCTTATCAGCGAGCTAGAAACACGCTTAGGTACAAAATTAATACAACGCTCAACACGCCAGCAGGCACTGACCGATATTGGTGCGACTTACGCAGAACGCTGTCGGCAAGTCATTTCAATGGTGGATGAAGCAGAATCAGAAGTAACAGGAACAGCATCTAAACCCAAAGGCCGTTTACGTGTATTAAGCATGGGAAGCTTTGGGCATCATTATGTTTTTCCAGTGATGGCCGAGTTTTGTAAGCATTACCCCGAATTAACAGTGGAATATACGACTTCACAGTACGTTCCAGACTTGTTGGCAAAAGGGGTGGATGTCAGTCTTTATCTGACTGAATCATTAACAGACTCTCGTTTTGTCGCACGCAGAATTGGCACTATCTTTTCTGTTTTATGTGCTTCACCTGCTTATTTAGAAAAGCATGGTATGCCGAAGTCCCCAGAAGACTTAAAAGATCATGCCTGTTTACGCTTGGTAAACCCGTCTATTACACCAGATTGGCACTTATTAAATACAAGTGGTGAGTCTTACCAAATCGACATTGGCGGGCAACTCATTGCAGATAACCCTGAGTTATTATTAGATGTAGTGCAACAAGATATGGGCATCGCATTATTGCCGATGTTTTCGGCTTTAGATGCGGTTCAAAATGGAAGATTATGTCATATCTTGCCAGAGTGGCGTTCGCCCGATATCGGAGTTTATACCTTGTTGCCTTCACGCCATTTTATCGATGCCAAAACACGTGCATGGTTAGATTGGGTGGAAGAATATATTTCTCCAAGAATTGAAATGGATGCATCTTATTTTTATAAATAATGAGATAAATTTTTTAAGGACTAAGATAAAAAAGGATGAAGAATAATACAGATTAGAATAAAAATAGGGTAGAGAATGCTTTTTTTGAAAGAGGCATTTAATACAGAGATAAACGATAAATTTTAAAAAAATTGCATAAGGGAATTAGTCCCAATTCCTGAACGAAATGAGATAAAGATGAGATAGGATGATCTGGTACTCAGCCTAATATTAAGTTTTATACCAGATGCTGAGCTATTTTAATTAATGACTACGCACACTTGGTTTGCCAATAAGCATTTGCATAATTCGACAAGCTTTTTCGGTTTAATACATTGCTAATATTTTGACTGGCTTGCATCAGTTTTTCTAAGTCAATGCCAGTTTCAAACCCCATGTGCGACAACAAATAAAACAAATCTTCGGTCGATACATTACCAGAGGCACCTTTGGCATAAGGGCAACCACCGAGTCCTGCAAGGGACGAGTCAAAAACACGAATGCCTTGCTGTAAAGACTGATAAATATTGGCAATCGCCATGCCATAGGTATTGTGGAAATGTCCTGCCAAAACCTTGCTGTCGAGTTCAGCAAGACAGGCTTGCCAAACCTTTTGAACGCGATCTGGTGTTGCGGTACCAATAGTTTCACCTAAAGACACCTCATAGCAGCCCATGTCATAGAGCCGTTTAACAACTTTTACCACTTGTTCAGGGGCAATTGCACCTTCATAAGGACAGTCGACAACGCAAGAGACATAACCGCGTACACGGATGTTATGTGCTTTTGCAGCAGTCATGACATCGCTAAATTTTTCAAAGCTTTCGTCAATTGAGCAGTTAATATTTTTACGTGTAAAGCTTTCAGAAGCTGCGGTAAATACCGCAACTTCTTTGCATCCTACCGCTTGAGCAGTTTCAAAACCTTTGATATTGGGGGTAAGCAAGCTAAATTGCACATCGGTTGTTTGGGGTAATAACTTAAATAGCTCGTCACTTTGAGCCATTTGCGGCACCCATTTTGCCGAAACGCATGAACCGACTTCAATCGATTTTAGGCCTGCACTAATTAGGTCATTAATAAAGTTTAAGCGTTGTTCGACGGTTAAAGCCTGCTTTTCATTTTGGAGGCCATCTCTGGGACCGACCTCCACGATTTTGACAAATTCACTCATGCAACTTCCTCCTGTGCAGGCTGAAATTCCACAAGCTCATCGCCAGCTTTGACCTGATCACCAACTTGGAAATAGGAGTCTACAATCACGCCATCTTTAGGGGCACGGATGGTATATTCCATTTTCATTGCTTCAAGCGTCATTAAAATATCGTCTTTCTTCACGCTATGATTTGCACTCACCAAAACTTGCGTGACCACACCCGGCATTGGTGCTTTTAGGTGGCCTTCATCGGCTTGGCTATCTGCTTGATTATAATCTTGACGGATGTAAGCAAACTTATAGCTTTGTCCATTTTGGAACAAGGTAATACCTTGCTGACTTTGGTTAAAAGACAGCTTTTGCTGAGTTCCACTAATTTGAACAGAAGCAGTATGTGCATCAATCAATTGACCAGAAATCGGGTAGCTTTGACCGTTATATTCTGCGGTGAAGCCATCTTCATTTGAGGCAAATTTAATTTGAATATTTTGGTTTAAATAATTCAGTTTAATACTGTGCTGATAGGCAATATTTAAACGCCAAAGCGGCTGAGCCTGCCAAAGCTGTTTTTGGCTTGAGCTGTTGTTATTAAGTTTACTTAAAAACTCAATAAATGCTGCTGCTATCACCAGTTCAGGTTTGATATCTTCTGGGCTAAACAAGAAGTTTTGTTCACGTTGAATCAGGTTGGTATCAAGCTTGGCTTGTTTAAAAGATTCGCTACGAACAATTTTTTCAAGAAAAGCAATGTTGTTGCCTAAGCCATCCACATGGAATTGGCTTAAAGCATTTTGCATTTGAATAAGTGCAGCTTCACGGTTTTTACCCCATACAATCAATTTGGCAATCATAGGGTCGTAATACGTCGTGATTTCATCGCCTTCAACAATACCGCTATCTACACGCACATATTGGTTTTGAGTTGGGTAATGCAAATAGTCAATTTTACCAATGGCAGGTAAAAAGCCTTTTTCAGGTTCTTCAGCGTAAATGCGTGCCTCGAGCGCATGTCCGTGAATCTGTAATTGGTTTTGTAGTTTAGGTAAAGGTTCGCCATAAGCCACACGAAGTTGCCATTCAACCAAGTCTTCACCTGTAATCATTTCAGTGACAGGGTGTTCGACTTGTAGGCGGGTATTCATTTCCATGAAATACGCCGTACCATCTTGTTCTACAATAAACTCAACCGTACCTGCACCGACATAATTTACGGCACGTGCAGCATCAATTGCAGCTTGGCGCATTGCATCGAGCTTCTCGCTTGGCATTTGTGGAGCAGGGGCTTCTTCTAGCACTTTTTGGTGACGGCGTTGTACAGAGCAGTCACGTTCAAATAAATGCACGTAGTTGCCATGTGTATCACCAAATACTTGTACTTCAATATGGCGAGGCTGAATCACATAACGCTCAATCAAGACATCATCATTACCAAAGCTCGATTTAGCTTCACGTTTACAAGAGGCTAAGGCATGCAAAAAGTCTTCACTGCGTTCAACCAGACTCATGCCTTTACCACCACCGCCAGCACTGGCTTTAATTAAAACAGGATAGCCAATTCGGTCTGCCTGTTGTTTTAAAAAGTCGGCATCTTGGTTGGTTCCGTGATAACCCGGTGTTAAAGGAACGCCTGCTTTTTCCATTAAAGCTTTCGAGGTTGCTTTTAAGCCCATGGCTAAAATGGCATCTACTGGCGGCCCAATAAAGCAAATATTGTGTTGTTGGCAAGCGAGCGCAAACTGGTCATTTTCAGAAAGGAAGCCGTAACCCGGATGAACCGCTTGGCTGCCTGTATCAATGGCAGCTTGAATAATACGATCAACCTGTAAATAACTTTGTGTTGCAGGGGACTGACCAATATAAACCGCTTCATCTGCAAGTTTGACGTGTTGTGCATTTGCATCTGCATCTGAGTAAACAGCAACTGTTGCAATCCCTAATTTTTTAGCTGTACGAATTACGCGGCAGGCAATCTCGCCACGGTTCGCAATTAAAATCTTTTCAAACATGATGATCGTCCTTAATTGTTGTTATTCGAGTTAGAAACCCAAGTAGGCTGTTGTTTATTTAAAAAGGCACTTAGACCTTCTTTTGCCTCACTGCCTTGACGAACTTGAGCAATATGATGTGCTGTCTGTTGCAGCAAGTCATTGCTCATGGTCTGGTTGCTCACCATTTGAATGAGTTGTTTTGAAGCCGCTTGAGCGTGCGGGCCACCGAGTAATAGAGCATCAACAATTTCTTGAACTTTTTTATCTAAGTCTTCAGCATCTGCTACTTCGTGTGCTAAACCAATTTGTTTGGCTTCACGTGCTGAAATCCGTTCGGCAGTTAAGAAGTAACGGGAAGCTTGTCTTGCACCAATCGCACGAATCACATAAGGACTAATGGTAGATGGAGCAAGACCTAAACGAACTTCAGAGGTTGCGAACTTGGCATCAGTGCTGGCGATGCAAATATCGCATGCCGATGCCAAACCCATGCCACCACCAAAAGCAATGCCATGCACACGAGCAATAGTCGGTTGTTTTAGCGTTGCAAGTGCATCCAACATTTGTGCAAGTTTTAATGCATCTACTTCATTTTCTGCTGAAGATGCCTGACCTGCCTGTTTCATCCAGTTGAGGTCGGCACCTGCCGAAAAGCTTTTGCCGCGACCAGCTAAAACCACAACACGAATGTCATCACGGGTATTAATTTGCTTAAAGCAAGCATGTAGTTCTTCAATGACTGTCGTATTAAAAGCATTGTGTAGTTCAGGGCGGTTCAGCCAAACATAGGCAACCTGACCTTGTTGTTCGAGTTGTAAAAATTGATAGCTCATATACACCTCTTACATGCGGAACACGCCAAATTTGGTCGGCTGGATTGGGGCGTTCATGGCCGCAGCAAGGCTTAAACCAAGTACCTGACGAGTTTGAGCTGGGTCAATGACACCGTCATCCCAAAGACGAGCAGAAGCATAATATGGATGACCTTGACGCTCGTATTGTTCACGAATGGGTTGTTTAAATTCATCTTCTTGCTCAGCTGACCACTCGGCACCTTTTTGCTCAATCTGATCACGTTTTAAAGTCGAGAGTACGCTTGCCGCTTGTTCGCCGCCCATCACTGAAATACGAGAGTTTGGCCAAGTCCATAAAAAGCGTGGTGAATAAGCGCGGCCACACATACCGTAGTTACCTGCACCAAACGAACCGCCAATAATTAGGGTAAGTTTTGGTACATTTGCGGTTGCAACTGCCATAACCAATTTAGCGCCGTTTTTTGCAATCCCTTCATTTTCATACTGGCGACCAACCATAAAGCCCGTAATGTTTTGTAGGAATAACAATGGAATATTGCGCTGTGTGCATAGCTCAATAAAGTGCGCGCCTTTTTGTGCAGACTCTGAAAATAAAATTCCGTTATTGGCAATAATGCCGACTGGCATACCATAGAGTGAAGCAAAACCGGTAATCAGTGTTGAACCAAAGCGTGCTTTGAACTCATCAAAACGAGAGCCGTCTACAATACGGGCAATCACTTCACGTACATCGAAAGGTTTACGCGCATCATTTGGTACCACGCCATAGAGTTCAGATGCATCAAACAATGGTTCATCAACTTGTTTATTTAAGTCATTTGGCTTTTTATTTAAGTTCGCAACAATGTTTCGCGCAATCGCAATAGCATGTTCATCATTTTCGGCTAAATGGTCAGCCACGCCTGAAAGACGTGTATGCACATCACCACCGCCTAAATCTTCACTGCTCACCACTTCGCCAGTTGCAGCTTTTACTAGAGGAGGGCCACCTAAGAAAATCGTACCTTGGTTACGGACAATAATGGTTTCATCGGACATGGCAGGTACATAAGCACCACCAGCGGTACAGCTACCCATCACCACAGCAATTTGGGCAAACCCTAGGCTCGACATGCGTGCCTGATTATAGAAAATACGTCCGAAGTGATCACGGTCTGGAAAAACCTCATCTTGCATTGGTAAATAGGCACCGCCTGAGTCCACCAAATAAATACAAGGCAAGTGATTTTGTTCGGCAATTTCTTGTGCGCGTAAATGCTTTTTAACCGTAAGTGGGTAGTACGTTCCGCCTTTAACCGTTGCATCGTTGGCAACGATCATGCAAGTCACACCATTGACCTGACCAATACCTGCAATTACACCCGCGGCAGGAACATCATCTTCATAAACGTTGTACGCTGCCAACTGACCAATTTCTAAAAATGCCGTACCGACGTCAATCAGTTGATCAATACGTTCGCGGGGTAAAAGTTTACCTCGAGCCAAATGTTTTTGACGGGCATTTTCACCACCGCCTAAAGCAATACGCTGGGCAACTTGTTTTAGATCTGTGACCAATGTTTGCATGGCTTGCTGGTTTGTTTTGAAGTCTTCACTTCGAACATTAATCTTGCTTTGTAATTGGTTCATAAGATGCGTCCTTATTTATAATTATTATTTGGTTTCATTGAAGAGTTCGCGACCAATCAGCATGCGGCGAATTTCAGAAGTTCCGGCACCAATTTCATAAAGTTTTGCATCGCGCCATAAACGGCCAGCTGGGAATTCATTGATATAACCGTTGCCGCCTAAACTTTGAATTGCTTCTCCAGCCATCCATGTTGCTTTTTCAGCAGCATATAAAATGGCACTTGCAGCATCTTTACGTAAGCTACGGTCATGATCAGCTTTGTCGCAGGCAGCACCAACAGCATATACAAGAGCTTTACATGCCAACCAAGTTGAATACATATCGGCAAGTTTGCCTTGCATAAGTTGGAATTCACCTAAAGCCTGACCAAACTGTTCACGTTGATGTAAATATGGGATTACCACATCCAGACAGGCATCCATAATGCCTAAAGGTCCGGCACTTAAAACTGCACGTTCATAGTCCAAACCACTCATCAGTACTTTTGTACCGTTACCCACGCCGCCGAGTACGTTTTCAGCAGGTACTTCTACATTGTCAAAGAACAGAGGGTAAGTGTTAGAGCCACGCATACCGAGTTTGTCTAAATGGTTACCGTGACTAAAGCCTTTCATGCCTTTCTCAATTAAAAAAGCAGTCATACCTTTCGCGCCAGCTTGTGGGTCAGTTTTAGCGTAAACCACGAGTACATCTGCATCACCGCCGTTAGTGATCCACATTTTTGAACCGTTTAAAACAAAATGATCGCCTTTTTGCTCAGCACGTAATTTCATGCTGACGACATCAGAACCTGCATTTGGTTCAGACATCGCAAGGGCACCCACATATTCACCGGAAATCAGTTTTGGTAAATACTTTTGTTTTTGCTGCTCGTTACCGTTACGGTTAATCTGGTTTACACATAAATTAGAATGAGCGCCGTATGACAGGCCAATAGATGCCGAAGCACGCGAAATTTCTTGCATAGCAATAATATGAGCTAAATAACCCATATTGGCACCGCCATATTCTTCAGAAACCGTCATGCCTAAAAGGCCCATATCTCCAAATTTTTTCCAGAGATGTGCAGGGAATTTGTTGTCTTGATCAACTTGTTGGGCGATTGGTGCAATTTCCTTTGCACAAAATGCTGCCACTGAATCTTGAAGCGCAATTAAAGTTTCATCTAGACCGAAATTCAAGCTGCGTAGGTTCATGATATCTTCATCCTATTGGTTATATTTGTTGTCCATAAAATATTTTGTGGGTATTTGATAATTACCATACAATGATTTTTTAAAAAAGTGAATACTGATTCATAAAATGATTTACAATTCATTTTATTTGTTAGAGAATAAATTATGAGCTATAAACGATCATCTTTAATGCAAGAGCGGATGGAGCAAAATCGTAAGTCGATTTTGAGTTCAGCCAGAAAGTTAATTTCAGAGGGAGGGTTTAAAGACGCGCAAATACAAACAATTGCAGAGCAAGCGGGCGTATCAAGTGGTCTGGTTTATCGTTACTTTGACAATAAAAGCCAAGTGCTGATTGAAGTTTTGTCCGAAGCCATTAATACAGAACTATTGGTGATTGACTCAATTACCGAAAGTGACTTATCGGCAAAGCAGAAATTACATAAGGCTGTGGCAACCTTTGTAAAACGGGCACTGAATAGTCCTCAGCTTGCATATTCACTCATGTTTGAACCTGTCGATTCAACAGTTGAACATGAGCGTTTTCGTGTGAAGCAATTGATTAAACAAAGTATTAAAAAAATACTTGCGGATGGAAATGCAAGTGGTGAGTTTGTCTTGGATGATTTAAATACAGCAGCACTTTGTGTTGTCGGTGCCATGACCTATGTGGTAGTTGAACCCCTAGACCCAGCTCAAAATACAAAGTTTGATCATGCGCATAAAGACTATTTTTCAAAACAGATTGCTGATTTTTGTGTAGATGCTGTGCAGAGGAAATAGGGCATATAAAGGAAAAAAACACAAAGAAGGCGGTTTAGAAAAATAGTTGCAGTAACAACAATTAGATCAGGTAAGAAGAGAATTAGAAGAATCAAGGAGAATGATTCAATGCAACAAGAACGGTTAAGCTACGCCTCGGGACCAAGCACGCAGCCCTTATTGGGTATGACCATTGGTGAACAATTTGATCAGGCTTGTCGGCAATATGCTGAAAAGGAAGCAATCGTTAGTTTTCATCAAAACAGACGATTAACCTATAAAGCTTTACAAGATGAAGTAAATGCTTTTGCTTGTAGCCTTTTAAAATTGGGATTAAAAAAAGGCGATCGATTAGCCATTTGGTCGCCTAACTGTGTGGAATGGACAGTTACCCAATTTGCAGCTTTTAAAGCAGGGATTATTTTAGTCAATCTAAATACAGCTTATAAAAGCCATGAACTTGAATATGTGTTGAATAAAGTCTCATGCAAAGGATTGATTATTGCTTCTCAATTCAAAACGACTGATTACCAAGAACTACTCACAAAAATTGCCCCTGAGTTAACGAGCAGTCCAGATAAAGTACTTAGTTCAGCGCGACTACCACATTTAAAATTTGTCATTAAAATTGATGATCAGCACCATACGGGTATTCATCGCTTTAGTGATTTAGTCACTACACCAACTTCTGAACAGCTAGAACAATTAAAACTATTAACCAAGCAACTTCAGTTTGATGAAACCATTAATATTCAATTTACATCAGGTACAACAGGTAACCCTAAAGGGACCATGTTGACCCACCATAATATTTTAAATAATGGCTATTTTGTCGGTGAAGGCATTCGTTTAACCCCTCAAGATAAAGTCTGTATTTCTGTGCCGTTGTTTCATTGTTTTGGCATGGTCATGGGGAATTTAGCCTGCGTTACGCATGGGGCAACCATGATCTATCCATCGGCTGTATTTAATTCTTTAGAAACTTTAAAAGCGATTCATCAAGAGCGTTGCACGGCAGCGTATGGCGTGCCAACCATGTTTATTGCAACCTTAGAGCATGAACAGTTTAATGATTTTGATCTATCGAGCTTAAGAACAGGCATTATGGCAGGTAGTCCTTGTCCACGTGAAATTATGCAACGTGTTATAGACCGAATGCATATGTCTGAAATCACCATTTGTTATGGCATGACCGAAACCTCGCCAGTGAGTGTACAAAGCTCAGTAAACGATTCGATTGATAAACGGGTAAGCACAGTTGGGCATGTTCATCCGCATGTTGAAATTAAAATTGTCGATTTAGAAGGGCAGATTGTTCCGCAAGGCACTTTAGGTGAGCTATGCGTTCGCGGTTATTCAGTGATGGCTGGCTATTGGGGTGAAGAAGAAAAGACCCGTGAAGTGATTGATGCTGCTGGCTGGATGCATACAGGTGATATTGCCGAAATGGATCAAGACGGTTTCATTAAAATTAAAGGCCGTATTAAAGATGTGGTGATTCGTGGTGGGGAAAATCTCTTTCCAAAAGAAATTGAAGACTTTTTATACACTCATCCAGATGTAAGCGATGTCCAAGTCATTGGCTTGCCAGATGCCAGATATGGCGAAGAACTCTGTGCTTGTATTATTTTGCATGAACATCATCAAATTGATGAAGACAGCATTCGCCAATTCTGCAAAGAGCATATTTCTCATAATAAAGTGCCGCGCTATGTCCGATTCTTTAATGAGTTTCCAATGACAGCTTCAGGCAAAGCGCAAAAGTTTAAATTGCAGGAAATTATGCGAGCTGAACTTAACTTAACTGGAAATGTCTTTGACTAAAGAGGTTAAAAGTTTGGTCAAAGAGCAGCAAACTATAAGTTGAAAGGCAGCTTAAATAGAGGATATAAGCAAAATGGCAAAAGACTTTAATAGCCCAAAGGTAGTCGAAGGATATGACGAACATATTCGTAAATTAATTCCGGGTTATGAAGTGATCCATCAACAGGTGGATGCCATTTTGCAATCAGCGTTACCACCAAATGCTCATATTTTAATTGTGGGCTGTGGCACTGGGTATGAACTCGAATATTTACTTAAACGTCATCCAAACTGGAAATTTACAGCAGTTGATCCATCTTTGACTATGCTGCAAAAAGCTCAGGAGCAGGTTGAACTTTTAGATAAATCTTCTCATGTGAACTTTGTTCACGGTGAAACTTCAGCTTTGCCTCTGGAAAATTGCTTTGATGCTGCACTTTCTATTCTCGTGGCTCATTTTATTGCAGATGACATAAAACCTGTTTTTTTTAAGGATATTTATGATCGCTTAAAAGAAAAAGCGATTTTGCTGACCTACGATTTAATGACGTGTGTAAATCCACAGCATCTTCAAGCTTTACGTTATTTATGTTTGGCACAAGGCTTAACAGAAGAACAATGTCAAAAAATGTTAGAGCGTATGGCGCAAGACTTTTTTAGCCTAACCACTGAAGGATATATAAAACTTTTAGAAAAAACTGGTTTTGAAAGTGTGCATCCTTATACGCAAATTTTGACGTATCAAGGGTTTATTGCAAAAAAATAATGGATTTGGGAAAGCGTTAATACGGATATAAAACCTGCATATTCTCAATGAGGAAGAGAATAGAAAAACTGAAAAGAATTAGAAGATTTGGCTTTACTTAAAACAAATTAAAAGTGGTTTTCAGGCCGCTTTAGGGAGGTTTTGTCTAAAAAATATGATCGAAGGTTTTTCTTGTGAAAGAAAGACAAATTTTAAGCACCTATTTTAGATGGGTACATAACAAAAAGGATGTCGAGATCTTTAAGTCCAATTAAAGATCAAAAGGAAAATTTCATGATGAAAGTTTTAAATACAACGGTTCAAAAAAGCCTGTTGGCTGTTTCTGTGACCCTGTTTATGTCTTCCGCTTTGGCAGGTCAAACAGATCCTGAAATAGCACAACTTCGCCAAGAAGTGAAAGAACTTCGGGCTATGTTACAAGCCAATATGCAGGCGCAAAAATCTTTATCGCAAGGACGAGTGGAGTTAGCAACTACTGCAACACCCCAAGCTATTCAGCCTACAAAACAAGGTTTAACCAAGTCTGGTGCAGAATTTAACTTATATGGTTATATACGGGCAGATGCATCTTATCAAATGAAGGGGGCATCTACGATGTATAACAATATTAGCGGTGTTCCACTTGAAAACACGCCAGAAGAATCTGCACAAAAAGACCAGTTGCACAGTACGGTTAATGTGACACGTTTCGGGTTGAATTTTAAAACCCCAACAGCCGCGGGTGATGTGGGCGGAAAGTTGGAAATGGACTTCTTTGGCGCAGCCACTCGTGATCAGTTTCGCATACGCCATGCTTATTTAACTTTTGATAAATGGCTTATTGGTCAAACGTGGTCAACATTTATCGCACCCGAATATTATCCGGAAACGATTGATGCGGGCACATTTGTAGGCAGTGCATTGTTAAGATCACCGCTAGTTCGCTATAGCGATAACTTAACGGCAAATACAAGCTTTGCAATATCGGTTGAAGATCCGAAATATACTGCGAGCTCAGACCCAGATAATAAAATGCGTTTACCAGCGTTGGTAGGTCGGTTAAATCATAAATTTGCCAATGGCTCGATGTTGTCGGGACGTAGTTTTGTTGCCGAAAAGAGAACTAATCATGATGAGGAAGTCGCTTGGGGCGTAGGCTTGGGCGGTAAATACCAAATTACCCCCGATACTTTACTTAAAGCTGATTATTACCATGTCAAAGGAGATGGGCGTTTCTTGCTATGGAGTAACAGTGGCTATGCAATAGATGATCAAAACAATATGCATAGCAATGAATTTGATACCGTTTCTTTAGGTATTACTCATCAATTTACACCGCAAATTCGTTCAACCTTAGCTTATGGCTATATGAAAGCCAAAGATGATAACCGTTTTGCTGAATTACAACGTAATAGCACCACCCAAAATAAAGAGCTTTGGCAGGGCTGGGTGAATGCGCTTTATAACCCATACAAACCAATTACCTTGGGCGTCGAATATGTGTATGGCGAACGAGAAACTTTTGATGGACGTAACGGGATTGATAACCGCTTCAATATGATGGCGAGTTATGACTTTTAATTTATTCAATAAAACCTTGAATAATTTGTTTTTTCTTTAGGGTGCAGTATGTCGTTTTAAAAAATTGAATATGAATTTATCTCACAAAGGAGGTGAGTAAATGACAACATCTAAATTAAATGTAAATGAAGTTATTGATCAGGCCAGATTTACCCCTTTTCACTGGAGTATTTTACTTTGGTGTTTATTAATTATTATTTTTGATGGTTACGATCTGGTGATTTATGGCGTGGTACTGCCTTTGCTAATGCAAGAGTGGTCATTAACAGCTGTACAGGCGGGGATGTTAGCAAGTACAGCACTATGCGGGATGATGTTTGGGGCGATGTTCTTTGGAACATTGGCAGACAAAATAGGTCGTAAAAAGGTAATTTTAATCTGTGTGACTTTTTTTAGTGGTTTCACCTTTTTAGGTGCTTTTGCATCAAGCCCACTTGAGTTTGGGATACTTCGGTTCTTGGCAGGACTAGGCATTGGTGGGGTCATGCCAAATTTAGTTGCACTTACATCAGAATATGCGCCTAAACGTATAAGAAGTACTTTGGTGGGGAGTATGTTTAGTGGGTATGCAATTGGGGGAATTCTTTCAGCATTGATCGGTAGCTATTTGGTTGAAAGTCAGGGGTGGCAAATTATGTTTTTAATTGCCGGTATTCCACTATTTTTATTACCTGTCATTTGGAAGTTTTTACCTGAGTCTTTAACCTTTTTAGTTAAGACAGGTAAGACTGAGCAAGCACAGCGCATTATTCAAAAAATTTCACCTGAACAAAACCTAACGATTAATACTCACTTACTGCTTAATGAGGATAATGTTCCAACAGGTAGTTCTGTAAAGGGATTATTTCAGCAAGGCCGTGCTTTCAATACAATCATGTTTTGGCTCGTATTCTTTATGTGCTTACTCATGGTGTATGCCTTAAGTAGCTGGTTACCAAAACTCATGCTGGCAGCAGGTTATTCACTCGGAAAGAGTATTTTGTTCTTGCTTGCTCTAAATGTTGGCGCAATGATCGGTTCAATCGGTGGCGGTATTTTGTCTGATAAATTCCATTTAAAACCTGTAATTATGGGAATGCTACTGGCGGGTGTTGTCGCTTTAGTCGGTTTAGGCTTTAAGTCACCAGCCTATGTTTTATATGGTTTGGTGACTGTTGCAGGAGCAGCAACGATTGGTACTTCAATTCTTCTTTATAGTTACGTTGCACAATATTACCCATTAAGTGTGCGTTCTACTGGAATTGGCTGTGCCTCTGGTGTAGGTCGAATTGGGGCTATTGTTGGACCTATCTTAACGGGCCTGTTATTGGGTTTAGAATTGCCGCATAAGATGAATTTTGTGATGATCGCAATTCCTGCAATTTTAGCGCTTTTCGCCGTCATGGTTTTAAAACGATATTCAGCTGAAAAACAGCCTATTACACCAAAACTTAATGTTGAGTTAGAGGGTAATTAATCAATATGGATACGGGTAGGAAACAAATTCCTATCCGTATCTGGATGTTTTATTGATTAACTAATTGGTTTAAATCAACTAGATTTGCCATTTGTTGATTACCGCGATCATTCGGATGTAAATGATCTCCCGAATCATAAATTGGATTTAATCGATCAGAATGTTTAGGGTCTTTTAAACCTTGCTCAAGATCAAGTACGCCGTCAAATGTATGGCTGGTTCTGATCCAGTGATTAATGCGCTGACGTAATTCATCTTTATTCGGTTGATAGTAGTTATCAAGAGGAGTATTTGGTAAAGCTCCTGAAAATGGTAATAAGGTTGCTCCAATCACCTGAATACCTTGGCGATGTGCTTCATCTACAACACGTTTATAACCTTGAGTGAGTGCTTCAAAAGTCGGTATTTCTTGTTTGGAGGCAAATGCGGTACCGGGCCATGAAATATCATTAATACCCACCAAAACAATTAATGTTTTCACACCTGAATATTGAAATACTTCCTTTTTCAAACGATCTAAAGCACTGTCACCCATACCGTCTGTGAGTAGTCGATTTCCTGAAATTCCACTGTTAATGACCGCTATTCGATGTGGCGATAAGCGCTTAGCTAAAAAGTCGGTCCATCGAGTATTTGCGTCTAGAGTTGCAGTTGCACCATCGGTAATTGAGTCTCCAACGACTGCAACAACATGTGCTTTACGCTTTGGTTTTACTTCTACAGCTGATAATAATAATCGTGCAGTTGTGGTTTTGGCACTGCTAGGCGTATTTAAGTTCGCAGTCTGGTTGCCCGTAATGAGCCAACTGGTTTGTTTCGCATCCCAATGAAAAGTTTTAAATGTAGTGGGCTTTTGAATAAAGGTATTTACCATTAACTGTGCATGATCTGGAACAGGGAGCGGGATTGGATCACTTATCAGTTGTTTGCCTGGTAAAATTTGTGCTTTAAGCTTTCCAGAGAAATAAACTGGATAAGCACTCTTTGATTTAAGACTTTGTCCTTTGACTAACCCCACAGTAGTTTTATCAATATAAAGCGGTTGATCCCCATATTGATTTGTAAAAACGAGCCTAACTGCTTCACCACCTAAACTAATTTGACTAATTTGTTTAATAGTCTGATTCGATATTTGATCAGGAATATTGGTCGGGAAAACGAAATCTTTATTCCAGACTTTTTGTGGACTAGCTGCCCAAGTGGTAACCCACTGGCTCTTTTGTACTTCTGCTTGTGCAAAGCTCGTAAATAAAACAAGAGAGAATAGGGCGGGTTGATAAAGTTTCATCTCGTGAACTCTTTAAAATAAATTAAAGTTATCTTGAAACAAATTACTAGCTTGTTATAGCAACATAAGCGGAATAAGATTTGTGAATGAAATTCATAAATAGATTTTGTTATGTCATATTTTGATATTAATCGGTCTGGGGAGTTGGCAATTTTTATTCGAGTAGTCGAGTTAGGAAGCTTTTCAGCAGTCGCAAGAGCTTGTGACATGACGCCGTCTGCTGTGAGTAAGTTAATTTCACGCTTAGAAAAAAGACTTGGAGTTAGACTGCTTAACCGTTCAACACGTCAGTTTCAACTCACCAGTGAAGGATGTCAATTTTATGAGCAAGGCGTTCACATACTCAATAACTTAGATGAACTAGAACAATCTGTTACTGCAAATCACATGCCGCAAGGACGAATTAGAATTCATACCAGTCTTTCATATTGGACGCATTTTTTATTACCTTGTATTTCTCTATTTAACGAGTGCTATCCACAAATCGAATTAGAGGCTCATTTGAGTGATGAAGTCATTAATTTAGTTGAGCAAAGAATTGATATCGCAATTCGTACAGGGCCTTTAAAAAGCTCAAATTTGGTTGCTCGCTCACTCGGACGCACTCAGAAACATTATGTATGTTCACCTACCTATATTGAAAAGAATGGTTATCCGCAGCATCCAGAAGAGTTATACGAACATCAGCTTTTAGACGTAAGTTACCAACGTCAAAATAAAACGTGGCTTTTTAAAAAAGACGATCAAGAAATCACACTTGCTCCCACTAAGGTTTTAAGAGTAAATCATGGAGAAGCCATCTTACAGTTAGCGCTTGCAGGTGCTGGTATTGCACAGCTTAACCAGTTCCAAGTCAAAAAAGCTTTAGAACAAAAACAGTTGGTCAAAATCCTTGAAGACTGGAATATCAAGGCTTCAGAAGAATTTCATGCTGTTTGGATAGGACATGACAAATATGTCCCTAAACGCGTAAGGGCATTTTTAGATTTCTTGGTAGAGCAGGCAAAGATTAGTTAATTAAGTTTTTTCTGGCACTTAACTGACATTGGTGCATGGTTTCATTCATAGTTTCCACAAAGTGCATATTCGCATTAATATTTTGTAAGCTTACTTTGGGTAAGTTCTCTACAAACTGCGGCGAATAATGTTTTTCTAAAGAGTTATAAATACAGTTGCATTGTGAAAGTGCACGACCTGCCCAAACACAATGTGTATTAAATTCATTTTTACTGATAGACCTGCAACCTAATAAACTTATAGAACTTATTAATAGGGTGCAGATTAAAACAATACGATATAAAAAAAACATCATTATTGCTCTTCATTGGTTGTTGTTATCGTTAAGTCATGTTTATAGAAATTTTCTAGTCTTTATCGAGCATTAAATATGGAAATATTTACTCTGAAAAGATAGGAAAGCAGAAACATAAAACTGTAGGATATTTTCTTGAAAATATTTTCAGTGAAGTCGATAACGTGATGAAGAGTAGAAGAAAAAACACGATATAAAATAATAGTCATTAGAGACTCCTTGATGAAAGAAGTTGCGCCCAATCACTGCTATTAATTATGGTGGTGAAACGAAAGAGGGTTAGCAGACTGATACCTAAGAAACCAGCACACCCGAAGGTGTCCCACTCCCGTTCCTCCGTCAAAGGCACGAGGGGCTACACACCAAAAAACTTGTTTTTAGTGCGCTTAGGTAGACGGTCTGCTAAAACCGACTGACAAAATAGGTCAGCCGGAGCATCATAAGCTGAGCCTTAAAGCGGGTCAATTGCAAAAATAAAAGATTGGTTTATATAAACAAATATTAATATTTTTAAATTTTCATTAATAAAATAATGAGTTATTTATAATTGAGAATATTGAATAATAGTTCAATAGAGGTTAAAAAATAATTTTTAATGTTTATATATCAAATATTTATTAATTGTTTATTTATATAGTGTTTGCAAGTAATGACTTATTTCAACATAAGTCAAAAAAGAGCGGGAAATTTTGATTTTATGAATATCATGTAATTAAATAAATAGCCGTTGCCAAATTTTAATTAAAATATCAATTGCAAGAAAAGTAATTCTTTAACATTTATTTTATTTAGATTTTTACAAAAGCTTGCACAACCTACAAAACTTAAGAGAACCACAGCGGTAGGCCAACATAAGATAATGTTATTCATAAGCCTACATCTTAAGATTTATAAGGGTGACCTCAATGTTAAGAATTTTTTGTGCAGTGAGTATGGTAGTTGCAATCGCAATGGGTATGAGTGCCTGCCAAGATCGAAATTCAACAGATGATGATGGAACACATGGCTCTAATGATCCAGCAACTACTCAACAAATGGAAAAAAACTCATAATTATTTCGATTAAGAAAACTCACTTTTACGTGATTTTTCTTATCGTTATTTTCTATAAAATATGTAACATAATAAAAAAAGCAATTATATAAAAATATAAAATTAATCAATAAATTAGTGTGTTATAGCCTTTATATTAATTTGTTGTTATTGAATTGTTTCCTCAGTAAATTATAGTTTCAAAAAATTAATAAAATAAACACAATAAATTACTTATATTCATCCAAAATTCATTTTAGTGAAAACAATTTTTAAAGGTAAGGATATGCCCCAGTACTTAAAAATAGCTGAGAAAATCTATCAAAATGTTAAGGAAAAAAAAGGGTTTGTAGATGATCCTATTGAAGATCTTAACAATTTAATGATTGAGCTTAGACATGAGATTAAGGGGACAAAACTTAAACTTTTATACAATTATATTGATTTTGGTGAATTGCTGATTAAGCCTCTTCAGGCATCTAAAATTAAATTAGATTTAAGTATTATTCCGAAGAGTAAAAACACACAAGAATTTGTATTGTGGCTTGCAGGTTTTATTGAGCGTATTACCACAGGTGGCCAAGAAAAGTTACCGCCAATTCGCGATAAAGTTGCATTACCTGCATATGCTTATGAAGAAACATATCCTGCTAAAGAAACTCCCGTGAATAACGGGGAAGAAATTATTGAATATTTTAAGAAAAACCAGAACTGAAATTTTGTTTACCTACGGCTCAAGTCTATTGCTAGGCTTTTACGTTAAATAAATGTCAAAACCAGTAACTTTAGTTAAGAAATAAGGTGGCGGTATGTTTGTATATTTTACTGATGGAACTTGCATTAATGACTCTGAAATTTATGGTGTGAAAGCAAAGCAAGAACAAAACAGATATGTAGTAGAAGTTACGATCAAACCAACACATACTCTATCTACAACGCCGGATGTACAATTTAAAAAAGAAATTTTTGATGATCCGCACCAAGCCAATCAATATCTTAGTAATAATTTTAATATGCCGCCGTTTTTCTAATATAAATACTTCAAATAATAAAAAAGCTTATTTCCCAGGGCCAATAGGAAATAAGCTATATGCTTTGGACCAATTAAGGATGTTACATGTCATCCCATGCATCTTTAATGGCTTGTTTTGCATGTTCCCATTTTAATCGGGATTCAGCTTTGAGCTCTTCCCATTTTTGTTGCAAGCTACCTTCCATCTCTTCAAACTGAGTTCCTTCTTTAGATTCTGAACGGGCACGATGACCTAGTTCATAAGCTGCAGAAAAATCACGATCATAATCCAGATCTGGCGTAGTTAATTGAGCTTCTTGATAATAAGGTCGAGTAAGATAACTTTCTCGCCAGCGAGAGTCAGAATAATTATGGTCGCCAGCTACAAGTTGAGCATGGTCTGTATTTTGATCTGTCATCAGTTTTTCCTCTTCTCTTATTTAATTTTATGCTTATGTTAAATTTAGGAAGGTGAGGGCACCTTCCTAAATAAAATGAATGACCGCATCAAATGACATTTAATTCAACAACGGATTAGCGTTGCTGATTATTGTTATTTGAGTTTTGTTGGCCTGAATCTTTTTGATTAGAGCCTTGTTGTTGGCGGCGGTTGTCATTTTGCTGTTGTTGCTGATTGTTTTGTTGCTGTTGATCGTTTTGCTGTTGGTTGCCTTGTTGCTGCTGGTTGTTACGGTTGTCGTTTTGCTGTTGTTGTTGCTGCTGATTATTGCGTTGATTGCTTTGATTATTAGTAGTGCTCATCTTTAATTACCTCATATCATTTATGATGTGTGTTTTATCTGAGAGCTTCAGATAGGTTCATTAAAACATGAAAATTTTTAATGTGTAGCGTTGGGGTGTTACCCTATATTTAAATGTAAATTTAAAAATTAAATAAAACCTTGATTTCTATAAAATGTAATTTTAATGATTAAACATAATTAATATGAATATAGTTAAAATTACATTTGGGTACATAGAGGTTAAATAAAAGCTATGATCATTTCTAAATATGTATTTGTTATCTTTTATGAAGGAAAGCTATTTTTTATTATCTAATATTATAGATTCGATATCTTGACTAATGTAATAGAGCAGTTGTCTAAGTTTAAGATAGGGTAATCCTTTAAATATACGTCTGAAATTATAAAAATTATCTTTATAATAAATGGAATAAAAAAAGGTACCTACAGGTTTTTCTTGAGTTTCAGAACCTCCTTTTTTTAATAACCCAGTACAAGCGATATAAAGATCGGCATTCAAGAGTTCTTTACCTTTTTTTATCATCTCTACAGTGACTTGCATCGACTCAGGCGTATATTTTTCAATGAGTTCTGGTGAAATATGAAGTGTATTTTCTTTGACACGTAGGTCGTAGCTGACCAAGCTACCAATAAGAATATCACCTGAATAGGGACTCAAAGAAAAGCGATAAGCTAAATAACCTGCCGAAGCACTTTCAAAAAAAGCGATTTTAATTTTTTCTTGTGCTAGTAATTTACAACATGAGTTAAACATTTGTATTCTCCTTACAATTGTTTTTAATTTAGTTATAGGATTATTTTTAATTTCTTTTTGTTAAGTTTTTAGTCTTTATAATTTTAAAGGTAAGTTAATTGTAAATATAGTTTATTGTTTATATATTTTTTATAAAAACATATAGTTAAATTATTCTAAAGGTGAGAATGTAAGTTTGTGTTATTTTTTATGTTGTTGAAATATAAAGTTTTTAAAATTATGAGTTGTTTCTTAATAACGTAATATAACAAAGATAGGCTGGGATTATTGTTCAGTTAAAGTATGGTAATTTATATCTCACTAAAGGAGAATAGAAATGCCTGTTGTAGTGAAAAAAAGATTATTAGACTTATTACAAGATAATCAACAGAACTATTACGAATTATTTGTTTTTTTCCTTGATCCTGATATTTCTAGTTTTGAAAAAGAGAAGAAAGCAACAGATTTTCTTAATGAAGAAATAGATAAAATAGATCAAAAGGAAATTGATTTTCCTGCAACTATAAATACAGTTAAAGAATGGTGTGAAAATGACAATAAACAAAATTGTGAGTTATTTCAGGCTTATCTAAACCGTAGACAAAGTGGGGGTGAGAGAGAGTATTTCCAGAATGTCGGACAGGCATTTGAATTTTTGATTAAGGTCTCTCCAACTAAAAAGGTCGACGGTGCATGGCTCTATAGCTCAGTTCACTACTGGAACGATCCGGTTTTTCATGACCTTATTATTACTTATCTAGAAGAGCTGGGACTTGGTGAGCCGAAAGCAAATCATGTCTGTATTTATGATGACTTATTACGTAGTCTGGGGCTTGATAGTTTTGATCTGCTTTTAGAGGATGAATACTATCATAATGCCGTGATTCAGCTGGCGCTTGGCTATGCTCCACCAGAGTTTATTCCCGAAATTGTCGGTTTCAATTTAGGTTATGAGCAACTGCCACTGCATCTACTCATCAGTAATTATGAACTTGCTGAACTGGGTATTGATTCTAAATATTTTAATTTGCACATTACTATCGACAATATTGATAACGGACATGCAGATAAAGCCATTAAAGTTATAGAAAATATTTACGATAAATACAGAGATAAAGAAGCTTTCTTTAATAAATTAAAACGTGGTTTTGCTCTTAATAACCATGGTGTTTCTTCTTCAAAAATTATTAAAAATTTAAATCTTGAAGATTTAGTCCTTAAAATTTTAAAAAGAAAAGCGCTCGTGGGTCAGCTAATACATAACGAAACCAGACAGTTTGGATGCAAAACCATTAACCAATGGTTATCAAATCCAGAAGACGTTAAAGGCTTAGTTACACATCTCATTGATCACAAGTGGATTAAATTGAATACCGATCCTGAACAGAGCGTATTCTGGCGAATGATTAATGAAGAAAATGGAAAAATGTTTGGGGTATTTAACCCTGTAGAACGACAAATTATTCATGACTGGATTGCTGGTACTGATCATTCTTCTAACTACTTGGCCTACAGCAGGGAACTTAAGAATAGCCAGCGTATTCAAGATTATCTGTTTAGCTATATTTCTGATGGCGAACTTGATGCGCTCCAAGAGCGTATACGTCAGACACCTGATCTTGCCATAAAAATATGCAAGCTGACTCCGTTTTTGGCTCCAGATTCACACCATAAAAGCATTGGGCTTTGGAGCACACGTAAATATGTCGAGCTCCTTTTTCCATATTTAAGTTCCTTTAACAAAACTAACTCTTGAAGTTTTTAATTCACCCCACGTTTAACTTTAAAACATAGGTAATGAACATGACTGATAATGTTAAATCAACAAATAAAACAAGTGAAATGGCTGGTGCTGATGCTGCAAATAAAGCCAATACTACCCAAAAAACTGAACAATTAGACTCAGTCAGAGACGATGCAACCAATGAAGCATTAACCACAAATCAAGGGGTTAAAATTGCTGATAACCAGAATAGTTTAAGAGCAGGTATTCGCGGTTCGACACTATTAGAAGATTTTATTTTACGAGAAAAGATTACTCATTTTGACCATGAACGTATTCCTGAGCGTATTGTGCATGCACGTGGCGTGGGTGCTCATGGTTACTTTCAGGCTTATGAAGGAAATGAGCGCTTAACAAAAGCTGGTTTTTTGACTGACCCAACCATTCAAACTCCAATTTTTGTACGCTTCTCAACAGTGCAGGGCCCACGTGGTTCTGCTGATACGGTCCGTGATATTCGTGGTTTTGCCATTAAATTTTATACCCAAGAGGGTAATTTTGATTTAGTCGGCAACAATGCGCCTGTGTTTTTTGTGCAAGATGGGATTAAGTTTCCAGACTTTGTTCATGCAGTAAAACCTGAACCAGATACAGAAATACCAACAGGAGCAACTGCACACGATACTTTTTGGGATTTTGTGTCTTTAGTACCTGAGTCAGCACACGCGGTGATTTGGGCTATGTCAGACCGTGCAATTCCACGTAATTTACGCTCAATCCAAGGGTTTGGGGTTCATACATTCCGTCTTATTAATGCCGAAGGAAAATCACATTTTGTGAAATTCCACTGGACCCCTAAACAAGGTTTAAGCGCTTTAGTTTGGGATGAAGCTCAAAAGCTTGCTGGTAAAGACCCGGATTTCCACCGTCGAGATCTTTATGAGGCGATTGAGAATGGGGTTTATCCTGAATGGGAGCTCGGTGTACAAATTGTTGAAGAAGAAGACGAGATGAACTTTGACTTCGACTTATTGGACCCGACAAAAATTATTCCTGAAGAGTTGGTTCCAGTGACACCAATTGGCCGATTTGTTTTAAACAGAAATGTAGATAACTTCTTTGCAGAAACAGAGCAGGTGGCTTTCTGTCCGGGACATATTGTGCCAGGAATTGACTTTACAAATGACCCGCTTCTACAAGCACGTCTATTTTCATATACCGATACACAGTTAAGCCGTTTAGGTGGACCAAACTTCCATCAAATTCCGATCAATAAACCTGTGTGCCCATTCCACAATAATCAACGTGATGGTATTCACCAGCATACGATTCATAAAGGGCAGGCTTCATATCAACCCAACTCAATTGATAATGATTGGCCAGCCGAAACGCCACCTGCTGCTTCAAATGGTGGTTTTGAAAGCTATCCTGAACAGATTAGCGGACATAAACTTCGCCAAAGAAGCGAGACTTTTTCTGATCATTTTTCACAACCGCGCCTTTACTACAAGAGCCTTGCCCCTCATGAGCAAAAGCATGTGGTCGATGCCTATACTTTTGAGTTAAGTAAAGTGCAACGAAAACACATCCGTGAGCGTCAAGTTCAACAAATTTTGGCAAATATTGATCTCGACTTAGCACGACAAGTAGGTGCTAATTTAGGAATTGAAGTGCCTGATTTGACGCTAGATTATAAAAAAACCGCAGTTGAAAAATCGGCGAAATTATCTTTCTTGGCTTTCCCGCCCCAAGATATTCAAGGTCGAAAAGTTGCAGTACTCATCCATAATTTAGTCAAATCTGATGCATTAGAAGCTATGAAAAACTGGGCAATTAAAGAAGGGGTGACTCTTCATTTATTAGCGCCAAGCTTAGCTCCTGTAAAAGATCATCAAGACAGTATTATTACGGCTGATGGCATGCAAATGGCTGAACCGTCAATTGCGTATGATGCAGTGATTATTCCTGATGGCGATAACTTAAACGCTGTCATGCAAGATGGAGTAACTCGCCATTATCTATTAGAGGCTTACAAGCATTTAAAACCAATTGCGTTTTTAGGTAATAAATCTGATTTACTTGAACCACTAGGTTTAGTTCCCGATGAAGGTACTCTAGTTGGAGATGAATTCCAGCCGATTGCTGAAAAGTTCAAAAACCTGATTATGGCTCATCGTGTTTGGTCACGAGAACCAATAGCTGCCCACATACCAGCTTAACAAACAAAAAGCCCTGAAAATTTTAACTTTCAGGGCTTTTTTATAGCTTAGGGATTAGCCATTTACGATTTGACCACCATTTACATGAATGACCTGACCTGTAATATAACTTGCATCATCTGAGGCAAGAAAAAGATAGGCGGGAGCAACTTCACTTGGTTGTCCCATTCTTCCCATTGGTGTGTCTTTACCAAACTCTTTAACGGTTTCTGCATCGAAACTGCTTGGAATTAATGGTGTCCAGATGGGTCCTGGCGCAACGCCATTTACCCGAATTCCTTTTTTCTGTTTCATTAAATTGTTCGATAAGCTACGCGTAAAAGTCGTAATCGCACCTTTAGTACTTGCATAATCAATGAGCTCATCATGGCCTTGATAGCTGGTAATACTGGTGGTGTTAATAATACTGTCGCCTTCTTCCATATAAGGAATGGCTTCTTTAGTAAGATAAAACATTGGGAAAATATTAGTTTTAAAAGTTTTTTCTAATTGCTCATTACTAATGCTTTCAATTTCTTTTTGCTGATATTGCACACCAGCGTTATTCACTAAAATATTAATTTTGCCGTAATGTTGTAGAACTTTATCAATATCGAGTTTTGCAACATCTGGGTCAGAAATATCACCTTTTAATAAAAGGCAATGTTGTCCTTCTCTTTCAACGAGTTGTTTAGTGATTTCGGCATCTTGATCTTCTTCGAGATAAAGTATCGCAATATCAGCGCCCTCACGAGCAAACAATACTGCGACAGAACGACCTATACCGCTATCGCCACCACTAATAACGGCAACTTTATCTTTTAGCTTATCGCTACCTTTATGGGTACTTTTTATTATCTCAGGTTCAGGGTGCATTTTTTCCTGATCACCTGGTTGATGAGATTGAACTTGTGCGGGGGCAGATGTTGGATACTGGTTTGTTGAGTTTTCCATTTTTAAATACCTCGGTTGTAATATCTAATTTTCATATAGTGAGCTGTTACCGCGTAAATGTGAGTAAAATGAATTTTTTAATAAGTTGTCTTTGTTATTTTATTTGTAAGGATGTAAAAAAATATTTTATATTTGAGGGCTAAATAATATCGATTAACTTGATTTTGTTTTTATCAATCATGCTTTCAATAATAGATCTATTTCCTGTATCCTCTATCCAGTTTTCTATCGGTATATTATTAGATAAGTCTAATATTTTTTTAATAATTTCTTTTGCTCCATCTATATTTTCTGAATTTTTATTATTTTTAACAGCCATATTATCTAGCAACATTTTTATATCTTCATGTTCTATATTTTTTGACTTAATAATATATAAGTCTCTTTGGAAGGGATGACTTGCATGAGGTGGGTCTAATCTATAGCTCCATTCTTTGTCATAGTCCTGCCATGAGTTTTTGGACTTAATATGTCCTAGTAAAATTTCAGGGATAGAAATATGGATATATTGTAGAGTTGACTGTTGATTTTTTAATTGCATAGTTAAGTTACTCAAACCATCTTATTAAAATTAGTTTTAAATATTCATATTAATCTCTCAAGTAAATTAATTCTGAAAATGTAATGATATATGTTATTGTTTTTTAATTAAAATAATTGTTTGCTTGTTATTTTCTCAATAGATCTGGTGTTGTGTTAGTTTACTGTTTTGTACATTTTGAAATTTTTTGTTATCAGTTAAATTATTTTAACTATGTTTGTAAAACTATATTATAGTGTGCTATTAGGTAATAATGAGTATGTTCATTATTTAAAGAGTAAAATTATTAATAATTAAAATTTTTAAAATATTTTAAAAATAATGACTTTATAGGAAATTTCATTTTTAGATTGATATACATTTAAAAGGATTGATACATCACTTAGGTGGGAAAATATTATAAATATTCTATTGTTATTAAATCCGTTAACCAAAAGCGGTAGTGACTATAATTAAATATAGGAAGATATAACTATGGCTAATACTAGATATGAAGATGATGATAACAATAGAACAGGTACTTCAAATCGTGGATTTGCAAGTATGGATCCTGAAAGAGTACGAGAAATAGCTAGCAAAGGTGGGCGAGCTGCTCACGCGAGTGGTAATGCACATGAGTTTACCTCTGAAGAAGCTCGTGAAGCTGGCCGAGCAGCCCATGCAAGTGGTAACGCTCATGAATTTACGTCTGAAGAAGCGCGTGAAGCGGGTGCATTAAGCCATAAAAATGATGGCCGTAATGGTCGTGGCCGCGGTCGTGATGATGACGACGATGATGACGATCGCGGTAGCCGCTCAGGTGGTCGAGGCCGAAGCCGTTACGACGACGATGATGATGACGATGATCGCGGTGGTCGTTCAAGCGGACGAGGCCGTGGCCGCAGCCGTGATGACGACGATGATGATGACGATCGCGGTGGCCGTTCAGGTGGACGAGGTCGTGGTCGCAGCCGTGATGACGATGATGATGACGATCGCGGAGGCCGTTCAGGTGGACGAGGTCGTGGTCGCAGCCGCGATGACGATGATGATGACGATGATCGTGGTGGCCGTTCAGGTGGTCGAGGCCGAGGTCGCAGCCGTGATGACGATGATGATGACGATCGCGGCCGTTCAGGCGGACGAGGCCGAGGTCGCAGCCGTGATGATGATGATGATGACGACCGCGGAGGCCGCTCAGGCGGACGAGGTCGTGGTCGCAGCC